>JAQUUC010000088.1 GCA_028694105.1 Hespellia sp.
GGCTCCGGTGTTATGAACCAAATCTATGACGGCGTTCACCTTCCCGATCTGCCGGAGGAAGCACCGTATATTTTCAAACTCCAGCTAGCCGAGGCGGATTTTAATATGGAAGATAAGGAACCGGATATCTGTAATTGTTTTCTTTTCACGTTGAGAGTACGCTTGCATTAGCTGGCACACATATTCCATAGTCACTTCATCAGATTCAAGCTCATCCTGTGGCTTTTGTACACGAGGTCTTTGCCGTAGTCCACCACCAAAGTGATATTTATACCAACTTGTTGTGGAAAACTGTTCCAACAAAGTTGGAGGGGAGATTTCAGAAACAATGGTGAAATCAAAATTTTCCACATAATCTTTTATTTCATCGGTTAAAGGTAATCCTTCCGCCACTATTTTTCGCTTTGGCTTGCAATACTTATCCCATGTTGATATTAACTGAGAGTTTATCGTTTTCGGATGCTCTACTAGCTCCCTTAAATCCTGGCCAATACCATTACTAGCCACAATAAAATATTTCCTAGGCATGTTATACTTCCCAATCATCGTATAGTAACACAGCTTTCCAAACTCAGACATATACACTGATGGAGATAACGGTTCCTTATAGCGTTTGCATTGAAAAATATCAAATGTTTGCATTGTATCATCTAAATAAGCCACAATATCTCTACCAGAATCTTTTGATCCTCCCAATTGTGCTACATTTTTATAATTCTCACTGTTAGCTAAATAGCCAGAGGCCCATTGGCAGACAATATCTTCGAATTCTCCAGATTCAATAGTCCTTAATCGATCCAATGGTTTGATGGATACATCAAAAATGCGACTAGTATCTTGAGGCGCTTCAACCGATGGTAAAGGAATAGTATTCATTTTATTTTCCCCCCTCGCCACTATCTTGCTTTTTATATCTCTGTTGCCCTGACGAAGTCTTTTCTATCGGGACAACCCCTACATCATCATTCTTGATATAGTTAAGGAATAAGGTGCCGAGGAGGAGTCGGTCGCTGCGAGAAATTCTATTCCATTCGTAGCCTTTAAAGAGATCACGAACAAGAAAAATTTCCCCGTCCTTAAGGTTTATAAGTTCACTCTTTGCAATATTTAATAATTCATTAACTGACAGCACAATTATACCTCCTAAACAGAACAACGATAAAAACAACATTGTTAGTATAATTGTATAACTTTTCCAAACAATATTCAACACCAAACTAATGATTTGTACATAATTTTACATGTTATTCAGAAATAATATATCGACTGCCAACAATAAAACCCTCGGAAACCCCCGAAGGCTTTAGTCTTGGCAATCTATCATAGGAGCAGGGAATACACCCTACTCCTATTCTCATTGCCTATTCATAGTAGTCTACTTCCTGTTTAACCACAATCCCTGAGTGAAACTGTATTCCCAACTTCATACCCTTATGCACTCTGATGGAGGATATGAGCCGTTTAACAAGGTCTTGGTCGAACTCTCGCACTTGTGGGTTTACCGTGGTAATTGCCTTGTCTAGCTGTTCTACACGCTCTTTGTAGCTTTCTGCCTTTTTTTGTGCTTGTACTGCTTGGATTCTCGCTGTTTTAAGCTCGTTTATCTTCTCTGACAGTTGATGATATTCCTCGTCAAAATCCTCGCTGATAGCCCCTTGCTTTGCGTTATCTTCGATGAGGGTGAGCATTTGCTGTTGTAGTTTTTCTATTTGCTCATCGTATTCGGTGGTAACTCCTTGGGTACTGTAGTTGCCGATGATCCTTATGACATTTTCTCGGAAGATGCCTATAAATTCTCCTGTATTTTCTACCACACTGTTGATTGCTGTCATTATGGCATCATGGAGCTGCGCTTCTTTTATGGTTGGTGAGTGCTGGCATCGTGATTTTTTGCCCTGTTTCAGCCTATCTTCACATCGCCACACAGCTGTTTTATCTCCATACTTGGACCATATCTGCCTGCGGTAGGCGTGTCCACATTCGGCGCAGACCATTAAATCCGTTAGGATGTACTTGGAGCTGTATTTGCTTTTCTCTTTTTCTTCTTTATTTTTCTTTCGGGTTACCGCTACCTTATGGAGGGAGGTTCTACGGAGCTTTTCTTCCTGCACTTGATGGAACAGCTCCTTGGGTATGATGGCTTCGTGATTGTCCTCGATATAGTACTGTCTGACGTAACCGTCATTTTTGACCTTCTTCTTGGTGAGGAAATCTACTGTATAGGTTTTCTGCATACAGGCATCTCCGCACAGTTTTTCATTTGAGAGCATTTTGTCGATGGTTCCCGGATGCCAGTGGTTAAGTCCTGTTACCGTTAGTATGCCATCGGCCTCAAGCCCCTTTGCTATTTTGATAATGCTTTTGCCCTCAAGATATTCTCGAAAAATCCGTTTTACGATTACGGCTTCTTCCGGCACGATTACAAGGTTGCCATCCTCATCCTTTGTATAGCCAAGGAATTTTTTATGGTTGACTGATATCTGCCCATTTTCAAATCTTCGGGTTAGCCCCCATCTGGTGTTTTCACTGATGTTGCGGCTCTCCTCTTGGGCTTGACTACTTAGAATCGTGATGAGTAGCTCACCACCACTTTCCATGGTGTTAACACCCTCTTTCTCGAAGATGATTGGGATACTTCTCTCTTTGAGTTTGCGGATATTTTGTAGGGCATCTACCGTATTTCTTGCAAATCTGCTGACTGATTTGGTAAGTACCAAGTCTATTTTATCTTCCATACAGGCATTTATTAGAGCATTAAAGTCATCTCTTTTTGCTGTTCCTGTTGCACTTTTGCCATCATCAGCGAATATCCCCGCACATTTCCAGTTGGGATTGCTGTTTATTTTATTGGTATAGTAGTCTACCTGTGCTTCATAACTTCCTTCCTGTTGCTCTAGAAGAGTACTTACACGGCAGTAGGCGGCTACACGCAAGGTTTTCTGCTCCACCCGAAGTTGTTTATCATATTTCATTTGCGGTGGTATAATCGCCACCGTCTTTTTTTGTATTGCCATCGCCCTCATCCTTTCGTTTATACTCTAAAATTTCACTGATTCTTAGACCGTTGATAAATTCTGTTTCCACCTTGCCATCGTGATAAATTATGATTTTCTTTACAATCGCCTTAAATAGTTCCTCATCGAAATCTGTCAGCTCACGGATATCTTGCAGACATTCTTTGATTTTTTGTGTACATGGTTCGTAATCATCTATCTTAGAAGCTTGATAGGTCATTTCGGCTCGTTTGAATATAAGATGTGCCAGTTCTTTGGAGGAGAATTGTACCTGTTCTTCAAGCTCTGTGATCCGACTTTCTGCTGCTTGCAGCTCCGCACTTTTTAGTATTGGCTGCCTTTTCTTTGGCTCATCCAGTAAATACTTCTTTGACATCAATTTTCCTACTGCAGATATGAAAACGCCTTTTAGTTCATCCTCGGTAAAAAACAGGTTTTTGCAGAGAACTCGGTTCTTGTAAATATATTTCTTACATTTCCATCTGACCTTTTCCCATGGTTTGCCGCAATGTTCCGTATATTTTCGGTAAGATGGCTGTCATAATCCCTCATTTTATTGAGAAATTGCGGTATAAAAAAAGCAGTACCAGCAGCTTGATTTTCAAGCACCGGCACTGCTACTTGTGGTTTTTACCGTTGTGACTCCACAAATGAGGAGCCGTTCAAATATAATAACAACTATTCTATCAAGAATACTTTACCCCAAAGAATTTCCACACTTACCGCAAAACCGTGCGCCCGGTGTGACAGCGTTTCCGCATTTGGAACAGAAGTTGACCTGTGGGGTAGCGGCATAGGTATCTGGTAGGGTTTCACCGGTGTCCGGGTTAGGGAGGAACTGCCAGTCGATGTCCTCGCCGTCCTCGCATAAGCCGATAGCACCTCTGGGGGACACAACATAGAAGCTATCCTCATCTATGGGGTTTTCGTTGTCGGCAGTCTCCGCGAGGGGGAGCAGAGTCGATTTTGTATAGGTATCATTTGAATAGGCAAAGCGCCAGCCGACCGCAATCGTCGCCGCATATTCGGCGGCCT
>JAQUUC010000089.1 GCA_028694105.1 Hespellia sp.
AACCGTACTGATTTATTGCAAATATTGAAAAAAGTTTATCCGGATCTTTATTCCTATTTGAAACCGTACGATTTCAAAAACGATCTTCTGAATCGTTATTTTGATGATTATAAATATCAAAAGGTTATAAACACACTGTTTCCGGAATTTTATGAAATGGTTCTCAAGGAGGCAAAGAACCGTGATTACAACTCTATCCTTGATCCAAGATCATCGAAAGTTGAAAAGCTTCCCAAGAAGAATGCCATGCTCTATTTTATGGACGCAATGGGCGTGGAATATCTCAGCTACATCAAGGATGTATGTAATGAGCTGAAATTGCATATAGACATCACTGTTTGTCGCTGCGAGCTTCCTTCGATCACAAGCCAGAACAAAGAATTTCTCAAAGGTTGGGATCAGAATCAAATCGTATCTATAAAGGACATTGACGATATCAAGCATCACGGAAAATACAACTTTGATTACTACAAGAATTCAAAACTTCCCATCCACCTTATGAAGGAACTTGAAGTAATCCACGATGTTCTGGTGAAGATAAAGACAAAATTTCTGAATGGAATCATTGACGAGGCTGTCATGATTGCAGACCACGGTGCGAGCCGCCTAGTTGTTTTATACGACCATGAAAATGTCTGGGAAATGGCCGAGAAAGGCGAACATTCAGGAAGATGCTGCAAAAAGAGCAATGTGGACATTCAGCCGGAATATGCTACGGATGCAGGAGAGTTTTGGGCACTGGCAAACTATGATAGATTCAAAGGAAGTAGAAAAGCAAATGTCGAAGTGCATGGCGGAGCAACTTTAGAAGAAATATGTGTGCCCATCATAAAGCTTACATATTCTGATAAGAGCATCGAAGTCTATATTATGCCTGTCGATTCGGAAATGGACGACATTTATAAAACACCGGAAATAGAAGTCAGCTATCGCAAGAAAGCAGCACTCAAAATATTTATCACGGAGAAATATAATAATGTTTATGTTAAGATCAATGGAAAACGTTATGATGCTACCCCGCTTGATGGCGGTTACTATCATGTTGAAATGCCGGATATAAAGAAAAAAGGAATATATGCTGTAGATGTCTATTCCGGTGACAATGAAATTGCCAAGCAGCTTCCGCTTATTGTTAAACGCGAAGGTCAGCAAGTGAACGATTTGCTGTAGGAGGATTTGATATATGGAGGACAAGCTACGCGAATGCTTTGAGGATATGGTTGTCTATAAGGACTTGAAAAAAAGTAATTTCTTCTCCTCGCTTGAACTGCCGTCATTTCTCAGGGACTGGGTCCTGAAAAGATTTGAAGATGACAATGGTGATTATGACATTGAAGCAGTAACCGATTTTGTAAAAACATATCTTCCTAAAAAAGAGGAATGGCTTAGCATAAAAAATCGGATTACTTATGAAAACGAGCGCGTAAAAATTCTTACAAAAATCAGTGTGGATATTGATATTAAAACCGGGGAAATTTCGTTTTCTCTTCCTGACTTCGGCGTGACAAACAAAGAAACTATCATCGAGCCAGCCGTCTGGGAACAATATAAGGATGAGCTTACAAAAAGCCAGGAGACTTGGGGAGTAATTGAACTTGGTTATCGTCTTCCTGATGATACCGTAAAACCTAAAATCACTGGAAAAATTAAAATGACCGGTTTTACGAACTTCTGTCCGTATGTGGCGGACCTTGATTATTACAAAGATGTACGTTCCGAATTCACCACAGCGGAATGGATAGATATTCTTCTCGGTGCAATCGACTACAACGCCGCTGGGTATAATACTGAAGATGAAAAACTCGCCATGTTGACGAGACTTCTTCCGTTTCTGGAAAAGAGGTTAAACCTTCTTGAGCTTGCTCCGAAAGGCACGGGAAAATCTTACGTCTTCGGAAATCTAAGCAAATACGGTACATTGACAGACGGTGGTAAAATCACCCGTGCCAAAATGTTTTACGACACCAGCAGGCACACGCCGGGCTTTGTTGTAGGGACAGATTATGTCGCAATTGATGAAGTCAAACTTGTAACATTTAATGATGTAAACGAAATGCGCTCCATCATGCAGGGCTATATGGAGCGCGGTCGGTTTAATATTGGCGGGTATGAAGGAGAATCTTCTGCCGGGATTGTTCTCCTCGGAAATATTGCCATTGATAATATGGATGAATACAAAAGCATGTTCTCTGAACTGCCATCTCTTTTTCAGGAGAGCGCTCTCGTAGACAGAATTCATGGTTTCATCAAAGGATGGGACATCCCGAAGATGAGTGATAATTTGAAAGTCTCCGGATGGGCTTTAAATACAGAGTACTTCTGTACAGTGCTTCACATGTTGCGGGATGATGCAAGTTATCGAGCCATTGTAGATGAAATCGTTGAAGTTTCAGGCAATGCGTATGTAAGACACACTGAGGCAGTGAAGCGTATTGCAACTGCGTACTTGAAGCTCCTTTTTCCTAATGTTCGCTCTGTTGATGATGTGGATCGAAGGATCTTTAATCATTACTGTTTAAGGCCTGCAGTAAATATGCGGAAAATTATATGGAGGCAACTTTCTATTCTCGATTCGGAATATAAAAATGATGATAAGCAGATGCCGACATTCAGTGTAAAGGATTGATCTATGAGATATGAGTGTATTGTTTGCGGCAAAAGAGATCTCAATAAAGATACTATTGGGATTAACAAAAAGTTGTTAGGAAAAAATATTACAAATTACTATTGCATGGATTGCCTTGCAGATTATCTCGGTTGCACCGTTGATGATCTGCTCGACAAAATCGAGGAATTCAAAGACGAGGGCTGTACTCTCTTTGACTAACTAAGGAGATGAAACTTTATGATCTATGCGGATAATGCAGCCACAACTAAATTATGTGTGGAAGCGTATGATTCCATGAAGCCGTATCTCCATGACCAGTATGGGAATGCTTCTCAACCTTATTCTTTCTCCCGACCGGCAAAAGAGGCACTGCGGTCCGCTCGTGAAACAATAGCTGCATGTATAGGTGCTACACCAGATGAAATATACTTTACTTCCGGAGGAACGGAAAGCGATAACTGGGTGATAAAATCTTCTCTGTTTATGCCAACAAAAAGAGATGAAGTCATTACCTCACAGATAGAACATCACGCCATACTGAACTCATGTCGTACAATCCGGGAGCTTGGAATTAAGGTCAGATATCTTCCGGTTGATAATAGCGGTACGGTATGCCCGGTTTCTCTTGAGAATGCGATATCTGAACATACTGGTCTTGTTTCCATTATGTTCGCAAACAACGAGATCGGTACTATTGAGCCAATAAAAAAACTCGCCAAAGTTGCACATGCAAATGGATTAGTTTTCCATACAGATGCAGTGCAGGCTGTTGGTCACATCCCTATTGACGTACATGCATTGGGCGTGGATTTACTTTCATCTTCCGCTCATAAATTCAATGGTCCCAAGGGAATCGGTTTTCTATATATAAAAAACGGTGTGAATATCCATTCTTATGCAGATGGCGGTTCACAGGAACAAAAGCATCGAGCTGGGACAGAGAATATTGCTTCCATTGTTGGTATGTCTTCTGCACTAAAGTTAAATACTCAGCGAATGTTTGAAGAAGAAAAGAAACTGCGAACATTGGAAAACATTCTTATTCGCTCTCTGCATGAATCTGGGCTTGATTTTATTCGGAACGGTTCTGAAAATCATTTGCCTGGACATGTCAGCCTCTCATTTCGAGAGGCTGATGGAGAAATGCTCCTTCACCGTCTCGATTTGATGGGTATCTGCATTTCAACCGGTTCGGCATGTGATTCTGTAAATACTCAGGTCTCACACGTTATAAAGGCAGTCAAAGTTCCTGACGAATATGCAGAAGGAACCATCCGAATAACATTTGGTGCAGATAATACGGAATCAGATGCTGTA
>JAQUUC010000050.1:0-3311 GCA_028694105.1 Hespellia sp.
GGTCTTGCATGAGGCATGGCAAGCCCGGGCATAATGATAATGTACGGTCCATTTTCTATTACATTGCGTATCATCGCATCAATATATCTTTCTTCGATACATCCATTTTCTAAAAGAGGCTGAGCCACCAGTCGAATTGCTTCCTTCCAGTCTGACATCTCCTCCTCAAAACGAATTCCAAATAAATTACTCATCTTTTTTCCTCCTATTGCTCATAGATTTCACTCACATTTTTTTGTAAATATTCATTCAGGACCTGTTCCATCTGCTGTCTCACCGATTCCTCTTTTCCAGATTTAATATCCTCAAGAAAAGCTTCTTCACTAAATACTGCATTGCTGACTGCTGAAATCGCCAGCGTTTCTCTCTCATCCTTTTTGTTAATCAGCATCACGATGACTGCCCGTGTTCCTTCAAAATAAGGGTCTGTAAAACACGTTCCCTCCGGAAGAATCACCATCATCTTCGAATCTGCTGCCGCATCTGTACGACAGTGGAGAAATGCAATCTCGTATTCTGGAATCACCTGTGTTGACAATGCCTCGCGCTCCTGCAAATCCTTCACGATTTCCAGTCTGTCCTGCTCTGTCCTGCCAAATGTATCTCCAATCTGGAGCAGGATTTCCTCAAAAGTACTTTCCCGGTCTCTGTATAAGAATCGGAAATCTGCCAGAATAGAATCGACTTCTTTGGTAATCTGCAGTACGTTATGTAATGTGGTTCCCTTATCTTCCTGTGGTTCCACTGCTTTTTCCCGCACCGAGAGAGATTCCACATAACGGTCAATCAGCTCAAAATCATGCTTTTTCATGATTGGTTCCACCTGTATCACGGGAATCGTATCCGATTTCACTTCAAAACTGCTGACCACAAAATCTACATCTGATTTCTTCAGTGCAGGCAGTTCCTGAATCGTCAGCGTCTTCGTATGAATCCGGTCACCGAAATACTGTAGCAATCTGGATGCAATCAGATTGGAAATGCCAATTCCATTTGCACACATGACTCCGATATCGACCCGTCTTCTTTTTCGGTTCTTTTCCCGAATCCGTACAATCGCACCGCCAAAATGAATTGCAAGATACCCGGTCTCTTCCTCCGAAACCTCACATTTCAAACGCTCCGCCAGTCTTTTTGCCGCTTCACCGGAGCGCTCATATACCTCCGGATAGATTGTCTGTACTTCTTTCAGTAATGTGTTCTGAATTGGTATTCCATGCTGCATCCTTGTGATCGCCGGTCGCAGATGCGTCATCAGACCATCCATGAACACTTCATCCGTTTTTAATTCAAAGCTTAATTCCGGTTCAAACACATCCGTTAAATGGTAGATCATTTCTCTTAAGGAAATCTGCTCTCCTGCAACCTCTATGTACTCTTCACTGCTGCTTTTCTGCCGTGTGGCACTCTTTAGGAAAATCCAGACCGCCGCGATCTCCGCGGGTGGACACTCAATGGAAAAGGTCTGTTCCATCCGCATGCCTATCTCTTCTGCCATTTGAAAAATCTCATCCGACTTGGCTTTTGCAGCCTCATTCTTCAGCACATGCTGTTCTTTTATCCTGCTTACTGCAATTTCCAAAAAGAGGATCAGATTTCTCACAGATTCCACAGTAAACTGCTCCATGAGTTTTTCTGACAGGCCTGCCAGACTTGCTGTCACGCATTCCTTAATACCGTCGCCTAAAATCTCCTCCTCCGGATATTTTTGCATATATGCCATCATCATTTTTCGGAAATCGGCTTCCCGATACTCCAGCACCGTTCCATATCCGGTCCGTTTTACCAGATGAATCCCCAGCCTTTCAAACCACGGCTGCAGATATTCCATATCATTGTTGATTGTTGCGTCACTCACCCCAAGAAGTCTGGCATAATAAAATGTTTTTTGTACCTCTTCATTCTGTATCAGCAAACCTAACAATTTTTTCTGTCTTTCATTTCTATTTCGGGGTTCAAAAGACTGCAATTTTTCAAGGCAGAATAAAAGTTCTTCTTTGTCTTTCTCTTCACCTGATAAAATCAATCCTTTTTTTGACTGACTATCCAAATACAGGTTGTATTTTTCCAATTCTTGATTCATTCCCTTCAATTCTCTGAAGAGCGTTCGCTTACTAATCTGAAGATGACTGGATAACTCTTCTTTCGAAATTGTTTTGGAACTTTTCATTAACAGATATAAAATCTGTACCTGTCTTGGTGTAAAATTCATAACAGTCTCCTTTCTCCTTATTTTCCAAGATTTTATAAATCCATTGCAATGTTTTTCTCTTGTTATATTTATCATATTGCATCAGAACAAAAAAAACAATTTATAGATAAATAGAATTGGCACTTGAAAAGTGTGCCATTTTTTAGAAGAGGTTCTTATGCCGTAATTTCAATGACATTGCCTTCCCCGTCCATAACATAACTCCGGTATCCCCATCTCGTCTTTTGTGGTTCTGCCATGACTTCATAACCATCCTCACACATCCGTTTTGTGATATGAAAAACCTTCGCATTGCTGCCTACATTAATTGCCATGTGCCGATATCCCAGATAGAGCTTTCTGGCTATCTCGTCCACATTTCTGTGAGTGACCAGCTCCAATTGAACTCCCTCGGAAAATGCGATTCGGCATAGTTCCATTTTTTCCTCCCGATTACATTCTTTCTCCATGATTCTTCCGTCAAAATATTTTTCAAAGAATTTGCTTTCCTTTTCTATATCATCAACATACATTGATATTCCTTCAATCCGCATTGTTGCATCCTCCTTTTTAGCTCTGCTGTGTTCTTTTATTTCTCAACTTTTTATGATATAATTATATTTAATAAATTGCATTTTCTATATATAAATATTGCATAATCATATAACAATATCAAAGGAGACACCCAGATGCAGGTTGAGATTAATCTAAACAGCGATGATTCAGAAAAAATTGCTTACAACAAATCCGAATTTCCGGTATATGTACGTCAGGGATTTTTATCGACTTATCCCAATTACGCCGCTATCAGTCACTGGCATGACGATATCGAATTGATTTATATTCTCTCAGGAGAAATGTATTACAATATCAATGGGAAACAGGTTATTTTACATGCCGGGGAAGGATTATTTGTAAACACCCGGCAGATTCATTACGGTTTTTCCCCGGAACATCAGGAATGTATCTTTATCTGCGTTCTCTTTCACCCTCTGCTGCTCTGCTCCTCCGCCTATGTTGAGCAGCATTTCGTCCTGCCGGTGCTGCAAAATGATTGCGTTCCTTATCTGATACTCCAGAAGCAGGATGAAAACGCACAGCAAATCCTGCACATCCTCAA
>JAQUUC010000050.1:3321-18492 GCA_028694105.1 Hespellia sp.
TCAAGGATATTTTAGTACTGACTTCTTCTGATCTGTTTGCATTAAAAACACAGGAGGTACTTTTTCAGATATGGGAGAATTTATTTTTGTTATCCGGTCATACAGAAAAAAAGCAGGTGCCGAGAAATCAGCACCTGACAATATTAAAAGATATGATTCATTTTATCAGTAATCATTATACCGAGAAGATTTCTCTGGAAGAAATCAGTCTTGCCGGGAAAATCAGCAAAACCACCTGCACACATATTTTTGTGAAATACACCAACCAGACACCGTTCTCCTATCTGACAGAATACCGCTTGAAGAAAAGCACGGAGTTACTGCTGACTACAGACTGTACCATTTCCGAAATCTGTTTCGAGGTTGGTTTTTCCGGGGCAAGCTATTTTGCGGAAACCTTCAAAAAATCTTATCACTGCAGCCCAAGTGAATATCGCTCTGCTCATGCGGTTACATAAGTCAGACGGCTATCAGGTATCTGCTCCTTTTGCAGCGAACCCGACAGAAACTTATTTGTCTACTGTAATCGCATTCGGATAGATTTTCTCCATCATCTGATCATTATAATGTTCATCCAGCCAGATCTGTATCGTATTCTCTGCTTTCACATCCTTCTCACGTTCTTCATAACGAATCAGTGACATGCAGGATACCGCTACATTGCAGCACATAAATACAATCAACAGCCATGTAATCATTTTTCCGGCTAATTTCGGAATCTTCTCAATCCATTTTGATGCTACTGGGTAAAGCTTTTTAAACCACAGTACAGCGGCTATTCCCCAGAAAAAACAATATAACAAATTGATTCTGCCCCCCAGATTGAACGGCAGCTTACTATAATCCCAAAACACCTTTCCAAATACAATCTCTGTAAACACACTGCAGAGATATTCATACGCTCCGCCTAAAAGAGTTCCGACTCCAAATAGAAAACTGTCGGTCCGATCCTTATATTTATAGAGCATCAGTGTTGCCATCGCAATCGCAAGCCCCCACACAATACTGAACGGCCCCCACACCACGCTGCTCCGGCTCATCCATCCCCCGGTTGTTATCCGGCAAAATATCGTCTCCGCAACATCTCCCAGAAATGCGCCTATAAAAAAGAGCAGAACAATCTTATAGAAGCTGCATCCATATGCAAATCGTGTTTTATCTACATAAATCTCTGACTGCGGTTCTTCCGTCTTTGGATAAGCTTTGAAGATACGCTTTTCTATACGGTATGTAATCCATTTTCCCAGCTTGTGGCTGACTCTTGCAAAATTGTTGTTGGCTTTTTCCCATTTTTCGAGCTGTTTTGACCTGCCTGTCAGCAACAGATAGGACGCCAGTGTATCCAGCACCATGAGTCCGGAGAGCGTAAATATGATAATATTTTGAATCAGTTCCGGAATCAGCAGCAATACATCGAGAATGAATCCATTTCCCCATCTTACAGTTACATATCCCAATGCACCCCAGACAAGCGATACCGGCAGACAGATATATCCGTCCAGATTATGCTTTATATTCGAATAATCCCACCAGCGTTTTCCGAAGAATTTCTCAATCAGATGCCCGCCGACCCATTCCACAACAGTTGCAATCACCATTGCAAACAAAAACAGCCAGATTCCGGTAAGTTCCTTTAAACCGACCGAAATCAAAACAGCCGCCAGACCATAAATAATACAGAACGGTCCGGTAATCAAACCTCTATTAATGAATTTCTTTTGTCTGATTGCAGCTAAAACCGTCTCCAATATCCATCCACCGAACGAGTAAATGAAAAAAAGCCAGAGTAATTCACTGAATGATATCATTTGTAATTTCCTCCATTAGCAGATCTTCGTGGTCCATTCGCCACAATTCCACACTTCATCTACTACATCCTGATAAAATTCCGGTTCATGACAGATCAGCAGAATACTGCCCTTATATTCCCGAAGTGCCCGCTTTAACTCATCCTTTGCATCCACATCGAGATGATTGGTCGGCTCATCCAGCAGCAGAAAATTTGACTCTCGGTTAATCAGCTTACAAAGGCGCACCTTTGCCTGCTCTCCACCGCTGAGTACACGAATCTGCGACTCAATATGTTTCGTTGTCAAACCACATTTTGCCAGCGCTGAACGAACCTCATACTGGTTGAATCCCGGAAACTCTTTCCACAATTCTTCAATACAGGTGGAAGTATTTCCCGGTGCCATCTCCTGCTCAAAATATCCAATGTGCAGAAATTCTCCGAGCTGTGCAAATCCTTCATATGGCTTGATAATTCCCAGAATACTTTTTAGAAGTGTTGTCTTACCGATTCCATTTGCTCCCACAAGCGCAATCTTCTGTCCGCGTTCCATCTTGATGTTCAGCGGCTTCGACAGCGGTTCCTCATAGCCAATGACCAGATCTTTCGTCTCGAACAGATACTTGCCCGGTGTTCTCGCTGTCTTAAAATTGAATTCCGGCTTCACCCGTTCCGGTGCAAGTGACAGCTTGTCCATCTTATCCAGCTTCTTCTGTCTCGACATTGCCATATTTCTTGTAGAAACTCGTGCTTTATTGCGTGCCACGAAATCCTCCAGTTCGCGGATTTCCTGCTGCTGACGCTTGTATGCAGCCTCCGCCTGTGATTTCTTCACCTCATATACTTCCATGAACTTGTCATAATCACCAACATAGCGGTCCAGATGCTGGTTTTCCATATGGTAAATGATATTGACAACACTATTCAAAAATGGAATATCATGCGAGATGACAATAAATGCATTCTCATACTCATTCAGATAACGTTTCAGCCACTCAATGTGCTGTTCATCCAGGTAGTTTGTCGGCTCGTCCAGAAGCAGAATATCCGGCTTCTCCAGCAGAAGTTTTCCCAGCAGGACTTTCGTTCTCTGCCCTCCTGATAATTCCGTTACATCTTTGTCCAGTCCTACTTCGTCCAGCCCCAATGCCCTGCCAATCTCTTCCACCTTCGAATCAATGATATAAAAATCATGCACAGTCAGCAAATCCTGAATGGTTCCGAACTCTTCCATCATCGTCTCTAGTTCTTCTGGCGTTGCTTCTCCCATCTTGTCACAGATTTCATTCATCTGTGCTTCCATCTCAAAAAGATGTTCGAACGCAGATTTTAGGACATCACGGATTGTCATGCCCTCTTTTAAAACTGCATGCTGATCCAGATATCCTGTCTGTACATTCTTCGACCACTCGATTTTCCCCTCATCCGGTGTCAGCCGGTTCGTTACAATGTTCATGAAGGTCGATTTCCCCTCGCCGTTTGCTCCGATAAGCCCAATATGTTCCCCCTTCAGAAGTCGGAAGGACACGTCATTAAAAATGGCTCTGTTCCCAAATCCATGGGTTAAATGTTCTACGTTTAATATACTCATAAATTTATTCCTTATCATTCGTTATAGTTTTATACCATTTCCAATAGTACCACACATTCCTATTACATAAAAAGCGTGTAAGCACTTATCACTTACACACTTGATTTGAAGTAAAACACAGGTTATTCCTTTTGCTCCTCCAACGGAACTTACTATATCCAGTTAAAAGCTTTACATTCCCAACGCTGCAAAAACACCGTACCAATATGCCTGATTATATGTCACCTTTGCTGCTTCCTTCGAGATATTCTCACCGGACTCTCTCTGGTGATACAGTGCTAAAAGCTTCTCATACTCCCGTTCATACAGTTCTCGGTCATTCGATAACTTGCTGGACAAATTATGGTTTTTTGCTTTGCTGACAAATAATTTTCCCTGTCTCACATATACGTAAAACCATATTCCAGAGCCGCGAAGCGGTACCGTCTTAATATCTCTCGGATTTTGACTGAACTCGTTAATAATATCACTCCACATATTTTTCCCCTCTTACACCGTTTTGTACAATTTTATACGTAATCTATTTTACCACAAATATTAGAAAATTTGTGGAAATATTTAATATACTTTTCATATTGCGCAAAAAGATTTTCACTTATATCCATTCGAAATTACCGCCGGTCAAGGCAAGGCTTAAAAGTGCATCCATCTTCTCCACGTCTTCGCCTTCTATGATTTTTAGTAATTTTGCGGTTTCTTTTAACTCCGGCATCTCCTCGTCCGGTCCAATCTCCATGTCCGGTGCCTCCCCGCAGCTTGGGCAGACCAGCGTTGGTCCGATCTGTACATCCAAAAACCGCTCTCCACATTCCGAGCATTCATAATATCCACATCTTGTTGTTCCATCTGGTACATAATACATAATTATTTCCTCCTTCTCAACATCTAAACCTAATATTTCCGTGCTTGACGCTGCTGCACAGCTATCACAGTTGCCATTCGCCGTTCGCACTGAACAAGCTGGAAGTTGTATACTTTTAACGATTTCCTTTTTTCAATAAAACGATTGCTACTGCAATAAAAATCAGATACACAAAAACAGATATAACAGACGCTTCAATACCAAAATCTCCACCCGAAAATAGAAATGACTTATTTTCTAAAACAAAGTTAAATATCGAATCGCTGTCTGCGCTTTTGCCAATATATAAAATCCCACCAATAATTGTCATATTCCAAACACCGTGAACGATTGCACTATTCCAAATAGAGTTGCTTTCATAAGCAATTAGCGAAAATAATACACCAACAATACTTCCTGCTATTAGTAATTGAATAATGCTAACAAAGTCCAACTCATTCCCAAAGATATGAAGTAATCCAAAAAGAACAGAGGGAATAATGATAGCAACTTTTATATTGAATTTCTTTTCTAAGCATCTCATAATTATGCCACGGAAAATAATTTCTTCAACAATTCCAGTTGCTAATCCAAAAAAGGCGACAGCACTCGTAACTGTTGCTAAGGCAGTTTCAGTATCAAAAGTATTTGTCTGCCAATGACCGCCTACTAACACAGCAATAAGTAATACTAATATCGGCATAAGAACTGCGGATATTAACCAAATTGTTTTCAGTTGAATACGAGGAATTCGCATTTCAACCA
This sequence comes from Hespellia sp., assembly GCA_028694105.1. Classification (GTDB taxonomy): domain Bacteria; phylum Bacillota; class Clostridia; order Lachnospirales; family Lachnospiraceae; genus Hespellia. The sequence continues at coordinate 8,308 of JAQUUC010000050.1, forward strand.
TAGAGATTTTCAAAAACTTTTTACTAAGTAGCATTGTTCCTAAAAGAGCAAATGCAACATATAAAATTCCGGCAATTATATTGCAAACAGCACCGGGAACGCCAAAATTAAGAGGAATTTCACTAATGCTAAACGCCAAAATTTGTGCAATAACCAAAATCGTAATCGCAAAGATAATCCCCAATATTGCCCTTGAAGTAGATAATTCTTCAGTCGGTCTTTTTGTTTCTTCCATACAACTTCTCCTCTGTAAATTCTAAATTTATTTAACTGCGACAATAACTGCAAACTTCTGATTTAAACTGCCCCTCAATACTCAATACTCTTACCTCCTCAAATTCAATTTTTTTGTTCAGCGAAACTGGGATTTGCCTGCTTAATCACCAAACAAAGGGAAGCAGCCTATACTTTGTTTGGCTTGTGTATTCAAGATATCCTTCCAAGCCTTGCTTAAGCATCTTATCTTCCAATGCCGTTCTTACAATGATGATCAACGCCGTTATTACCATGCATATCCAAACACGCACATAAGGAAATATCATACATAGCCCGATACAATTCAAAATCAACCCACTATACGCAGGGTGCCGCACAATACTATAAGGCCCCGTTTTACATACCGTTTGATTTCTATCGCTTTGGATTCTGGCTGTGGATTCCAAAAAAGTATTTTCCAAGAGTGCTTTTGTGGAAATCCAAGCTGCAAAAAAGATTGTCACCATGCCACACCAATATACGATACCTAGATGTTCTTCTGTTTCGGATACACCGGCAAGCCAATAAACCACAAAGTAGTTTAACAGCCAGAATAATGCTAAGAGCACTTTATCCCATAATGGGGAACTCGTAGCTGTTTTCCCTCTTTGCGCAAGTGTTTCCTCGTTTGCTTTCAATAAAAGCAAAGAAATAATCATCGTAGCTGCAAAAAGGGAAATAAAATAGATGCTTCCGGCATAGGTCAGTACAAAACTAGCACCGACCAAATACAAGGAGAATCCTATTATCTTTTGCAAAAGAACTCTTACAAGATAGACTATTGCTTTTTTTCTCATTGTAACCACCTCATTTGCTAACATTATTCAAGAAGCATCGCTCGCAGAAGAGCTCGCTCAATTCAAATTTTTGTTATCCTTGAAGATTATTCGACTGTCTTATCATATCCTCAATTACGATATCATATATCTCACCAACAGTATTACAATATTCAAGCACTTTCCAAGGTTCGTTTGTATGAAAATGAATTTTCACTATATCTTCATCACCTGCTGCAATCAAACTATTTCCTTCAAAGTTCTCTGTAATATATCCAGCAATTTCATCTTCATCTAAGTCTCTTTCTCTTCTGTCTATTAACAGCTGTGTATCATAGCGATATGCAAACTGGTCATCCTCTGGATCTATTGATTTTATTCTCATATTACTTTCCTCCAACTTCTATGTTATCTATAGTTCCATCTTCTTGCCCTTCGAACAAGAAGCATCCCTCGCTCAAAGAGCTCGGTCAATTCAAATTGAACAAAATCGCTGCGCGATGGCCTATCATGGCTGTGATGCAGTTTTTTTTCGTTGCTTCATCTGCTTAATCCCAACACCGATTGCCAGACCAACAGCAGACACGATACCCCCACCTAAAATCATGCCCCATTCCGGCATATTAACATTTCCGAAAGATTTCATGTTTGCAACACTGAAAGTTGCATATTCAGCAAGCATATACATAACACCAAATACAACGGCAGAAAGCCATTTCAGCCTGCCCCAATAGCCGTTTTTCCCGATTAGTACGGAAAGAACAAATGTCGTTATCGGGAGCAGTACCCACAAGAACATAACGCCGTACCCCATTGCGTCGGAGCCGTCATTAAAAAACCAAAAGGTGATTAAAGCAAATGCCCATATTGCGAGGTACAAAACAACAAGTATGAGCTTTGCCAGCTTCTTTTTGCTTTTCACCACATTTGTGCTTTCATCAAGATACTCTAAATAATCTGACATAGACTTTTCCTCCTTTAACAGGCAGTCAAGACTAACGGAATATAAGTCGCTCATTTTTACAACGCTGACAATGTCTGGGTATGTTTTCCCATTTTCCCAATTTGAAATTGTCTGTCTGCTCACGCCCAGAGCCTCCGCTACATTCTCCTGTGTGAGCTTTTCGTTTAACCTCGCTTCTTGTATTTGTTTTCCAATATCCATGGTTCATCACCGCCCTTGTTGTACTTCTTTAATTATCTTCTTTTTTATTGTTTCTGCTGATATTCGAGATTAACAAACAAATTCCAGAGCATAGAAATGCGATCCAAATCCAAATATTCTCATGATTTACAGCATGATAAATCAGGCAAATAATACTGAGTATAATCTGTGTAATTGAACAACACAGTCCTACTTTTTGTGATGTTATTTTCTTATTCATCATTTTCTCCTCTCCAACTTCAATTTGTGCTTTTACAATCCTCGTATTTCTTTTAGTGCTTTTTGAATATCCTTATAAACTAATGACTGCATACTATCATCATAAACACATATATTTGCCTTATAAAGTGCAGAAAGTATATCATTCTTCAATTCTGGCTTATACTTTGCAATCATTGGCAACAGCTTGATACATTGTCTTGCTGTAATGGGCTTAACATCTGTTATGTGTCGTAAATATTGATCAATGATTTCATCAATTTTGTAATCCTTATCCCATTTTGCATTTACGGCAAGCAGTGTAAGCCCTCTTGTACGAACATAGGAATTATCACTGTCAAGCATGTCGCTTAATCTATCCATATAAGGATAAACACGATCCGTTTCAGCACTTTCATTTTGCAATTCCTGCAATGCCTTGTATGCAACATTATTATTTTTATCAAACAGTAGTTCAAATGTTTCTGCTATATTAAGTAACACAATATCCTCCTCTTATTAATGATCACTTCTGCCTTTTGAAAAATATCAACAATTCTTTTTTGTTTTTTCTTGTCACAGATTTTAAGTTTAACCTTTTCTAATCCTTACCTTGTTATCTGTGGCTGCGCCGATCCACTAATAACTCTTCCAAAGTCATAATGCAAGTAATTGCAACAACGCTATCTTTATGGTTGTATTCCGAATAATAACCTATTACGCCGTTAACACCATAAACAGGATATCCCGCTTCTAACAGCTGACCAGTCGGTATCGTTTTCCACTGCTTATGCTCACAATCAGTGACTTAATTGCAGTGCTTAGTCTCTGCTTAACCTCATTCGGTCTTGGATACTCGATTGGCAAGAGTAACAAGACACAAAAATAACCGCCCATGTCCTGAGAAAACGTGGCGGTTATTTTTACCAACATATTACCGGGGCTAACCGTCTATCGGTAGCACCTTTTATACGATTATAATACCGCTATTTTCCTATTATGTCAAACATATATTCTATTTTCAAAGAGCCCTATAAATTGGAATTGAGCGAGCTGCATGTTCAAAAGGCATCTAGATTTTTTCTCAAATTGCCCTTAATAATCTCTATCGAATTTTAATCTGTACCGTGTAATAACTTCTCAAAAACATAGAATCATCTTGTATATGTTGTTTCGTCCATTTGAGTTAAAAAACCCACGTTTAACCATTCCCTGATCAGTCTTTTTCGTTGGCTTACGTCATAGCCTAACTTTTTTCCAATTATATCTAGTAATTCTTCATATACTATTTCACCAATTTCCAATTTATTTTCTCCCTCGCAAACTGAATTTGTCGCTTAATTGATATTTCTCTTTTGAAGTTCCTCAAGCACCCATTTTGCCATATCACGAACTTCAACATACTCATCATCGCAGGCTTCCCTTATAATGGATAGATATTCTTCTACATAATTATTCAGCATCGCATTTAACGCATTTATCTTGTATCTCCATTCTTTTCCTTCTGGAATATACCAGAGTTTTGGGCGCAAAACAGTTTTAATCCACTCATAATCTGCAAGTACAATTTTGGAATATGTCAATTGCTTAGAACACTTCTCAAGTGCTGGGAATACTTCTTTCTCTTGCCATGCGTTTTTGTTGTGCGGACAGGCATCCTGACAAGCATCACAACCATAAATCCATTTCCCAAACTTATTCTGCAAAGGCTCTTTTCTCAAATCCCATCCATCCCATGTGGTCAGGCAAGAAACACAAGTATTCCTGCACATCATGTAAGGTGCTTCTAATGAATGTGTTGGACAAGCCCTCATACATAAATTACATTTTTCAGCACAAGGTCTGATACTATTTTCAACAATATGTTTCAGCGGTACATCAATTAAAAATGCCTCCAAATATTGATATGACCCCTTTTCCGTATAAAAGAAATTATTTTTACGGATAATGCCAATTCCTGATTGCATAGCTGCCCATCGCAAAGCGGTAATGCCGAAATCTCTGTCTGTTGCAACTTGTAATCCGCAATCTCCGAGATATTTTTCAAAGGCCACACTGGTTTTATATCCCTGTTATTCCGTATTTCTTCTTCCATCAGTCAAATAATATTTTGCAACACATCCTTTTAATTCTTCTGGAATGCGATACTTTCCATACCAAAATGAGCATACTACAACAGCTTTCGCCCAGGGATAATTGTCCTGCAAATGTGAAAAACTCCTAAATGCACTATACTTTTCTTTTGTTTGAGGGAAATGCTCAATCCGTTCATTGAGTTTTTCTTCATATCCAGCCATCATTTCAACTGGAATAATTCCACACTTATCAAAGCCAAGTTCAACCGCTTTATTTACTATATCTAATGCGTTTATCGTCATATCATCATCCTTACAGCTTCGTATTTGACAACTATTAACTTTATTGTTGTAATCATACTTTTTAATATTCGGTATCTTCCTGAATCCGAATTTCATCTCTATAGATTAAGATTTCTCTTTCTGCCACTATTCTATCACAGATCATTCCCGAAGTCATTTCATTTAACTTTTTTGAGACGCAAAGCAAAGATATTCACACAAAAAATGACGCAGACAATGTTTCCACTATCTGCGCCATCTTCATCTTAATATTTTACCGCTGAACAACATTTATAATTCTTCCCGGCACATAAATCTCTTTCACAATCGTTCCTGTAAGCTTATCTGCAACGGCTTCTTTTCCGGCTGCAATTGCATCATCCTTTGATACATCTGCAGGTAATGTGATAACCGTCTTGGTCTTACCATTTATCTGTACAGCAACTTCGATCTCATCATCTTTCATAAGTGCTTCATCGTATGTTGGCCATCCGGCTTTAAATACAGATGTGTCATGTCCAAGCACTTCCCATAATTCTTCCGCAATGTGAGGTGCGAATGGTGATAAGAGTACCGTCAACTGATTCAATGTCTCCAAATCAATTCCGCCGGCTTTCTTCGCTACTTCCACAAATTTATTCGTGTATTCCATGAATCCTGAAATTACGGTATTCAGGCTGAAGCTTTCCAGACGTGTCGTGATGTCTTTTACAAGACGGTTACGAAGTTTGACCATCTCTTTTGTCTCTGTGACATTTGCTTCTGCGCTGTCCTGCACTAATGTCCATACTTTCTTGAGGAATCGTGATACCCCGTCGATTCCGCGGTCATCCCACTCTGCGTCCAATTCCGGTGGTCCGACAAAGAGCTCGTACATACGAAGTGAATCACAGCCGTAATCGCTTACAAGATCATCCGGTGAGACTACATTTCCTTTGGACTTGCTCATCTTGATTCCGTTCTTACCTGTAATCATTCCCTGATTGAACAGCTTGTGGAATGGTTCATCGAAATCTACGACTCCGATATCATTCAGGAATTTTGTGTAGAAACGAGAATACAGCAAATGAAGTACCGCATGCTCGACTCCGCCGATATACATATCAACCGGAAGCATCTCGTCTGCTTTTTCTCTTGATACTAACTCTTCTGTGTTGTGGCTGTCTACATAACGCAGGAAATACCATGAAGAGCCCGCCCACTGTGGCATTGTGTTTGTCTCACGCTTTGCATCTGCTCCGCAGACAGGACACTTGCAGTTGACCCACTCATCGATTCCGGCAAGTGGTGACTCACCTGTTCCGGTTGGCTCATAAGACTCTACTTCCGGAAGGCGAAGCGGCAATTCATTCTCAGGTACTGGTACATTTCCGCAATGTGGACAGTGCACGATCGGAATTGGCTCTCCCCAGTAACGCTGACGTGAGAATACCCAGTCACGTAATTTATAATTCGTTGTTGCTTTTCCAAAGCCTCTCTCTTCAATCATATGAGGTGCTTTTTCTTTCAGTTCCGAAGATTCCATACCGTTCCATTCGCCGGAGTTGATCATCGTGCCGACAGCGGCTGTGTATGCCTCTGTCATATTTTCGATCTCAATGCCGTCTTTTGCAATAACCTGAACAATCGGGATACCGAATTTAGTCGCAAATTCAAAGTCACGGTCATCATGAGCCGGTACACACATAATTGCGCCTGTACCGTAATCAGCAAGCACGTAATCCGATAACCAGATCGGTGTCTTTGCTCCATTTAATGGATTGACTGCGTAACTTCCTGTGAACACACCGGTCTTCTCTTTTGCCTGCATTCTGTCTACGTTTGATTTCATTGACGAATCAAGGATATATTTCTCAACTGCATCTCTTGTCTCATCTGTGGCAAGCTCTTTTGCAAGTGCATGCTCTGGAGATAATACCATGAAGGTTGCGCCGTAGAGTGTATCCGGTCTGGTGGTGTAAACTGTAATCTTCTCATCCATACCATCTACTGGGAAATCTACTTCGGCACCGTGGCTTCTTCCGATCCAGTCAGCCTGCATCTTCTTCACCTTCTCAGGCCAGTCAAGCTTATCAAGATCATCTAACAGACGGTCTGCGTATGCTGTAATCTTGAGCATCCACTGACGAAGGTTTTTCTTGGTAACTTCCGTTCCGCAACGCTCACATTTACCATTGACAACCTCTTCATTTGCAAGACCTGTCTTGCAGGAAGGACACCAGTTAATTGGAAATTCTTTCTCATAGGCAAGACCTTCTTTGAACATCTTTACAAAAATCCACTGCGTCCATTTATAGAAGTCAGGATCAGTTGTATTTACTTCCATATCCCAGTCATAAAGAGCTGCGATCTCATTGATCTGGCGTTTGATGTTCGCAACATTCTCTGCTGTTGATTTGGAAGGATGTACTCCCATCTTAATCGCATAGTTCTCAGCCGGAAGTCCGAATGCATCCCATCCCATCGGATGAACGATATAATATCCCTGCTGTAATTTGTAGCGGCTCCATACGTCAGAGATTACATAACCTCTCCAGTGACCGACATGAAGTCCGTTTCCTGACGGATATGGAAACATATCGAGACAGTAATATTTCTCGCGTTTTCCATTCTCATCTTCTTTGACATTGACCGGGCTCTCTTCCCATTTGTCACGCCATTTCTTTTCAATTGCTTTGTGATTGTACACAATCTTCTGTGCCATCTTATCATCCTGCCTTTCATTTATTTTCAGATTTGCTTGAAAAAGAGTTTCGCTTGCCGAAACTCTCGCGCCGAAGCGCGGTCACTTCAGTGACCATATTCTTCTTGCGCGTAGTGCGCATCCCCCGGAGGGTTATTGTGTAATGGGGAAGTTCAGAGAACTTTCCTATTATACAAAAAAGCCCTGACATCTCATCAAGAGACGAAAGGGCTGTTCTTCCGTGGTACCACTCTTATTCATTAAAACAATGACCAGTTTCAATGCACTCATTCCTTCTATAACGGGAAGTCCCGCTTCTATCTACTAAACAAGGTTCAACAGAAGGACTCAAAGGCGAGTTCGGAGGTTTTCGTTTCTGTCTTGCAGCAACCGACAGCTCTCTAAAAACGATAGGCTCTTACTACTCCTTCTCAACGTCGTAGTTTTATTCATATACAGCGATAATTGTAGCATATAGGTTAAATAATATCAACCCCAAAACTTTACTTTTATCATTCAAAAAGTTTTGAAATATTAATCGTAAGTTTTCCTTTATAAATCGTAACCGGTACATCATCTGAAAAAGTATATTCTGCCATATCGTTATTCTCAAAATCATAAACTTGAACACGCTGTTTCGCAGAATCCACAATCCAATATTCGCGCACTCCTGCTGCTCGATACTTGAATAATTTGATATAATAATCCATTCTTTCTGAAGAAGGTGATACAATCTCGACAACCAGATCCGGTGCCCCATGGCATCCTTTATCATCTAATTTATCGCTGTCACACACAATTAATACATCTGGCTCCACGTAATTTTTCGATTCATCCAGATACACCGCAAACGGTGCAATAAATTCTTCACAATCTCCACCATTGCTTTCAATCCAGTTATAGAACTTCATGTTTATATAATTTAGTAATTTTTGATGTATCTTCGTCGGCGAAGCCATCATATACATCTTGCCATCAATTAGTTCTGCACGCTCCCCTTCTGGAAGTGCTTCGATATCTGCAATAGTATACTCTTTATCATCTACATTCATGCTTACGTATCCTTCTTATTTGATATATAATATCTTATCACTATATTCAAAAAAGACAATATCGGAATGTTGCACAAATATTAATCCGCCTTATTAATCAGTATTCGCAGACGGAACATGCTTCCGTCCGTCTTGTAATCCAGAAAAGCGCCGTTATCCTTCGCAAAAGCCAGAATACTTTTGGTTCCCAGCCCGTGGCCGTTTTCATGGGTAATTGGATAATGGTTCTCATCGAATTCCACGTAGCCGTCAAAGGCGTTGGCAATCTCAATGACAAGCTGCGGCCCGTTGACGCAGACGATTTCAAGCCGCCTGCCATCACCTTCCGGCAGCTTTTCCAGAGCATGACAGGCGTTCTCAATGGCATTTGAAAAAACCGTTGCAAGGGCAATCTCATCACAGGGCAGCTTTTTGGGCAGATCTCCCTGAAAGGAAATCCTGGCCCCCATCTCCTGCGCCCGTTCCAGATAAGAGGAGAGTATGGCGCTGATGGTTGGATTGCTGCCGTAGTGCGGGATGGACGGCTCCTTGAACTTGTCATGGAACTGATCCACGAATCGGAGTGCAGCCTCTATATCGCCCCCTCGAAGCAGCGAGGCTATATTCATTGTATAGTGGCGCATATCATGGCGGTAGAGGCGTATCTGTTCCTCCGTTCGCCGCATGGTGTCGACCTGGTTATAAAGCGCCCGCACCTGCATATTCAATATATCTCGGTCGTTTTTTAGCGACGCTTCCTGACTGTACTTACAGAACAGAAAGAAAATTAGCCCATAAGCGGCAATCATCATCACCAGTGCCAACGCTATGACGGCAATATATAAGGGGTTTAGAGTTGCTTCGCCGTTCATTAACAGCAGATAGAATATGATATAGAACGAAAGCGGCATGAGGCACAACAGTCCCCAGCTGCCCGTTCCGAGCAGCGGCAGCGCGGACAGGTAAGCGGGACGAAAGGCGCGGTACAGCCAAAAGAGAAGCGGAACTGTCAATACCAGCCGGATCAGAATATCCATCCATACTGCACCGCCAAGATACGTCAGGGCGATTCCGGGGAGGGATATGATTCCACCGACCTGTATGGCAGTCAGCAAATTGAACAGCAGCGGTAAGCCTCGGTTGCGGGACAGGAAAAACATGAGAACGAGGCCCGTGATATTCGTGGTGAACGGAAACAACTGTCCCCACAGCTCCAGCCCGACGGCATACTGTAACAATACGTTAACAGCAGTAATTACGGCGAATCCAACACCCAATATGGCAAGGGTTTTTTTAACAGCGTATTTTCGGTCGCAAAGGATGAACAGAACCGTAAATCCTGTGGCATTGAGCAGAAGGTAACGCAGAATAATCCATCCGTTCATTACGTCCTCCCCCTTTCGAGAATATATTCCATGTATTTTTGCCGGGTGTCGGAGAAGCCGCGCGTAATCGTCAGCACCCTTCCGTCCGACATCTGAAAACCGTCTGCGGTCACGGCTCGTATGTACTGCATATTCACCACACAGGAAGCGGAAATTTTCAAAAAACGTCTGTCCGATAAAAGCGGCGCGAGCATCTGGTCAAGCCCCTCACGCAGCAGAATGCTTTCCACCGGAGGCGCGCCCAGCACGGCGCAGCACAGGCGGCGGTTGTTGAGCTCGGTGTACAAAATCCGGTTCAGGGGCAGGGATTCCACCCGGTTTGCCGTTTTCACCAT
>JAQUUC010000051.1 GCA_028694105.1 Hespellia sp.
GCTTTCTGCGCCTGTCTCAGGGATTAGAAATCCGGTTTTATGTATCAGGCATAAAAATCGCTGGACCACCCCTGCCATGGAATTATTTTTGCAGTTGATCCGAGAACATTTGCGGGAGAATCTTTGATAAGATGAACGAACGATTTGAGTGCTAAAACGGGTTGCAAAGAAGTGCTGCGATGCTTATAATAAAAGGAACAAATGCATGGCAGAGGAGAACATTGAAATGAAAATTGAATTTGCAGTAATCGGAACCAATGTAATTACAGATAAGTTCCTTGAGGCAGCGAAGACGGTGGAAGATTTTCACCTGAAGGGGGTATATTCACGCTCCAAAGAGAAGGCACTTGCGTATGCACAAAAGCATGGCGCAGAGCTGGTCTTTGATGACCTGGATGAACTGGCAGCATGTGATGAAATTGCTGCGGTATACATAGCGAGCCCGAACAGCTTCCACGCTCCGCAGAGTATTCAGATGCTAAAGGCAAAAAAACATGTACTGTGCGAAAAGCCGATCGCATCGAATAGCAAAGAGTTAACGAAAATGAAGGAAACAGCGTTGGAAAACAATGTGGTTCTACTGGAAGCGCTGCGAAGTGAGTTCTCACCGGGATTTGCGGCAATCAAAGAAAATCTGTACAAGCTGGGAACGGTCAGAAGAGTATCGTTTCAATACTGCCAGTATTCCAGCAGATATGACAAGTTCAAACAGGGAATCATCGAAAATGCATTCAATCCGGAATTTTCGAATGGTGCGCTGATGGATATCGGGGTGTACTGCATTCATCCTATGGTAGCACTGTTTGGAAAACCCGATACGGTCATTAGCAGCAGCCTGAAGCTGTCAAACGGAGTTGATGGAGCCGGAACTATCTTACTGGAATATGAGGGGATGCAGGGAGAACTGCTGTATTCCAAAATTACCAATTCGAACGTACCAAGCCAGATTCAGGGTGAGAATGGCAGTATGGTGATTCAGGAAATCCAAAACCCGGAGGTCGTGACGATTTATTATAAAAACGGAGAAACAGAGAAATTGGATATTCCAAAGGTCGATAATAATATGTTTTATGAAACGGAAGCATTGATCAGGCTGATCAAAGAAAAAGAATTCGATCATGCTTATCTGAAAAATTCTCTGATGGAGATAGCGTTGATGGACGAGGTGAGAAAGCAGCAGGAGATCGTGTTCCCAGCGGATTCCATCTAAGCATCTGTAAAAAAATAGACTTGAAATTACAATTTGTGATTTCAAGTCTATTTTTCTGTCTGCAAATAAAGGAATCTATAAAAAGTGCTAAAATGTAATAAGCTAAGATGCAATATCAAAAAGTGGTTGTATGTATTCCTATCGTGTGGTATTATTCAAATACAGATTCTATTCCAAGGCGTTCGTCGGAATAATCTAAAGTAAGATCCGACCGGAATCGGTCAAATTATCAAAGTATATGTAACTGAATAATGAAAGCAGAAAAGTGGAAATGGAGTTGCTTTTTATGATAAGTCTCGTATAATAAATGTAACGATAAAATTCGCTTTTCTGTGACAAAAGAAAGGGGAACTTTATGGGAACGAAGGACAATGTAATTAATCCATTTCTGTCAAAGCCAGAACGATTTGCGGATGTGGTAAATCACGGAAGTTTTCAGGGAAAGAAATTGATTGATCCAAAAAAACTGACGGAGTTGGACAGCACAGGAAAGGGAAGTACGAAGATCGCTCGTGACATCAAGAAACTGTATAATGGGAAAATGAAAGTAGCTGTTATTGGAATCGAGAATCAGAATAATATTCATTATGCAATGCCAATGCGAATATGGGAGTATGATGTGAATGAATATAGGGAGCAGTTGAAGGGAATTCGTACAAGACATGAAAAAGAGAAAGATTTAAAGGGCGACGAGTGGTTGAGCCGATTTTCAAAGGATGATAAGTTAATTCCTGTGCTCACACAAGTTGTATATTATGGTATCGAACCATGGGATGGACCGAAGAGTATATATGAGATGCTGGATATGCCAGAAGAATTAAAGCCATATCAGACACTTATAGGAAATTATGGATTAAATCTTTTGGAAGTAAATAAAATCGAAGATTTAGACAGTTACGATGATGATTTGAAAATGGTGTTTGGATTTGTGAAGTACCAAAAGGATAAAGAAAAACTGGAAGAATTTGTAACGAAAAATCGTAAACTATTTGAAAATGTGCCACTGGAAACCAGCAAGACAATAGAAGTTATGGCTAACGTGAAAGGAGTTCACAAGTACATGGAAGAAAAAACAAGTGACGAAGGGAGTGTTAATATGTGTGAAGCATTGCAGGAAATGAGAGAAGAGGCAAGACTTGAGGGAGAACGAAATGGAGAACGAAAAGGAACGCTTGCTTTAATCGAAACGTGTCAGGAATTAGGACAGTCTCGAGAAGAAACATTAGAAAAAGTGAAAACAAAACTTGAGATAACAGATACTATGGCTGAGGAGTACATGAAAAAATACTGGAAATAAAAACACGGAAAGGAAAAAATTTCTTTTGTATAGATCAATCAAATGTGCTTAACAATCCTAAACATGAAAAAATGACACTAAAACATAAAAGTTGCACCGAAATAAAAGACAGATAGTGATAAAATCTATTAGTATTTATGTAACTTTAGGAAAATAGCAACGGATTATCATAATTCGTGTCATTAAGTATGTTAGAAAAGGAGATTGAAAATGCAAAAAAGAATGAGGGGCATTCTTTCTATTTTATTGATTATTGCAGCAGTTTGTTCACAGCAGGGAATGACTGCTTTAGCGGAAGGATTCCCGACAGCAGATGAAACAGCACTGGTCAGTGGACCGGAGGTGACGGACGAGCCGAATGCGACAGAAGAACCGGAAACAATAGAAGAACCGGAAACAATAGATGAACCGGAAATAATAGATGAACCGGAAATAATAGATGAACCGGGAATGCCGGATGCTCAGAATGAGGAAAATGGTGATCAGTCCGATCAGACGCCATCTGAAGATAAAGCATATGTCAGCGAACTGAAGCTTACAGGCGATTGGGGAACCGGCATATCAACGGGTGTCGGACCATTTGATGAGAACAATGAAAGAGGTAACGACAAGACCAATGCAAATAACAGGGTGCGTTCTTACGATTCAGTTAAATACAGTATAGAGACGAATGTTCAGTCACACGTTCCTCATATGAGCTACGACAGCGGACGTGTTGGATACAGGGTAACAATACCGGATGACAACGAGCTGACTTTGGATCAAAGTGCAATGAGCTGGGCAGAGGATTGGACGGAATCCAAAACAGATGATGGTAAGAAGCAGTATACATTTTTCAGGACACTGCCGGATTCACAAGGAACGGGTGTAGTGATTCCGGGCGGAGCTACGGTTGAAATTCTTTTACAGGTAGGCGGAAAAGCAGAAGGGTATGAGATTCAGCCAATAATTGAAGCATGGGCTGAGGGATGTACAGATGAGCCCGCTAAGACGCTGACACCTGAAAAGGTAATTGTTACATCTGCACCAAATTACAATATCCAGTTAAAGGCAAACAAGATTAGTGCTAAGAACTATTATCAAGTTTCAGACAATGCAGGAAATCCGCAAAGAGTAACCGGATGGGCGGCAACCTATACCGTTGGCCTCCAGCTTAGAAATGGAAATTACGATAAAGGGATTAAAGGCATCGAGCTGCCAAAGGGGAATTTTACCTTTGATGTAAATCTTACAAGCACAGTGAAACAGACTGGCGGTGAGGAAAAGGAAATAAATGTGACAGACAAGTATACGCCGTTTCTGTATTCAATTACAACAAACGGTACGGCGGACGGCAATCTGAATCTGGATTTCCCATATAGCAGTGCGAATGATGGGGATAAGACGAATCAGTGTAAAGAAAGTGGAACATGGACAGCTACCCAGAGTGGCGGGAAGCTTTCGTTTACAGTCAGTGGTTATGAGATTGATATGAACTCTTTTCCACAACACAGTATCAATGGGAACAACACTTATTCTCTGAGTGACAATAAAGTGGGAATTGGTGTGTTTGCAGTACAGAATTTTACGGTTATTCAGCCATGGGAGAATGAGACAGATGGAACCTTGCAGAAGTTTTGCGGATTTGATGAGGGGAGTATTGAAATCAAGGCGGAAGATTGCAATATGCGCGCAGTCAGCCAAACAAATACAATAGCAGATAACCAGACGGCCTCGGATGACGATCAAGGCGTGTTAAACCGCTATATGAAAAGTGGCGGAGGAAATCACGATCAGGAAATATTCTATAGCAGCTGGAAGAAATGGACGGCAGGAAGTGATGGAACGGATACCACAAAATGGAATGGAACTGACTCTGCTGCGGCAGGAGGAGTTCTTGCCTATACAACTGTTTACAGCGAATCGGATGTCGATGAATCTGATATAGATAATCATACGATAGCGGCAGATCAGCTCGTGAAATTTGATGATACGGCAATTGAACTGTCGAATGCAAATGGTGAGATCTATCACACGGGAGCAGGAGATGACTGGACGTGTACTCTGCGCTATGTGGCGAAGAAAGATGGAACAGGCTGGAGTAATGATGCTGAGATGCAGGCTGCGAAAGAGAATGATGGAACACTGCTGTTTTATGATTCTCTGGAAGAACTTAAATCTGATCAAAAAATCTGTGTGGGTGCGCTGTATGAATGGCGTGGATGTAATACGGGACAAAACAATATCGGTTTACTTGAACAGACCGGAATCAAGGTGAAAAACGACTATAAAAATGCAGGCGAGGTATTTATGATCTGCGAAGATACAAATGCATGGACGGCAGGGCAGGTAAAAGCTGAAGCCGCAGCAGTAATGGGAAAAGCTGAAGACGAGCTGACAGCAGCTGATTTTATGGCGTATGCTAAAGCAGGGAATTTCCAGAGCAGAACAGAAGAAGGCGGTTTTTCAACAGAGCCAAACATTGTAATTAACAAAGGAAAGGATTACAAGAAAGCAACATATGACGAAACGGGATATCGGGGTGGTGAAACAACGGACGTTTCACATGGTGACAGCCTTTATGTTGTACCATATGTAATACGCATTTCCAAATCTGTGGCACAGAAGGTGACAAACGGTGAAATGACAGATAGTAAGTCCAGCTTTGACATGGGAAACGGTGAACGATATGTGGATTATGAACTGGCAACTGCAATTCAGTTCCAACAGGGGGTTACTGTTCCTGCAGATAATACGACAACTGTTTATCTGACTGATACACTTCCGGAAAAACTCACATATGTAAAGAATAGTGCAAATTGGGGCGGAGTGTATACCTCACAGCTTCCGCAGGCAGGTACGGTAGAAAAAGGGTTACCGACTGAACCTGAGATTACGAAAAATGAAGATGGAACTACCACGTTGAAATGGAGTATTCCGAAGGTCAAAATCGAAAACGGAACGCTACCATCCCTGCATTATAGCTGCAAAATTGGTGATGAGGCGCATCCGACGAGTGATGTATCAAATACAGAGGTATTGAAAAATATAGTAACGGCTCAGACCGATCAGGACAGACGTGTTACAAAGCCGGAGAATTGGAATGAAGCAACTGCTTCTATTCAGGTTGTAAAACTTGCGTCCTTTAATATCACGAAAACAGGTGATCAGGATTTGGAGCGTTTTGGTGATGCGAAATATAAACTGGTGGTTAACAATTCCAGTGACATAGCAAAATCCAATCTGTATGCAGTAGACACGATGCCGTCAGATGATGTGGATGGCACCGTTATGAAAGGCAAATATCATATTGTAGAGATGTCTATGGATATGGATGCATTGCGGAGTATTGATGATAATGCAGGAAAAGATGTTGCAATTTACTATACAGCAGATCAAAAGTATATAGGTAAGAAAGCAGACGGGATCTCTTTAGATGATGTAAAAGCATGGCAAAAAGCAACGTTAGATACAGAGACCGGGGAGATTACGGGCGAAGGTCTGATTGGTGCGTGGCCGACTGCATGGGCATATGTGGACGATGAACTTCCACAGATGACTTCCGCTATCATTCATGTCACATATAGTCTGGATGACGCAGCAGAGGGAGACATATTATATAACAGCTATTCGCAGCAGAATCTGGAAAAGGGACACAAAGCGGTTGTATATAGTCGTTCGCTGGAAGGAACCGCATGGCTTGACAAGAACAAAGACGGACTGCGTCAGGATGGTGAAGACTTATGGAAGAACGTAACAGTGACATTGTATAAGCAGAATGCTTCTGGAGAGTACGAAAAATTCGGAGAGCCGATGCTTACAGATGAGAACGGACATTACAAATTTGATAAGCTTCCGGAGGGAGAATATCAGGTGGAATTTACGTCCTCTAAGAATCAGGATATCAAAGATTACAAAGTGACAACAAAAGATGCGGGGCTCACTGATGAAGAAAAAACAATAAATTCCAAAACAGACGGGACTTATTCGAGCGACGGAATGTTGGAGAAAGCCGTTATTACCGGCATTCACATGCCGAGTATCGCAGAGATGAAACAGCAGAATCAAACGACATACAATCTGCCATATCAGGATAGTGGATTTACGAGAGAAGAAGTGCCTGAAACACCGGAGACACCCGAAAATCCGGGGACACCTGAGAAACCACAAACCCCTCAGAAGCCAACGGTGACCACAGACCAGCCGGGCAAGCCACAGCCAGTTCCGGCACAGAAGCCATCGGTGAAAACAGGTGATACTACCAATCTGATGATATGGGGTGTGTTATTACTCATGGCGGCCTCTGCAATTACGGTTATTGTAATAAAGAACAGAAAGAATAAAATGAACCGAAATAGGAAGAAGAAATTTCTATAGTATCAAAAAACGCATGAAATAAAAAAGCCAGACATATCTTGATAATAGAAACGTGCCGGAAGAAGGGACACATCTATGAAGATATGGCTGGCTATTTTACTGAGCGGAATGCTCATATGGAACCCTCTTTATGTAAATACAACGACAAATATACAGAGTGTGATGCGGCAGGAAAATGAACAGGAAGAGAATGCAGAGTCTGGGCAGGAAGGTGAGATCGACATCGGTGCACCGTCGGCTCTTCTTATGGAAGCATCTACCGGAAAAGTCGTATACGAAAAGAATGCAGATGAGAAGCTTCCGCCGGCAAGTGTTACAAAGGTCATGACACTTCTTCTTATTTTTGATGCTGTAGAATCCGGTAAAATTCATTTGGAAGATGAAGTAACGACATCCGAATATGCAGCCTCCATGGGCGGCTCGCAGGTATTTCTGGAGGTCGGTGAAGTACAGACTGTCGACACGATGATCAAATGCATTGCCGTTGCAAGTGCAAATGATGCCTGCGTTGCGATGGCAGAGTACATATGGGGCAGCGAGGATGAATTTGTCTCACACATGAATCAGCGGGCCGAGGAACTTGGTATGCAAAATACGAAGTTTGTAAACTGCAATGGTCTGGATGCGGACGGACACGTAACGACCGCGCGCGACATTGCACTGATGTCCAGAGAACTGATTGAAACGTATCCGGAGATTCATGATTATTCGATGATATGGATGGAAAATATCACACATACAACGAGCAAAGGAACCTCAGAATTTGGCCTCTCTAATACAAATAAGCTTGTGAAACAGTATCAATATACGACTGGATTAAAGACCGGCTCAACCAGCCTTGCAAAATTCTGTATTTCCGCGACGGCAAAGAAAAATGATGTGGAAATGATTGCAGTGATTATGGCTGCGCCGGACCCGAAGACCCGGTTTGGTGATGCGACAAAATTACTGAATTATGGATTTGGTAAATGTCAGCTCTATCAGGATGAGAATCCGAAAGCGTTAAAACCAGCCCCGGTCTACGGCGGACTGGAGGATAATGTTAAATGTGTATACAAGGATACATTCCGCTATTTGAGCACAACCGGTGAGAATCTTGCCAATGTTTCAAAGAAAATTGTTTATAAGAAGAATATTTCCGCTCCCGTGAAAAAGGGAGATGCAGTTGGGACGGTGTTTTATAAAATCGGCAAGAAAGATATCGGTAATGTAGACATTGTTGCGGACGGAAATGTCAAAAAAGCCGGTATTCTGGATTATTTCCGTGACATGGCCAGAGAGCTGTGTTTTTAGTACACATTTTCGAATCGGCATGGTACAATATAGAAAAATCAGATCGAGAAGGTATCTTTGTATGTGGATATGGATAGGCGCTGCATTTGCCATTGTAATATTACTCCTTGGCATGGAATGCATGAGAGAATTAAATATGTTTCAGGTACGGAACTGTCTGGTTGCGTCTGAAAAACTAAAAAACTGGAAAACCGAAAAGCGTATTGTGCTGCTTGCGGATCTGCACTGCAAAGTATATGGAAATGATAACGATGTTCTGCTGCAGGCTGTCAGGGACCAGAAACCGGACTTGATTTTGATTGCAGGAGATATGCTGATCGGGAAAAACGGATGCAGTCCAAAGGAGGCAATTCAATTTGTGAGTAAGCTGCCGGAAATCTGTCCGGTATATTATGGAAATGGAAATCATGAGCAGCGGATGAAGGAAGAACCAGAGAAGTATGGTGACGTATATCAGGAATACAAAAAGGCACTTGGCGGCAGTGGCGTTCGTTTTCTGGAGAACTCATATGCGGAGCTGGAGATGGATGGCGTATCTGTCGAAATTCACGGGATCGAACTGCCGATGCCGTATTATAAAAAGTTCAAGAAGCATGTACTTCCGCTTTCGATGGTGGAACGCTGCCTCGGAAGCTGTGATCATTCAAAGTATCAGATTATGATTTCACATAATCCTGCTTTTTTGGATGTGATGAAGCAGTGGGGAGCGGATTTGATTGTCTCGGGGCACCTGCACGGCGGAATTATTCGGATTCCCGGACTTGGAGGTCTGATAACTCCTCAGGCAAAGCTGTTTCCAAAGAACTCCGGTGGCATAACCATTTCCGGAAATGCGCGCTATGTAGTGAGCCGGGGCCTTGGAACGCACACGATTAATCTGCGTCTGTTTAATAAGGCTGAGATTGTAACGATTCATTTAAGGGACCGATGGATTTAATTCTTGTGAATTGACACATTTTCCTTTATAATAGATGAGATTGATAAAAAATAAAAAGACAGGATATGAAAAATGGGTATACCGGTAAAATTACAGGTGTTTGAGGGACCACTTGATCTGCTCCTGCACTTGATTGATAAAAACAAAATAGATATCTATGACATTCCGATTGTCGAGATCACGAATCAGTACATGGAATATATTCGCGCGATGGATAAGGAAGATTTAAACGTGATGAGTGAATTTCTTCTGATGGCAGCAACGCTGCTGGACATTAAATGCAGGATGCTTCTTCCGAAAGAAGTCAACGATGAGGGCGAGGAAGAGGATCCGAGAGCGGAACTTGTCGAGCAGCTGCTTCAATATAAGATGTACAAATATATGGCATACGAGCTTAAGGATCGTCAGGTGGACGGCGAGCGCATGATGTTCAAGACACCGACGCTTCCCAAAGCGGTTTTGGAATACTGTGAACCGGTGGATATGGATCTGCTGCTGGGAGACTTGACGCTCTCAAAATTAAATTCGATTTTTGAAGAGGTGATGCGGCGGCAGGAAGACAAGGTAGACCGTGTCCGAAGCAAGTTCGGCAGGATTGAAAAAGAGGAAGTGACACTTCCGGAGAAGATGGATTATGTCGAGAAATATGCCGGCAGTCACAAAACGTTCAGCTTCCGGCAGCTCCTTGTGGAACAGAAAACAAAGCTGCATGTAATCGTTACATTTCTTGCGGTTTTGGAGATGATGAAAACAGGAATGCTGCAGATTGAACAGGAAGATACATTTGGTGAGATTATGATCACATCACTGGTTGCGTAAAGGAAGTTTATAAGGTATGGATATAGAGGAAATGGGGAACGAAATGGAAATTGAAAAACTGGAGGGAATCATTGAAGCAATTCTGTTCACGATGGGTGAATCGGTTGAACTTGAGAAAATTGCACTTGCGATTGAACATGATGAGACAACGACCAAGAAGATGCTCCATCATATGATGGACCGCTATAATGAAGATGAGACACGTGGCGTCAGTATCATTGAATTAGAGAATTCTTATCAGATGTGTACGAAAAAAGAAGCCTATGAGGCGCTGATCCGTGTGGCAAAACAGCCAAGAAGGTTCGTGCTGACGGATGTGCTCCTGGAGACATTATCGATTATTGCCTACAAACAGCCGGTCACGAAGCTTGAGATTGAGAAAATCAGGGGCGTGAAGTCTGACCATGCGGTAAATAAGCTGGTGGAATATGAGCTCGTCGAAGAGGTCGGGAGAATGGACGCACCGGGAAGACCGATTCTGTTTGGAACAACGGAAGAATTTTTAAGACGCTTTGGCGTGCAGTCACTGGATGATCTGCCGAGCATCAATCCGGAGCAGGTGGAGGAATTTGCTGCGGAAGCGGAAGACGAAGCACAAATGAAATTAGATATTTAATTTTGTTGATGCGGGGAGTCTGAATTGAAACGATGGATGTTGAGTATTCTGATTTGTGTGATACTGGGAACGAATCTTACATATGTGCAGGCAGAAGATCATCTGCAATTATACGCCAAGGCGGCTGTCCTATTGGATGCTGACTCCGGGCGTATTTTATTTTCGAAAAACGGACAGGAAATTATGCCGATGGCAAGCACGACAAAAATCATGACGTGTATTCTGGCGCTGGAATATGCGAAGTACGATGACGTCATTGAATTTACAGAGAACGCAGTCTCACAGCCGAAGGTCCATCTGGGCGCGGGGCAGGGGGAGCGTTTTCTTCTGCGTGATCTGTTGTATTCTCTGATGCTGGAATCCCACAATGATACAGCCGTGGCTATCGCGGAAGGAATCAGCGGATCGGTACATGATTTTACAGAGCTTATGAATGCAAAAGCGACCAGCATTGGCTGCAGGCGGACGCACTTTGTCACACCGAACGGTCTGGATGCCTCGGATCTTGGCGGTGTCCATGCAACGACAGCCTCGGACCTTGCAAGAATCATGAAATACTGTATATATGATTCGGATAAAAGAGAAGAATTTCTTCAGATCACACGGGAGGGAACCTATACTTTTTCAAATGTGGATGGAACACATTCCTATTCCTGCAACAACCACAATGCGTTTTTGCAAATGATGGACGGAGCACTGTCGGGAAAAACGGGCTTCACAGCGGATGCAGGATATTGTTACGTGGGCGCACTTGAAAGTGACGGCAGGACATTTATTGTCGCACTGCTTGCCTGCGGCTGGCCGAACCACAAGGGGTATAAATGGTCTGACACGCAGGAACTGATGAAGTATGGAATTGAAAATTATCATTATGAAACGATCAAACCGAAGAAACTAAAAGCCGTGGCGGTAAAGAATGCAATTCCTGAAAAACTCGATGGGAAATGGAGCGCCAGTCTGAAGTTAAAGTATGCGAAAGATCTCTCCGGCATCCGGGTGCTCAAGAAACAGGATGAGAAGATAGAAGAAACCGTGAGTCTGGAGTCTGATTTTACTGCACCGTTTACAGCGGGTGAGAGAGTTGGCAGTATTCAGTACCGGATTGGAGGTAATGTGATTGCAAAGACGGATATTGTGAGTGAAAATGGAGTACAAAAGTGGAACTTCCAGTGGACATTCATGTATATTGGCACAAAATTCATGAGAATGTTAAATTAAATCAAGGATAATGATTAAAAACGTCACTGTTCAATAAGAAAAACATATGATAATATTATCTCATCACAAAAAAAGACAAGGAAATTGATGGATTCTACTGAATTATCACATTTCTGACATAAAGGAGAATTGTTATGGAAAACTGTAAGAATTACAAAAGACTGTACTATATGCCACCGGTCGAATGCTATGACTGGGTGAAAAAGGATTATGTGGATCACGCACCAATCTGGTGCAGCGTAGATTTGCGTGACGGAAATCAGGCACTGATTGAGCCGATGAGTCTGGATGAGAAGGTGGAATTTTTCAAGATGCTGGTCGAGATCGGATTTAAAGAGATCGAAGTGGGATTCCCGGCAGCATCCGAGACAGAGTACCAGTTCTGCCGTACGATTATCGAACAGAATCTGATTCCGGAGGATGTGACAATTCAGGTACTGACTCAGGCGAGAGAACATATTATTAAGAAGACATTTGAAGCAGTAAAGGGTGCGCCGCATGCAGTTATTCATTTGTATAATTCAACATCGGTTGCCCAGCGCGAGCAGGTGTTTAAAAAATCAAAAGAAGAAGTAAAACAGATTGCCGTTGATGGAGCAGAGCTTTTGAATAAGCTGGCAAGTGAGACAAATGGCAATTTTACATTCCAGTACAGTCCGGAGAGTTTTCCGGGAACGGAAGTGGATTATGCATTGGAAGTCTGCAATGCAGTTCTGGACATCTGGAAACCATCCAAAGACAGAAAGGCAATTATCAACCTGCCTACAACTGTGGAGAACGCAATGCCGCATGTCTTTGCGAGTCAGGTGGAATATATGAGCAAGAACCTGAATTACCGTGAAAATGTAATTCTGTGTCTGCATCCACATAATGACCGCGGATGCGGTGTCAGTGACGCAGAGCTTGGTATTCTGGCCGGTGCTGATCGAATCGAAGGTACTTTGTTTGGCAATGGAGA
Source organism: Hespellia sp. (assembly GCA_028694105.1). Lineage (GTDB taxonomy): Bacteria > Bacillota > Clostridia > Lachnospirales > Lachnospiraceae > Hespellia. Next base: position 12,705 of record JAQUUC010000051.1, read on the forward strand.
ACGTACCGGTAACGTGGATATCGTTACACTTGCAATGAATATGTTCTCGCACGGTATTGATCCGGAATTGGATTTCTCGAATATTGCAGACATCTGCGAGGTCTATGAACGTCTGACAAGAATGCGTGTCTATGAACGTCAGCCATATGCGGGCGCACTGGTATTTTCTGCATTTTCAGGTTCGCATCAGGATGCGATCGCAAAAGGAATGGCATGGAGAGAAGCGGGCCATACTGATAAATGGGAGGTTCCGTATCTTCCGGTCGACCCGAAGGATGTTGGAAGAAGATACGAATCGGATGTTATCCGCATCAACAGTCAGTCCGGTAAGGGCGGCGTAAGCTATATCCTGAAGCAGAACTTTGGAATCGGACTTCCGGAAAAATTAAAAGAAGAAGTCGGATATCTGGTAAAAGATGTATCGGATAAAGCACATAAAGAGTTGACGCCTGACTGGGTATACCACATTTTTGAGGATAATTATGTACTTGCAAAGCCGGTCTTTACATTGGATGAATGCCATTTCAAACAGGAAGACGGAATCATGGCAGAAGCAACCATCCATCATGCCGGAGAAGACCGTGTAATCACTGCAAACGGTAACGGACGTCTGGATGCAGTCAGCAATGCAATTAAACATTATTTTAATATTAGTTATGAAGTGACTGCATACGAGGAACATTCTTTAACGCGTGGTTCTTCGTCTAAAGCGGTTTCTTATGTGGGAATTACCTGTCATAAGAAGAAATACTGGGGAGTCGGGATTGATGCCGATATCGTAAAGGCGAGTATCGGGGCACTGACTGTTGCAGTGAATAAGATTGAGGAAATCAAAGATTCCAATGAATGCAAAGATGCAAGACTGGTTGAGATTTTGAATTATATTCAGACGAACTATGCGGATGTAACGCTGGATGATTTGTCGGAGAAGTTTTTCCTGTCAAAACCGTATCTTTCAAAATATATCAAAGAAAAGTCGGGAATGACATTTGGCGATACACTGAAAAAAGTCCGTATGAAAAAGGCGAGAGCTATGTTAAAAGGAAGCAACATGACTGTTGAAAACATTGCAGAGTCTGTTGGATATCAGAATGTAGAACATTTCAACCGCTTATTTAAAAAGGCATATCATATGACACCGGTGCAATATAGAAACCAAAAATAAGTGAACAAGGGGGAGGCGAGATTTGCCTTCTCCTTTTCTTGTGTGTGAAAAAAAAGACAAAACTTTGTTCTTTTTTGATTGATATTTTATGATAAATAGACTATACTAAAATAGGCAAAAATTTGGTAATACTTTTTAAAAATATAGAAATATGGAGGGCTAGAATATGAGCTACAATGCAACAGGAAACTCAGCAAGCACAAGAATTGCCGCTATGCTTGATGAGGGAAGCTTTGTTGAAATCGGTGGAGCTGTTACAGCTAGAAATACAGATTTTAACATGCAGACAAAAGAGACTCCTGCAGACGGTGTAATCACCGGATACGGAGTCATCGACGGTAATCTTGTATATGTCTATAGCCAGGACGTTACAGTATTAAAAGGAACAATCGGTGAGATGCACGCGAAGAAAATCGCAAACATCTACGACATGGCAATGAAAATGGGAGCACCGGTCATTGGCTTGATCGATTGCGCCGGACTCAGACTTCAGGAAGCAACAGATGCTTTAGAAGCATTTGGGGGATTATACTTCAAACAGTCTATGGCATCGGGTGTGATTCCACAGATCACAGCAGTCTTCGGTACATGTGGCGGCGGACTTGCAGTTGCTGCAGGACTGACTGACTTTACATTCATGGAAAGCAAATCTGGAAAATTATTTGTGAATTCACCAAATGCAATCGAAGGAAATGAAATCTCAAAATGCGATACTTCAAGTGCTGCGTATCAGGCAGAAAAGTCTGGCGTAGTGGACGGTATTGGAACAGAGGCAGAAGTTCTCTCTCAGATTCGTACATTAGTTACGATGCTTCCGGCTAACAATGAAGATGACGCTTCTTACGATGAGTGCATGGACGATTTAAATCGTGTATGTGCAGGATTGGAAGGCTTCAAAGAGGATGCAGTATCATTACTTGCAACTGTATCTGACAATAATATTTTCTTTGAGACAAAGAAAGATTATGCAAAAGACATGGTAACAGGATTGATCCGACTGAACGGAGTGACAGTTGGGGCAGTTGCGAATAACGCAAAAGAAGCTGCAACACTTTCCGTTGCAGGATGCAGAAAAGCAACAGATTTCGTGAACTTCTGTGACGCATTTTCTATCCCGGTACTTACGATTACAAATGTAACAGGATTTGATGCCACAAAATGTTCAGAGAACAATATGGCAAAGAGCGTTGCAAAACTGACTTATGCATTTGCAAATGCTTCTGTACCAAAAGTGAATGTAATTGTAGGAAAAGCATTCGGTTCTGCCTATGTTGCAATGAACTCGAAATCAATCGGAGCAGATATGGTATATGCATGGCCGACTTCAGAAATCGGAATGATGGATGCAGATATGGCAGCGAAGATTATCTATGCTGACGCAGATGCAGCTACATTAAAAGAGAAAGCAGCTGAATATAAAGATCTTCAGTCAAGCCCGGTATCAGCAGCAAGAAGAGGTTACGTTGATGCAATCATCGAGCCTGCAGACACAAGAAAGTATCTGATTGGAGCATTTGAGATGCTTTTCACAAAAAGAGAGGATCGTCCATCTAAGAAGCATGGAACGGTTTAGTGAGGTGAGACATAGTGAAGAAGAGAATTAGTTTAGTATTACTTGTCTTTGTTCTTGCACTGAGTTTTGCAGGTTGTAGCAGTTCAAAATCAGACACAATCGAGTATGATGCAGCAACTCTTGAGAATTATTCCGAGATGATGATGCAGAGCTTTGCACAAATGGGAGATGCAGATTTTGAATACTTCCATGATTTGTCTGATTTTAATTTAAGCTATACATTAATGAACGCAGGTTTGCCGGTGTCTAACGAGGATTTCCTTACAATGGCAGATGCATGGCAAAAATCAGTTGCTGATTACGGCAGCTATATAGAACATGGTGAGTATAAGGTTGAAGCAACCGATAAAGCAGTGACTCTGACTACAGAGACAACATTTGAGAATAAGACAGTTGATATGGAGATTGTATTTGATGATCAATTACAGATGACAAGCATGGCAACCAACGATCATCTTTCAATCGGCCAGATTCTTGAAAAGGCAGGACTTAATACATTATTAGGAATGGGAACTGTATTTGCTGTATTGATTTTTATTTCCCTACTTATTTCTTTGTTTAAATTCATTCCTGCTCTTGAAGCAAAATTAACAGGAAAAGGCAAAACGGTGACAGAGCCAAAAGCAGCACCGAAGGCAGCACAGACACCGGTTGTTACGGGAAATGTCAGTGCGGCGAATGATGCACAGCTTGTTGCAGTTATCACAGCAGCAATTGCAGCTTCTGAAGGAAATGGAAGCTCAGATGGATTTATCGTTCGTTCTATCAAACGTAGAAAAACAAATAAGTGGAATTAATGGAGGAATATAAGATGAAAAATTATGCAATCACAGTAAACGGAACAGTTTATGATGTAACAGTAGAAGAAAAGGGCGCAGGATCTGCACCAGTATCAGCACCGGTTGTAGCAGCAGCTCCAGTTGCAGCAGCACCGGCAGCACCAGCAAAAGCAGCAGGCGCTGGAAGTATTGAAGTAAAAGCCGGAGCAGCCGGAAAAGTATTTAAGATTGAAGCAAGTGTCGGACAGAGCGTAGCAAAAGGCGATGCAGTTGTTATTATTGAAGCTATGAAGATGGAAATTCCAGTTGTAGCTCCAGAAGATGGAACAGTTGCTAGTATTGATGTAGCAGTAGGTGACGCAATTGAATCAGGCGCAGTACTTGCAACATTAAACTAATCTAGTCAACAAATAATGGAGGTTACAGAATGGATTATATAATGAATACATTGGGAAACCTCGTGCATCAGACTGCATTTTTCAATTTAACAGTTGGAAATTATATTATGATTCTCGTTGCATGTTTTTTCCTATATTTAGCAATAAGACATGGTTTTGAGCCACTTCTGTTAGTTCCGATTGCCTTTGGTATGCTGTTAGTTAATATTTACCCGGATATCATGATGAGTATTGAAGACTCACCAAACGGTGTCGGTGGTTTATTACACTATTTCTACCTGATGGATGAGTGGGCGATTCTGCCATCACTTATTTTCATGGGCGTTGGAGCAATGACAGACTTCGGACCGCTGATCGCAAACCCAAAGAGTTTCTTACTTGGAGCGGCAGCACAGTTCGGTATTTTTGCAGCGTATCTTGGAGCGATGGCTCTTGGATTTTCTGATAAAGCTGCAGCAGCTATTTCAATCATTGGTGGAGCTGACGGCCCTACGTCTATCTTCCTTGCAGGTAAGCTTGGACAGACGGCAATCATGGGACCAATCGCGGTAGCGGCATATTCTTATATGTCACTGGTACCGATTATCCAGCCGCCAATCATGAAATTACTCACAACAGAGAAAGAGCGTAAGATCAAGATGGAGCAGCTTCGTCCTGTATCGAAGCTTGAGAGAATTCTCTTCCCTGTTATCGTAACAATCGTTGTATGCTGTATTCTTCCTACCACAGCACCACTTGTTGGTATGCTGATGTTAGGTAACTTATTCAGAGAGTCAGGCGTTGTAAGACAGTTGACAGAGACGGCATCCAATGCGCTGATGTATATCGTAGTTATCCTGCTTGGTACATCAGTAGGTGCTACAACAAGTGCAGAAGCATTCCTGAACAAAGAGACAATCTTTATTGTTATTCTTGGTCTGCTTGCATTTATGTTTGGTACAGCAGCCGGAGTATTATTCGGTAAATTGATGTGCGTAATTACGCATGGTAAGGTAAATCCGCTTATTGGATCTGCCGGAGTATCAGCTGTTCCTATGGCAGCCCGTGTATCTCAGAAGGTTGGAGCAGAAGCTGATCCGACAAACTTCCTTTTGATGCATGCGATGGGACCTAACGTAGCCGGAGTTATCGGTACAGCAGTAGCAGCCGGAACAT
>JAQUUC010000052.1 GCA_028694105.1 Hespellia sp.
GTAGCCATTGATGGTAAGCTGTACATTGGCATAATTCTCAGCCATACCACCTTTGAAATCATTTAACTCCTCTACCATATATAAAATATCGTTGGCAGTCAGATTTTTTTTTGCACAGAGCAGGCCCAAATCAGAAACATAGATTTTAAAGGCATCAATGTCACGATAGTTTTCCAATGGCTTCTGAATCTGTTCGACTTTATAAACCTGTGACACAATACCTGAGAGGCAGAGCCATTCAATTGCATTCTCAAATTCGGAAGCGCGACCTCCTTTTTTAATCAGCTTGTACTGGAAGCGCGTGTTTTTCTTTGAAAGCTGAACCGTTATATTATCATAGGCAAGTCTTGTCTTTTTAATTTCATTCAGGTTGTTATATTTGCTCATATCGTTTAGATAACTAGTGAGAATGGTATCTTGTGTGTGACGTACAAAAATATAATCCTTTGTCTCAATAAATTGCGAGACACATTCAGGCATTCCACCGATAATAAGATATTGGCGATATAGCTGCATTGCCGCATTGTGCATTGCGGAGGGAAGAGGGGTATTATTTGAAAAACATTCCCGGATCTGTTTCACAAGGTCTGATTCGCCATAGGCCAACAGGAATTCTTCCATATCCATGGGGTACAGTGTCTTCATATCGACCTTTCCTACAGGAAATGAAAATCTTGCCCGGTTCACTGCTACGCCAAGCAAGCTTCCAGATGCAATGATATGATATTCTGGAGAATCCTCACAAAAATATTTCAAACTAGTCAGGGCTCTTTCGCAAAGCTGTACTTCATCGAAGACAATCAGTGTCTTCTCACGGACAATTGTTTGTCCAGCAATGTGAGAAAGAAGCGGGATCAGATAGCCGGGACTGATATCTTCATCAAAGGTTTCGGTTAATTTCGGATTAGTTTTAAAGTTGAAATACGCTACATTTTCATAATGCGTGCGTCCAAACTCAAGAATGGAGTATGTTTTACCAACCTGACGACCTCCTTGTACATGTTAATGAAAGAATAACACGTATTCGTGTAAAAACCAAATAAATAAGCACGGAAATTTGCACAAAATAACACGAATAAATCGTGAAAAGATACATTTTTCGACATGAACATTACCGTCATCTCCCTACCATCTGTCAGTCATTGTATTAGATTTGCAAACCCATCATCATTGGTTCAGTCTTAGGAATCTTGTATTAGCAATCCAAACTATTAACATCCAGCAAAAACTCCTTCACACCCATCATGACATAACCATTTTCATCGAATCTTGGCTTCATACTTTTTTCTACCAGAATGATCTTCTTGAAAGAATCATTTGCTTTGTCAAAGGATCTGGTTTCCTGTTTGTATTTCTCCTCATCGGGAATTGCATAAGCTGATTGGATGTAATATTTTTTGCTGCCCATAGTGGCAATAAAATCAATTTCCAGCTGCTTTCTTATTTCTTTCCCAGTCTCGTCTCTTTCTCGTGATTCTACAACACCCACATCGACCTTAAAGCCACGGAATCGTAATTCATTATAAATAATATTCTCCATGATATGAGTACCTTCAATTTGTCTGAAATTCAGTCTTGCATTACGAAGTCCCACATCTTCAAAGTATATTTTGTATGGAGTGCCTATATATTTTCTTCCCTTTACATCGAATCTTTTCACTTTGTTAAGCATAAATGCATCTTCCATATACTCAATATATTTATCTACCGTTATTTCGCTTATGCTTGTTTTTTTTACAGACACAAAAGTAGCAGCAAGTTTTCTTGGATTGGTTAGTGTTGAGATTCCTGATGAAATCACATCCAATAATTCCCCAATAGCACAATCCTCATGCAAATGATATCGGTTAATGATATCCCTTAGATATAAATTTTTCATTTGAGTTGTAAGATACGTCACCTTCTGTTCTTCTGTTCCCATAAGTGCTACTGCCGGAAGTCCACCATAAACAGAATAATCATCAAATGCCTCTTCTTTGCTTCCATCATACACGCTGAAAAATTCAGAAAATGATAATGGTAAAACGTGAATTTCATCCCCACGCCCTTCAAATTCCGTCAAAATATCCTTTGATAGAAATCTGGAATTACTCCCCGTAACATATACATCTAAATTGTTTTTACGCAGAAAGCCATTTAATACGGATTCAAATGCACCAAGATTCTGAACCTCATCTAACAGCAAATAATACATTTCTTTATCTGTTATTTGCTGTTGCAGATACTCTAAAAATCTTTTAGGATCCACCTTTCTGTTTTCTTTCGTATTATCAAGCAAAAGAGGATCCTCTCCAATCTTGATCAAATCGTCCGCAGAGTCAAATGCAAACATGATCACATGATTATCCGCTATTCCATTTTGTAGCAAATGATTATAAAACAATGTGTTCAACAAATACGATTTTCCACATCTTCGAATACCGGTTATTACTTTGATAAATCCATTGTGTTTTCGATTAATCAGCCGCCTTAGATACACATCTCTTTTTATTTCCATTTTTCACTCCATCAATAAATATTTTTGACGTTTGCGTCACTTTTATAAATCCTATTATACAATCACTGATTCCAGTTGTAAACTCTTTGTTTTATATTTTTGCCACATATGGCAAAAATATTCATTAAGCTTTAGTGGGCTGATGATATGCATTGGAGCAATATCAAAATATCCATCAATTAGAAAAGTGATTATCCCATATGATGAATGGTTCAATTTTTATAGATACACGGATGGAAAAGGATATGATTGGAAATAATTATAATACCCTCCCATATATTTAACATAGGAGGGTATTTTTATGCGCAAATTCGGGGCTGTACTTATTGTTTTTTGCTTACTTCCATGTGTACTTACTGTATTCGTCAAAGGTGCTGCGATCATGGATGTAAAAAAGGATGCACGGGAATATGTGGAGACAGCGGATGGGAAGCAGATTCGCTGGGAAGACTATTTATTTGGACGATTAGCTGCTAATATAGCGGAGACAGATGAGCCGGAAACCATCAAAGCGCAGGCGGTCATTCTGCGCACGCAGGCGGCGAGAAAGCTTTCTGCTGGTGAGAAATTAGATTCTTCTTATATCACGATGGACGAGTGGAAACAGAAGTGGAATGCGAAGGAGTTTGATTTATATACAGAAAAATATGAACGTGCCATCCGGGAGACAAAGCGGGAGGTCGTGATGTATGAAGATCAGCTTGCAGATGCCTCTTTTCATGCCTTGAGTGCCGGAAGGACGAGAAGCGCGTCCGAGGTGCTTGGTCCGGACGCGCAGGGCGCGGACACCTATCTGGTGAGTGTGGACTGCGCTGCAGATAAAGAAGCAGAGGACGAGATGCAGATCCAGACATTTTCCTATGCAGAGGTCCAGAAACGCTGCCAGCCGTTTTTAGTGGCGTTGGATGATGCCATGGGGACGGTTCCTGTGGACGCAGCAGATGATGCCATGGGGACGGTTCCTATGGACACACTTATGGAGTTTCAGGATTTTGAGGTGGTGACGGTGGACAGCACAGGATATGTCACGGAAATAAAAATTCTGGGGAACATTTACCCGGGCGAGCAGTTTCGGCAGGCGCTGGGACTTTCCTCCAGTGCATTTACATTACAGGATTATCAGGGGAAGCTGCGTGTGACAACAATGGGGCGCGGTCATGGATTTGGTATGAGCCAGAATACGGCAAATGAGATGGCAAAAGGCGGCGCAACCTATGAGAAGATACTCGCATATTTTTTCCCGGGAACAAATTTACAAAAAAATGATGAAATATTTTTAAATCTCGAATAAACACAAACATTTCTGGCAAAAATATTGGCAGAGGTGATGAATATGAAAAAGAATGAAAAGCATGAAAAAACATTTCCAGTGAGCAAAAAAGGAAGCGTGATCGGCCTTGTGCTTTGCTTTGCGGCAGCAATTGTAATGATTGGTACTTATACATTTCGGAGTTATCAGAAAAAAATGAATGAGGAGATTGCAAAATCAGAGAAGCTGGCCAAGAGCATGGAGGAAGAGAATCAGGAGACAAATGCGGCGGACATTGTGATTCCGGATGTGAAAACCGATGTGGAGAACGAAGCCGGTTCAGATGCAACGTCTACAGATGATGGAAATACGGGGGATGAACCGGGCGCAGATTCCGATCAGGCAACGGCGTCAAATGCGGCAGACAGTGTGTGGTTTAGCGAGGAGAACGTACTGGGATGGCCTGCAAGTGGAAGTGTGATTTTGGAATACAGTATGGATCACACCATTTTTTTCCCAACGCTGGAAGAATATCGGTATAATCCGGCACTGATTATCGGAGGTGCGGCCGGTGAAGATATTCGTGCCGGTGCAGCAGGTATTGTGTCTGATATCCGACAGGATGCAAAAACAGGAAATACGGTTACGATGGATATTGGAAACGGTTATACAGCAATATATGGACAGCTCAAGGATGTGCCGCTCAATGTAGGTGATTACGTTGAAGAAGGCAGCATAATTGGATATTTAAGTGAGCCGACCAAGTATTATAGCGAAGAAGGAACGAACCTATATTTTGCGATGCAAAAGGATGGGGAAGCAATCAATCCAATGGATTTCATGGAGTAAAAGTGAGCCGGGGGGACAGACCCTCCGGCCCATTTTCTCGACATAATGTAAGGAGAGTGCTATAGTAATCTCATAAACAAGAGGAGAGGTATAGGAGATGAACTATACATACATGGTGAGATGCGCGGACGGTACGCTTTATACCGGATGGACGAATAATCTTGAGAAGCGTGTGGAAGCGCATAACAGTGGAAATGGAGCGAAGTACACCCGATCAAGGCTGCCGGTGGAGCTTGTGTATTATGAATCCTTTGAGACAAAGGAAGAAGCTATGAGGCGGGAATATTATGTGAAACGTCTTACGAGAGGACAGAAGCTGAAATTGATTTCATCGATGATATGAAAATCAGCGAACAGAGTAAATAAAGAAAAATCACACAGGTTGTTAGTTTGTTGAACCTGTGTGATTTTTCTTTATTCCTTTATTATTCTTTCTTAGTAAAATCGTATTTTTTGACATTGGATGCAATCTTTAATACACAGAACACTCCGCCTAAAAGAATAAAGATATTTGGCAGTCCGCCAAGGTTCGATACCATTTTTATGCCATCGATTCCTGCGATTGTCAGCATGATGTAGGACAGAACGGCGAAGATTAATCCCCACATTACTTTTAAGAATACGGGCGCTTCCTGAGCATCCGGCGAGATGCCGGAGGTTGAAAGTGCAGCGATGGAATTGGTGGTGGAATCCATTGCGGTAATCATGGACAATACAAGTGCTAAAAAGAATAGCAAGATGATAATTGTGGAGCCCGGCAGTTCTCTGAATACGGAGTAAATCACAGCCTCAGCGCCTTGGGTTTCGAGGATTTCAATTAAATTAAGCCTGCCCATCAGCTGAAAATTAATGGCAAGATTAGAGAATACTCCGGCCCATAATATATTAAACAGGATTGGAATTCCAAAATTTATTTTTATCAAATCTTTTATTTTATATCCGACGCCAAGGCGGGCGAGGAAACAGGCGGATATAGGTGCCCAGCTGCCCCAGCTTCCGGCATAAAATACAGTCCAGTTCTTTGCCCAAGAGTCACCGGAGTAGGCCCCGGTGGTGAGCAGCTTTTCGGGCAGGTGGGAGAACGTGCTGCCGACTGCCTCCAGTGTTCCATCTATCATAAATATGGTTGGACCGATGATAAAAAGCAGCACCAGGAGGATAAAATAGATGACAACATTTATATTGGAAAGCAGTTTAATTCCCTTTTGGATTCCGGATATGGAGGAAATGATAAAGCAAACGGTTATCACGCTGAGAATGAAAAGCCATGCTGCGGATTTACTCTTGATTCCCGTCAGAGCCTGCAGCGCACCACCCATATTCAGGGTGCCGGTACAGATGACACCAAGGATTCCAAGCCCCATGGAAAAGAGTAGAATCGTATCCAGAATTTGTGGAAATATATTTTTCTCTCCCGTTTTTATATGAAATTTATCCGTAATAATGCATAATTGAGAAGCGACTGAAAATGGTTTTTTCATGTTGAAAAAGGCGAAGGCAAAAGCGATGACGGGGAGGGTATAGAGCGCATAAGGATGGATGGACCAGTGAAGTACCATCGTTTCCATTGCAAACTTTGCAGACTCCCAGCTGTTCGCCTCTATTCCTGCGGGAGGCGTAGCCATATGGAAGATAGGTTCTGCCATCCCCCAGAATAAAGCACCCGCAGCCATAGCAGTACAGAGAGTAATTGCGGCCCAGTTTCGTTTGGAAAGAATTGGCTTTGCATTTTCTCCGCCTAACACAACATTTCCGAGGGGTGAAAAATAAGCGACTGCAATAGCAACCAGACATAAAAAGCTGGTGAGGCTGTAAGACCAGCCGAAGTTCGTAAGTACCCAGCTGTTTGCAGCACTGGCCATGGCGTAGAATCCGTTCTGGTCAATAATGCTGTAGACCAGTGCGCCGATGAGAAGCAGAAAAGCTGGCCAGAATGCTAATTTTCTAATACGGTTGGTTGTTTTGGCAGGTTTCATTTGTTTCATGTTGTTCATCCTTTCTTTCTGAAAGTAAGTCAGACAGATTTTTGTGTTTTGTTTCTTTGCCTGACACTTAAACCTCATAGTGGCAATTTCTTAATACAGTTAAAGCGCATAGAAAAAGGCGTCACTAATCAAAGCTTAGTGACGTCTTCCTCTAATTTTTCTGACGATTCTTATTAAGTGAAGTGTAACAAAGAATACCTGCAAAGTCAATTAAAATTTGTAATAATGAACAAAAGTGTTGACAAACTGATATGAAGTTGTTATGATGAGCTCAACTTCATAATTTGTATCGTTAGAATCCAGAGGAAGACGAAGGAACGTGCTTAGGCAGGTTTTTTTGAGCTTCCTTTTTTTGTACAAATTAGAAAAGGAGCCCGTTGTCCAGACGTGGATACCGGTTTTATATGACGTCATCAGGAATAACAATTAAAATCAAAAATGGAGGTATTTTATTATGCATCAAATTAACGATTTTCATATGGGGCTTTTTTCCTTAAAAGGTAAGAATGCAATTGTTACTGGCGGAAATTCTGGTCTGGGACAGGCTTTTGCGACAGCTCTTGCAAAAGGCGGAGCAAATGTAATGGCTGCAAGTCTGGTAGATGATGATGGAGAGACAAAAGAATTAATTGAAGGCTGCAATGTAGAATATAAATTTATTCAGGCAGATATTACAGCTGAGGGAGAATGCAGACGTATTGTAGAGGAATGTGTTAACACGTGGGGACACGTAGATATTCTTGTAAATTGTGCAGGGATTTGTATTAACATTGAAGACGTAACACAATTTTCAAGAAAAGAATGGGATAAAATGATTTCCATCAACCTTACAGCTGCATTTGAAATGATTCATGAGGTCTGTCCGTATTTTATCAAACAGCAGAGTGGAAAGATCATAAATATTGGCTCTTTATTTACCTTCTTAGGCGGTCAGTGGTCACCCGCATATGCAGCTACTAAACACGGCATTGCCGGTCTTAGCAAAGCAATGTGTGATGAACTTGCACAGTGGAACATTCAGGTTAATACGATTGCACCGGGATATTTTGCAACAAAACTGACAGAAAAAACAAGATCAAACAAAGAGATTAACGATAAAATTCTGGCACATATTCCAGCTAACCGCTGGGGAGATTTATATGATTTGATGGGAACCTGCGTATTCTTGTCCAGTGAAGCATCCAGTTATGTGAATGGTCAGATTATTACGGTAGATGGTGGATATTTAATGAGATAATACATTCGAAAGAGAGAAAGAGGTGGAATATGTCAGCTAAAAATGGAAAAAAACGAAATAAATGGATTACATTTACGATTATCTGTATGACCTGTGGAATTATAACCGAGCTTCCTTATTTGAGATGGGCACTGTACGAGCCTATGCGGGAAGCATTGGGGCAGAGTAATACACAGTTTGGAATGTCAATGAGTTTGTTTGGAGTGATTGCGGCAATTCTTTACATTCCGGGCGGATGGCTTGCAGATCGAATTTCTCACAGAAAATTATTTTCAATATCTGCAATTGGCTGTGGAATACTTGGACTTTGGTTATCTACAATGCCTTCCTTTGGGGCAACCATGGTAATTCATGGATTGTGGGCGATTACAAATATTGGAATGTTCTGGCCGGCAATGACAAAAGCAGTGTCGCTGCTGGAAGAGAAAGAAGGTCAGGGTAAAATTTTCGGGCTATTTGAAGGTGCCAGAGGTGTATTTGTATTGGTTATGTGGCTTGGCCTGATGCAGGTATTTGAGAAAATGGGCGGAATTAAGGCCGTTATTATTGCACTTGCAGTTCTTTCTATTATCTCCGGTATTATCTGTATCTTCTTTATGGAAGATAATGTGGGCGAAGGAACCTCCAGTCAGGATTCTGTTATGAAAGATATGCTTACAGCAATAAAAACACCTTCTGCATGGCTGGTTGCAGGCGTTATCTTTACCATTTATGCAACCTACTCATCTTCTTCCTACATGCAGGCTTATGGACAGAACATTCTGGGAATGTCAGCAGTAGCGGCAGGATATGTAGGAATCATCAGAAAAGATGTCATTCGTTTAGTAGCGGCACCATTAAGTGGTATCATCTCGGAAAAAATCGGTGGAAAATGTACCATATTGATTGGAGCTTTTGATCTTCTCTTTATTGCATCGATACTGGCACTGCTCGGTCTGCCGGTAGGTTCTTCGTTCACTGTAATTACCGTCGTTATTATGGTGGTTAGTTCCTTTGCAATCTATGGAATGCGCGGAATGTATTATGCAATCATTGGTGAGATAGGTACACCGAAAAAGATCTATGGTGCAGTAGCTGGATTTGCCATGTTTATCGGATTTTTACCAGATGCATTTAATGCAACACTCTGCGGGCACTGGTTAGATAAATATGAAGGTGCGTTGGGATACAGATATATCTTTATCTACATGCTTGTGACGATGGTGATCTGTCTGGTATTTGTTGGACTGCTGTTGAAATATATCAAAAAGAATAAAGAACAGATTGAGATTAATAAGAAAGAGATGTCAGAAGACCTGCAAAATGTATAATACGAATAAGGAGATATAGAAGGCTATGAAATATGTAATTGGGATTGATGGCGGTACACAAAGTACAAAAGTCGGCATATATGATTTGCATGGAAATATTGTATGCGAAGAGAAAGTATTGCTGAAACCACTTTATGTTCCAGATGCGGATACTGCTGAGCATCCTGACGATGATTTGTGGGAATCCCTGATCAGGGCAAGTCAGGGACTTATGAATCAGTTTCAGGGCGATAAGAAGGACATTCTCGGAATTGGAATGGGAAGCATCCGATGCTGCAGAACGTATCTGAAAAAAGATGGAACACTGGCATATCCGGTCATTAACTGGATGGATAAACGGTTGGCAAAGCCTTATCAGAATGATATACCGGAGATGGCATATCTCTCGACCACGACAGGATATCTGACCTGCAGAATGACGGGAGAATTCAAGGATACGGCGGCAAACTATGAGGGCGTCTATGGGCCTTTTGATAAAAAGGAATGGAAATGGAGCGATAATCCGGAGGATTATAAGGAGTACAATATTACCAGAGAGATGTTGTTTGATCTGGTAATGCCTGGTGACATTCTGGGGTATGTTACAAAAGAAGCAAGTGAAGCTACATTACTTCCGGAAGGCTGTCCGGTCATTGCAACAGCCAATGATAAAGCGGCAGAAGGTCTGGGAGCCGGACTCAAAGCTGATGGTTCCTGTCTGGTATCTCTTGGCACATACATCGGCGGTATGATGAGAGGACAGGAATATTCAGACACAGCGGTGGACTACTGGTCTAATCTATCTGCGATACCACATGAATATCTGTATGAGACAAGTGTGGGAATCCGGCGCGGAATGTGGAGCGTATCCTGGTTTAAGGAACTGCTGGGTGAGGAGTTAGAGAAAAAAGCGGACAATCTGGGTGTAAGCGTAGAGGAACTGCTGGAAGAAGAAGCCGTAAAAGTTGCTCCGGGAAGTGAAGGGCTCATCACGGTTGGAGAGTTTCTGGCTCCAAATAATATGCCATATCGCAAAGCCATGTTCATTGGATTTGATGGGCGTCACAAGAGAGCACATATGTACCGCTCGATACTGGAAGCGATAGCAATGACAATGAAAATGAGTGTAGATGCGATGTGCCGGGAAATGGGAGTGAATCCCACACGTGTAATTGTTTCAGGCGGCGGCTCTAACAGCGAACTGTTTATGCAGATATTTGCGGATGTATTTGGCATCAAAAGTGTAAGAAATGTAGTGAATAATGCAGCCGGCCTTGGAGCTGCCATCAACACGGCAGTGGGAGTAGGGGCGTATCCGGACTATGAAACGGCAATCGAAAACATGGTGGGCATTCGGGATGAATTTGAACCGGATTTAAAGAACACAGCTGTATATGACAGAATCATCCATGAGATTTATAAAGATATCAAAGAATATTCGGACCCGGTAAATAAAAAAATATATGACATATTTGGATAAGGAAATGAGGTAGATCATGAGTTTATTAAGAGAAGAAATTGTAGAAGAGTTAGTTAAAATTTGCGGACAGGATGCAGTCGTAACGGATACGGAGGTTTTACAGGAAAGCTCTTATGACAGATTTAGAAAATATGAGGGTTATCATAAAGTATTTACAAATCCATTGCCGGCGGCGGTCGTGTTTGTAAAAGATAAAAAAGAAGTCTCAGAAATCCTTCGTTTTGCGAATGCAAATGGAATCAATGTGGTTCCCAGAACCGGTCATTCTGCAACAGAGGGCGGACTGGAAACGATCATAGAGAATTCAATCGTATTAGATGGCTCTCAGATGAAGAAGATTATCCATGTCGATACTTACAATATGCAGGTAACCTGCGAATGTGGTGTTGTATTGGAGGATCTGGAAAATCACGTAAGAGAACTCGGACTGACAACCGGTCATTCTCCGCAGTCCAAACCGATCGCACAGATGGGCGGACTTGTTGCGACAAGAAGTATTGGACAGTTCTCTACCTTATATGGTGGAATTGAAGATATGCTGGCAGGAGTAGAAGCCGTGTTTGCAGATGGTACCATTACAAATATCAAAGCGGTGCCACGTCGTGCGGCCGGACCGGATATCAGACACGTGGTACTTGGAAATGAAGGTGCATTGTGCTTTATTACAGAGGTTACTGTGAAATTATATAAATATTTTCCAGAGTATCATGTCTGCATGGGATATGTGCTGGACGATATGATTACCGGAATTCGAATTATGCATGATGTAATGACAGAGGGATACAAACCATCCGTAGCAAGACTGTACGATGCAGAAGATGGAAAAGAACATTTTTCTCACTTTGCACCGGGCAAATGTGTCATCCTGTTTGTAACAGAAGGGCCGGAGAGAATATCCAAAGCAAATGCAGAGGGAATTAAAGAAATTGTTGCAAAATATGAAGAGTGCGAACAGGTTGACAGCAAATTGATTGAAACTTGGTTTGCAAATCTCAACTGGGATGCAGCAAGAATTGAAGAAGAGAGAAAAGAAGTATTACAGACAAAGAATGTGTGCTGTACGACAGAAATTTCAGCAAGCTGGAGCGCGGTAGAGGATATTTATAAAATCTGTAAAGAGAGAATCATCAATGAGATTCCTGACATCACAGTGTTTGGTGCTCATGCATCCCACTGCTATTCGAACGGTATCAATCTTTACTTTGTATACTGGTACAATGTTGTAGACTGCAAACCAGAAGAAGAAATTCAGAAGTATCATTTACCAATTAAGAAGATCATCTGCGAAGAGACAATCAAAGCAGGCGGCTCAATGTGCCACCATCACGGTGTTGGAAAACACAGAGTACATTGGATCGATAAAGAGCATGGTTCAGCACTGTATATTGTAAAAAAACTGAAGGCTGCATTTGATCCGAATGGTATCATGAATGCAGGAACTATCTTACCTTATAAGAAATAATGAAACTATTAGTATGTTTTAAAATTGTAGCAGACCTGGACCAGCTGACACCAAAAGATTATGTTGTTGAAGAAAAGATAAATATAGATACTTCGTTTGTCAAGACGACAATAAATTGTTTTGATGAAAGTGGTCTGGAGTTTGGATTGAGACTTTCTGATGAAGCAGAGGGTCTCAATCTGCATATAGAAAAGAGCGCACTTACGATTGGAAACAGTCAGACAGAACTCTATCTGAAGTCATTAAATGCGCTTTGTTACGATCATACAATCAGGATAGATAGCGGTGATTATGATATACGTTTTAAGCCAGATGCTGTGGGAAAGGCCATTGTTGATTATGCAGAGAAAAATCAGCAGGATTTGATTATAATGGGCCGTCAGTCTTCGGAAGGAAATAATTTTTCCACACCTCAGGTTGTAGCTGAACAATTAGGGACAGGATTCATCCCGAATGTAGTTGATATTCATATGATGGATGAACATCGACTAAAGATAACCACAGACAATAACGGAAATATTTATGAACAGACTGTAAAAACACCCGTAGTCGTTTCTGTGGGAAATGCGGTAATCAGTAAACTTCGTGTACCTACACTGAGAGACCGCATGAAATATGGTTCAAAAGAAATTGAACAATTTCCACTGAGACTGGAGGATAAAAGTTTAGCTGGAAAAGTACGTTCTCTGGAATATGTGGATAAAAGCAGGAGTGGTCAGGTTATAGAGCAAAAAGGCAGCGAGGCTGTCCATGTATTATATGAAGACTATTTAAAAAGGAGGCTGGACAATATATGAAAGTATTACTTGTAATTCAGTTACAGGAGGCCTCCGGTCTGGCAGAAAAAATAAATCAGTATGATGAAATATTATCTTGGTTTCCCAGTGGATATGGTGTAGATTGTTTCGTTTGCTCTCAGGCGGATATTAGTAAAAAAGAGCTGGAGGAAGCTTTTGAAAATACGGTATACTATTTCAGACCAGGGGTACTGGATATCAGAGAAAACCTGCAGGGGATAGCACACCGGGCGATAGAAGATGGCTATGGCGGAATTATTTGTATAGAAGACGGATGTTCCAATGAACTGGCGGTGCTTCTGGCACAGCAGCTGAAGTGGAGCTATTTGACAAATGTGGAAGAAATACAGTTGGAAGAGCAGCATTTGCTGTGCAGTAAATTAGTATATAACAATAATGTAAAAGCTAAGGTTGTACTGCCTTTGGAAAAATTTGTCATTAGCATGGCGAAACAAAAGGGAAATCAAAACAGAGTACCGCTCAGACGGGCGCTTAAGGTGAAAGTCGAAAAGCCAGAGATTACAGCCTCTCATATAGAATCAAGCTGTCTTGTCTGCGAAAAAAGCCGGAAGAATCATTCCCATGTATTGATCGCAGTTGGCCGGGGGATGAAGAGTAAAGCAGATGTCTGTAAGATCAGAGAGTATGCTTTGAAAAAAGGGTATATGTTTGGTGTCACCAGACCGGTCGCAATGAATGGATGGGCCGGGATCGATGAAATTATAGGTGTTTCCGGCAGTACCTATGGTCCTAAAATCTGTGTGACCGTGGGCGTTTCGGGTTCGGCAGCATTCTATGCGGGAATTGAACAGAGTGAATATATTGTCTCAATCAACGCGGATAAACATGCACCAATCATAGCGATGTCAGATGTGTCGGTAATTGATGACTATGAAAATATTGTAGAAGATTTATGGAAATATATATAAAAGAGGAAAAATATGGAAGCTAAAATAAGACCATTAGGAAATGAAGATGCCGATTATCTGCAGGATGAATCCGGATTTGAAGGAATTGCATACAGTATTTCATTTCCCCAAAATCGTAATGAGGTAAAAGACATAATAGATCAATGTATGGGGAATCATGAAACAATTACCATACAGGGGGCTCTTACGGGAATAACCGGAGCGGGTGTTCCGCTAGAAGGCCATGTGATGAATATGAAAGAAATGAATCACATCCTGGAAATAACGAAAGACTGCGGTTTTGTGATGAAGGTGGAACCGGGAATTACGTTTGGGGAGCTGGAGGGAATTGTGCGAAAAGAATCGAACAATACGTACTTTCTTCCCGTTGTTCCCACGGAAAAATCTGCCACGCTGGGTGGTGCGGTCTCAAGCGGTTCGAAAGGGATTCAGTCCTATCACTATGGGAGTCTTGAAAATTATATAGAAGCAATCGAGATATGCGATAATCAGGGAACATTTGTAACAATCGAGAAAAAGGCAGAAAATAACCTTCTTATTGGTTCGGAAGGCATGTTAGGCGCGATCACAGCAATTACGCTGCGTCTGGTGAAAAAACCAAAATATCTATGGGGAATTGTATTTATGTTTCCTGAAGATGAAACGGCCTGTGCCTTTGCAGATTCGATCCATGAGATGGAGCAGGTAATGGCAGTTGAGTATATGGATAGAAAGACGATAGAACTTATCGATACCTACAAAAACAGTATGACTCAAATTTCCAAAGTCCCATCTATACCAGCAGAGGTAAACAGCCTGCTGTATATAGAAATTGCAGGGGATGAGGAGGAAATCGTGGAAGAAGCGGCAGCGGTTTTGATTGAAAAGTGTGTGGAGACTGGTGGAGATCCGGATACTGCGTGGGCTGTTACGGGAGAAACTGAGGTTGAAAATATAAGAAATTACAGGCATGCAGCTTCGGAGTGCACCAACATGAAAATAGCGGAAAGTCATGGCAGCAATAAAAGGATAAAGAAATTATCAGCAGATATAGAATGGAAAAACAGAAGCAGGGCAGAGATTTTAAAATACTATAACGGCAAGCTTGAGAACAGTGGTTTAAACTACTGTATATTTGGACATTTGGGAACGAAACAGCCCTATGTTAATATTCTTGCAAACAATCAGGAAGAATACGAACAAGGGAAAATGATCATGAGCCAATTTATCCGGGATGCATACATAGATGGCGGTATGGTTTTTAAAGAGCATGGGATTGGCAAATTAAAAAAAGGATATTTTTGTGAACTGGCACCGATTGAAGAGATCAATAAAATGGTGAAGCTTAAGGGAAAATGGGATGCAAAGTCCGTTTTTAACGTGGGAAATATGTTCTCTGAAAACCAGTTATAGGGAGGAATATTGTGCTAAAGATTGCAGTATGTGTCAAACAAGTACCTAAAAACCAAATTGGAATTGATGAAAATACAGGGAATATTATCCGGGAGGATGGTCTGAACTGTATGAATATATACGATTATGCAGCGGTGGAAACGGCATTGCGTATCAAAGAACAGACAGAGGCGGAGGTTGACATATTTACGATGGGTCGAATGGATTCCAGGGGAGTATTGCAGGAGGCGCTGGCACTGGGGGCGGATGAAGGAATTCTTATCAGCGATTCTAAATATGCTGGCTCGGACGTTCTGGCAACCTCTTATATTCTATCCCGCGGGATAATGAAAAAGGGTGATTATCATTTGATTATCTGTGGAAAGCAGACAACGGATGGGGATACCGCACAGGTGAGCGGAGCCATTGCAAGTCAGCTTAACTGGAATTATCTGCCTTGGATTCATGAGATTGCGGAAGTAACAGAGAAAGAAATAACTGCCTGTATGCTGATGGATTTTGAAAAAATAGAAGTTACAGCCATATATCCCTGTGTTATTTCTGTGGAACCATCAATCTATACCGTGAGAATCCCTACGTTAATGAATACGCTGAAAAGCCGCAAAAAAAATATAACGGTGTATGGACAGTCTGAGCTCAGTCTTCCGGAACATGCGATTGGACAAAAGGGCGCGCCAACGCGTGTGGCAGGGATAAAAAATCTTACCTGTAAGGCAGTTCCTGCGATTAGAGACCTTACAGCCGCAGAAATCGTGCGTCTGATTTGTGAAGAAGCAGAGTGTCCGCTTGAAAGCAGAGGTGGATATGAATAAAGTGATTTTGGTATATCTCCAATTAAACGATGGGATCATAAATCCGGTTGGTTTTGAGTTAATTGGAAAAGCATATGAACTTTCCCGCGTGAAGGGTCACCGGATCTGCGCTGTGTTGATTGGAAATAAAAATGATACGGTTAAGGATCAGCTGAAAGGACAGCCCGTTCATCAGCTGTTTTACATAGAAACAAAACTGTTGTATAATGTAAAAGAATATGCGGGGTATTTGGGGGAAGTCTGTAGAGAGCTGGAACCGGACATTTTTTTGTTGGGAGCGACAAAGGAGGGCCGCAGTCTGGCACCTTATGTTGCAGCACAATTATCTACCGGACTGACCGCGGACTGCACGGAACTTAAATTAGATGAAGATGGAAAATTACGGCAGATCAGGCCAGCGTTTGGAGAATCAGTTCTGGCAGATATAAAAACCAGAACGCTGCCGCAAATGGCTACCGTACGTCCCGGAATGATGGAGAGGTTCGCTGAGGGACCAGCGATACCTACAGAAATATGCTATATAGATAAAACGGGGTCTGAGAAGGAAACTATGGTGAAAGTGGTTTCTGTCAGCCGGATAGAAAAAGTAAAGGATGTGGATATTACAAAACAGGATGTGCTGGTGATATTAGGGGCCGGCATTTCTTCAAGAGAAGATGCAAGCGTTCTTGAGCGGTGGGCTCAAAGCCTTTCCGGAACATTTGCGTGCTCCAGAAAACTGGTAGAACGCGGGTGGTATGGGATATCGCGTCAAGTTGGTTTATCTGGAAATGCAGTAAATGCGAAGCTGATAATTACGATTGGAGTTTCGGGGAGCGTACAGTTTCAGGCCGGAATAAAAAAGGTGAAAAATATTATTGCCATCAATCACGATGAAGCAGCGCCAATTATGCAGATTGCAAAGATTCCGATTGTACAGGACTTAAACACTGTCATAGAAAAGATAAAGGAGTGGGAAGATGAAAGAGATGATGGAATGGTTCGAGGATAATCCGGTGATTCTGGGAATCAGCACCGAATCAGATATTGAGCTGGCCGCAAAGAATGAAGCCAAAATTGTATTTACCTTATACGGAGATATTGCAGAGATTTCATCTATCGTAGACCGATTGAAAAATGCAAATAAAACGGTATTTGTAAATATTGATATGGTGGATGGCTTTTCCGGGAAAAACTCAGTCCTTAAATTCATGAAACAAAACACTCGGGCCGATGGAATCATTAGCTCCAAAGCATCTATGCTTCGCTATGCAAAAGAATTGGGATTTTTTACCATACACAGATTTTTTGTATTAGATTCTGCATCTTATAGAAATATTGGAAAGCAACTGGAAATTAGCCGTGCTGATTTCATCAATATAGTACCGGGCTGGACAAAAGTAATTCAATGGGCAGTCGAAGAACACAACAAACCGGTAATAGCGGCAGGCCTTGTGTGCGATAAAAAGGCAGTGATTGACAGCCTTAAGGCAGGGGCAATCGCAATATGCAGTACCAATCATGAAGTGTGGAAGCTTTAGACTATATTTGATCAAGTTCGTAAGTTCAGCAGAGACCGTTACCCTTTTTAAGGGTGATGGTCTTTATTTACTTTATAGGAAAGTTCTCCTTTCGGAGAACTCTTGAATTAAAAAGGCCCGCACGGAGGCGGGCACACAAAGGAGATGGTGATTTAGAAAAGGTAAAATCCTTCTTCGCCAAAATCATCATCAA
>JAQUUC010000090.1 GCA_028694105.1 Hespellia sp.
ACTGCAATCACCTCATTTAAATCGGTAATATCGTATGCCGCGCTCTGCGGTATCAAAATCTCTTCTTCATGGAAATATACGCCGGCCACGCCGCTCTGTGCTGCAAATCTCATGTCATTGACAGAATCTCCCACCATCAGAATCGCTTCTTTTGGAATTCCCCATGCCGATACAATTGCTTCCATACTATCTGCTGCCGGTTTCGGATTTTCAACCAGATCCGCACCAATGATTGTATCAAAGAATTCCAAAACCCCCAGCTTCTCCATGGAATATCTGGTCTGCTCATAATCATCGGAAGTCACAATCCCGATTTTTAAGTCTCTGCTTCTTAATTCAGTCAACAGTGGATGAAGGTCCGTCATTCCCTGCAGGGTTCCATGCTCAGCATTGCTTGCTAACATATATCTCGACGACTCCACAAAATCATCTTTTAATGTAATTCCCTGCCCCTGCAAAATTCGCTGCCAGGCTTTGGCAATATCCAGATTCGTTCCGCTCATCACTAAGCCTTCGGGAATTCCGCTGCCGTCCGGGCGCATTCCCGATGCGGTAAGCAGCTCCTTCGCCGTCATTTCTCCGAATCCGTATTCTTCCTGCAATCTGCCGATGGTATGTGAAACCGGACCAAACCAAAACAATGCCAGATCAATAAGTGTCCCGTCTTTGTCAAATACTACTCCTGATATTTTCATACTGCTTCTCCTATACTGTTCATATTCTATATGTCTCATGTTCTGCATACTCTCCATGCAAAATCACGTTCCGATTATAGCAAATGTATTTCAGGTAAACCATCAGATGAAGGTTAAGTCTTTTTTAAATTTATGTAAACGAAAATACCGTGCAAAAAAGGAAGTGCTTCTTGAAACGCACTTCCCTTAGCTAATTTATAGTTTTCTCCTTTGGTATTTCATAAGATCAGATCACATCTATCTCCAGTAATCTCACAATCTCCAATGCCTGAACTGGTGAGATTTTACATCCGTGCAATTCTTTCATGGTATCAGAAACGATAATATTTCCCATCTCATTTTCCGAAAAGTCAAATCCTGCCAGAATCGTCTGAAAGAAATTTGTTCCATAGAACTTGCACCCCTGTGCATTCCATTTCTTATACTTCAATGCACGAAGTGCCGCCTCGGTAAAATCACACTGCTGCATGTTAACATTTTCAAATAGCGTACCGCTCAGATTCGCATATCGCATCTGGCTGTCCGCCATGCTGACATGCTTAAATACCGCTTCGTGGAAATCCGTTCCCAGACATTTGCAATTGCGGAATTCACATCGTGCGAAATACCCACCGCCAAACCTGCTGTTTGAAAAATCGCAGTTCTCAAAAATCACATCCACAAAGGATGCTTTCTCAAAGTCACAATCCAGAAATCGACTCCGCTCAAACTTTCCCGCAGATGCATCCAGCTTGTAAAAGTTCTCCTCCGAGAGCTCCGCTCCCGCCACCAAAAATCCGGTGAGAAGTTCCTCTTCCTCTATGCTTTGCCGCAACTGATTCAGATCTTCCATTGTCTCCAGTTCAGCCAGTACTCTTGGGGGATTGATTTTTGTCTTCATAAAAATTCCTGCCTTCTTTCTCTCGCAGTCAAACAGCGACTTAACACTCTGTCAATGAACGTTACCCTTTATATCTTATCATTACGAAATGCGGATTTTCTGAGCAATCTCCATTGGCTTTTCCACAACATAATCGGCTCCGGCCTCCTCGAATTCGGTCTGATTTCCATAGCCATACAAAACACCCATGGAGTCAATCCCATTTTTCTTCGCTCCAATAATATCATGCTCCCGGTCTCCTACCATAAGGACAGAGTCCGTATCTCGAATCCCTTCCGATTCAAGCACATATCGTATCACTGCAGCCTTATCGGTTCTGGTTTCATCCATTGTGCTTCCACCGACAAATGAGAAATATTGTTCTAAGCAAAAATGCTCCAATATCTGTTTGGCAAAAGCTTCTGGTTTTGATGTGGCAACACAAAGTTTCAACTCCATCTGAGACAACTGCATTAACATTGTTTCTATCCCTTCATATACACGATTCTCGAAAATGCCTTTTGTAGAAAAATACTCGTGGAAATATGTGACTGCAAGTTGTGATTTTTCCTCCGAAAACCCATAATATTCCTGAAAGCTGTGAAGCAAAGGCGGTCCGATAAACTTATAATAAGCACTCCGCTCCTCAACTTGAACATTCATCTTCCTCAAAGCATGCATCACAGAGTTGGTGATTCCAATCCCCGAATCCGTTAATGTTCCATCTAAATCAAATAATACTGTTTTGTACATACCATACTCTCTTTCTGTAGCCTTTTCGAAAATGAGCCTTAATAAATTGTCTTTCCAAACTCATACCCCGCTTGCAAATGATTGGTCTGATCTATCTGAGGTTTCCCGTTCGTGTCACCACATCCACCTGCAAGCAACATCCCTTTATCCCTGAAACCTATGTAATTAATAATTGCAAATTTATAATATGATACTGCCTGTTCATATGTCCAGAACAAATCATCTGCAGATGTCATAAGAAGCGCAGCATCTTTAACCGGATACTTTTCATATCGCCCATACGGCGGATTGCAGTCTTCTTCCGCAATACAATAAAACCGCTCAATGAACGCCTTAATCTTTGAGGAAAGTGTCCAAAAAAGCAATGGCGAGGCAAATACAATGAGATCAGCTTCCCTGATTTTCGGAACCAGCTCATTAAATCCATCTTTTTGGATGCAGGGCTTTCCATAACGACAGGCATTGCAGCCAATGCAGCCCTTCACCTCCATTTTATTTAAAGAGATTTTCTCGGTCTGATGCCCTGCCTTCGTTGCTCCTCTGATAAATGCATCAACTAATTGATTTGTATTCCCATTCGGTCTGCCACCGCCGACAACTACTAATATCTTTTTCATTTTATGTCCTCTCTTACTCACATCTTGAAAAGATACTCCACACACAACCTGAAATGTCACTTGATTTTTTCTTCAAACTCTTGTACCGAGTTTACCCTTGCTGCCATTTTGAGCCATCTTTTTAGTATCTCTAAATCTTTTTGTTCTTCAATTTCATGAACAAGTTCTTCTGACACGGTTCCATACTCCTCCAGAAGTTCCAATATATCCTCTGCCTTTCCTTCCATCTTTCCCTCCATCTTTCCTTCCGCTTTTCCAAGCATATGTGCCTCTTCGCGCTGTACCTCAATGTCCATGTCATAATCATATTCTGCTATTAACATATTCCTGACCTCGCTTCCCTTCTTTTCCAAATACTCTACAAGAATTCCCTGATTCACACATTCTTCGATTGCTTTTTCTATCGCTGATGATAAATCATCTTTTCCTTCTGATTCCTGATACTTCCGAATTGTATCTATGAAGATTCCATACTCTTTTAAGGTTGGGCATTTTCCAAGAAGATCATGACCTATATCCGGGTTAATATTAATCACTTTCACCTGCAGTTCAAGCGTTGGATCCCCATCCTGTACTTGGAACGCATCGGAAATCTTTAGTACCGTTTCCTTTTCTTTCCAGTCCAGTCCATTATAAAAGGTGTAGAATTCTGGCTTGGGAATCTTAACCAGCTGCTTTTTATAGCGGTCCTTCACCGGTACAATCTGTTCATATGCCCTTCCGCAATACATCAGGTTTCTGAGCGGCATATTGGCATTGATTGTGGACTGTTGCTCTGAAAAGATAAGTATCTTATCCTCTA
>JAQUUC010000053.1 GCA_028694105.1 Hespellia sp.
GGCAGATGTAAAGAACTTTTGAAAAAAGAACCGTAGCATTTGCACAAAATTGAGAAGAATTTACCAAGAAGTTTGGTTGAATCATATATATGATTATGGTATGTTAGACCTGACGAAATAAAATGCGGAGCAAGGGAGAGTGAGTTGTAACAGCAGAAATGCTGTCTATGATTGTACTCTTTTTTATTACAAAAATGAAATCTCAAATAAATGGAGGATGAGAAGATGGCAAAATACGTAATGGCATTTGATTCAGGAACGACAAGCAACCGTTGTATTTTATTTAATGAGAAGGGTGAAATCTGCGGACTGGCGCAAAAAGAGTTCACACAGCATTTCCCAAAGCCGGGCTGGGTAGAGCATAACGCGGAGGCAATCTGGTCAACGCAGCTCAGTGTTGCGGTGGAAGCGATGGCAAAGATTGGCGTAAGTGCGGCGGACATCGCAGCCATCGGGATCACGAATCAGCGGGAGACCACCATTGTGTGGGATAAGACTACCGGGGAGCCGGTTTACAGGGCAATTGTCTGGCAGTGCCGCAGGACCTCCGAATATTGCGACTCCCTGAAGGAGCAGGGGCTGACAGAGAAATTCCGTGAAAAGACAGGACTTCTGATTGATGCATATTTTTCTGGCACGAAAATTAAATGGATTCTGGATCATGTAGAAGGTGCAAGAGAAAAGGCAGAGCGCGGAGATTTGTTATTCGGAACGGTTGAAACGTGGCTGATCTGGAAACTGACGAAGGGGCGCGTTCATGTGACCGATTATTCGAATGCTTCCCGGACGCTGATTTTCAATATTAACACACTGGAATGGGATCAGGAACTACTTGATATTCTGGATATTCCAAGATCCATGCTGCCGGAGGTAAAACCGTCCAGCTGTGTCTACGGATATGCGGATGCGTCCTATTTTGGAGCAGAGATTCCAATCGGCGGAGCAGCGGGAGACCAGCAGGCAGCATTATTCGGACAGACCTGTTTTCGGCCGGGTGAGGCTAAGAATACATATGGAACAGGCTGTTTTCTATTGATGAACACGGGGGAAAAACCGGTATTTTCCGAACATGGACTTGTGACAACGATTGCATGGGGACTGGATGGGAAAGTAACCTATGCACTGGAAGGTTCGATTTTTGTGGCAGGTGCGGCAATCCAGTGGCTGCGCGATGAAATGAGACTGGTGGATTCGGCGGCAGATACCGATTATATGGCAAGAAAGGTGCCGGATACGAATGGGTGCTATGTTGTTCCGGCATTTACCGGACTTGGAGCACCACACTGGGATCAATATGCGAGAGGAACGATTGTCGGAATTACACGTGGCGTGAATAAGTATCATATCATCCGTGCGACCTTGGAATCACTGGCATTTCAGGTGAATGATGTGCTGCAGGCGATGCGGGCTGATTCCGGTATCGACTTAAGTGCGCTCAAGGTAGATGGCGGTGCGAGTGCAAATGATTTCCTGATGCAGATGCAGGCGGATATCATTGATGCACCGGTCAATCGCCCGCAGTGCGTTGAGACAACGGCAATGGGAGCTGCGTATCTGGCAGGTCTCGCAGTTGGATATTGGGACAGTAAAGAGGCTGTAATAAAGAATTGGGCAATTGACCGGGTGTTTATGCCGGAAATTGAGGCAGAAAAGAGACAGTCGAAGATCAGGGGCTGGAATAAAGCCGTGAAGTATGCATATGGCTGGGCAAAAGAAGAGTAAGAAGCGCACCAGCGAGCGCGAATAAAAGACAAGGAGATAAAAAAATGTATGACGTTATGATAATCGGAGCAGGTGTATCCGGCGCGGCGGCTGCGAGAGAACTATCCCGATACAAAGTAAATGCATGTGTTGTGGAAAAGGCGGAGGATGTCTGCTGCGGAACTTCAAAAGCGAACAGCGGCATTGTTCACGCAGGATATGATGCAGTGGCTGGTTCGCTCATGGCGAAACTAAATGTAGAAGGAAATGAAATGATGGGAGATTTGGCGAAAGAGCTGGATTTTCCGTTTCAGAGAGAGGGTTCCCTTGTTGTCTGTCTGCAGGAAGAGAATCGGCCCGGACTGCAGGAATTATATGACAGAGGGGTCCAAAACGGAGTGAAGGATATGCGGATTCTTGAGCGCGGGGAAGTGCTTCAGATGGAGCCGAACATTTCTGAGGAGGTCGTTGCGGCATTATATGCACCGACGGCGGGAATCGTGTGTCCGTTTGGACTAAATATCGCCATGGCAGAAAATGCGTACACAAATGGCGTGGAATTCAAATTCAATACCGAAGTGAAGCAAATCGAGAAAATCGATGGCGGATATCGTCTTGTAACAGACAAGGGAGACTTTGAGACGAAATGCGTTGTCAATGCGGCGGGGGTCTATGCAGACGTGTTCCACAATATGGTGAGTGGGAAGAAGATTCACATAACACCGAGACGCGGTGACTATCAGCTGCTTGATAAGGCGGCTGGAACTCATGTGAACCGAACGGTGTTCGCACTGCCGAACAGAAAATACGGAAAAGGTGTGCTTGTGACACCGACGACACACGGAAATCTTCTGGTCGGACCGACCGCGATTGATGTTGATAATCCGGAAGGAACGAATACAACAGCCGAGGGCTTAAGGGAACTGACTGAAAAAGCCGGACTCAATGTGAAGAATCTTCCCATGAGACAGGTCATCACCTCCTTTGCCGGGCTTCGTGCACATGAAGACAATCATGAATTTATCATTGAAGAACTTGTGGATGCACCGGGATTTATCGACTGTGCCGGAATGGAATCACCGGGGCTTACAAGTGCTCCAGCAGTCGGGAAAATGGTTGCGGACATTTTGCAGCAAAAAATGCATTTCGAACGTAATCCTGATTTTAACGGAACAAGAAAAGGCATCCTGAATCCGGCCACATTGTCGATCGAAGAACGTGATGAGCTGATCAAAAAGCATCCGGCATACGGCAATATAATCTGCCGCTGCGAAATGATTTCCGAAGGGGAGATTCTGGATGCAATTCACAGACCGCTCGGTGCGAAATCACTGGATGGTGTAAAGCGAAGAACGAGAGCGGGAATGGGGAGATGCCAGTCAGGCTTCTGCGCTCCAAGGACGATGGAAATTCTTGCGCGGGAGCTGCAGGTAAGCATGTATGATATTACGAAATCCGGCGGCGATTCCAACATCGTTGTGGGAACCAACAAGGATTTGTTATAAAAGATTCGCAAGTAGGAGGCTAAAGAAAAATGAAAGCATATGATATTGTAATAATCGGCGGTGGTCCGGCGGGTCTTGCGGCGGCTGTATCAGCCAGAAAAAACGGCATTGACAGCGTGCTGGTTCTTGAGCGGGATAAAGAGCTTGGAGGAATTTTAAATCAGTGTATCCATAACGGCTTCGGGCTTCACACATTTAAGGAAGAACTGACAGGCCCGGAATATGCAGCCAGATTTATCGCGCAGGCGAAAGAATTACATTTGGAATATAAACGGAACACCATGGTGATGGAGATCAGTCCGGAAAAGGTGGTTACTTATATGAACCGCACCGAAGGAATGCAGCAGATTCAGGCCAAAGCGGTTGTACTTGCGATGGGCTGCAGAGAGCGTTCACGTGGTGCATTAAACATTCCGGGATACCGTCCGGCGGGAATCTTTTCTGCGGGAACGGCGCAGCGGCTTGTTAACATGGAGGGCTATATGCCGGGGCGAGAGGTCGTGATTCTGGGTTCCGGCGATATCGGACTGATTATGGCAAGGCGTATGACCTTAGAGGGCGCAAAGGTCAAAGTGGTCTCGGAGCTTATGCCGTATTCCGGAGGATTAAAGAGAAATATTGTTCAGTGTCTGGATGATTATGGAATTCCATTAAAGCTCAGTCATACAGTCATTGACATCCGCGGAAAAGAAAGACTGGAGGGTGTCACACTTGCCAAAGTGGATGAGGGTGGCAAACCAGTTCCGGGAACCGAAGAAGACTATACTTGCGATACGCTGCTCTTATCGGTCGGACTGATTCCAGAAAATGAATTGTCAAACGGAATGGGAATCGAGATGAACCGTGTGACCTCCGGACCGAATGTCAATGAGAGTCTTGAGACCAGTATCCCGGGAGTCTTCGCCTGTGGAAATGTACTTCATGTGCATGATCTGGTTGATTTTGTGTCGGAGGAGGCAACTGCGGCCGGAAAAAATGCAGCTGAATATGTGAGACAGAATTCAGGTGCAGCATGTGGACTGGATGGAAGAGAAGTCCTGCCACAGAAAGCAGCAATTGAGCTGGAGGCAGTTGCCGGTGTGCGCTACACAGTTCCGAAAACAATCAATGTAGAGCGTATGACCGATAAGCTGACGGTGCGTTTCCGAGTGGGAGCGGTCTATAAGAATTGTTATGTAAGTGTATATTTTGATGAGGAAAGAGTCATTCACAAAAAACGTCCGGTGATGGCACCCGGTGAGATGGAAGATATCAGACTGGATAAAGCAAAGCTGTTAGAATATCCTGATCTGAAGAAAATCACGATCCAGATAGAGGAGGCATAAGAATTATGGTGAAAATAAATTTAATCTGCATCGGCTGTCCGATGGGCTGTCCTCTGACCATCGAAAAGGAGGGAAGCAATATCCTTCGTGTCACAGGAAATACATGTCCGCGCGGGGATGCATACGCAAGAAAAGAACTGACCAATCCAACGAGAATCGTTACCTCGACTGTAGCCGTAGAGGGCAGCGACGTCGTGCGGGTTTCGGTGAAGACGAGAGAAGATATCCCGAAAGATATGATATTTGCATGTGTGAAAGCACTCAAGAATGTAAGGTTGAAAGCACCGGTGCATATCGGGGATGTTGTACTTGAAAATGTGGCCGGAACCGGAGTTGATGTGGTGGCAACGAGAGAGGTTTATTCGTTGAGTGATCCTGGTTAAAATATTGCAGCGGGGCGTATCTCGGATCTGCAGACATTCATTGATGTCAGCAGATGAGATACGCCCCGCTGCGATATTGTTATTCCGGTATCTTAATAATTGGAAGTGTAATTCGTCTGTCCGCCCGGTGTCTGCGGATAATATCCCGGCAATTCGTCCGGTGTTGCAAATCCCTGATTCAATGCATTCATACGAAGGAAACCATACAGCTGTGCATTGGTTGCGTCTATGTAGGAATTTACGTAAAATACACCGACCAGTCCGCAGGTGATGAGGTTCAGCAGCAGCCATGGAATAAAGGATAAGTCCAGTACAAATACATCCCATTTCTGTCCATCCATGGTCCGTTTGCTGATCTCAAATGCACGTTCGTGGCTCAGGGATGGATTCTCAGCCATGATGTATTCTATCATCCAATAAGAATAACCCTTTATGATTCCGGGAACAATTAGTAACAGTGACCACAAAAAAGTAAATAAATTTCTTAAAAAGATGGTTAATACGGTGTTTCCGTAATATTCTTTATTAAAGACATAACCGATGCGGGATATCTTTCCTTTTTCGTACTGGTTCTCCAGATAAAACCGCCGTCCACCCACCGTGAGCGGATTGGCAACCAGAATTGAAAACGCAATGCCGATAAGTGCTGCAAGGATTCCGAAGCCTGCTAAGATGGCAAGGAACATGCTGCCTGCTGAAGAGGAAAACAGACGGTCCAACGCGTACTGCAGCTGGTTTTCCGAGCTGCCATAGGAAGAATCGTAACTGTCATAAGTATAGTTGTTCTGGTGAGTGTAGTTGATGGAATTCTTTGCCGTGAATTTAGGGCCGGCACTTCCCGCCAAAATTGCGATAATCAATGATATCAATATACACGCCCAATAGTTGCGAGTGAAATCAGCCTTACCACGGGCTTTTAAATCTGTTCTTGTCCACATAAAGTGTCCTCCTTTTTCTGAAAAAATCTATGGTGCTTTTATCTATTATACATGAATCAAAATGCTTTTGAAAGGGCAACTTGTCGGTTGACAGAAGTAAAGAGATAACCTTATAATGGAGATAAAGAAATTTGAAGGGAATGCAGGACATGATAGCAGGCAAGAATGAAGAGAAACGCAGTAAGATATGGAATATTGTGATGACAGTGTCAACAATTGTAATTATCCTGATTGCTGTATTTTTTATTGTAAAGATTTTTACTTCGAATCCGTTAGAGGGAACATGGGCAAATGATGGCGGTAATTTAAAGATTACGATTGGATCGGGCGGCAGCGCAGAGATTCAGTGGCCGGAGAAGTTCTCTGAACTGGATATCAAGGTTGGAATGACATATGAGATCGATAAAAAAAACAAGACACTGCAGCTCAGGATGGATGAGGAAGCGATCCAGACGGCAGCGGACGCATCCGACGGAGCATTGACAGCTGAGGCGATTGAATCAGCGATAAACACACTGGAATCAAGCTTTGATTACAGCGTGGACGGCAGAGCGCTTACACTGACCGACCGCGAATACGGAGACCAGTTTTTTTTCGAAAAGGAATAGAGGATTGAGATGAAAAGAGAATCGACAAAACAAATCAAAATAGGAGACATTGTGATTGGCGGAGGCAGTCCGATTGCCATTCAGTCCATGACGAACACCAAGACAGAGGATGTTGCCGCAACTGTCGCACAGATTCTGTCGCTGGAGGCTGTCGGATGTGATATCATCCGCTGTGCAGTGCCTACAATGGAGGCTGCAAAGGCTCTGGCAGAGATTAAAAAGCAGATTCATATTCCGCTGGTCGCAGACATTCATTTTGACTATAAGCTGGCAATTGCAGCAATCGAAAACGGTGCAGATAAGATTCGCATCAATCCGGGCAACATCGGGGCAGTAGAACGTGTCCGAGCGGTGGTCGACAAGGCGAAGGAATACGGGATTCCGATTCGTGTCGGTGTCAACAGCGGCTCGCTGGAGAAGAATCTGGTGGAAAAATACGGCGGTGTGACCGCGGAAGGCATTGTAGAAAGCGCATTGGATAAAGTACATATGATTGAAGCGATGGGATACGATAACCTCGTTGTCAGCATCAAGTCTTCCGATGTACTGATGTGTGTGAAGGCACATGAATTGATTTCCGAGGTGTGCAGCTATCCACTGCATGTTGGTATTACAGAGTCCGGAACCGTCTTATCCGGCAATATCAAATCTTCGGTAGGACTTGGAATCATTCTGCATCAGGGAATCGGAGATACCATCCGTGTATCGTTGACTGGTGATCCGGCAGAAGAGATTAAGTCGGCAAAACTGATTTTAAAGACGCTGGGGCTGCGACGTGGTGGAATTGAAGTGGTATCATGTCCGACCTGTGGAAGAACGCGAATCGACTTGATTGGTCTGGCAAATCAGGTGGAGAATATGGTTGCGGATATTCCGCTTGATATTAAGGTTGCGGTTATGGGATGCATTGTAAATGGACCGGGGGAAGCGAAAGAGGCTGATATCGGAATCGCCGGCGGTGTTGGGGAAGGACTTCTGATTAAGAAGGGTGAAGTAGTCAGAAAGGTACCCGAGGATCAGTTACTTGCAGCACTCAGGGAAGAGCTGCTGAATTGGAAGGAATAGACAGAGTATGGCACAGAAATTTTTTGAAACATTTCCGACACTGAGGGTGGAGGATGATATACAGGTGCTTTTTAACGAAGTGGAGGTTACGAAAGTGGCCACCACTTCGTTGCGCGATAAGATAAATATACATATCTTCAGTCGGCACCTGATTGAAAAAGCGCATATTTACCAGATGGAGCAGAGCATCAAAGAGCAGCTTTTCGGACGCGCGGCAGTGACGATACATATCAAAGAAAAATATCAGCTCTCGGAACAGTATACCTCGGAGAATCTGATGGAAATCTATGCGGAAAGTATTGCACTGGAACTGAAAAACTATAGTGTCCTTGCGGCGCAGATGTTTGAACGGGCAAAATTCACATTTGAGAGTGGGAACATTCTCTGCCTTGAGATGGCGGATAACATTGTCGCAGAGGGAAAGCAGAATTATATCGTCGATCTTTTAAAGGAAGTGTATAATGAACGGTTTTCCATTCCTACGGAGATTCGTATCATCTTTAAGAAAGCGGCAAAGAAGAGCAGGGCGAATGAGCAGGACGAACTTCTCATTCAGAAGGAAATCAATTCCATTTTCAAACGCCGTGCAGAGCTTGCGAAGGAAAACGGAGAAGGCGGGGATGACAAGAAGGAAGACAGCAAGAAGAAAGAAAAAACGAAAAAGCCGTTTGTCAAAAATGACTATGTCCGTATGGCAAAACTTTCCGATGATCCGAACCTGATATACGGCCGTAATTTTGATGACGAGCCGATTATGCTGAATCAGGTGGTCGGTGAGATGGGTGAGATTACATTTCAGGGCAAGGTATTTCAGATGGATCAGCGGGAAATCAAAAATGAGAAGACGATTCTGATTTTCTCTGTGACGGACTTTACAGATTCCATCACGGTCAAGATGTTCGTTAAAAATGAACAGCTTGCAGACATTCTGGGCGATGTGACAAAAGGATGTTTCCTCAAAATCAAGGGAGTCACAACGATTGACAAATTTGACGGAGAGCTGACCATCGGATCTATTTCCGGAATGAAAAAGATTGCGGATTTTACGAGCTCCAGAAGTGATAACAGCCTGCAAAAACGAGTGGAGCTGCACTGTCATACCAAGATGAGCGATATGGACGGAGTGTCGGAGTGTAAGAATCTTGTCAAAAGAGCGCACGACTGGGGACATAAGGCCATTGCAATTACGGATCACGGTATCGTGCAGGCATTTCCGGATGCGAACCATATGATTGAAGACTTTGACAAAGCAGATAAGGACCGGGAAGAACCGTTTAAGGTCATTTACGGAGTCGAGGCTTATCTGGTCGATGACCTGACGGATATTGCAGTGGGCGCCGGTAATCAGACACTGGACGATACTTATGTTGTATTTGATTTGGAGACAACCGGTTTTAGCGCAATTAAGGACAAGATTATTGAAATCGGTGCTGTCAAAGTGAAAAATGGCGAGATCATTGACAAATTCAGCGAGTTCGTCAATCCAAGGAGACCGATTCCGTTTCATATTACGCAGCTCACCAGTATTACCGACGAGATGGTGATGGAGGCGGAGGATATCGAGACGTTACTGCCACAATTCCTGGAGTTTGTTGGGGATGCTGTCCTCGTTGCACATAATGCAAGCTTTGATGTAGGGTTTATTGAGCAGAACTGCCGTTATCAGGACATTGTTCCGGATTTTATTTCCGTGGATACGGTGGCACTGGCACGTGTGCTTTTGCCGACCATCTCGAAGTATAAGCTGAATAACGTAGCAAAGGCCTTGAATATTTCGCTGGAAAATCATCACCGCGCCGTCGATGACGCGGGGGCAACTGCGGAAATATTTGTGAAATTCATCGAGATGTTAAAGGAACGGGGCATTACCACACTGAAGGGTGTGAACCAGTTTGGGGACATGAATCCGGATGCGATTCGTAAGATGCCCTCATATCACGCCATTATTTTGATTGAAAAGCTGAATCCGGGAAAAGAGAATCTTTACAGACTGATTTCGGATTCCAATCTGATCTATTACGGAAGACGTCCGCGTATTCCGAAGAGTGAATATAACAAATACCGTGAGGGCCTGATTATCGGAAGCGCCTGCGAGGCAGGGGAGCTTTATCAGGCCATCCTGAATAAAAAGAACAAAGAGTTCATTGCAAGGCTCTGTGAGTTCTATGATTATTACGAAATCCAGCCACTTGGAAACAACCGGTTCATGATTGAGAGTGATAAATATTCGGATATTAGATCCGATGAAGATCTGATTCAGATCAATAAAGAGATCGTGCAGCTTGGCGAGCAGTTTAAAAAGCCGGTTGTGGCAACCTGTGACGTGCATTTCATGGACCCGGAGGACGAGGTCTACCGCCGGATTATCATGGCGGGAAAAGGGTTTACGGATGCAGATAAGCAGGCGCCGCTTTACCTGCGGACAACAGAAGAGATGCTGGCAGAATTTGAATACCTTGGTCCAAACAAGGCAAAAGAAGTTGTAATCGACAATACGAATCTGATTGCGGACCGGATTGAGAAGATTTCCCCAATCAACCCGGATAAGTGTCCGCCGGTCATTCCGAACTCGGAGCAGGATCTGACGGACATCTGTTATACGAAGGCGCACAGCCTTTATGGGGAGAATCTGCCGGAGGTTGTAGAGGAACGACTCCAGAGAGAGTTAAAGTCCATCATCGGAAATGGATATGCCGTTATGTACATCATTGCGCAGAAGCTGGTGTGGAAATCCAATGAGGACGGATATCTGGTAGGCTCACGTGGATCGGTAGGTTCGTCCTTTGTCGCGACGATGTCCGGAATTACCGAGGTAAATCCGCTTGCACCGCATTATTACTGCAAGGAATGTCATTACAGCGATTTTGAGTCAGAGGAAGTAAAATCCTATGCTGGAACCTGTGGATATGACATGCCGGATAAGAACTGTCCAGTCTGCGGCTCACCGCTCATCAAGGACGGATTTGATATTCCGTTCGAGACATTTCTTGGATTTAAGGGGGATAAGGAACCGGATATCGATCTGAACTTTTCGGGAGATTACCAGTCCAAGGCACATAAGTATACCGAGGTCATCTTCGGAGAGGGGCATACCTTTAAGGCGGGAACGATCGGTACGCTGGCCGATAAGACGGCGTATGGTTATGTGAAGAATTATTACGAAGAGCGCGGACACCGCAAGCGGAAATGCGAAATCGAGAGAATCGTGGAGGGCTGTACCGGAATCCGGAGAAGTACCGGACAGCATCCGGGTGGAATTGTTGTACTTCCACACGGTCATAATATCAACGAATTCACGCCGATTCAGCACCCGGCCAATGATATGACATCCGACATCATCACGACACATTTTGATTACCATTCGATTGACCATAACCTGTTAAAGCTTGACATTCTGGGACATGATGATCCGACGAT
This sequence comes from Hespellia sp., assembly GCA_028694105.1. Classification (GTDB taxonomy): domain Bacteria; phylum Bacillota; class Clostridia; order Lachnospirales; family Lachnospiraceae; genus Hespellia. Next base: position 10,943 of record JAQUUC010000053.1, read on the forward strand.
CATCCGTGCCCTGGAGGACTATATTACATCGGATGCGATGGAAAATGAATACAACGAAAACAATCCGTTTATTGCGACGAAGATTCCGCTCGATGATCCGGGCGTGATGTCGCTGTTCCACGATACGAGTGCGCTTGGAATCAAGCCGGAGGATATCGATGGCTGTAAACTGGGCTGTCTGGGCGTGCCGGAGTTTGGAACCAGCTTCGTTATCCAGATGGTTCAGGACGCAAAACCAAAAACCTTGTCAGATCTGATCCGTATTTCCGGTCTGTCACACGGAACCAATGTGTGGCTTGGAAATGCAGAGGTGCTGATTAAAGAAGGCAAGGCGACCATTTCCACTGCAATCTGTACCCGTGACGATATCATGGCATATCTGATCGGTAAGAACATGGATAGTGCGCTTTCCTTCAGTATCATGGAGAAGGTGCGTAAAGGGAAAGGACTGACACCGGAATGGGAAGAGGAAATGAAGGCACATGATGTGCCGCAGTGGTATATTGACTCCTGCAACAAAATCAGCTACATGTTCCCGAAGGCGCATGCGGCGGCATATGTTATGATGGCATACCGCATCGCATACTGTAAGATCAATTATCCCCTGGCATATTATGCGGCATATTTCGGAATCCGTGCAAATGCATTCTCTTATGAAATCATGTGTCAGGGAAAGGAGAAATTAAATTTCTTCTATCAGGATTACAAGAAGCGGTCCGACAGCCTGAGCAACAAAGAGCAGGATACACTGAAGGATATGAAAATCGTACAGGAAATGTATGCGCGTGGATTTGAATTTCTTCCGCTGGACATCTATACCTCAAAGGCAACCAAATTCCAGATTGTAGACGGGAAATTACTGCCGCCGTTCAGCAGTGTTGAAGGAATGGGTGAGAAGGCGGCCGAACTGGTAGAACTTGCACAGAGAGACGGCAAATATCTGTCGCTCGATGATTTCCGTCAGAGAACGAAATGCAGTCAGACGGTCATTGATCTGATGAATGATATGGGACTGTTTGGAAATCTTCCGAAGAGTAATCAGCTGTCACTGTTTGATTTATAATGCTGAAACTATCACATGAAGATTGAAGAAATGCAGGCATGATAAATGTAAGGAACGATGTAAATACAGGAACGATTTTAGCAGGGCGAACGGTCATGGATCTTTTGCTCGATCGCATCCTGCATCTCCCGCACGCTGTGGCGTCTCGAGGAAGCGCATTCCTGCGCCTGACGATCGCAGAGAAAGCATTTGCGAAAGCCGGAACGGGACAATTTGATACCGTCAACTCCGATGACATCAATGTCAAAGAGACGTCCGAGAGGATGTGATTCTTCGATGTCCGTCATAAGTGCTTTGATGTGCTCTGCATCAGAACAATCAATGCAAAGAATATATTCATCACCGGTAGGCTCGTGATAGGTTAAAGAATCCATGATATGAATGGATTCTTTTTCTAATGCATGGTTGATCAGAGCCACCCCCTCAAGAAAAATCTCACAGAGTTCCGGCGTTGTTTTGACCGGACCCGGAATATTCATGCAGAATGATATCACGGGCATATGATAAGTGTGCAGATAATCGGTCTGCTTTTCTGCCCGGCGTTCCCGGCAGTCCAGCATCTGTGGTAATGTAACTTCAATTCCGTGCAGCATAATCGGATCTCCTTGTCTATGAAAAATAATTATATGTCTATTATAACGAAAAATATGAAATTGTAAATTTGTTCTGCAAAAAAAACAAAAAAGTAGAAAGAGACAGTTGCATTTTAATACAAAAATGATATGATAAGTCGTGGTAAAATCAAATCGGTATACATTAAGAAGAAGGTATAAGATGAAAACAATAAAAAATTATTGTCTGATCACGTTTAGCATTTTCATTATGGCAGTTGGTGTGTATTTCTTTAAGTTTCCAAATAATTTCTGTTTTGGAGGCATAACCGGATTCGCTGTAGTTATTGCGAGAATCATGCCAATATCGGCAAGTATGTTTACATTCTGCGTGAACATGGTTTTATTACTGGTCGGATGGATTTTTTTAGGGAAGAGCTTTGCAATCAAAACAGGTTATGCGAGTATTTTATTATCACTGTTGCTGCTGGTATTTGAAAAGGTGTACCCAATGTATGTACCGCTATCGAATGAACCGACATTAGAACTGATCTTTGCAATTACACTTCCTGCAATCGGAAGCGCGCTGCTGTTTAACATAGGGGCGTCCAGTGGTGGAACTGACGTGCTGGCAATGCTGCTCCAGAAATATACAAAAGTGCACATCGGTATGGCACTTTTAGTGACGGATATGATTGCAATTTTGATTGCCTGCTTCGTATTTGATATTAAAACCGCATTATATTCGTTTGTTGGTCTGACCCTCAAATCATTTTTGATAGATGGAATTATTGAAAATATCAATATGTGCAAAGCGTTTACCATCATTTGTGATAATCCGGATTCGATCTGCGATTACATTGTACATGATCTAAACCGAAGTGCAACTGTTTCAGAAGCCAGCGGAGCCTATACCAATCAGGAAAAATTCATGGTGGTCACGGTATTGACTCGTGCACAGGCAGTACAGCTCAGACAGTATATTCATCAGAACGAGCCCGGAGCATTCATTTTGATTTACAATACCAGTGAGATTGTCGGCAAAGGATTTGTAACCATTTAGGATGAGAGAAGATAGAAAAAAGAAATCGTGGAAAGAGAGTTTCGAATAGAGGCTTTCTTTTTTTTCTTGTTCTTAACATTTTTTAAGGTTTTATATTGGATCAGATGCATTATGATATAAATAGAACGATTGGAGGAAGAGGTATGGAAAGGAAGAAAAACTTAAGGAAAGGACTTTTGCTGTTCTGTTTTTTTGCAAAAATAGGCTGCTTTACGTTTGGTGGAGGATGGAGCATTCTTGCACAAATGGAACAGGAATTTGTGGACAAAAGAAAGCTGATGACAAAGGAAGAATTGCTTGATATTGTCTCACTTGGAAAATCAGTGCCGGGAATTATGATTACCAATATCAGCACGATTTTCGGGTATCAGATGGCGGGATGGTTTGGAGCAGTGTGTGCGATGATCGGAATTGCCTTTCCCGCTGTTCTGATCTTATCGGTCATTACAGTCTGCTATTCTGCATTTCAGGATAATGTATGGGTCGCGAGCGCATTAAAGGGGATTCGTGCGGCGGTTGTACCGATTATTGCATCTGCAACGATTTCGCTTGCAAGGTCGGGATTAAAGAGTAAGTTATGTGTGGTGATTTGCCTGATATCGGCAGCACTGTGTTATTTTACAAATCTGAATAACATTTTCATTGTTCTGATGGGCGTCGTGTTTGCATTTGTCTTAATGGGGGTGAAGCGATATGGAACTCATTGAGTTGTTTGTGTCCTTTGTGAAGGTGGGATTTACCAGCTTTGGCGGGATGTCTATGATTCCAATGATGAGCGATGAAATGATTCGGCATCACTGGATGAGCGTAGATGATTTTTCGAATATCATTGCGATTGCCGAGATGACACCGGGGCCCTTTGGGCTGAACTGTGCAACCTTTGCAGGAATGCAGGTTAGTGGAATCGTGGGTGGACTTGTTGCGGTGCTGGGAGTGCTTATGCCGGCTTATACACTGACCATGATCGTGGCGGCAATGTTTGCAAAATTGAAGCATAATACGGTATTTGAACATATATTGTATGTCATTCGTCCAATCTGCATCGGAATGCTGGCTGCCGTGATCATGTCACTGTGCATTTCCAATTATTATATTGATAATCGTTTCAGTGTGAGTGGAATATTCATCGGAATCCTGATGCTGTTCCTGATTATAAAACGACACTGGAGTGTGCCAAAAGTAATCTTGGCGTCCGCAGCTCTGGGAATCATTTTTTATGGCGCATTCGGAATTGTGCTGTAAGTATCCACGGTAAAATGAAAGTAGAAAGGGAGAAGAAATGGTAGAGAAGATTATAGAATATAACAAAAAATTTGTAAAAGAAAAACAATATGAAAAATATGAAACCAGCAAATATCCGGACAAACATCTTGCGATACTGACATGCATGGATACCCGCCTGATCGAACTGCTGCCGGCAGCACTTGGAATTAAGAATGGTGATGCTAAGATCATCAAAAATGCAGGTGGTGTCATTACACATCCATACGGAAGCGTGATGCGCAGTCTTCTCGTAGCAATTGTTGAACTGGGAGTCACTGAGATCATGGTGATCGGGCACACAGACTGTGGCGTGCAGGGGCTGAATGCAAAAGAGATGCTGGAGGAACTAAAACAGCGCGGAATAAAAGAAAAGTATATTGAGATCATTCGAAACAGCGGAATTGACTTTGAAAACTGGCTGAGTGGTTTTGACAGTGTGGAACAGTCGGTTCAGGACACGGTTTATGTTCTGAAAAATCACCCGCTTATGCCTGAAAACATTGAAATCTGCGGGTATATTATGGATTCTGTGACCGGGGAGCTTCGCTTACCTTAATAAATATTAAGAATTCACGTGTGATTATTTAAGATTGCTGTTTTAAGATTCACTTAAGCTACAAAAGCGAAAACATTTAGGGTGAATCAAGGAGGTAGAAAATGGAAATCTTAAAACCTGCGGCTGCGGGAACATTGGAGTCCAGTGATGCAATGGTAACGGTTGAACCATGCGAGGAAGGAATTGACGTTGAGTTAAACAGTACGGTCATTCATCAGTATGGAAATGAAATTAAAAAGGTAGTCATGGAAACTTTAGCTCGACTGTCTGTTCAAAATGCAAAAATTACAGTTGTGGACAAAGGTGCACTGAACTGTACATTAAAAGCGAGAGTGGAATGTGCTGTGTTTCGCTCAAATGACCAGAAAGAGAATCTGCCATGGGGAGGTGTGATCGAATAATGAATCCAAATAAAAAAAGACTGAGAAGAAGTATGATGTTCTTGAACTGCCAGAAGCCGGGATTAATTAAAGACCCATATATCTACAGACCGGATTCGATTATGCTGGATCTGGAGGATGCGGTTGCAGAGGGAGAAAAGGATGCGGCAAGATATTCCTTATACCATGCACTGCAGGAAATCGATTACCGAGGAGTAGAGAGAATCGTCCGGATCAATGGTCTTGACACACCACATTGGAGAGAAGATGTCCGTGTCTGTGTTGCAGGCGGGGCGGATGCAATCCGTATTCCAAAGGTAGAGAGCGCAGAGGATGTAAAAAGAATTGAAGCTGCTGTAGAAGAAGATGAAAAGGCATTCGGAAAAGAGCCGGGAAGCATGCTTCTTATGGCAGCACTGGAGTCCGCAATGGGCGTCATGAAAGCACTTGATATCTGTGAAGCTTCCGAGCGGTTATTCGGAATCGCACTTAGTGGCGGTGATTACACCAAAGACCTTCAAACGGTGATTACCGGAGGCGGCGTAGAGCTTGCAGGTGCCAGACAGCACATGATCATCGCGGCAAGAGCGGCAAAGGTGCAGTGCTTTGACACCGTATATACGAATTTAGATGACATGGAAGGCTTTAAAAAAGAAGTAGAAATGATCAAGATGATGGGATTTGACGGGAAATCACTTGTGAATCCAAGACAGATTTCGATTGTACACGATGTCTATACACCGACGGAAAAAGAAATCATTTTCTCAGAGAAGGTCGTAAAAGAAATTGATGAGAAAAAAGCGCAGGGAATCGGAGTGTTTACCGTAGACGGTAAAATGATCGATATCGCATTTTACGATGGAGCAAAAAGAGTTCTGGAGCTTGCAAAAGCTTCCGGCGTGTACAAGGGGGATATGTAAGATGATAAATAAAGCAGGCAGAGATATTCCAGACGAAATTTTAAAAGAAATAGGAAAAGAAGTATTTCAGGGAATCTATTATAAAAACAAAACAGAGTACATCAAGCATGGACCGGTCACCAGAGTCCTGATGGACAATGAGAGCAGCAAGCTTGTTGACACCATTCATGACGTACTTGTGAAATGTGGAATCAAAGACGGTATGACCGTGAGCTTTCATCATCATTTCCGAGAGGGTGATCTGGTCGTTAATATGGTGATGGAAGAGATCCACAAAATGGGAATCAAAGATATCACAATCTGTGCAAGCTCCCTTGGAAAAGCACATGACCCACTGGTTCCGATGATTGAAGATGGAACGATTACGAATATCCAGTCTTCCGGAGTGCGTGGAAAAATCGGAGAAGCAATCTCACACGGTAAGTTAAAAGGACTTGCTACCATGCGTTCTCATGGCGGACGTGTCCGGGCACTGCTCACAGGCGAGACCGTTGTGGACATTGCATTCATCGGGGCACCGACCTGTGATGATTATGGCAACTGCCGTGGTATCGG
>JAQUUC010000054.1 GCA_028694105.1 Hespellia sp.
TAAAAACAGCCTGAATCTGACGTTGTATTTGTGAACCTGACTTTAAAATGAGGCCAGGTCGAATACTTGTGGGTAAATCAGTAAAACGATGTATTAATTTATCATTCTGTCAAACCAATAACATAATTACCGCTCGTTTAGATATGTTTTTAGAAGATGAAATAGCATGATTTTTTCTTTTGCGTTTAGTTGTTGGAATATTCAGAATCAATATTCCGAATATTCCGAACTGTGGAAAATCAAGTATTTTACAATTGCATTTCCATATGCTATCTGTTACAATTGAAACATCTTTCATGACAAAGTCTTTTGTCGTAAAGTCATATGGCGTTTCAGCCAGTTTTCAAAAGTTGAACAATAAAATGAATTTGCAAAAGATGCTTGTCTAGGTGTATGCTCTTAGGTATACTATTACTATAGAGAAATACTTCTTTTGTGAATTCCACAAAGGAGGATTTCTATGAATCAAAACAAAGAACCAAAAGCAAACCGAGAGCATAAAAGCAGTATGTTCACGGATCTGTACATGCAAGATGACGGGGCAAATGCAAGAGATATTGAGCTCTATAACGCGCTCCATGAAGAACAGTTGCCTTTAGAGACAAAGGTAAAAAAGATGCGTGTAGATAAAACGCTGTACATGAATTTTGAAAATGACACATCGTTCGGAGTAGAGGATAAGATACTTATCTTTTCAGAGCAACAGTCCACAATCAATGCCAATATGCCGCTCAGAAACCTGATGTATTGCGGAAGGGCATATGAACAGATTGTACCGGTGAAGGACCGCTATAAAAAACAGCTGGTTAAGATTCCCAAGCCAGAATTTTACACCTTTTATAATGGACTGGACTGGAAAGAAAAGGAAACGGTACTAAAGATTTCAGATGCGTTCCAAGTACAGGATGAGAATCCAACGCTTGAACTGCAGGTGAAAGTGATTAATATTAACCCGGATATAGGTCATGATCTGCTTGAAAAGTGTCCAACCTTAAAAGAGTATGGAATCTTCATCGATACAATTCGGAAGTATCAGGAGTCAGAAGGAAAAGATGACTTATCATCAGCGATAGAAAAAGCGATCGAAGAATGTGTGAATCAGGGAATTCTTGTAGAGTATTTGGAAAAGAAGGGAAGCGAGGTCAGGAATATGTTAATAGCAGAATATGATTATGATATGGACATTGAGGTACAGCGCGAAGAGGCACATATGCTTGGGAAAGCGGAAGGAAAGATGGAAGGAAAGGCAGAGGCTTTATTGGAACTTCTGGAAGAATACGGAACTGTGTCAGAAGAACTTGTTCATGAAATTAAAGAACAAAAAGATTTAGAGATACTAAAAAGATGGCTCAAAATGGCAGCAAGGGTGAACTCAGTACAAGAGTTTGAAGAAAAAATCAAGTGAAATTGATAAGAGCTGTTGTTCTAACTGCTTACCAATTTGGTATGCTTCCTTTTAGTGCAACAGCTCTGTATTTTATGATAACAGTTGATTTATCAGGAATCAGAAGGAAAAGATGATTTATCATCAGCGATAGAAAAAGCAATCGAAGAATGTGTGAATCAGGGAATTCTTGTAGAGTATTTGGAAAAGAAGGGAAGCGAGGTCAGGAATATGTTAATAGCAGAATATGATTATGACATGGACATTGAGGTACAGCGCGAAGAGGCACATATGCTTGGAAAAGCGGAAGGAAAGATGGAGGGAAAGATGGAAGGAAAGGCAGAGGATATATTGGAACTTCTGGAAGAATACGGAGAAATACCAGAGGCGCTCATTAATACAATTAAAGTGCAAAAAGATTTAGAGATACTAAAAAGATGGCACAAAATGGCAGCGAGAGTGAATTCAGTACAAGAGTTTGAAGATAAGATAAATCGTTAATCGATGTTGATAAGGATACAAGAGAGAAAGAGAATGGCAATTGGGGAGATGAAAAGCCCAAACATACGATAGAAGCTTACTATGCACTGCCGGAGGATAAGCGCGTGGTCTTACGGATTGTGTTTGAGGATTAATGTTTCTTCATATAATACCACTTGTACACTGCGCATCCAATAATCACCACATATCCAATCACACTGTACACATCCGGAAGCTGATCCAAGAACACGAACCCAAGCAGTGCCGCGAATAGGACCTGCGTATAGTCGAATACCGAGATCTCTTTCGCTGGTGCAAAGGTATAGGCTTTGGTAATAAACAGCTGTCCTCCGGTTGCGGCGGTTCCCGCAAGCAGCAGGTATCCAAGCTGCCACATTGCCATCGGCTGATAGTTAAATACGATAAAAGGCACGCAGACAAGGCAGGAAAAGACAGAGAAAAACATAATAATTACCGGTCCGCGTTCGCCATGCTGCCCGAGTTTTCTCACAAAAGTGTAGGCAAGCCCGGCAAATAGTCCGCCGAGTGCACCGATGACTGCATAGATGGATGTAATGTCAAAGGATGGCTTGATAATAAAAAGCGAGCCTGCAAATGCGACCGCAACCGTAATCCATTCCACAATATTTGCCTTTTCTTTTAAGATAAAATATGAGGCGATGATTGCAAAAAACGGAGATAACTTGTTCAGCATGTTCGCATCGGAAATATTTAATTTATCAATTGCGTAGAAATTGAAAATCAGACCGATTGTTCCGCAGGCTGCACGCAAAAATAGGGCTGGCAGATTTCCTTTCTGAATATGAAATTTCTCTTCCGTGCGCAGAAGCATGACGCATGAGACCGTGGCGGCAACAGCATTTCGAAAAAATGCTTTCTGCATCGTCGGCAAATCGCCGGACAACCTTACAAAAAATGTCATGAGTGCAAAGAAAAAACCTGCACAGATAATATATAGAATTCCTTTAAATTTATGCATGAAATTGCTCCTATCAATTTTTTAGCCATAGAAATGAGCCAGAGGAACCGTCCCCATGGCTCAATCTACATTTGTTTATTATAGCACTTTTTATTGCGATTTTAAATGCTAACGAATATAATAAAACTAAGAGGAAATCAAGACGTGATAAGAGGATGTGTCCTGATTTGGGAGAACCGGAGGAAATGCAGATGGAATTCAACAATGTACAGGAGCTGTTGACAGCTGTGATTCAGGCATATTATTATGAACGTAATATTGAGGCTACACTTGCATGTGTAGCAGATGATATTGAGTGGATTGGAACGGAAGAGGAGGATTGTGCGAGTGGCAAAGATCAGCTTCGGATATTGTTAGAAGCAGATGTGAACAAATTTCCGGATCCGTTTGAAATCGAGATGGACGAACCTTCTTTTCAAAAACTGGGAGACGATGCCGTTCTTATTTCAATTATTGGGAAGCAGGTGTTTACATCTGTCTCAAAACATGGCTTTACGATTCGCGGAACTGCGTGCTGTGTGCGGGGAGACAGAGGATGGCTCGTGAAAAATGTTCACACCTCAACACCGAACGCGAGACTTGAAAAATACAGATTAGAGCAGAAAATCAGAGAAATTCATAAAAAGGAACAAGTATTAATGGCAAGCATTCCCGGTGGCGTAGCTATTTACCGAATTAAAAAGGACGGGAAGGTTACAACAGATTATGTGTCGGAAAGTCTGGCAAAGATGTGTGACTATCAAGCCGATGAATTTCTCGCGTATCTGCGGGAGAATGCCATCGTTAATCTGGTGCAGGAAGATGTGCCAGAGGTGATGAAACATGTGATGGAGAGTCTGGAAAAAGGAACCTCAATTAATGTAACCTACCGTATTTACAACAAGGCACAGGAGGAGATTCTGATTCGTCTGGATGCTAATGTCATGCCGGAGACACCTTTGGAAGAGGGAGATGTCGCTGTCCTTTATGCAGTCCATACGGTGGTGTCGGAGGAGGCGAAGCAGGAAAAGCGGGAGCAGAATCATTACCGGACAATCATGAATATGCTGGGAATTGCCTATTGGGAATGGTCAAAGGAAAATGGTTTTTATGCATCGAAAAAATATTACAATTATTTGTTAAGTAAATCGCCTTTGGAGGATGTAAAGAATAATCGGGTCTTTGAACCTGCGGTTTATCCGGAAGATGTCTCACTGCTGAAGGAGTTTTTCAATCAGACAGATTATCAGGAGGACCATGCCTCTGTAATTGTGCGAATGGGTATGGCAGATGGCACGTATCACTGGACGGAAATTTTCGGGTTTAAAGAATATGCGTCATCCGGAGAGCAGATGGGTATGAGCTGTGTTATGCGTGATGTCGATAAAGAGTGGCTGGAACAGAATGAAAAGCTGGAGAAAGCACTGAAACAAGCGCAGGCGGCACTCGCCAAGGCAAAGAAAGCGGACGATGCCAAAGATGAATTTCTCTCACGCATGAGTCATGATCTTCGGACACCGATGAATGCAGTGATTGGTTTGTCTGCTCTTACACTGGATGAAGCGGATCATCCGGAGACAGTCAGGGAGAATATGACGAAGATGCGCTTGGCAAGTGATTTTATGCTGGGTCTGATCAATGATATTCTTGATATGGCGAAGATTGAAAGCGGAGCAGTTACTTTATATAAGGAACCGTACGCTTATCAGGATTTTGTTGTTAATATGAAGACGATGTTTCAGGCACAGTGTGAGCAGAAAGGAATTACATTTGTGATGCCGGAGTATACGTGTAATCCACTGGCATATGTGGATAAGGTCCGTATCAATCAGATTTTCTTTAATATTATTTCCAATGCGATCAAATACACACCGTCTGGTGGAACCATTTCCTATGAGATAAAGAATCTGAAATTTGATGGAAGTACCGCGAGCGCGGACTGCGTTATCTCCGATAATGGAATCGGGATATCCGAGGAATTTCAAGCACATTTGTTTGAGCCGTTCATGCAGGAGAGTGACCGCGTAACACCGGAGCTTCAGGGCAGCGGACTCGGGCTCAGTATTACGAAAAAACTTGTGGAACTCATGGGCGGAGAGATTCATATTGAGAGTAAAAAGGGAGAAGGAACCTCCGTGACCGTACATATGACTCTTGAGATTATGAGCATGAATGCGCATAAGGCACATATTACGGAAGTGGATCCGGAGAAAATGAGCAGCATTTTAAAGGGGAAAAGAATCCTACTGGTGGAAGATCACCCGCTGAATACGCATATTGCAAAAGCACTGCTCGAGAAGAAGCAGATGTCTGTTTCGCATGCAGAGAACGGGCAGCGTGCGGTTGAGATGTTCGAGGCATCGCCGGTCGGGAATTTCGATGTGATTCTGATGGATATCCGTATGCCGATTATGTCCGGTCTGGATGCCACGAGAGAAATCCGTGCACTTGCCAGGAAAGATGCGCGTAAGGTACCGATTATCGCGATGACGGCGAATGCTTACGATGAAGACGTCAAAAAGAGCCGGAAGGCCGGAATGAATGAGCACTTATCGAAGCCGATTGATCCGGAGAAACTGTATGAGACATTGGCGAAATATATCAGTGGTGGGAGTCTTGATTGATTATGCCTAGAATTAGCAAAGAAATATGGGGGCCAGATAAACAGTAAATACAATGGAGAACAATATATAGGGGAAACCGTTGCCTACTATTTGACTGTAGGAAGCGGTTTCTTTTTGTAAGGCAATCTTTTAATAAACCGCCAATGATATAAAGTCATATGGCGTTTCACCCAGTTTTCAAAAGTTGAACAATAAAATGAATTTGCAAAAGATGCTTGTTTAGGAGTATGCTCTTAGGTATACTATTTCTATGAATCAAAACAAAGAACCAAAAGCAAACTCCTTGAAGAGTATGGAACCGTGTCAGGAGGATGCATCTTAGATAAAAATGGTAGTTATATTCCGCAGAAGGAATGGAAAGATTTAAATTTTCATGTGCAGGAGGCAGAAGCGAATGAAGAAATTTCCAACAATAAAAGCACTGATATTTGACATGGATGGTCTCATCTTCGATTCAGAGCGCGTAGTGCAGCGTTCATGGAATCAGGCGGGACAGATTCTCGGCTATGGGCTGATTGGAGAACACATCTATCATACGCTTGGCTTTAACGTAGTTCGCAGGACTGCGTATATGAAGGAGACCTTTGGACAAGATTTTCCAATGGACGATTTTAATACGATCACGCGGCGGATTTTTCATGAGATAACGGAAACAGAAGGCATTTCAATGAAGCCGGGTGTGAAAGAATTGTTAATATTTGCGAAGAAAAACGACTGGAAGCTGGCGGTGGCAACATCGTCTCGAAGAGAACATTCGACATCGTTATTAAAAGCTGCAGGGATCTGGGATTACTTCGACGGAGCAATATTTGGCGATATGGTAACAGTTGCCAAGCCGGATCCGGAGATTTATCTGAAAGCTGCTGAAATCATTGGGGCAGAGCCGGAGTACTGTATCGCGCTGGAAGATTCTCCGGCAGGAATTCAGTCTTCCCATGCGGCAGGAATGTATCCGATTATGGTTCCGGATCTAGTGCAGCCAACAGACGAGATCAGAGCACTGTGTTGGAAATGCGTGGAAAGTCTGGAGACAGTGATAGAAATATTGGATGATTGAGAAATTAGATGTGTGGGATGAAAAAATCCCCTGACGTAAGGTATTGCTTGTGACGCTGCGTTATGTTGTATTGTAAAGGGCGAAGGAGGTGAATGACTATGTCAAAATACACAACTGGAGAAATGGCAAGGCTCTGTGGCGTGACAGTGAGGACCGTTCAGTATTATGATACGCGTGGGATTCTGATACCGAGCGAATTATCGGAAGGCGGCCGCCGTCTTTATTCGGAAGATGACTTAAAGAGAATGAAGATTGTCTGCTTCTTGCGGGAGCTTGGTTTACCAATTGGTGTGATCTCTCAGATACTTTCAGAGGATGAGCTGGAAAGCACGATTTCACTTTTGCTTGAGCAGCAGGAGCTGAAGCTTCGAGCCGAAATAAATGAAAGCCAGAGAAAGGTAGAAGGGTTAAAAACTTTAAAACACGAGTTGAAAAGCCTGGATACTTTTACGGTTGAATCCATCGGTGACATAGCCGATTTAATGAAAAACAAGAATAAACTAAAAAAAATTCACACAATATTTCTGGTGACGGGCATTCCATTTGCAATCGCGCAATTCACGTCAATTATTCTGTGGATTGTAACAGGGATTTGGTGGCCGTTTGTATGCTATATTTTGGTGAGCTTACTTTATGCGGCACTGATATCGAAGTATTATTTTAAGCGTGTTGCTTATATTTGCCCGAAGTGTCACAACGTATTCAAGCCGACATTCAAAGAGGCTTTTTTCGCCCGCCATACACCGAACACAAGAAAGCTCACTTGTACTTGTTGTAACCATCATGGATTTTGCGTGGAAACGTATGGAGGTGATGCGAAATGAGGCGATGGGAAAAACCGCTAAAATTCTCACTTGCGATGTTACCGTTTGCCATAATCGGGGGATGGCTGATCTGTGTATATCAGTTCGACCTATATGATGAGCAAGTGGTAAATCAGATGATTGCTCAACTTGGAAGCTATGAATTGGCAGTGGCTATTGGCGTAATACAATCAGCAGTTTATGCAATTGTATGTTCTTTCTTTGGCTATATTTTAGCTGAGAAGCTGGGATTGCTCAGAAGTTTTGGTTTCGAGAAAAAAGTGCTTGTGGTAGTGCTGCCCCGTGTTTTGATATTGGGGATCATTTTCAGCCTCGACTACTGGATATTCGGCAGATTGATTCCGGAAATTGCAGACAGCTATCAGGCGGGAATAACAGTTGCCGGTTTTGCGGGCAGCATACTCTACGGTGGCATTGTTGAGGAACTTTTGTTAAGGTTCTTCTTTATGTCCCTCGTTGCGTTTGTGATCTGGAAGCTGTTTTTTAAAAAGTATGAGAAAGAACACATTCCGGTGATGGTTTTTGTTTTCGCTAACGTGATATCTGCACTGCTGTTTGCAGCCGGACATCTTCCGGCAACTATAACAGCTTTTGGCACTTTGACACCGCTCCTTCTTTTTCGGTGTTTTTTGCTTAACGGAGGATTTGGTCTATATTTTGGATATGTTTATCGGAAATATGGCATTCAATACGCAATGCTTGCACATGCGGGGCTCCATATCGTTAGTAAAGTCATCTGGCTTGTTTTCATAAGATAGCTGGTAAATACAACCAACACAAAAGAACGCTAACTTTGATACTCATCGTATCAAGGTTAGCGTTCTTTTTGGATGCGGAAGATGGGACTTGAACCCACACATGGAAACCCACACAAGAACCTGAATCTTGCTCGTCTGCCAATTCCGACACTTCCGCTCGCAAAAGCTATTCTACCATAGAACAGCTATATAAGTAAAGAGAAAAATTAAAAAAGTTGTAATCTACGGTGGATTTTTGCAGGGGAAATGGTGCATTGAATAAATTGCACCGGAATTAGTACAATAATTTTATTGACAAATACTTTTATTATGATATACTTTGAAAGTCAAAGCATTTTAAAACCAAAGTAAACGGGGAGACAGTATATGCGAGGAAAGATTATTGGAACGGGGTCTTTTGCACCGGCCAAAGTATTAGATAATAACGATTTATCAAAGCTTGTCGATACCAATGATGAGTGGATCCGGGAGAGAACCGGAGTAGTGAGAAGACATATAGCAGAAGACGAGACAGCCACTTCGATGGCGGCAGAAGCAGCGAGGCGGGCGCTTGAAAATAGTAAAATACAAGCAGAGGAGATTGATCTGATTCTTGCATCAACGATTTCCTCCAATGTGATTCTGCCATGTGCAGCATGTGAAGTTCAGAGGGAAATCGGTGCGGTAAACGCGACTTGTTTTGATTTGAATGCAGCATGTACCGGATTTGTAATTGCATACAATACGGCGCAGGCGTACATCGCAGCAGGCATTTATAAGAATGTACTGATCATCGGCGTGGAAGCACTTTCCAATTTAGTGGACTGGACGGACCGCGGAACCTGTATCTTATTTGGAGACGGAGCCGGAGCGGCAGTACTTACCGCTGAGGAAGGAAATGTATTTCCGATGGCAACGCATTCCGATGGAAACAGAGGAGAGGCGCTGACTTGCAGCAGCTGTCATAACAAAGACGGAGAAAGTCATTCCGAAGAAAACAGCATTTACATTCAGATGCATGGTCAGGAAGTATTCAAGTTTGCGGTCCGCAAAGTACCAGAAGTGATTGGAGAGGTGCTTGGGCAGGCAGACATTTCTATAGAAGAGATTGATCTGTTCGTATTACATCAGGCGAACAAACGAATCGTAGAGTCGGTTGCGAAAAAGTTAAAACAGCCGATCGAGAAATTCCCGATGAATATGCAGGAGTATGGTAATACATCTTCGGCGAGCGTGGGCATCTTATTAGATGAGTTAAACCGCGAGGGGAAATTAGTAAAAGGACAGAAAATCATGATTGCAGGATTTGGCGCAGGCTTAACCTGGGGTGCAAGTCTGATTGAGTGGTAATTACCGGCAGGTCCGGATTACAAATAAAAAAATGAAAAAGAGCAAAAGGAGAACAATATCATGTTAGAAAAGATTAAAGGATTAGTAGCAGAGAACTTAAACGCAGACGCAGCAACAATTACAGAGGCAACAACATTTGTAGAGGATTTGGGAGCAGATTCCTTAGACCTCGTTGAATTAGTAATGGCATTCGAAGAAGAATTCGAAGTATCCATTCCAGAAGAAGAAGTAGCAAATCTTGTGACAGTTGGCGATGTAGTGAAATTTGTAGAAGCTCACAAATAATATTCATGAAATCCGAACCAAGCTCGCGCTCTAAAATCTTCGATTTTATCGCTTTGGGCTCTCGCCAAATAGAAATATTTCAAAATAGATTTTAGAATGCGAGCATTCACAATCTATTTCTGCTTGGTTCGGTAGGAAGGTTGTCAAAATGAAAACAAAAGTGACCGAATTACTAGGAATAGAATATCCGATTATCCAAGGCGGAATGTCATGGGTTGCTGAGTATCATCTTGCAGCCGGCGTATCAGAGGCCGGTGGACTTGGAATTATTGCAGCAGCAAACGCACCGGCTGAGTGGGTACGTGATCAGATTCACAAAGTAAAAGAATTAACAGACAAGCCATTTGGCGTAAATATCATGCTGATGAGCGACAATGCAGAAGAAGTTGCAAAGATTGTTGTGGAAGAGCATGTGCCTGTTGTAACAACAGGAGCCGGATCTCCGGAGCGTTTCATGAAAATGTGGAAGGAAGCAGGCGTGAAAGTCATTCCAGTCATCGCTTCCGTTGCACTTGCAAAACGTATGGAGCGATGCGGTGCAGACGCAGTCGTTGCAGAAGGAACAGAAGCCGGTGGTCATATTGGCGAAAATACAACGATGGTACTGGTGCCACAAGTTGTGGATGCGGTGAATATTCCAGTCATCGCAGCAGGTGGTGTTGCAGATGGAAGAGGAATGGCAGCAGCCTACATCCTTGGAGCGCAGGGAGTACAGATCGGAACTTATTTCGTAGTTGTAAAAGAATCCATCGTACATGAGAATTACAAAAATGCTGTAATCAAGGCAAAAGACATTGATTCCAGAGTGACCGGGAGAACAACCGGACATCCGGTGCGCGCACTCCGCAACCAGATGACAAAAACATATCTTGAAAAAGAAAAAGAGGGTGCAACATTAGAAGAACTAGAACTTCTCACACTCGGCGGACTTAGAAAAGCAGTCGTAGACGGTGATGTGATAAACGGAAGCGTCATGGCGGGACAGATCGCGGGACTTGTAAAAGAGGAAATGAGCTGTAAGGAATTAATTCAGAAATTAGTATCAGAGACAGATGCACTGATAGGAGGAATTGGTCTATATGAGTAAGATTGCATTTATTTTCCCGGGGCAGGGCGCGCAGAAAGCCGGCATGGGAGCAGACTTTTATGAAAATAGTGAGTTAGCGAAGAACATTTACGACAAAGCGGGTGAACATCTGGGGCTCGATATGAAAGCTCTGTGTTTTGAGGAAAATGAGCTTCTTGATCAGACCGAATATACGCAGGCAGCACTGGTGACAACGTGTCTTGCGATGACAAAAGTTGTGGAAGAGAAAGGTCTTTTCCCACACGTCACCGCGGGTCTTAGTCTCGGTGAGTATGCGGCAATTGCTGTTGCAGGTGGAATGAAATATGAAGATGCCATTACAACCGTTCGCAAAAGAGGAATTCTGATGCAGACATCCGTTCCTTCTGGTGAAGGTGCCATGGCGGCAATCCTTGGAATGAAGGGTGCGGATATTGAACAGGTAATCGCAGATATTGACGGCGTGACCATCGCAAATTACAACTGTCCGGGACAGATTGTAATTACAGGACGCACGAAGGCAGTCGAAAAAGCCAATGCAAAGCTGTTGGAGAACGGTGCAAAGCGTGCTGTTTTATTAAATGTCAGCGGTCCATTCCATTCACCGATGTTAAAAGGTGCGGGAGAGGAACTTGGTAAAGTTCTTAAGACCATTGAAATGAGCAGTCTCGAAATCCCTTATGTTACAAATGTTACCGCAGAGTATGTGGATGACATTTTGAAGACCAAAGAACTGTTAGAAGCACAGGTTGCCTCCTCCGTTCGCTGGGAGCAGAGCATTGAAACGATGATTGCAAATGGAGTAGATACATTTGTAGAAATCGGTCCGGGCAGAACCTTAGCCGGATTTATGAAGAAAATTAATCGCGATGTGAAGATGTATAACATTTCCACATGGGACGATGTAGATAAAGTAGTCGGAGAGATCAAAACTGTCGGCTAAAAATGAAAGTAATGTGGAAAACAAAGAGGTGAATCACGATGTTAGAGAATAAAATCGCAATTGTAACCGGAGCATCCCGTGGAATCGGGAAAGCGGTTGCTGTGAAGCTGGCGAGTCAGGGCGCAACGGTAGTCATCAACTACAATGGTTCGAAGGAACGCGCAGAAGAAGTGAAACAGGAGATCGAAAATGCAGGCGGCAAGGCGGAAATCATGCAGTGCAACATATCTGATTTTGCGGCTGCGGAGGAATTTATCAAAGCAGTACACGGCAGGTTTGGCAGCATTGACATTCTGGTGAACAATGCCGGAATCACGAAAGACGGTCTGATTATGAGAATGTCAGAGGCGGATTACGACGCCGTATTGAATACGAACCTAAAAGGAACATTTAACTGCATCCGTCATGCGGCAAAATTTATGTTAAAACAGCGCAGCGGACGCATCATCAACATGGCTTCGGTCGTGGGTGTGATGGGAAATGCTGGTCAGGCGAATTATGCGGCATCAAAGGCCGGTGTGATTGGTCTGACAAAGACGGTAGCGAGAGAGTTCGCATCCCGTGGTGTGACAGCGAATGCGATTGCACCGGGATTCATCGAGACGGAGATGACGGAAGTTCTGAGTGATGCAGTCAAGAGTGCGTCTGAGGGAATGATTCCTCTTGGAAAATTCGGACATACAGAGGATGTGGCAAATGCAGTGGCATTTTTAGCGTCGGAGGAAGCCGGATATATTACAGGGCAGGTTTTAAATGTCGATGGCGGGATGTGCATGTAGCACACGAACCATGCGTTTCAAATTAGAGAGCTGCGTGCAAGCTCGCTTGCTGAAGCAGTTCTCTGATTTGAAACATATGGCGACAGCCATGACCGAGATGTAGCGAAGCGGAATCGAGGTGCATCGCAAAGATGTGGGTGCATCGCAAAGAAGTGGGTGCATCGCAAATCGAATTCAAATAAAGGAGAGCAAAATGGAGAAGAGACGAGTTGTAGTTACGGGACTTGGAGCAATAACACCAATTGGTAATAATGTAGAAGATTTTTGGGCTGGCATTAAGGCAGGGAAGGTTGGAATCGGCCCGATTACGAAGTTTGATGCGACAGATTATAAAGTACACATCGCAGCGGAGGTTAAGGACTTCGTGGCGAAGGAGCATATGGATTTTAAGGCGGCGAAGAGAATGGAATTGTTTTCACAGTATGCAGTAGCTGCTGCGAAGGAAGCATTTGCGGATGCCGGAATTGACATGGAGCAGGAAGATTCGTTCCGCGCAGGCGTTGTCGTGGGCTCGGGAGTTGGAAGCCTTCAGCAGATTGAATCAAATTATACGAAGATTGTGGAGAAGGGCCCGAATCGTGTGTCACCACTCATGGTACCGATGATGATTTCGAACATGGCAGCGGGAAATGTTTCAATTCAGCTTGGTCTTCGCGGAAAATGTACCAATGTTGTGACAGCCTGTGCATCTGGAACGAACTGCATCGGTGATGCGTTCAGAGCGATTCAGTATGATGATGCTGATATTATGGTAGCAGGTGGTACGGAGGGAAGTATCTGTCCGACCGGAGTTGCCGGATTTGCAGGTCTTACGGCACTTTCTACAACGGAAGATCCTATGAAAGCTTCCATTCCATTTGATAAAGACAGAAATGGTTTTGTTCTCGGTGAGGGAGCCGGAATTGTGGTTCTGGAAGAGTTAGAACATGCGAAGAAACGCGGCGCACACATTTACGCGGAGGTTGTCGGATACGGGGCTACCGGTGATGCATATCACATCACTTCTCCGGCAGAAGACGGAGCGGGAGCTGGTATGGCGATGAAGCTTGCAATGAAAGAAGCGGGAGCGGCACCGGAAGAGATTACTTACATCAATGCACACGGAACAAGCACACATCACAATGACCTGTTTGAGACACGTGCAATCAAATATGCATTTGGCGATGCAGCGAAAAATGTAGCAATCAACTCAACAAAATCAATGATCGGACATTTGCTTGGAGCAGCCGGCGGAGTTGAATTTGTTGTGTGCGTGAAATCTATTTTAGACGGGTTCATTCACCAGACAGTTGGAACTGCTGTGCCGGACGAGGAGTGTGATCTTAACTACACCATCGGCGCACCGGTTGAGAAAGAAATTGAATATGCAATGAGCAACTCACTTGGATTTGGCGGACATAACGCATCGTTGCTTTTGAAGAAATATGTAGCGGAGTAGAAGGTTTGCTTGAGCAGCTGGCGAATCAGGCAGTTGTAGAAAGGATTGGAATAATATGAAATATGATCAGGTTGAAAAATTAATTGATGCGGTTTCAAAATCGGATTTAACGGAATTTAACTTTGAGGAAGATGGCGTGAAGCTGTCTCTGAAGAAAGAAGAGAAAACCATTGTTGTGGAGAGTCAGGGAATTCCGGCGGCGAACATGGCAGGAAATCAGACCGTAGGGGCAGCAGCACTTGCGGCAGGTGAAAACACAAGGACCCCAGCAGGAGCTGTGCAGACAGCGGATAAACAGCCGGAAGCAGCAGGGCAGGTTGTGAAATCACCGCTTGTGGGAACCTTTTATTCAGCACCGTCTGAAGATGCAGATGCATTTGTAAAAGTCGGTGATGAAGTAAAAGTCGGTCAAGTGCTTGCTATCATAGAAGCAATGAAGCTGATGAACGAAATAGACAGTGATTTTGCCGGAACTGTGACAGAAGTGTTAGTACAGAACGGTCAGGCCGTTGAATACGGACAGCCACTTTTCAGAATCGCGTAAAGGAGACCAGCTATGAAACATTTAGATATCAATCAGATCAAAGAAATTATTCCACACAGACATCCGTTTTTATTAGTGGATTACATCGAAGATTACGAGCCGGGCGAGTACGCAGTTGGTTACAAATGTGTCTCTTACCGTGAAGAATTCTTCGCAGGACATTTCCCACAAGAGCCGGTTATGCCGGGCGTCCTGACGGTGGAAGCACTTGCACAGGTTGGCGCAGTTGCGATTCTCAGTATGGAGGAGTACAAAGGAAAGACGGCGTACTTCGGCGGAATCAAGAGCTGTAAGTTCAAAGGAAAAATCGTTCCGGGAGACAAGGTCCGTCTGGAAACGAAAATCATCAAACGCCGCGGACCGGTCGGTGTAGGGGAAGCAATCGCCAGCGTTGACGGTAAGACTGCTGTTATCGCAGAACTTACTTTCATGATTGGATAGAAAGAGGATTATTATGATTAATAAAGTTTTAATTGCCAACAGAGGTGAAATCGCGGTGCGAATCATTCGTGCCTGCCGCGAAATGGGTATCCAGACTGTAGCGGTTTATTCGGAAGCTGACAGAGAGGCACTTCACACGCAGCTTGCGGATGAAGCAATCTGTATCGGACCGGCCCCGTCAACGGAAAGTTATCTGAGTATGGAGCGGATCGTCAGCGCGACCATCGTATCCGGCGCAGATGCGATTCATCCGGGATTTGGATTCTTATCGGAGAACAGCAAATTTGCAGAGCTCTGTGCACAGTGCAATATTACATTTATCGGACCGAGCGCGGAAATCATGCGCAAAATGGGGCATAAGTCCCAAGCGAGAAATACAATGATCGAAGCCGGAGTTCCGGTTATCCCGGGAAGCACGGACGCAATCTATGATGCCGGGACCGGTGCAAAGATCGCAGCGGAAATCGGTTATCCGGTTATCGTAAAAGCAGCACTCGGCGGCGGTGGTAAAGGAATGCGTGTGGCGGAGACTCCGGAAGAGTTCGAGAGCAGCTTCAACACAGCACAGAAAGAGACGCAGGCAGCATTTGGCGATAACACGATGTACATTGAACATTTTGTCCAGCATCCAAGGCATATTGAATTCCAGATTTTAGCCGACAATTATGGAAATGTCATCCATCTCGGAGAGCGTGACTGTTCGGTGCAGCGAAATCATCAGAAGATGATTGAGGAATCACCATCGGCAGCTATTTCCGAAGAGAAAAGAAAAGAGATGGGCGAGGCAGCAGTAAAGGCAGCCAGGGCAGCAAATTACACCAATGCGGGAACCATCGAATTTCTTCTTGAGAAGAGTGGCAATTTCTATTTCATGGAGATGAACACCCGAATCCAGGTGGAGCATCCGGTCACAGAGTGGGTCACAGGAATCGACCTGATCAAAGAGCAGATCCGAATTGCATCAGGTGAGCGCTTAAGCTACACGCAGGACGATGTAAAAATCACCGGACATGCAATTGAGTGCCGAATCAACGCAGAAAATCCGGCGAAGAACTTCCGTCCAAGTCCGGGAACCATCACCGATATGTATCTTCCGGGCGGCAAAGGTGTGAGAATCGATGCGGCAATCTACAGTGGTTATACAGTCACACCGTATTACGATTCTATGCTTGCAAAGCTGATTGTACATGCAAAGAACCGCGATGAGGCGATCAAGAAGATGCGAAGCGCACTCGGTGAAGTTATCATTGAAGGAATTGATACCAACGTAGATTACCAGTATGAGATACTCCATAACGAACAGTTTGTGTCCGGAGATATAGATATCGAGTTTATCAATCAGATGGAGTAGTTGTTTTGAGGGGATTTTTGAGGTCGTAATTGTTGCTTGAAATCGTTGCTTAAAACATTACGATAAGCCTTCTAAAACAGATAAAAATGGAAGATTAGGCTTCCATTTTTATCTTAAGTCTTATCTTCATTGCGCAAGATGATTTCAATCATCAATTACGACCTCAAAAATCACTCAAGACAGCCAACAACGATAACTAATCTGGAGATTTAAAAAAAAATATTTGAAAAATAAAAGGAGTACAACATGAAATTACACAATATGTTCAAAAAGACTACCGGCAGATCGCACTACATTTCTCTGCATGAGTCAAAACCGGAGGTTCCGGAAGGTCTGCTTAGAAAATGTAATAAATGCGGAGCTGCAATTATGGCTGACGATGTAAAAAATGGATTCTACATTTGCCCGAAATGTCATGGATATTTTCGTGTACATGCGTATCGCAGGATTGATATGATTGCAGATGCGGGCTCCTTTGAAGAGTGGGATCAGGGTCTTGCGACCACGAATCCACTTGATTTTCAGGGATATGAAGAGAAGCTTAAGGGTCTGAAAGAGAAGACGAACTTAGAAGAGGCAGTTGTGACCGGAAAGGTCACGATCGGCGGACATCCGGCGGTGCTCGGTGTCTGTGACGGACGTTTTCTCATGGCAAGTATGGGAGAAGTTGTCGGTGAGAAGATTGCAAGAGCTGTTGAGCGCGCGACAAAAGAGAAACTTCCGGTTATTTTATTTGCATGTTCGGGCGGAGCAAGAATGCAGGAGGGGATTGTCTCTCTGATGCAGATGGCGAAAACTTCAGCCGCACTCAAGCGCCACAGTGATG
>JAQUUC010000055.1 GCA_028694105.1 Hespellia sp.
TAATGGAGAACTCTTTGACGAAGGTGTGGAAGCCTCAATTTTAAAGTCCTTGGAACCAGCTTATATCGAGGGTCTGACGCTTCTGGGCGGAGATCCGTTTGAAGAGGAGAATCAAAAGGCACTGCTTCCATTTCTTAGAAAAGTGCGTGAGCAATACCCGAAAAAATCAATCTGGGCATATACAGGCTATGTATTAGAGACGGATTTGAGCTCGGGCGGTAGGAAGCACACGGACGATACCGATGAGATGCTGGAATATATTGATGTGCTTGTAGATGGTCCGTTTATCGAGGCACAGAAAAATATTTCTTTGAAATTCAAGGGATCGGAGAACCAGAGGGTGATTGATGTGAATCAATACCGGAAAACGGGTGAAATTGTCGCAAAATTTTAAATAGTACCAAAATTTATCTGTAAAAAACTTTAAAATTGGTTAATTTGTTTTTGCTATAACTGTTATAATAGATAGGTAACGAATTAACGATGATACTTAACAAAACCTCTTCGTAGAAGGTTGCTAAGCCATCAGATTTTTTGGAGGAAAAGATAAATGAATACTTTAAAAGCTGAAAAAAGAGACATGAAAGTCAAGGCGAAAAAACTAAGAAGAGAAGGTTATGTAACCGGTAATTTATTCGGAAGAAAAATTGAAAATTCTATCCCTGTAAAGATGCTGAAAAAAGAGGTAGACCAATTACTGAAAACTGATAACAAGGGAAGCCAGATTATGCTTCATGTTGATGGACAAGCATACAATGTATTGATTAAAGAGATTGACTTTAACCCACTGGCAGGAAGAGTGGACGAGATTGATTTTCAGGCACTGATAAGTGATGAGAAGGTTCGTTCGGTAGCAGAGGTTACACTTCTGAATCATGATAAGCTGGCAGAAGGTGTTGTTCAACAGAATTTACAGGAGATTTCATACAGTGCACTCCCGGCAGCATTGGTAGACAGAGTAGAGATTGATCTTGCTGATATGAAGATTGGTGACATCATCAAAGTCAAAGATCTTGCGATGGCAAAGAATAAAGATGTTGAGCTTCACTGTGAATTAGAGGCTGTTGTCATTGCGGTGAACGCGGCTCATGTTCAGGAAGAAGCAGAGGATACAGAAGAAGAACCAGCTGAGGAGCCAGCTGAATAGATCAGATAGAAAAAGGTGAATCCCATGAATGAGAAATCATTTGTGGGATTTTTTGTCGGTGCATTATAAGACCATATTTTCAGAAAATATTTTTAATAAGAAGAAACATTTACATTTGTAAAGAAAAGTGATAGTATAAATGCCGTACGATAAAAATTGTGAGGTATTGATATGAATGATATAGTTACTTTATTGAGCAGCCCTGTAGTACGTTGTATCCCGTTCGCAGGGTTACTTCTATGCGTTGCGGTGATGCCACTGGTAAAAGCAGAGTGGTGGGAAGAGCATCAGCCGATTGTGGTAGCCTTCTGGTCACTGCTGTTCATAATTCCATATGTGATTACAATGGGGGGAGCAGAGACAACAGAAGTGGTTCTGGAATGTCTGGTAAATGATTACCTGACATTTATTGTGCTGCTGTTTGGACTTTTCTGCGTGGCAGGTAATATTACCCTGGATGGAAACCTTGCAGGTTCACCGGCGGTAAATACCATGTTTCTTGCAATCGGAACCTTACTGTCCAGCGTGATTGGTACGACCGGAGCAAGTATGCTGATGGTGCGTCCGATGATTAAAATGAATTCATGGAGAAAACGAAAAAGCCAGATTATGATTTTTTTCATTTTTATGATTTCAAATCTTGGCGGAAGTCTGACACCGATTGGTGACCCACCGCTTTTAATGGGATTTATGCGCGGGGTTCCATTTTTCTGGAGTCTGCGGTTATTTCCGATATTAGTATTTAATATGATCGTTCTTTTGATTGTTTTCTATAACATAGACAAGCGAAAATATCGCAGAGATATTGCAAGAGGACGTCACCCGGATATCAGTGAGCCGGGTATTACATTGAAAATCAAAGGATTACATAATATCATTTTTATTGCGATGATCGTTGGAGCTGTCATTTTAAGCGGAACCCTGCCGTCACTTCCGGCATTTCAGGATGCTTCTGGAAAGGTATTGGGGCTGCGGATATTTGGCGATGTTGTTCTTGGCTATCCGTCTCTGATTGAGATTGCGATTATCCTGCTTGCGGCGTATCTGTCCTTTAAGACAACGGATGCCCGGATCCGTACCGGAAACCATTTTACATGGGGAGCCATCAGGGAAGTCGCAGTGCTTTTTGTGGGAATCTTTGTTACGATGCAGCCGGCGCTGATGCTGCTAAAATCAATGGGACCGGAGCTTGGCATTACAGAACCTTATCAGATGTTCTGGTCAACCGGTATGCTGTCCAGCTTTTTGGACAATACACCAACCTATCTGGTCTTCCTCACAACAGCAGGCACACTGGGATATTCGTCCGGAATTGCAACCAGTGTTGGAATTGTCACAGCAAAGGTGCTGACGGCAATTTCCTGCGGAGCGGTATTTATGGGGGCGAACACTTATATTGGAAATGCACCGAACTTTATGGTGAAATCAATCTCTGATGAAAATGGTATCCGGATGCCATCTTTCTTCGGATATATGGCATGGTCGTTTGGAATTCTTGTACCGGTATTTCTTCTGGATACATTAGTGTTCTTTCGATAAAGGAGGAAAATCATGGCGAAAAAGCAAGAGGCCTACTATGAGCTGGCAGGCAGAATATACGATTTAGATGAAGCGGTCTACAAATGTGTTGGTTCTTCTTTGGGACGTACATATACCGGAGACCGGGAGACTTGTATTGAAGATATCACGAGACTTCTGATTACAAAACCGAGAATGCAGGAGTGCCGAAGCCAGATCGCGCTGATCGGCAACATGGCCCGCACAATCCGCAACAAAGAAGACCGTAAACGGATGATGACGGAATATAATGAAATCCTGCAGGAAATCAAGAAGATTCCAACAACCTTTGGAAGCGTTGATATCCTGAATGAAAATATGGCGGCGCTGAATACTTCGAACCTGCGCCAGAAATTCTCGCCAGATGATCATCTGGTGATCTGTATCGGCCGAAATCACGGAAGTGCAGGTTCTGATATCGGATTTGCGCTGGCAGATAAGCTGAAAATCGATTATTACGATGCTGAGATATTTCAAAAGGTAATCGAGCGTATGAATGCGGAGAAGGAAAATGTAGAAGATGACAACAGCAATTTTATTGAAACTGCGAAACGTGCATCACAGCCGCGGAAAAAGAAAACCAAGTTTACGGAGTATTTGAAGAATTTCCGCCGATATCACGGCCTTCCGGTTCAGGACGCAATCTTTTTTCATCAGAGTGAACTGATCAAAGAGATGGCAAAGAAAGAAGATTTTGTGGTGATGGGGCGATGTGCGGATGTGATTCTTACAAACAAACGAATCCCACATATCAGTATCTTCATCACGGCACCCTTCGAGCAGCGTGTCGAACGTATGATGGAAGCACTGAAGATGGACTATAAACATGCTGTCCGGTTCCTGAAAAGACTGGATCATAAACATGAAGCATACTATAAGTTCTATACAGAGAGACAATGGGGAAATGCAGTGAACTACGACTTGTGCATCAATAGTGCAAGCTACGGAATTGAAGAGACTGTGGATCTGATTGTACGAATGATTGATCAGTATCCAAATCATAAGAAGTTGGCGGAGGATTAAGATTCTTTCATCCTCCGGCCAGATTCCGATTCACTCGGACTTTAGAACTTCCCAATAAATAAAAATTTATTTACATAACAACTTCTTGACACTGACTAATTTCACACTGGTAACGAAGATCTCCGCTGCGCTTGCGAGTTCGTCCGGTGTTGGGTAAGAAGGTGCGATGCGGATATTGCTGTCTTTTGGGTCTTTTCCATACGGGTAAGTTGCACCGGCGCCTGTCATGACAAGTCCGGCTTCTTTGGCTTTGGCAACGATTGCTTTTGCGCATCCGTCCAATGCTTCAAAGGAGATGAAGTAACCACCTTTTGGAGCAATCCATGAACCGATATTCAGACCGCTTAATTCTTTGTCTAAGACTTCGAGTACTGCTTCGAACTTCGGTCTTAAGATGTCAGCGTGTTTTCTCATGTGAGCGTGCATGCCGTCCATATCCTTGAAGAAACGAACGTGGCGAAGCTGATTTAATTTATCATGTCCGATTGTCTGGAACATCATGTGTTTCCTGAAGTCTTTTAAGTTGTTCTCAGATGCAGCGACTGCGGCCACACCGGAACCGGGGAAGGAAACCTTCGAGGTGGAAATGAATTTGTAAACCAGATCTGGATTTCCGGCTTTTTCACATTCTTCTAATAATTCTAAGATGACATCCTGATCATCATCGTAAAGGTGATGAATCGAATATGCATTATCCCAGAAAATTCTGAAATCTTTGGCTGCAGGTTTTAATGCTGCAAATCTTCTGACTGTCTCATCTGAATAAGAGATTCCCTGCGGGTTCGAATATTTTGGAACGCACCAGATACCTTTGATGGAATCGTCTTCTGCAACAAATTTCTCGACCATATCCATGTCCGGTCCGGTAGGGAGCATTGGAATATTGATCATCTCGATGCCGAAATACTCTGTGATACCGAAATGTCTGTCGTATCCGGGTACTGGGCACAGGAATTTTACTTGATCTAATTTGCCCCATGGAGTATGTCCGCACACCCCGTGGGTCATACAACGAGAAACTGTATCGAACATAACGTTCAGACTGGAGTTTCCGTAAATGATGACTTTATCTTTTGTTACTTCTGACATATCAGCAAGAAGCTGTTTGGCCTCGCTGATTCCATCGAGCACTCCGTAGTTACGGCAGTCCACGCCTTCTTCCCCAATCAGGTCGCTCTCGCTGGTGAGGACGTCCATCATTCCGT
This sequence comes from Hespellia sp., assembly GCA_028694105.1. GTDB lineage: Bacteria > Bacillota > Clostridia > Lachnospirales > Lachnospiraceae > Hespellia. Next base: position 4,933 of record JAQUUC010000055.1, read on the forward strand.
TGGACAGATTCAGCTGTGCGGCAGCCGGTTTTCCTCTGGACATGTCTAAATGTAAATCCTTTGCTTTGATGTCCTCAAATTTCGCTTCTAATTCTGACTGTAATGCAAGTAATTCTTCGGTACTTAATTCATTATATGGTCTCACAATCTTTCTCCTCCTAATACATACCTGTAAACACACAGTTGTTGAGCAATATTTTAATCTTAAAATGACAGATTGTCAAGAGAATCTTGCAAAATGAATAACGATGTTTAGGGAAATAACAAAATAATGCAAGGAAGAATAGGGGAATATGCAAAAAGAATGGTGCGGGAAAGTGAAAGGCACCATTCTTTTCGAAATGTTATTTCCTATATAAAGTGGTCGCTTGTAACGCTGTCGGCTAAATCCGCTCAAGAATAAAGTCAAATAATTTGCCGGCAACCTCGTCTTTGCTCATTAATTCAAGTTCCTGCTCTGTGTCATCAGAAATGAATGTCACAACATTTGTTTCGCCACCAAATCCGGCACCCTCGGTTCGGAGGTTATTGGCGACAATCATGTCCAGATGCTTCTTTGCAAGCTTCGCGCGGGAATTAGCAAGCATGTGTTCAGTCTCCATAGAAAAACCGCAGAGAAACTGCCCTTCGCCCTTATGCTCACCGAGGTACTGCAAAATATCGTCGGTGCGTTCCATCTCAATAGAAAGCTCCCCGCCGGACTTTTTCATCTTTTCTTCACTGATGTGTGTCGGGCGGTAGTCCGCAACAGCGGCGGCCTTGATGATAATATCCATATCATCGCTCCTGCTGGTAACAGCATCAAACATCTGCTTTGCGGAACAGATTGAAACAGTCTCAACAAACAGCGGTTCTTCAATATGGACCGGTCCGCTGACTAATGTGACATCTGCCCCCCGAAGTGCAGCGATTTTTGCAATGCTATAGCCCATTTTGCCGGAAGAGTGGTTCGTGATAAAGCGAACCGGATCAATTGCTTCCATGGTGGGACCTGCTGTGACGAGCACTTTCTTCCCGGCCAGATCCTTTTCAAAGGCGCAGGCCTTGAAAATGTATTCCAATAGAACATCCGGTTCCGGCATTTTGCCGATGCCATTGTCTCTGCATGCCAGCCATCCGCTTGCCGGTGTAATTACTTCTATATTATATCTGTCTAACATCTTCAGGTTGTCCTGTGTGACTGGATTCTCATACATCTGTGTATTCATGGCAGGTGCCACGATCTTCGGACATTTGCAGGCGAGGAAGGTAGTAGTCAGCATATCATCGGCAAGGCCGTGTGCAAGCTTTGCGATGACATTTGCCGTTGCAGGAGCAACCAGAAAGGCATCTGCCTGCTTGGCAAGAGCTACATGCTCCACATTATACTGAAAATTGCGGTCAAAGGTATCGACCAGACAGCGGTTATTCGTTAAGGTCTCAAAGGTAAGCGGGCTGATAAATTCCGTTGCATGCTTTGTCATGATGACATGAACCGCTGCATGCTGTTTTACAAGAAGACTTGCAAGCATAGCGCTTTTATATGCGGCGATGCTGCTGCTTACTCCGAGAATAATTGTCTTATTTTTTAACATAATTAAGTTCTCCTTCATACGTATGGATTACAATTCATTTCTGTGACCTCTATCATTACAAAATAGTATAGCACAGCCGGAAATGTTTTGGCATGTATCTTTTGGAAAACATTGGTTGAATATTCATATTCTGTATGGTATACTAACGCCGTATTGTATCCCGCTCAAGTGGGAATGATAACAAGGAGGAAAATTAAATATGAAGACACAAAAAAAAGACACTCGTTGGATGGTTAGTGTTGCACTTATGGCAGCGATTATCATTGTACTTGCGAATACACCGCTCGGCATGATTCAGCTTCCGATTATTAAGGCGACAACGGTACACATTCCGGTCATCGTAGGGGCGATTTTATTCGGACCTATGGCAGGAGCGATTTTAGGCGGCATATTCGGACTCTGTTCGATGATTAGCAACACCATGGCTCCTACATTACTATCATTTGCATTTTCGCCATTTATGAGCACAACAGGATTTGGCGGTGTGGCAAAAGCAATCTGGATTTCTGTGGGCTGCCGTATTTTGATCGGTGTGGCAGCAGGATGGTTATGGATTCTGCTTAAGAAATGGAAAGTGAACACATATATGGCACTTCCAATTACCGGATTTATTGGTTCTATGGTCAACACTGTTACCGTAATGGGAAGTATCTATTTCCTATTCGCACAGCAGTATGCAACAGCAAAGGAAGTTGCAGTGACAGCAGTATGGGGGCTCATTATGGGGACCGTCACAGCATCTGGAATTCCGGAAGCAATCGCAGCAGCAGTCTTAGTAACTGCATTGGGTAAGGTACTGCTGGTCGCAGTGAAGAGAATGACGGCGGCAGCGTAGACAGTAAGGTGACCTGCCAAATTAGAAAAGAAACAATACAAAAGCAAAAACATTGACAAGAAGTCAATATTTTCATATAATACTTGAGTAAACAAGGGCGTTTTCATTTAGTTGAGAGTGCTCTTTTTTAGATATTAATTAGAGGAGGAAGAAAGATGAGCAAGTACACAAAGGAAGACATTTTGCGTCTGGCGGAGGAAGAGGATGTAGAATTTATTCGTCTTCAATTTACAGATATTTTTGGCACATTGAAAAACATCGCGGTAACGGTGAGACATTTAGAACGTGCACTGGATGGACAGTGCATGTTTGACGGCTCAGCAATCGAAGGTTTTGCGAGCATCGAACAGTCTGATATGTTCCTGAGACCGGATTTTGATACATTTGAGATTTTCCCATGGAGACCACAGCAGGGGAAAGTAGCACGTTTGCTGTGCGATGTGTACAAGCCGGATGGAACTCCTTGTTTAAGTGATCCAAGGTATATATTAAAGAGAACGATTCAGATGGCGTCCGAGAAGGGATACAGTTTTGATGTCGGACCGGAATGTGAGTTTTTCCTGTTCCACACGGGGGAAGATGGGGAACCAACGACTGTCTCTCATGAAAAGGGGGGATACTTTGATGTCGGAACTCTTGATTTTGGTGAGAATGCAAGAAGAGATATGATCTTTACACTGGAGGACATGGGATTTGACATTGAGGCATCTCATCATGAGATGGCACCGGCACAGCATGAGATTGATTTTAGATATGATGAGGCTCTTCAGACGGCAGATAACATTATGACATTTAAGCTGGTCGTAAAGACGATTGCAAAGCGTCACGGTCTGTATGCTACATTTATGCCAAAGCCGAAGGAGGATCAGCAGGGCTCCGGAATGCATCTGAACCTGTCTCTGAGCCGGGATGGAAAAAATGTGTTTGAAGACCTGAGTGATAAAAATGGACTGAGTCGGGAAGGCTACTATTTCCTCGGCGGCATCATGAATCACATAAAAGCAATCACGGCAATCGCCAATCCAACTGTGAATTCGTATAAGAGATTTGTGCAGGGATATGAGGCACCGGTTCATATTGCATGGTCTGCAAAGAATAGAACTCCGCTCGTACGTGTCCCTGCAATCGGAAGCGGCGGTGTGAGAATTGAACTTCGAAGTCCGGATGCTGCCGCCAATCCATATCTGGCAATTGCAGTATGTCTGGCAGCGGGGCTGGAGGGCATTGAAAAACAGATAATGCCACCGGACAGTGTTGACCAGAATATATTTGAAATGAGTCACGCGGAGCGCAAAGCACTTGGAATCGAAGCACTTCCGGTGAGTCTGCTGGAAGCTGCCAGAGAATTGGAAAAGGATGAGTTTATCAGGAATGTTCTTGGGGAAGATTTGTCAGAACTTTTGATTGAGGCAGAAAGAAAAGACTACAAACAGTATAATTCACGTGTTTCTCAATGGGAAATTGATCGTTATTTATATAGAATGTAACCTGAACGGCCGAAGGCGTTAAATACACAGGAGGTGTGAGTGTGAGCAATATTATTGTGGTATTTCCGAAAAAGGAAAACGCAACTAATATTCGAAACCTATTGGTGCGCAGTGGCATGGATGTCTCCGGCGTCTGTACCAGTGCTGCACAGGCAATACACCTGGCTGATGATTTGAATGAAGGTATTGTAGTATGTGGTTACAAAATGCCGGACATGATGTATAATGAGTTGCGTGAATACCTCCCGCCGTATATCGAGATGCTGTTGATTGCATCGAGAGATAAGTGGGGAGAGGGTGATCTGGAAGAAGGTGTGGTAGGTCTGCCGATGCCGATTAAGGTATATGATTTGATGAGTACGCTCGATATGATGCAGCAGAATATGTATCGACGGAAAAAGAAGAGAAGAGAAGCTCTGAAAAATCGTACACCTCAGCAGAAGGAAATCATCGACAAGGCGAAAGCACTTCTGATGGATCGAAATAATATGTCAGAGGAAGAGGCACATAAGTATCTGCAGAAAAGCAGTATGGACAGCGGGACAAATATTGTTGAGACGGCACAGATGGTGCTGACAATTATGGTGGAATAGGAGTTTGCGAGGATGAGAATGAAGTTTACAAAAATGCAGGGAATCGGAAATGATTATGTATATGTGGATTGTACCAGGGAGAGACTGGAGAACCCGGAAGCGGTTGCAATTAAGGTGAGCGACCGGCATTTTGGAATCGGTTCGGACGGACTGATTTTAATTAACCCCTCCGAGACCGCTGATTTTGAGATGGCAATGTACAATGCGGACGGATCACGCGGTGAGATGTGTGGAAATGGAATCCGCTGCGTTGCAAAGTATGTGTATGACTATGGTTTGACAACCAAGAAAAACATTGCAGTTGAGACGCTTGGTGGAGTGAAGTATCTCGATTTGACCGTAGAGGACGGAAAGGTATCCCTGGTTAAGGTGGATATGGGACAACCGATCTTAACAGCATCGGAGATTCCCATTATATCAGACCGCGAAGAGGTACTTAATGAAGCAATTATGGTGGATGGAACAGAATATCGTATGACGGGAGTATCTATGGGAAATCCACACGATGTCGTGTACATGGATGACGTGGCAGGACTCGAGATTGAAAAAATTGGCCCGAAATTTGAGAACCATGAGAGATTTCCAAAACGAATCAATACGGAATTTGTCCGCGTGATTGACCGAAACACCGTGGAGATGCGTGTGTGGGAGCGCGGCTCAGGCGAAACGCTTGCCTGCGGTACGGGAGCATGTGCTGTTGCGGTGTCATGTATCTTAAATGGACTGACAGAAGAGACCGTTACAGTAAAACTGCTGGGCGGAGATTTACTTATTGAATGGAATCGTGAGACGGACCGGGTATTTATGACGGGGCCGGCGGCAGTCGTATTTGATGGCGAGATTGAATTGTAATTAGACAGAATAACGAAATACGAGTAAAGGAGAATAAAAGAATTATGTTTAAAATCAATGACAACTATTTGAAATTACCGGGAAGTTATTTATTTTCCACAATCGCAAAGAAGGTAAATGCATTTACAGCGGCAAATCCGGACAAGTCGATTATCCGTCTTGGAATCGGTGATGTGACACAGCCGATTGCACCTGCGATTATTGAAAGCCTGCACGGAGCGGTCGATGAGATGGGAAATGCTGAGACATTCCACGGCTATGCACCGGATCTCGGTTATGAATTCCTTCGCAGCGCAATGGCTGATAATGACTACAAGGCTCGCGGATGCGATATCGCAGCGGATGAAATCTTCATTTCCGATGGAGCAAAATGTGATTCCGGAAACATTCAGGAAATCTTCAGCACAGATAATAAAATAGCAGTCTGCGATCCTGTGTATCCGGTTTATGTAGATACCAATGTCATGGCGGGACGTACCGGAACGTATGATCCTGCAAAAGAGACTTGGAGTGATGTGATTTACATGCCTTGTACGGCAGAGACGAACTTTGCGCCGGAACTTCCGAAAGAGACACCCGACATCATCTATTTATGTTTCCCGAATAACCCGACCGGTTCTACGATTACAAAAGATGAATTGCAAAAATGGGTGGATTATGCGAACAAAGTCGGCGCGGTCATCATTTACGATGCTGCTTATGAAGCCTATATTTCTGAGGAGAATGTACCGCATACGATTTATGAGTGTGAGGGCGCAAGAACCTGCGCAATCGAGCTGAGAAGCTTCTCGAAGAATGCTGGATTTACCGGTGTCCGCCTTGGTGCGACCGTCATTCCGAAGGATTTAAAATCAGGTGACACGATGCTTCATTCACTCTGGGCAAGACGTCATGGCACGAAATACAACGGTGCACCTTATATCATCCAGAGAGCCGGAGAGGCAGTGTACTCCGAGGCGGGGAAGGCGCAGTTAAAAGAACAGGTTGCTTACTACATGAAGAATGCAAAGACAATCTATGAAGGCTTAAAAGATGCCGGATACACCGTTTCCGGCGGTGTGAACGCCCCTTATATCTGGCTGAAAACACCGGATCAGATGACTTCATGGGAGTTCTTCGATTATCTGCTTGAAACGGCGAATGTGGTCGGAACGCCCGGCTCTGGATTTGGACCAAGCGGAGAAGGATATTTCAGACTGACAGCGTTTGGATCGTATGAAAATACAGTGGCTGCAATTGAGCGAATGAAAAAGATGTGATATTTAAAAAGGTATTGACGAACAGATAGATTATAGTTATACTCGAAGTAATTTGTGAAGAAAGGTGGCATCGATAAAATGAAAATACGATAACTGAGAGAATTTTGGAAACAGGTAACGATATCTTATGCATAGATACTGTTTCGTTCAGTTATTGATTTTTCATATTTGAGATGACACCAAAAGGAAGCTTCTGCTGTTTTGATGATGCTGTGCATCAGAAAGAAAAGCCTGAAAGATTCTTCTTTAAAGTGCATTTATTCATAATGAATTAATCTCTCCTGAGCGAAACATCTTGGGAGGGATTTTTTTGTTATTAAGAGCAGATAAAATAAAGAAAGAATATGGAGTACAGGAGATTTTTGACATTGAACGGATTGAGATTAAGGACGGTGCCCGAATCGGTCTGGTAGGAAGAAACGGAATCGGAAAAAGCACGCTGCTTGGCGTGTTAAGTGGAAGAATTGCGGCGGATGAAGGTCGTGTGAAACGCTACTGTGAAGCCTCGGAAATCAGGCAGGATTCTTTGGCAGACGGTGAATTGGAAGAACAGTATATCAGTAGAATGGGTCTGCGGGGAAGTGCGGTAAAAAGTGGAGGCGAAAAGATGCGACTTGCGATCGCGACGGCATTTTCTATGCACACATCGCTGCTGTTTGCGGATGAACCAACCACAAATTTAGATATTGACGGTGTCCGCATGCTGGAGAAGATGCTGAAGGGCTACCGCGGAGCTGTTGTGCTGGTGTCCCATGACAGAAAACTTCTGGATGATGTTTGCAACCAGATTTGGGAGCTGGAGGACGGACATTTGCGCACCTTTGACGGCAATTATTCGGAATGGGTTGAGCAGAAGAAGCGGGAAAGAGAATTTCAGCAATTTGAATATGATCAGTTCCGAAAAGAGAAAAAGCGAATGGAGCGTGCCACCCTGGAGATTGAGTCAGAGGCAAAGTCCATGACAAAACCGCCAAGAAAAATGGGAAGAAGCGAATGGATGCTTTACAAAGGCATCGCAACCCAGCAGCAGAGAAATGTATCAAATCGCGGAGCTGCGATGAAAAGCCGGATGTCACATCTGGAGAAAAAGGAAAAACCGGTTCAACTGCCAAATGTTTCCATGAAGGGAATGCATATGACTAGAATTAAGGCAAAATATGCGGCTAAAATCGAAAACCTAACAGTTAGGTTCGATGGGGCTGTGGTTCTAAATGATGCAGAACTGCTTGTGGAATCCGGGAAGAAGACCTTCCTGACCGGAGAAAACGGTGCGGGGAAAAGTACGATTGTGCGTGCCATGATAGAAAAAAGACCGGGTACATTTATCACGGAGGATGCGATGACTGGCTATTTTTCACAGGATCTCATGGAGCTGATGGAAGATAAGACTGTGCTGGAAAATGTACTGTATGATGCGGCAGAACCGGAGCACATCTGTCGGGCGGTGCTGGCGAATCTGTACATCAGCCGGGAGGATTTGAATAAAAAAGTCTCTGTGCTGTCCGGCGGAGAACGGGTAAAAACTGCTTTGGCGAAGATTCTGGTCTCCGGAGCGAATTTTTACATTCTGGATGAGCCCACCAACCATATGGATATTTACACCATGGAAGGACTGGAAAAAATGCTGGCAGATTTCGAAGGAACACTGCTGATTGTAAGTCATGACCGGATGCTGGTGGAAAAACTGGCGGATGAGGTGTATGAGATTTCGGGTGGCAAATGCCGGAAAATGAATAAAAAAACAGTGTGAGCAGTAACACCCTGACAAGAGACTGTGAATCAAAAAGAAATTGCTTGACAATACGTATTAATACGTATAAAATCAAATGTAGGGTGAGTAATATGCTAGATAAATTGTATTATCCGGCGGTGTTTTCTATGAAGAAAAGTAAGGGTTTTGATATCAGATTTCCAGATCTGCCTGCGTGCTGTGATTCCTGTGATGACATGGAATCCGGATATGCAAAGGCGTTTAAGATTTTAGGGGCAAGTCTGGTGGAGATGGAATCAGCGGGAGAAGAGATACCGAAACCCTCGATGCCGCAGGACATTTCACTGCAAGGGGGAGAATTTGTAGTGATCATTGAATTTGACATGTTAGAGTACAAAAAGAGGACCCGCTCCAAGGCCGTTAAGAAGACCTTAAGTATCCCCTGCTGGCTCAATGAAGAAGCGACTGCATTAGGTGTGAATTTTTCACAGATTTTGCAGGATGGACTCATGCGCGTAATTTCAGATAAAAGCAGTATACGATGAATGACGTTTGGATTACACTCAAAATCCGGACGTCATTTTTTGTTACCGGGAAATCTCCACATAGTTTTCTGAGTAAATACTTTTTATAGGGGATCGAGTGCGCTGGAATGATTGACAATCCCTATGGAATCATATATTATTTGAAGTGATAAATAATTTGTCGAAATATGCCGATACCGTTTCGATGTGAAATAATTAAAAAACAATATATAATATGTTTGTGCTGATCAATCCACAATACATAAAGGAGTCCTATGGTTTTCTCAAGTTTACTTTTTGTGTTTTTCTTTTTAGCGTTAAATCTGATCGTCTATAATTCCGTTAAGACTATTAGAAAAAAGAATATGGTACTATTAAGCTTCTCACTGGTGTTCTATTTCTGGGGAGGTCCTAAATATCTGTTATTACTTCTTGGCATGGTTTTTGCATGCTGGTTTTTTGCGCTGCTTATTTATCGTTACAGAAAAACGAGTCTGAGCAAGCTGTTTTTGATCTGCGATTGTGTTGTAATGCTTGGATTACTGGTGTTTTTTAAGTATTTGACGTTCTTTGCCGGAATCACGAACAGTCTGTTTCATGTGCCAGCAGAGATACCGCAGATTGCACTGCCGATTGGTATATCGTTTTACACATTCCAGTTATTATCATATGTAATTGATGTATACCGCCGGGAAATCAAACCGCAGCAATCGTACTGGAAGCTGCTCCTTTATGCATCATTGTTTCATCAGTGTATTGCGGGACCTATTGTGCGTTATCAGTTAATCGCAGATGAGATTGACCACAGGACTGTAAGTCTGGATGAACTGAGCCGGGGAATCAAGCGGTTTTCCATTGGACTTGCCAAGAAGGCAATCCTGGCAAACGGCTGCGCAGCTGTTGTCGATACACTGCTTCCAACGACCGTCAAAGATCTGGCCGGCATTCCTGCAGCGGGACTCTGGCTGGGACTTTTGTTTTATTCGTTCCAGATATTTCTCGATTTTGCTGCATATTCGGATATGGCAATCGGTATGGGAATGATGGTCGGATTTCACTATGCCGAGAACTTTAACTATCCGTATATTGCAAAATCAATCAAAGATTTCTGGAGCAGATGGCACATTTCACTGAGTACATTTTTCCGGGATTATGTATACATTCCGTTGGGCGGCAACCGGAAGGGTGAGCGAAGGACGATTATCAATACATTTATCGTGTGGGGACTTACCGGACTGTGGCATGGTGCGAGCTGGAACTTTATATTCTGGGGACTGTATTATTTCGTGTTCCTGATTATTGAGAGAAAGTATCTGGGAGAAAAACTGCAGAGACTGCCATCCATTGTCGGACATATCTACGCAGTCATCGTGGTTTATTTTGGATGGGCATTATTCTACTGTGATTCGGCGGGAACGCTTGGAACACTTTTAAAGGGAATGTTTGGACTGAACAAGAATGGATTAATCAATGCTTCTGTTCCGATTGTATTTAAGAATAATGTATTCTTATTGATTTTCTGCATATTGGCATGTACTCCTATATTGAAACATCTGGGTGCCAAGGTGAAACGGCTGTTTCAGGCAACCGGACGAATCCCATACATTTCTTATGTGTATGATATGGTCGTGCCGACAGCGATGTTGATCTTATCGCTGCTTGCGCTGGTAGGAAATAGTTACAATCCATTTTTATATTTCCGTTTTTAGAGAGGCTTAATGGTGAGCAATATAGAAAAAAGACGTAAAAAAAATAAAAAAATCAAAAAGGAATTTGATAAACTTACGATTCGCATATTTTATGGCGTACTATTATTTATCGGGTTTATGGGGCTTCTTATTCCAATCAGACCGTCAAAGTCAGAGCTTGAAAAAAGAACACTGACCAAATTTCCGAAAATCACAGCGGAATCCTTCATGAGCGGTGAATTTTTTTCGGATGTGAGCACGTGGTATGCGGATACATTTCCGTTCCGTGAAACTTTGCTGACTGCAAATGCGAAGGTAGAGCATTTGTATGGTGTCCAGACAGAGGAACTGCATGGAACCGCAGTTGCGGCAGACGAAATTCCCGACGCGGATGCAGAGATAGAGACAAAGGAAGAGGAAGAACCGGCAGGGCCGGATGCAACGCTTCATGATCAGCCCGAACAGGCAGGAACAATTTATGTGGTTGATAATATCGGCTTTGAATTGTACGGATTTAGCGTGGACGGTGCGAATGCTTATATCAATGTCGTGAATTCTACGGCAGAACAGTTAAAAGGTGTGGCGGATGTATATGATATTCTTGTGCCGACCAGTATCGCCGTCAATCTGGACAAAGAGAATCAGGAAAAGATCGGTTCAAGCAATCAGGGTGATGCGATTGACTATGTATATGGACATTTGGATAAGTCTGTTACCTCAATCCCATTATTAGACATCCTGAAGAAGCATAACAGTGAATATTTGTATTTTAAGACCGACCACCATTGGACAGCAGACGGTGCTTATTATGCATACAGAGAACTGATGAAGGCAAAAGATATGAAGGCAGCGCCGCTGACGGACTACACAAAAACCGAATATGGCGGATTTGTGGGAACTTTCTATACATACAGCGGACAGTCAGAGGCATTGAAAAATAATCCAGATACGGTCGTAACATACACCCCACAGGTCAATGACATGACTTACATTGACAGGGAAGGGGTAGAACAGACCGGAAATGTAATTGCAGATCCGACGGATTATTCAGAAGAAAATAAATATCTGGCATTTATCGGTGGTGATGAGCCGTACAGCAAGATTGAAAACCCCAATATTACAGATGGTTCCTCCTGCGTGGTGATTAAGGAATCTTATGCAAATGCGTGTATTCCGTTTCTGGTGAACAGCTACCAGACGGTGCATGTTGTTGATTACCGTTATTACGGACAGAATCTGCTGCAGCTGGTAAAAGACAATGGAATCAAAGATGTTATATACCTGAATAATACACATGCACTGCTGGAAAGTGCGACAGCGAATATGAGCCGTATTATAAGCAATTAGTCAAGGGAATGTGCAGAGTGGATTTTCGGGTATCCACTTGACAAAAGGGGTTGCATTTACTTTGAAAATTTACGTAACAAAAATAAAGGCTGAAGTGAAAAGTTAATTTCCACTTTGAAAGATACTAAAAAATAAGTAGCATTTACTCTTACAGAATAGGGTAAATGCTACATTTTCTATTTATAAAAATAGAATTAAGTGTTACAGTTGATA
>JAQUUC010000091.1 GCA_028694105.1 Hespellia sp.
CCATATCTTTGCATAACTCGGATTTTCAGCGTATCAAAGCTCAATCGTGAGTAGTAAATAAGTAGTAATATCAAGGTTGAAATCCTTTGTAAATGTCTTTAGATACAGTGTTTTAGGGGATAATCAGATTTTTGTTGGTTTTTTGTAATAAAAAACGATTAAAACTTCTCTTGTTTCCTACAATTAGCAGGGGTATAATAAAAAAATCTGTTGGGGATTATTAGTAGGAGAAGTGGTATGAGAGAGAAAATTGACAAAAGTAACTATCTATTTACGAATAAGATGCTGGTGGCACTGATTTTGCCGCTGATTGTGGAGCAGTTTCTGGCGGTGCTTGTCGGCATGGCGGATTCCATTATGATTGCGACCGTCGGCGAGGCGGCGGTATCCGGCGTTTCACTCGTTGACCAGATTATGGTTCTATTCATCGCGCTGTTTTCGGCACTTGCGACAGGAGGTGCCGTAGTTGCAGGACAGTATCTGGGTATGAAAAAAGAAAAAGAAGCATGCAGGTCATCGACACAGCTTGTGTGGTTCATCACGATCACAGCACTTGTAATTATGATAATCATCTATGTGGGGAAATATCTGATTCTTCACGTGATCTTCGGACCAATTGATGCGGATGTGCGTGCCCATGCTAATACATATCTGATGATTGTAACGGCATCTATTCCATTTATTGCACTTTACAATGGCGGGGCTGCAATCTTTCGGGCACAGGGTAACTCTGAGATATCCATGCGTGTATCCATCATGATGAACATCATCAACGTGGGTGGAAATGCAATCCTGATTTACGGTTTCCACTGCGGAACCGAAGGTGTTGCGATTCCAACATTGGTATCACGAGTTGCGGCTGCAGTTGCAGTTATTGTGTTATTGTTAAAGCCGAAATATCAGCTGCACATTGAACGGACATTCCGTTACAGACCGGATGGTAAGATGATCCGGCGCATTTTGCGAATTGGAATTCCGAACGGAATGGAAAACAGCATGTTTCAGGTCGGCAAGATTCTGGTGCTCAGTCTGGTATCGTCATTCGGAACCTACGCAATTACAGCCAACGCCGTCGGAAATGTCTTGGCGATGTTCGAGATTCTTCCGGGTATGGCAATTGGTCTTGGAATGACAACCGTGATTTCAAGATGCATCGGAGCCGGAGAACAAGAGCAGGTCAAATATTATACAAGGAAACTGATGGTCGTTACCTATGTCGGAATCTGGGTATTCAATGTGCTGACAATTCTGGCGCTGCCGTTTATTCTGAAGGCGTATAATCTGTCGGATATCACGGCCAGTGAGACTACGAAAATTATTCTCTTCCACAGTATTTCCTGTATGACGATCTGGCCGTTTGCATTTGCACTTCCAAATACGCTGCGGGCAGCGGGAGATGCGCAGATGACGATGTGGATTTCCATCGGATCAATGTGGGTATTTCGAATCGGATTAAGCTTCGTCCTTGGAAAATATGTCGGCTGGGGTGTCTTTGGCGTCTGGGTGGCCATGGTCATTGACTGGGTTGTGCGTGCAATCCTCATGATCTGGAGATATCTGAGCGGTCGATGGAAGTATAAGAAAACAATATAATATGAGAAAAGAGAGATACTGCTATACGGGAAAGGTGTGCATCGCACTCTCCGTTCTTATTGGCATTGCCGGGGGCAAGGATATATGAATTGGGAGGCAGCGGTAGAAATAAAGCAATGGATATATCCAATTGTAAAAAGTGTATCGAAATGGTTTGGGGTGAAGATTGCAAAAGATATTGTAAGCGGAGAAGACATAAAAGAGGAAGCCGATGATTGGTGAGTCCGTTTTAAAGCCCAGGACATAAGTATAATGAGAAGCATAGAGAAAGATTTATTCACAAATCTTCTGAAATGCTTCTTTTTATTTGCATAAAAGTAGGCTCATCATAAAACGATCAACGAAAGGTGCAGTGATATATGAACAGATTTGAAGATAACCACAATCAGGAAGGGAAGTGGTATTTATCTTCAAAAAGTGCGGTATGTGTGGAGCAACTCAAAACAATTTGAATTTTTCACAAATATAGAGCAGCATATTTCCCAGATAAAATAGTGTATATCGAGGTGATTATATATGAGCGAGTGGCGATGTTGTACGATCAGTTATTGTAGCTGCCCGGAGTGCGGAAAACAATTTCCAATACCACGAAAGAAAAACCAAAGTAGAGAAAAAGGGCATATAAAAAATATATGGTGCCCCTTTTGTAAAAAAGTTGAAGCGATGAAAGAATATAGAAGTTTTGAAGCAGAAAAGAACGGATTAGGTGAACGGATTGATATTACCGAAATACAAGAGTCGGTCAAAGAAGACAAATGGGAAAAGCTTATGGAGTGGCTTCAAAAGCAGGATTAAGAATCTATGTAAAAGCAGGAACAAGGAGTTGTAAATACAATATGCAGACACACTTTATTATGGTAAAATGTGATTAGAAAATCGAAGAACTTATTTCTTGAAATCACAGAGGAAAATACCATGAAAATAATTATTTCACCAGCGAAAAAAATCAATATTGATACCGATTCATTTGCCATAAAAGGCATGCCAACATTCATCGAAGACACGGCAAAGCTGATGCGCGCCATTCAGGCATTATCGCGAGAAGAAGTACAGCGTTTGTGGAAATGTAATGACAAACTGACAGATTTAAACTACGAACGATTTCAGCATATGGACTTGGAGCGTGGGCTCACACCCGCCGTCATGGCATATGAAGGTCTGCAGTATCAACACATGTTACCAAGTGTATTTACAGAAGATGCACTTACATACATCGAACAGCATTTGCACATCCTGTCCGGATTCTATGGAGTGCTAAAACCATTTGATGGCATCACACCCTACCGATTGGAAATGCAGGCGAAGCTCGCCGTCGATGGCGCAAAAGATCTCTACGAACTGTGGGGCAGCAGGCTCTATGATGAAGTTATGGATGAAGACCGCACGCTCGTAAACCTGGCATCCAAAGAATACTCGAAATGCATCGAGAAATATGTCACGGAGAAAGACCGGTTTATCACAGTGGATTTCGTAGAATTAATTGACGGGAAGTTGAAACAAAAGGGAACACTTGCGAAAATGGCGCGCGGTGAGATGGTGCGGTATATGGCGGAAAATGGAACCAGGCAGGTGGAAGGAATGAAAGAATTTGGCGAGCTGGGGTTCTCTTATGCGGAGGAGTACTCGAGCGAGGAGAGGTATGTGTTTGTGAAATAAATACAATATGCAACAGCACTTTATTGTGGTAAAATATAATTATATTTAGGCAAACCTGTCGAAAGGCAGCGGACGCAAAGCTAGAGGACCTTTAAAATGGTAGCCAGCTACAGAAATACATGCCGCCTGAACAGGGCGGTATTTTGCTTATGGGCTTTAGCCTGTTGAGTATGTTGGAGTTTCTCATCAGAGAAACAGAGACATGCGAAACAATAAACCACCTGCTATGCGGGTGGAGACAAATTGTTGTACAAAAAAATCACCTTTCCGTTATTATAGAGTTGTTCAGGCTACTACAATAACGAAAGGAAAGGTGATTTTAAT
>JAQUUC010000092.1 GCA_028694105.1 Hespellia sp.
TGATGATTTTGGCGAAGAAGGATTTTACCTTTTCTAAATCACCATCTCCTTTGTGTGCCCGCCTCCGTGCGGGCCTTTTTAATTCAAGAGTTCTCCGAAAGGAGAACTTTCCTATAAAGTAAAAAAAGCACATTGCTTACACAATGTGCTTTTCATGTTCTATTAAGCTCTTTCTACTCTTCCGGATTTCAAACAAGAAGTACATACATACATCTTCTTTGCTCCGCCACCTTCAGTCTTAACTCTTACTGATTTAACATTCGACTTCCACATCTTTGGTGTTTTTCTATGAGAGTGACTTACACTGTTTCCGAAGTGAGCACCCTTTTCACAAATAGCACATTTAGCCATAACTAAGCACCTCCTTAACGTTCTTTAAATAGTCCATATATGGACTCACAACAGTGATATTCTATCAGATGTTGTGTTAATTTGCAAGCATTTTTTGATTTAATAACAAAATAAATTGTATCCAAGTAAAAAAATAGCCAGAATCGCCATTATTTCAATAAATCCATTTGGAATAATCAATGATAAAATCATCCCAAGTGCAAGGAAAACCATTGCGAATCCTATCACTCTTTTCACGCCTATCAGACCTTTAGATGATTTCTTTTTCTATTTTATGTCCGCAAGGCCCGTATCATTCTGTTATTTTATTATTCTTTTGATTCTGTCTCTGAATTCAGCATGTCCATGACATCTGCTTCCGTTACCTTGTCTTCCTTCTTTGTCGTCACTTTCTCAATGACCTCCGGAATCATATCGAGAATTTTGGTCATCGTATCCTGATTCTTGATGTTGACAAGCTTTGTCTTTCCGTCTTTTATGACGAGCACCGCAGACGGTGTCATCTTACCTCCGACTCCGCCGGCACCTTTATCCTTTTTATCTCCGCTGAATGCGCCGGCACCGATTCCAAACGATATGTCAACGAGTGGTAGAATAATCGTATCTTCAATATGAAGCGCCTGTCCGACAACAGTTTTGGCCGATAGTACACCATCCATTCCCTTAAATAACGAATCTACTGTTGTTTTAAAATTATTGTCTGCCATCTTTTTTCCTCCTTCATGGAATTATTTCTTAAAGTTTTTGATATGTTTATATGTCATTCTGATATTCTTATCCCAGAATAGATTCCACGCAATAATAATCACATACACAACCCTGACATGTCCGCGGATCATGAGGTTGCCTTCGTAAATCTCCTCTTCAAATTCCGGCTGTACACATAATTGATTCTTTCCAGCAAACGGGTAAATCATACTCAGTCCCGCCAGTACTTTTCCCGTGACGGACGGATCCTTAAAGCCCAGATGTGCCTGAAGCGAAAACTTTTTCGGTTTCAAAAATCCAAGCAGTCGTTTTAATTCTTTGATTGCTCTTGATAAAGCAGCCTGATGTACTTCGTCTGTCACAAATTCTTCCAGTCTGTCCTTCGTTTCCATCAACGCTTTTATATTATCATATATTTTCCGGAATGTATATTTTATCTTTTCAAAAAACGCCTTTACCTTTGAAACTATGGATGCTTTCTTTGGCTGTTCTTTCCGAACAGATGGTTCGGATTCCTGCGCCGTAACAGCCGGTTCGGGGTCCATTGCCGGTTCTGGCTCCGTTACTGGCTCAGGTTTCATTACTGGCTCAGGGTCCACTGCTGGCTCAGATTCTGGCTCAGATTTTGTTTCCAGAGCCAATTCAGGCTCCGGCTCCGGCGCGGTTTCTTCCTCCCCGCCAAGCCATTTCCACGCAATCCGTACATTCCAGTCCAGCTTTTGATCCTGATAGCCTGCATAACCACTGACCAGATGCAGCAGCCACGAGAACGTTACCTTTCCCTGCAGCGATTTTAAGTCCCCTGCACCGGATCCCGTCACCTTATACCGGAGTGGTACCAGAAGCACAATTGCCAGAAGAAGCACAAATAAACCCAGAATGACAAGTATCAGTATTCCTATGATTTTTAAAATCAATAATAACACATGTAACATCATACACCTACGCTTCGCTCTCTTGATTTTCGTTTTCCATTATGTAGTTTCTGATATCTGTATTTCCCGTTTTCTGATATACTTCATCTGTAATCATCTCCACCATGTCCAGCGCATCATCGTATCCTTCTGCAAGTCCTACAAGAAAAATCGGTGTGTCTTCATAGACATGCTGTCTAAGCAGAAACGTGGAGTAAAATTCCAGTTCATCTTCCTGATTCTGCGCTAATGTAATCAGGTAGATGTTTGGCTGGAACTGGTTATTTAAAAGTTTCTGCAAGATCTTTTCCCGCTTCTTTTCCAGAAATTCACTCACATACAATTGACGATATACTTTTATATGATCCATATCGTTTCCTTCCTTTTTGATGCATGTTAGATGTCCTTGAAATGAAATTGTCCAAACGTATTTTAGTAATAATACGCATCCAGCACCTGTTTTGCAATCGGTACAGCCTTTGCTGTGCTCTCTCCATCGGAGCCTTCTACCACAACACTGATGACAAGTTCCGGATTGTCCACATTGGTAAAACCAATGAACCATGAATGGTCCAGATCTGAGTCGGTCTCTGTACTGTACTCCGCCGTTCCCGTCTTTCCTGCAACAGAATAGCTCTGACCGCTGAGTGCACTTGCCGTTCCTTCACTGACAACAGCTTCCATATATTCCTTCAATTGAGATGCCTCCGCTGAAGTCATCAGCTGACCGTAAGCACTTGGTTTGGTGCTGCTGATTTCTGTTCCGGCATAATTCGTAACCTGACTGACCAGATAAGGATTCATCAGCGTACCGCCATTTGCAATCGCCGCAGTGATCAGTGCCATATGATACGGGCTGACCAGCGTTTGTCCCTGCCCCATTGCAGTCATCATCATCTCCGCTGAATTTGTATTCTCATCCACCTTGAAACTGCTTTTCGAATAATCCAGTTCGCTTGGGAGCTTGGAATTAAAGAGCAATTCTTTTGCCGTCTCAGCATAAGATGTCTTATTCAGCATCAGACCGATATTGGCAAAGGACGAATTGCAGGAATTTGCCATAGATGCACGCAGATCCTGCAGTCCATGTACCGTGTGATTGAAACAGTGAATCGTCGTTCCGTCATGCGTAATCTCGCCGGAGCATTCATACTGATAAGCACCGTAATCTGCATTTTCTCTGATATATTCAAGTGCCGTAACGACCTTAAACGTCGAACCCGGAGCATAGGAGCCCTGTGTCGCGCGGTTCAAAAGAGCACTTCCACTTTCATCGGAATTCAGGTAGTCCCAATTATCAACAACCGTGTTCGGATCATAGGTCGGTGCCGATACCATTGCCAGAATTTTACCGGTACTCGCCTCCATCACAATGACAGCGCCTTTATTGTCTCCCATTGCATTGTAAGCGGCCGACTGCAGATTTTCATTCAGCGTTGTAACTACAGTATCCCCCTGATTTTTTTTGTTCTGGAACTCATTTCTTATCTTTTCCACAAAAAATGAATTCGATGTCAGCAGATTAAAGTTTTCAACAGATTCCAATCCGCGTTTTCCCTGTG
>JAQUUC010000056.1 GCA_028694105.1 Hespellia sp.
AGATGGTAGAATACAGTGATCAGATTGCGGCAAAGGACGCACAGATCAACGCACAGAAGACCGCACTGGACGAGTATCGCAGTACCAATGATGAGTCTGAGGCGGCGGTACAGACGGCGGCCAGTACATCGGACAGCTATGAGAATCTGATGACCGTGTCGGAGCAGAATGATTCCAAAGAGTATACGAATGCAAGCATGGCGGAGACGCTCAAAAATGTGAAACGCGAGGCACTGGGAACACAGGGGCAGACCAGATACGATGAACTGGTGCAGGCAATCTATGTGCCACTCTGTGATGATTTGTATTCCACTGCGGTTGCCCAGATTCAGGTGGCAAATTACAGCGGAGCAATCGACTCACTTTCGCAGGTCGTAGAGATGATGGAGAACTATAACGATGGAAAAGCACTGTTAAATCTCGGTGTCGCATACGCCAAAAGCGGAGATACCGAAAATGCGAATACAAGATTCAATCAGGTTGTAGAGAGCTTTCCGGATACCGATGTGGCAACGGAGGCAAAGACGGCACTTGGCGGAGACACCAATGTGGGAGCGGCTGCCCAGTAAGAGGGCCGCAGGAGACAACTCATTTACACAGGATAAAAGAATATAAGTTACGGAAGAAAAGGACATGCAGAGAAGCTGCAGGTCCTTTTTGTGTGTTATGGAAGCAAAACAACCAGAAAGGAAAGGGGAACAACATGAAATACCAACTACAGGAAAACTGTCTGACCATCTTCCTCCCGAAAGAGATCGATCATCACAATGCAGAAGACATGAGGGAGACTGCAGACTCGATTATCAGGAGCCAGCATGTCAAATACATCATCTTTGACTTTGAAAAAACAGACTTTATGGACAGCTCCGGAATCGGAGTGATTATGGGGCGCTACAAAACCATCCATTTCCTCGGGGGAGAAATCTGGGCAGTGCATACGAATGAGAGAATGAAGAAGATTTTGACGATGTCAGGTATGACAAATATATTACAGATTTATGAGGAGGAAACAGTATGAAGGGCACAAATGAAATGAAAATTATTTTTGAAAGTCGTTCTGAAAACGAGGGATTTGCAAGGGTGTCGGTCGCGGCATTTCTGACACAGCTCAATCCGACGCTGGAGGAGGTCGCGGATGTGAAGACGGCAGTGTCGGAAGCTGTCACCAATTCCATCATCCATGGATATGAAAATGAGATACATAATATCGAGATCCGCTGCAGGGTGAATGACCGTTTGTTTGTTGTGGAGGTGAAGGATACCGGAAAGGGTATCGAAGATGTTGAGGCGGCACGTACTCCGCTGTTCACAACAAAACCGGATCTGGAACGGGCAGGAATGGGCTTTGCATTTATGGAAGCCTTCATGGACCGCGTTATTGTGGAATCAAAACCGAAGGAGGGAACATTGGTGAGAATGGAAAAAACCATTGGAAAAGGAAGGGAGTTATGGACCACACAATCGCTTTGATCAGACAGGCACACGAGGGTGATAAAGAAGCGAGGCAGCAGCTGGTCCAGGAAAATACAGGGCTGGTGTGGTGCGTCGTCCGCAGATTTTACGGGCGGGGAACGGAAAAAGAAGATTTATTCCAGATTGGAGTCATCGGACTTTTAAAGGCAATCGACAAATTTGATCTGTCATTTGATGTGAAATTCTCGACCTATGCAGTTCCGATGATTTCTGGTGAAATCAAACGTTTTTTGCGTGATGACGGGATGATCCGTGTGAGCAGGTCGTTAAAAGAATTGTCCTCACAGATCTTCATGGCGCGGGAAAGAATCATAGCAGCTGACGGACATGAGCCGACGCTGGAGGAACTGGCAGAGGTTCTGCACGTGGAAAAAGAAATGGTCGTGCAGGCAATGGAAGCTTCCGTGGAGGTGGATTCTATCTACCGTCCGATTTACCAGAAGGACGGCGATGAAATAGAGCTGGTGGACCGTCTGGAGGATAAGAATCGAAAAGAGGAGGGTGTTTTAAACCATTTGCTGCTGATGCAGCTCCTGAATATACTGGGAAGCAAGGAGCGCAAACTGATTTATATGCGGTATTTTGAAGAGCGGTCGCAGACCCAGATTGGAAATGAAATGGGAATGACGCAGGTGCAGGTTTCAAGAATGGAAAAGAAAATACTTGAAAAACTGCGCGCAGATGTATATTTTTCCACATAAAATCCATACTAAAGACAAGGAGGCGATCATGATGAACAGTGGAAGACGAATATGGACGGTCTGCATGATTTTACTTGCAGTGGCTCTTGTGGCTGGAATTTTTTACTATTATTATCATACAAGCCGGACAAATACAGAAAATGAAGGCACTTTGATTATGCAGTCAGGGGCCGAATATTTATGGCAGTAACGAAGCAGACGGTATATATCAAGGGTGAGAAAAATATAGAGGTGAAGAAACGGGAAATTCATCTGGGAGATATCCTGACGATGGAGTGCAGTGACCGGGCGGTGGTCTCCAAATTAAAAGCACTGAAGATACTGACGGTTCCGGACAAAGGGCAGCACCGGTATGTCATTTCCATCCTGCGCATCATTTCCTGCATTCACGAAAAGTATCCAATGCTGGAGATACAGAATATGGGAGAAACGGATATGATTCTCACATACGAGGAACAGCAGGAACAGAATCGCTTTTTGCAGGCGGTCAAGGTCATCTGCGTGGTTGCGATTACATTTACCGGTTCCGCATTTTCCATCATGTCCTTTCACAATGATGTATCTACCACAACGATGTTTTCGCAGGTGTATCAATGGCTGACCGGAAATGTGAGCAGCGGCTTCACAATTCTGGAAATCAGCTACAGTCTGGGGCTTGTGGTCGGGATTCTGGTCTTTTTTAATCATTTTGGGAAAAAGCGGTTTACGGTTGATCCGACACCGATTGAAGTGGAAATGCGCCTCTATGAGAATGATATTCAGACAACGCTGCTTGACGAATACACGCGGAAAGGAAAAGAAATGGATGTGGATTAGACAGGGAATTATGGCAGTCATCGGGTTCAGTTCTGGAATTACGGTTGCCGGCGGCTTGTTTGCATTTATTATCGGACTTGGCGTTGTGTCAGATTTTGCAGACCGGACGCACACGGGAAAACACATTCTGTTGTATGAGGACTGTATCGGGGTCGGCGGAATTGCAGGATCCACCTGGTCTCTGTTTCAGATTCCGATTCCGGGCGGCAGCTGGCTTTTGCCGGTCTATGGTCTTTTGTCCGGAATTTTCGTGGGATGCTGGTCGATGGCACTCGCGGAGATTCTGAATGTATTTCCGATCTTTATCAGGAGACTCAAAATTGTAAAGGCGATTCCGTATCTGATACTCGGACTAGCAATCGGCAAGGGAATCGGCGCATGTGTTTATTTTGCGAAGGGATGGTGAGAGGATGAAAAACCAATACCAAAAATATGTCAGGGAAAAGACTCCGAAAAACAAACTGGGAGCCAATATGGTAAAAGCTTTTTTTACCGGTGGTGTGATCTGTACCATCGGGGAGGGGATCAGCCAGTACGGACAGTATCTGGGACTGGATGAGAAGACCTGCGGCGCATGGGTCTCCATGCTGCTGGTACTCCTGAGCGTGATTCTGACGGGGATGAATATTTACCCCAAGATTGCAAAGTGGGGCGGCGCGGGAGCACTCGTCCCCATCACTGGATTTGCAAATTCCGTTGCAGCACCAGCCATTGAGTACAAAAAAGAGGGGCAGGTGTTCGGAATCGGCTGTAAGATATTCACCATTGCAGGCCCTGTCATCTTGTATGGAATCGTGACTTCGTGGGTGTTAGGGCTATTGTACTGGATTGGAATTGGATTATAAAAAATAGAAAATAGGCGAAAATTCAAGGGGTTCCAACCTTGTTTTTTGCCTATTTTTTTCTTGCTTTTTTGAAAAAAATATAAAAAAAAGAAATTTTCTGTAAAAAATTGCTAAAATGTATTAGTATAAGTCAGTCAGAACTGTCCTTTTTGCTGAAAAAAGCAACGAAAAACGCTTTTGGACATTAAAAAAGGAAAATGTTGACTTTGCTGTGTGAAGTGCTATATTTTAACAATCAGTACAGTCTGCCTATATTACAATGAAAGGCACCGGTACTTCAGAAAGGAGTGAATCAGATGGATGCTCTTGTCGATAACCTACTCGAAGAGCTAAACTGTGAGACAGTATTTACGATTCCATTATTTGGTGGAATTCCGGTTTCTGAATCAGTGGTAGTCACCTGGATTATTATGGCGGTCGTTTTTTTGCTGTGTATAATACTGGTGCGAAATCTGAGCGTGGAACATCCCGGGCGTAAGCAGCTCGCATTAGAAAGTGCGGTAGGCGGAATTTACAATTTCTTTGACGATGTCATGGGAAAGGGCGGAAAAGAGTATTATTTCTACCTGATGGCTGTGGCAGTTTACATTGGAATATCAAATCTAATCGGTTTAATTGGATTTAAACCACCTACAAAGGACCTGAATGTAACGGCCGCACTTGCAATTATGAGTATTATCTTAATCGAAGTCTCAGGAATCAGAAGTAAAGGCACGAAAGGATGGCTTAAGAGTTTTGCCCAGCCAATGGCGGTTGTCCTGCCGATTAACATTCTGGAAATTTTTATCAAGCCGCTGTCGCTCTGTATGCGACTATTTGGAAATGTACTCGGGTCTTTCGTTATTATGGAATTACTGAAACTCGTAGTACCGGCAGTTATACCGGTTGTATTTAGCTGTTATTTTGATATTTTTGACGGCTTGATACAGGCATATGTCTTTGTATTCCTCACCGCTTTGTTCATGAAAGAAGCGATGGAAGAATAATACAGAAAATGAAAAACAAAAGAATAAAAGAGTAGAAAAGGAGAAATTATTATGTCAGCAACATTATTAGTAGCAATTGGAGCAGGTATTGCAGTATTAACAGGAATCGGAGCAGGTCTTGGAATCGGAAAAGCAACAGCAGCAGCTGTAGATGCAATCGCAAGACAGCCGGAAGCAGAAAGCAAAATCAGCAAATCACTTCTTTTAGGATGTGCCCTTGCAGAGGCAACCGCTATCTATGGTTTCGTTATCGCATTATTAATCGTATTGATGTTAGGATAATCAGATAAAACAGATATAAGGGACAGGTGAAAATATGTTAAGTTTAGAACCATCCACACTCATCTGGACAATTGTGAACATCCTTGTATTGTATCTCGGAATGAAAAAATTTCTCTTTAAACCTGTAATGAATATCATTCAGAAGAGAGAAGCACTCATTCAGGGACAGCTTGAAGAAGCGAAAAAATCACAGGATGAAGCGCAGCAGATGAAAGTTGACTATCAGAAAAAACTGGATGCTGCACAGCAGACGGCAGAGGAAATGGTCGTAGCTGCCAAGCAGAGAGCTGAGGCGGAGAAGAATCGAATGTTAGAAGAGACACGCGCAGAATCCGACCGAATGCTGGAAAAGGCAAAAGCTGATATTCAGACAGAGCAGGAGAAGGCACAGATGCAGGTTCAGTCGGAAATCGCGAAGCTTGCAATGTCCGCTGCCAGAAAGATTATGAAGACGGGTGAACGAAGTGACGCAGGAAGCAATTAATCAGGCAAAGGTGCTGTATCATCTGTCTGAGGACAGAGCTGTGATCGAGTCTTTGGAGGCGTTATATCATGAGACTCCGATGCTGAAAAAGGTGTTGGAGAGCCGCATTGTTACATACAGACAAAAGGAACGTGTGCTGGATGATATAGCGAAAAAAGCCGCCTTGCCGGAAAAAGTGAAAAATTATTTAAAAATCATGTGCCGCTATGGACAGATTGATGAACTCGAGGATGCAATGACCTCTTATTATCAGATTTGGGATGCAAAGCACAATATCCTTCGGACAAAGCTGGTCTATGCAAAGACACCAGATAAAACTGAGGTGGAATCTGCGACCGCTTTTTTGAAAAAAAAGTATCCGGAGAAAGAAATAGATATACAGATCAAAGAGAATCCAGAACTCATCGGGGGAGTCCTGATTCAGGTCGGCAACGAGGAGTATGACTGGAGCTACGATGGCTGTCTGAGACAGCTTGAGAGCAGATTAATTTAGGAGGTGAATGTTTGTGGGCGCAATCAGTGCTACAGATATAATTTCCATTATACAGAGTGAAATTGACAATTTTGAATGGGATCAGGAGAGCCGTGAGACCGGTACCGTCATCTGGGTAGGAGACGGAATCGCAACAATCTACGGAATCGACCATGCCATGTACGGAGAGATTGTAATTTTTGATAATGGAGTAAAAGGAATGGTTCAGGATATCCGCCGCAATGAAATCGGATGTATTTTATTCGGACGTGATACAGGAATCAAAGAAGGTACCAAGGTAAGCCGCACCAGGAAAAAAGCCGGAGTTCCGGTTGGAGAAGCATTTATCGGAAGAATCGTGAATGCACTCGGCGAGCCAATCGACGGAAAAGGTGAAATCAATTCAGTGGACTACAATCCAATCGAACACGAAGCAGCAGGTATCGTGGATCGTAAATCTGTTGATACACCGCTTGAGACCGGAATTCTTGCAATTGATTCCATGTTCCCAATCGGCCGTGGACAGCGTGAGCTGATCATCGGTGACCGTCAGACGGGTAAGACAAGTATCGCAACCGATACAATCATCAACCAGAAGGGCAAGGATGTGGTATGTGTCTATGTCGCAATCGGACAGAAGGCATCTACGGTCGCAAAGATTGTATCAACATTAGAGAAGAACGGTGCGATGGATTATTCAATCGTACTTTCATCGACCGCAAGTGACCCGGCATCACTGCAGTATATTGCACCATATGCCGGAACAGCTTTGGCTGAATATTTTATGCATCAGGGAAAAGATGTGCTTATCGTATACGATGATTTATCAAAGCATGCGGTAGCATACAGAGCGATTTCACTGCTTCTTGAGCGTTCACCGGGACGTGAAGCTTATCCCGGAGATGTATTCTATCTGCATTCAAGATTACTGGAGCGTTCCAGCCGTCTCTCAGATGCACTTGGCGGAGGCTCTATTACAGCACTTCCAATTATCGAGACGCAGGCAGGAGATGTATCCGCCTATATTCCGACGAATGTTATCTCTATCACAGACGGTCAGATTTTCTTGGAGAGCAACTTGTTTTTCGCAGGTATGCGCCCGGCCGTTAACGTCGGTCTTTCGGTATCCCGAGTCGGCGGTGCAGCGCAGACAAAGGCGATGAAGAAATCTTCGGGAAGTATCCGTATTGATCTTGCGCAGTACCGTGAGATGGAAGTATTTACACAGTTTGCATCGGATCTGGATGACGCGACAAAGGCTCAGTTAAATCATGGAAATGCATTGATGCAGCTGCTGAAACAGCCGCTTTGCCATCCGTTATCACTGCATGAGCAGGTTATGACGCTCTGTCTTGCTAATAAAGGCTTCTTCGACATTTTCGAGACGAAGAAGGTAAAAGAAGCGCAGAATGATGTTCTTTCATTTATGGATTCGACTCATCCGGAGATCGGACAGGCAATCGAAGAAAAGAAAGTATTGGATGATGAATTAACCGAGAAACTTCTTGCGGCAGCAGAAGAGTATAAGAAAAGCAGAAACATTACAGAAAAGTAAGCGGGTGTGTTAAATGGCAAATACGAAAGAAATTCAGGACCGAATGAAGAGTATCAAGGACACGCTGAAGATTACGAACGCGATGTACATGATTTCTTCTTCCAAACTGAAAAAATCAAAAAAAGCTCTGGAAGCAACCGAGCCATATTTCTACACACTGCAGTCTACCATGTCACGAATCTTAAGACATCTTCCGGATCTGGATGATATTTTTTTCAGGCATACGGAGGATATCAGTCTGGAAGAGAGAAGAGTCGGATATATTGTTGTAACAGCAGATAAGGGACTGGCCGGAGCCTATAATCATAATGTCTTAAAGCTGGCAGAGGAACACCTGAATAACTGCCCGAACTCAAAGCTTTTCGTGCTGGGTGAGCTTGGAAGGCACTATTTTGAGCAGCGGAATATCAACATTGACCAGCAGTTCCATTATACGGTGCAGAATCCGACCCTGAACCGCGCAAGAAACATTTCCGAGACGGTTCTGGATCTGTACATGGAGAATGAATTGGACGAGGTGTATATTGTATATACCAAGATGGTAAATGCAATCCAGACGGAGACGGAATTTTTGCAGCTTCTGCCGTTAAAAAAAGCAGATTTCGAAGTTCCGAGTCTTCCGGGCGGAATCCCCGTGGAGGAGATTCAGTTCCGTCCATCTGCAAAGGTTGTCATGGATCAGATTGTACCGGATTATGTGGTCGGTTTTGTGTACGGCGCATTAGTGGAATCGTATTCCAGCGAGCAGAACTCGCGTATGATGGCGATGGAGGCTGCGACCAAGAGTGCGAAGGATATGCTGCATGAGCTCGGAATTCTATATAACCGGGCGAGACAGACAGCGATTACGCAGGAGATTACGGAGGTAATCGCCGGAGCAAAATCACAGAAGAATAAGAAATAATAAGAAATTCAAATAGAGAAAAGGAGGCGCTTTCTAAATTGAAAATTGGAAAAATCGTGCAGGTGTTAGGACCCGTTGTCGATGTGGAATTTGAAGACAATGATCTGCCTGCAATTAAAGATGCCTTGGAAGTTATGAACGGCGATAAGAAATGTGTCATGGAAGTTGCACAGCATGTTGGAAATAATACGGTTCGCTGTATCATGCTTGCATCCAGTGACGGACTTCACCGTGACATGGAAGTTACAGCTACCGGAAGCGGGATTAAGGTCCCGGTCGGAGAGCAGACACTGGGAAGATTATTTAACGTATTAGGCGAGACGCTGGATAACGGTGAGAAGCTGGATGATGCGGAGAAATGGGTCATCCACAGAGAACCGCCGTCATTTGAGGAACAGAGTCCTGCTGTTGAAGTATTAGAGACAGGAATCAAGGTAATTGACCTCTTAGCACCGTATGCGAAGGGTGGTAAGATCGGTCTGTTCGGTGGAGCCGGTGTAGGTAAGACCGTACTGATTCAGGAATTAATCCGTAACATTGCCACCGAGCATGGCGGATATTCGATTTTTACCGGAGTCGGAGAACGTTCCCGTGAAGGAAATGACTTATGGACCGAAATGGGAGAATCCGGCGTACTGGAGAAAACTGCTCTGGTATTCGGACAGATGAATGAGCCGCCCGGCGCACGTATGCGTGTCGCTGAGACCGGACTTACCATGGCGGAATATTTCCGTGATGAGAAGCATCAGAACGTGCTGCTGTTTATCGATAACATTTTCCGTTTCACACAGGCAGGCTCTGAGGTTTCGGCATTGTTAGGACGTATGCCGTCAGCCGTAGGTTACCAGCCGACACTTGCAACTGAGATGGGTGAATTGCAGGAGCGTATTGCATCTACAAAGAACGGTTCTGTAACATCGGTGCAGGCAGTCTATGTACCTGCAGATGATTTGACTGATCCGGCACCTGCGACCACATTTGCGCATTTGGATGCAACCACTGTATTATCCAGAAAAATCGTAGAACAGGGTATCTACCCTGCCGTTGATCCGCTGGAATCTAATTCACGTATCCTTGAGGTGGAAATCGTAGGCGAAGAGCACTATGAAGTTGCCCGACAGGTACAGGAATTACTTCAGAAATATAAAGAATTACAGGATATCATTGCAATCCTTGGTATGGAAGAGCTTTCCGACGAGGATAAGATGACTGTATACCGTGCAAGAAAGATTCAGAAATTCCTGTCACAGCCGTTCCATGTTGCCGAGAACTTTACGGGAATCAAGGGCGCATATGTGCCGCTGAAGGAGACGATCCGTGGATTTAAGGCAATCATCGACGGTGAGATGGATGAATACCCGGAGAATGCATTCTTTAATGTCGGAACGGTGGAAGATGTAAAGAAGAAAGCAGAAACCATGTAGAAATGGTGAGGTGTGAATATGAGTTCATTTTATTTAAGAGTGATTGCGGCGAACCGTGTGTTTTACGGTGGTTTGTGCCGATCTGTCGTCATTCCGGATATGGATGGCGAAAAAGAAATCTTAGCTCATCATGAAGATCTTGTTATTGCGATGATGGATGGTGAGATGCGTTTTCAGGAGGAAGGATCTGCCGAGTGGAAACATGCTGTAGTAGGACGCGGATTTGCGCAGATTGCACATAATCGTGTTACGGTATTGGTTGAGACGGCCGAGAGTCCGGAGGAGATTGATATCGCGAGAGCCCGTGAGGCGAAGGAGCGTGCAGAAGAGCAGCTGCGGCAGAAACAGAGCATTCAGGAGTATTATCATTCCAGTGCTTCGCTTGCAAGAGCGATGACAAGACTGAAGGTTACGAGTAAGTATCTGTAAGACGATGTGATTGATGCAGTTGAAGTCCGTGAATTTTGCTGAAGAAACTAGATGGGAGCCTGCGCATTGTCATCACGGACATCAAGCAGTATGTTAGAGATAAGCAACAAGAAGCTGTGGAATTTGTGGACTGGAATTTGCTTTCAAAGCAAATTCCAAGTGCACCTGAGAGTAGTTTTCATCAGAAAACTACTCGAATGGGTACGATGTCCATAAATTCCGCAGCTTCTTTTTGACTTAGCTCTTACACAATGCTTACAGTCCGCGAGGGCAATGCGCAGGCTCCCATCGAATGTCTTCAACAAACTCAAATTCCACTGATGCATATATTTTCAAATATTTGGATACACTACCCTCATCAGAGTAAAAGGAGTATCATTCTATGATTAAGGGAAAACAGAGTCTTTCATTTACGAGAACACCGTACATTACCAGCAGTGGCTGTGTGGCGGGGAGCAAGGAAGCAAAAGGGCCGCTCGGCAAGAAGATTGATATGACAAATCAGGATGATCTGTTTGGGGAGAAGACCTGGGAAGCGGCAGAGAGTGAGATGCAAAAAGAAGCCTGCATCGTTGCTCTGGGAAAGGCACATGTAGACCCTGCGCAGGTGCGGTATCTGTATGGCGGAGATCTTCTGCGTCAGGGAATCGCGACAACCATGGGTATTGAGTCACTGCAGATTCCGATGTTTGGTCTTTTCGGAGCGTGTTCGACATCGGGAGAAGCGCTGGCATTAGGCGCAATGTCGGTTGCGGCGGGATACGGCAATTATGTACTGGCAGTGACATCAAGTCACTTTGGAAGTGCGGAGAAGGAATTTCGATTTCCACTGGGATATGCGAATCAGAGGCCGCTCTCGGCGCAGTGGACCGTGACGGGAAGCGGCGCTTTTTTAGTGGGAGCGGAGAAGAGCCGGCTTAATACAGAAGGTGTGAGAGAAAACTGTCACGTCCGGATTGCGGGGGTAACGATTGGCAAAATTGTGGATTACGGATTAAAAGATTCCCAGAACATGGGAGCTTGTATGGCGCCTGCTGCAGCAGATACCATCCAACAGAATTTTGAGGATTTTGGGCGGACTGCAAATGATTACGACCGCATTTTCACCGGGGATCTGGGGCAGGTTGGACAAACAATCCTGCTGGATATCATGAATAACAGAGGGTATGATTTAAAAGACCGACATCAGGACTGCGGATTGATTATCTACCACCGCATCAAGCAGGATGTACATGCGGGCGGCAGTGGCTGTGGCTGCGCGGCGGTAACGCTCTCGTCTTACATTCTGCCGAAAATCGCCAAAGGTGAATGGAAGCGGGTGCTGTTCGTGCCGACCGGAGCACTGATGTCCACCGTCAGCTATAACGAGGGTGACAGTGTCCCCGGAATCGCCCATGGAATCGTGCTGGAGCACTGCTGAGGTGTGGAAATAAAAAGCAGTCGCTTCTGTGTATAAAATATCGCGAGATCAAGAAAGTCAGGAGGAAATATCATGGACTATATCAATGCATTCTGGGTGGGAGGACTTATCTGCGCCGCGGTACAGATTCTGGTGGACCGGACAAAACTGATGCCGGGCAGAATCATGGTGCTGCTGGTCTGTACGGGAGCACTGCTCGGCTTCTGTAATATCTACGAACCATTTCAGAAATTCGCGGGTGCAGGCGCGTCAGTACCTCTGCTTGGATTTGGAAATGTGTTGTGGCAGGGAATCAAGGAAGCCGTGAAGTCGGACGGCTTTATCGGAATTTTCAAGGGCGGCTTTACAGCGAGTGCGGTTGGAATTTCTGCGGCGCTGATTTTTGGATACTTTGCATCCTTTATTTTTGATCCCAAAATGAAAGAATAGGACGAAATATATTGTTTTTTGTCAGTGAAAATGTTATCGTAAATATGTTGGTAAAAAAGGATATGTACGGGAGGATGACATGGATTACGTTAACATTATTATCCCTTTTGTGGGGGGACTGGGAATGTTCATCTACGGTATGCAGATCATGGCAAACGGCCTTGAGAACGCAGCCGGCAACAGGATGAAATCTTTGCTGGAAGTATTGACAAAGAATAAGTTTATGGGAGTATTGCTGGGAGCATTTATTACGGCTGTCATACAGAGTTCTTCGGCAACAACGGTTATGATCGTTGGTTTTGTCAATGCCGGAATTATGAATCTGACGCAGGCCATGGGAGTTATCATGGGTGCGAATATCGGTACGACTGTAACCGGCTGGCTGGTATCATCTGTGGAATGGGCAAAATTCTTAAGCCCAAGCACACTGGCTCCAATTGCAATCATGATTGGTGTTATCATCATGCTGACGGGAACCAGACGTTCCACGAAGGATATTGCGAGCATTATCATCGGATTTGGACTCTTGTTTGTCGGTATTACAACGATGTCATCGGCAGTATCGCCACTGAAAGATTCGGAGGCATTTTGCAACGTATTTGTACAGTTAGGACATAATCCGTTCCTTGGAATTATCGCGGGCGCCGCAATTACGGCAATTATTCAGAGCTCATCTGCATCGGTAGGTATTCTGCAGAGCCTGGCTGCTGCGGGACTTGTACCGTTTAATGCTGCTGTATATATTATCATGGGCCAGAACATCGGAACTTGTGTAACAGCTATGCTGTCAAGTATCGGAGCAAAGAAGACTGCCAAGACCGCAGCTCTCATGCATTTACTTTTTAATATTATCGGAACCTTCATTTTTAGTATCGGAGCGATCGTCTTCTTCAAGGTGATCAACACGACGATCGGTGCCGGAATGATCAACCAGACACAGATCAGTATTGTGCATACGCTGTTTAATATTACAACGACGGTATTATTATTCCCAGTATCGAACTGGATCATCAGACTTGCCAAGAAGATCGGTCATCTGGAAGAAAATGCAGTGGATGACAGCAAAGTCCTTCTTGACGACAGAATGTTAGAGACACCAAGTATCGCGCTTCAGTCAACTGTCAGCGAAGTAATTCGTATGGGACATATTGTGCAGGATACATTGGACAAGACAAAAGATGTTATGTTCACGAAGAATTATTCTGATATTCTGGACATCAAAGAAGACGAATCGAAAGTCGACCGTCTCTGTGGCGGCATCACAGAGTATGCAATCAAACTCAGTACACTGACGATTGCGGAGAAAGAGCATCAGGATGTGGCACATATTCTTCAGATTTTGTCTGATATGGAGCGGATCAGTGATTACTGTGAAAATATTTCCGAATTCGCAGAGATGCTTCAGGAGAAGAAGGCTGAATTCACGCCAACCG
Organism: Hespellia sp.; assembly: GCA_028694105.1. Taxonomy (GTDB): domain Bacteria; phylum Bacillota; class Clostridia; order Lachnospirales; family Lachnospiraceae; genus Hespellia. The sequence continues at coordinate 13,654 of JAQUUC010000056.1, forward strand.
GTGCCAAGGAGATGAAAGAGATGATTGAAATCTGTTTCGACTGTTACCGTTATGCACTGGATGCGTTTGAACATAACGATAAAGAAAAAGCAATGCTCGTGATTGAAAAAGAGACACAGGCGGATGATCTGGAGATTAGACTCAGACAGGAGCATATGCTGCGTCTGGCTAATAACGAGTGCAATACCAATGCGGGTATTGTATATCTGGATGCACTTGTCTGTCTGGAGCGTATTTCCGACCATGCGAGAAATATCGTGGAAGAGCTGTTAAGCCACTCATAAAAATTGAATTGAATGACAGAGTTCCCATGTCCAAGCTAAAATCCGGAGATGGGAACCCTTTTTATGTTTGCCCATATACTGACCATATAAATATGTGAGAATGGAAATGAGCAAAATGACTTCGAAGCTGCCATATTATATGACCTATCCGATGCCGTATTTATTTGATGATGATAAAAAAGAAACACGGGATATTGAATATTTAAGAAGTCTGTATCCACTGGAAGCAAAACAGCTTCTGCCATACATTGAGGACGAATGTGACCGTATGATGTATGAAGGCTGCATGTTATATGACGAGTATCCTGATAAGTTACAGCTGAAGCTGATGCTCCGTCGAATTGTGAAAAAGGCAGATCTGGCCGGTGAATTAGTGAAATTGGCAGAAGTGATGCTGTATCAGGAACTGTATGAAAGACGCTGTCAGTTTCGAAAAGAGTGCCACAAAAATTACTAGTATTTTACTAATTGGAAAGTTTGTGGTAAAATAGGAAAAAGATTAACTAAAATCTATGAAGTAAAAAATCGAAATAGGAAGACACTATATGGAGAACATAATTTTTATAGGAATGCCGACCTCCGGTAAGAGTACCATCGGAGTCGTTGTCGCAAAACGGCTGGGATTTCAGTTTATCGATACGGATCTTCTGATTCAGGAGCAGGAAGGGAAACTTCTCTGTGAGCTGATTGCTGAGAAGGGAACGGATGGATTTCTGGCAATCGAGAATCAGGTGAACCGGGATGTTGATGCGACCAATGCTGTGATTGCGCCGGGTGGAAGTGTGATTTACTGCCGGGAGGCGATGGAGCACTTCAAAGAAATCGGAACGGTCGTATATTTGAAGATGTCATATGAGACACTAATGAGTAGAATACGTGATCCCCAAAAACGTGGAGTCGTGCTTGCAGAAGGACAGACCATGCACATGCTGTATGATGAACGGGTTCAGCTTTTTGAGCAATATGCGGAGGTTATTTTTGATGAAGATCAATTTGAATGGGAAGAGATGCCAGACCGCGTTTTAGAAGCTTTGGAAGACTTATAATTGTTACGGAAATATAAACTAAACGAAAAAATAATTTACAAAACTGTAATATGTGGTATAATATGTAAGTTACGTTATTGGGAATTGAAGAAAAAATTTAGTTTGATAGAGATATGAACGATGAGGATGTCGAAAAGTTGAGGTGCTTAAAAATGGAGCAGTATATTATTAAAGGGGGAACCCCACTTGTAGGTGAAGTCGAGATAGGCGGAGCTAAGAATGCAGCACTTGCAATCTTAGCAGCAGCGATTATGACTGACGAGACAGTCACAATTGATAATTTGCCGGATGTAAATGATATTAATGTAATGTTAGAGGCGATTGCCGGTATTGGTGCAACGGTACAGCGGTTAGACCGCCATACGGTTAAGATTAACGGCAGTGGTGTTTCTGATTTTAGTATTGATTATGATTTCATTAAGAAGATCAGAGCGTCTTACTATTTACTGGGTGCGTTACTCGGAAAGTATAATAAGGCTGAGGTTGCACTTCCGGGCGGATGTAATATTGGAAGCAGACCGATTGACCAGCATTTAAAAGGATTCCGGGCACTGGGTGCGGAAGTAGATATTGAACATGGCAAGATTGTTGCGGAAGCAGAGGTCCTTTGCGGAACACATCTGTATTTTGATGTTGTCACAGTCGGAGCAACGATCAATGTGATGATGGCAGCAGCGATGGCGGATGGACTTACCATTATGGAGAACGTTGCGAAAGAGCCGCACGTAGTAGATGTAGCCAACTTCCTGAACAGCATGGGAGCGAACATCAAGGGTGCAGGTACGGATATCATCAAGATCCGCGGAGTCAAAAGTCTTCATAAGAGTGAATATTCAATCATTCCGGATCAGATTGAGGCCGGTACATTTATGTTTGCAGCTGCAGCGACTTTGGGCGATGTCACCGTTACGAATGTCATTCCAAAGCATTTAGAGGCTACGGTTGCCAAGCTGATTGATATTGGATGTGAAGTTGAAGAATTTGATGATGCAGTACGTGTCGTGGCAAAGAAGCGTCTGAGAAGTACGCAGGTCAAGACCCTTCCGTATCCGGGATATCCAACGGACATGCAGCCACAGATCGGTGTGGTTCTGGCACTCAGTTCCGGAACAAGTACCATTACCGAAAGTATTTTTGAGAACCGTTTCAAATATTTAGATGAGCTTGCGAGAATGGGCGCGAATATCAAGGTGGAAGGCAATTCTGCCACGATTGAGGGCGTTGCAAAGTTTTCGGGAGCAAGAGTCAGCGCACCGGATCTTCGTGCGGGCGCAGCACTCTGTATTGCAGGTCTTGCCACAGATGGTATTACTATCGTAGATGATATCGTGTATATCCAGCGTGGTTATGAGCGCTTTGAAGAGAAGCTCCGTGGTATCGGCGGTGTGATCGAGCGTGTATCAAGCGAGAAAGATATTCAGAAGTTTAAATTAAAAGTTGGCTGAGTGGGTTGACTTTTATCTGCATACGGTATAGAGTATAGAACGTAAACAATTAAATAATTCAACTTTCTCTTATTCAGAGTGGTGGAGATACATAGGATCTATGAAGCCACGGCAACCCCATATTATGGAAGGTGCCAACCTGAGCGAGTAATCGATCAATAAGAGGATTGTTAA
>JAQUUC010000057.1 GCA_028694105.1 Hespellia sp.
ACAGCCATTCTTAAAATCATAAATCCTATTCACGTTTTTTCTTGTATCATCGTTGATCCCCAGGCAATAGCAGAGTGCCTTGTGATATACATCCGGTGAACGTACTTCTTTTAATTTCTCATAGTAAAATTTCTCATCTGCTTCGCTGATAAATAAAATTTCCTGAACTTTTTTAGTTCCTGCACCTAACGCTGTAATGTTACTCATAATCATTTCCTCCAATTTTCTTTGTAGTTGCTGACCATAACACGCTCACAGGAAACCTGTTCGCTTCTGCGGTGCTCCTCAAATGCTCATGCAAGCATGGCATTTTCATCGCTACTCGCAAAAAAAGGACATCTCTCTAAAATTTTCTTTTAGAAAAATGTCCTTAATAGTACAAAATATTAACTTGAACTGACACGATTTTAATTTAAAATCGTTTATTTTAACCCTTTAAGATGGGTTATTTTGTCGTACTCTTGTCGTACCATACAACTTCAAAGTCTTGAAAGCCTTGATTTTACTGCACTTATTTGTCCAATGACTTCATCGTCGGGAACAGTAATACATCGCGAATCGCTTCCGCCCCGGTCAGCAGCATACACATACGGTCGATTCCGTATCCGATACCGCCGGTAGGTGGCATACCTATTTCCAACGCATTTAAGAAATCTTCATCTGTCGTATTGGCCTCATCATCTCCTGCAGCCAGAAGTTCTTCCTGTGCTTTAAAACGTTCTCTCTGATCGATTGGATCATTAAGCTCAGAGTATGCATTCGCCATCTCCCATCCATTCATGAAGAACTCAAACCGTTCTACATACTCCGGATTCTCCGGTTTCTTCTTGGTGAGCGGAGAAATCTCAATCGGATGATCCATTACAAATGTCGGCTGTAATAAATGCTCTTCTGCAAATTCTTCAAAGAACAGACTTAAGATATCGCCCTTTTTATGTCTGTCCTCAAACTCAACGTGATGCTCCTTTGCAAGCGCACGTGCCTGATCAAGTGTCTCCACCTCATTCCAGTCAACGCCGGCATATTTCTTCACGGCATCAACCATTGTAATACGTTCAAACGGTTTACCGAGATCCATCTCAATGCCTTTGTAGACAATCTTGGTTGTTCCAAGGACATCCTGAGCAACATGACGGTATAAGTTTTCTGTCAGGTCCATCATACCATTATAGTCTGTATATGCCTGATATAATTCCATCAAAGTAAATTCTGGATTGTGTCTCGTATCCAGTCCTTCGTTTCTAAATACACGGCCAATCTCGTAGACTTTCTCAAGTCCGCCGACGATTAATCGCTTCAGATATAATTCAAGTGAAATACGAAGCTTCAGCTCCTCACCAAGCGCATTAAAATGTGTCTCAAATGGACGTGCTGCGGCTCCACCTGCATTGGCAACAAGCATTGGTGTCTCAACCTCCATGAATCCCTGTCCGTCAAGATAACGGCGGATAGAACTGATAATCTGGGAACGCTTTACAAATACATCTTTTGCTTCCGGATTCATAATCAGATCCACATATCTCTGACGATAACGCAAATCCGTATTAGTCAGACCATGGAACTTCTCCGGCAAAATCTGAAGACTCTTAGATAAAAGTGTTACCTCGGATGCATGAATGGAAATCTCACCCATCTTCGTTGTGAATACTTCCCCCTTCAGCCCGACGATATCTCCGATATCCATCTTCTTAAATGCTTTGTACTCTTCCTCTCCAATACTGTCACGCGCAACATAAGACTGAATGTTACCGGTCAGATCCTGAACATTACAAAAAGAAGCTTTGCCCATCACACGTTTCGACATTAACCGGCCTGCAATTGATACAGACTTTCCTTCCAGCTCGTCATAATTGTCCTTAATCTCCTGACTATGATGTGTCTGGTCATATTTCATAATTTCAAACGGATTCGCACCCTCTGCCTGAAGGTTCGTAAGCTTCTCACGACGTACCTTGCGGAGCTGGTTTAAATCTGGTTCCTGTGCATTCGCGTTCTTATTCTGCTGTGCCATATTCTACTCCTTATCTGCCAGCGGACGATTCTTCATCCGCCACTTCACTTTTTTCTCATATTGAATAACCTGATTAGATACTGCGGTCAATTTTCAATACTTTATATTCCATAATTCCGGCCTGTGTCTCAACTTCAACATTCTCGCCAACTTTTTTGCCGATCAGTGCCTTTCCAACCGGTGACTCGTTGGAAATCTTTCCCTTTAAACTGTTCGCCTCTGTTGAGCCGACAATCTGGAATTTTATCTCTTCGTCAAATTCTTTATCATGCACTAAAACTGTACATCCAACATTAACTTTGTCAAAATCAACTTCTTCTTCAACAACGACTTCAACATTTTTCAAAATCTTCTCTAATTCTTCGATACGGGCTTCGATGTCACGCTGCTCATCTTTCGCTGCATCATACTCAGCATTCTCTGATAAATCGCCCTGTTCTCTGGCTTCTTTGATTTTCGCTGATACCTCTTTACGTTTTACGACTTTTAAAGTCTCAAGCTCATCTTCAAGTGCCTTAAGTCCTGCATAAGTTAATAATTTTTTCTTCTCTTCCATTGTTCTAATGCTCCTTTTCGTACCACTTAGTATCCTAAGCTTACAATTTCAATATTATACCTAAAACCCTTGGCAATGTCAAGTATTTCCACCTTTTCACTGCCTGTCTATGAGGTATTCTATTCAAACATTTCCTAAAATATTCTCTGTATATTTACATGCGCTCAATATACGCCCGCATTTCTTCATAAGACTCGATATGATTTATATCGTCCCGCATTCTGGATGAGTCGCGCATTCCCTTGGTATACCATGCAACATGCTTACGCATTTCACGGATTCCAAGATAATCACCTTTATATTTTACCTGAAGCTCTGCATGACGAAGCATTGTTTTTTTAATTTCATCCATATCCGGTCTCGGAGGAATGACTCCGGACTCCTCGTACGCCAGCAGTTCCGAGAAAATCCATGGATTTCCCTGCGCTCCGCGTGCGATCATTACACCATCACATCCGGTCTGCCGGCGAAGTTCAATCGCTTTTTCGCCGCTTGTGACGTCACCGTTTCCGATGACCGGAATAGATACCGCTTCTTTGACCTGACGAATGATATCCCAGTCTGCCTTGCCGGAATAATACTGTTCTCTTGTCCGTCCGTGGACTGCAACCGCTGCTCCACCGGCTTCTTCAATGATCCGGGCAATCTCAACCGCATTGATATGCTCATCGTCAAACCCTTTGCGGATTTTGACCGTCACCGGTTTATGAATCGCTTTTACCAGTGCCGATACGATCTCATATACAAGCTTCGGTTGATTCATTAGTGCAGAGCCTTCTTGATTCTTTACAATCTTTGGAACCGGACAGCCCATATTCACATCCAGTATCGCAAACGGTCTGTCCTCAATCCGCTTTGCCATCTCGCTCATAATCTTTGGATCCGAACCGAATAACTGCAGCGATACCGGCTGCTCCTCGGGATGAATCGCCAGCAGGGTTTCTGTATTTTTGTTATTGTACAGGATTCCCTTTGCACTGATCATCTCCATACACAAAAGGCCCGCTCCCTGTTCTTTGCAAAGCAAGCGAAAAGGCAGGTCTGTCACGCCTGCCATGGGTCCTAATACATAGGAGTTCTCTAGTTCTACATTTCCGATTGTCAGCTTTCTAACGTTTGTTCTTTTCATAAATGAGTCGTAATCCTTCCAATGTCAGATTTGGATTATATATGTCAATATACTCTGCCTCCTCTGCAATAATCCGTCCGATGCCGCCGGTCGCAATCACCTTCACATCATCATATCTTGATTCTTTGATCATCTTTTTGACAATGTACTCTGCCTGTCCGATGACTCCGTAAACCAGACCTGCCTGCATACTGGAGATTGTCTCTTTCGCAAGAATAGACTTCGGTTTTGCAATCTCAATTGCCGGGAGCATCGTCGCTTCGCTCCAGAGCGAACGGGCAGATGTCTCAATACCGGGTGCAATGACACCGGCTTCAAAAACCTCCCCCGGTCCAACCAGATCGTATGTAGTCGCTGTGCCAAAATCAACAACAATGACCGGACCACCATACAGTTCATAGGCCGCCACAGCGTCAACGATGCGGTCGGCACCGATCTGCTTTGGGTTCTCCGTATCAATGCGAAGTCCTGTCTTGATTCCTGCCGATACAACAATCGGTTTCAGGTCGAAATATTTAATGGAAGCACTTCCCAGCGAATGCATGATATCCGGAACAACCGAAGAAATAATAACCGCATGGATATCGGAAGGCACTACATTTCTATGCTCCAGAATCGAGCACATAGTCATTCCCAGTTCATCCGAAGTGCGACTGCGCTTACTTGTCATACGAAACGTTCCAATCAATTCTTTTTCTCTGAACACACCCATCGTCAGGTGTGTATTTCCCACGTCAATTACTAACAGCATTACATTTCCTCCCCCAGAATGAAGACACGATAGTAAATCTGAAGTGCCTCAAACAATTCTTTTTTGTCGTTCTGCATCTCTTTGATTTTCAGAGCGCTTCCAATCTCATCAAATGTAAAATCATCTTCCTGCTGACTGACTTCAAGATTCAACGTTCCATCTTCATTATATACAACCATCAGTATACCACCTACATCTTCTGTATACAATACACACATGATTTGCAATTCTTGTTTGATACTCTCCGGTAATTTTGAAAAATCCGGATTCAGATAAAACTTCTTTTCATATGCACTGGCCGCACATAATATAATTTTATTGCCCATTGCTTTGTACGCCTTTCTTTCCAAATATAATTGCAATGATAAAACAGATTCCCATCAGAAACGGATAGAACAGATATGGAATGATATCCGTCGGTGCAATTGTCAGCCCCACCGCTGCCGCACCTGCACTGGCATAGAGTAGCTGGGCTCCATACGGAAGTACACCCTGCCACACCGATGTAAATACGTCCAGCAGTGCCGCTGTTCTTCTTGGTGTTACATGATATTCTTCTGCGATGTCTTTGGCTATCGGACCTGCCATCACGATTGCAATCGTATTGTTCGCCGTAGACATATCGACCAGCGAACTCAAAAGCGCAATCCCAAACTGTGCTCCCTTCGGTCCTTTTACATGCCTTTTGATGCTTTCAAGAAGGAAATCAATCCCTCCGTTTTCTTTGACAAGACCGATGATTCCAGCCACCACGATAGAGATTACCGTGATATCATACATATTCATAATGCCACCATTGCCATCCAGTCCGGAACCGATCACGGTAAATATGGCCGATATGGCAATCGCTCCCGTCGCCACACCGACAATAATCGACAGCACTGTACCGACCACCAGAATGACAAAGACATTAACGCCAATCAAAGCACCGACCAATACAACGATATAAGGCAGTATTTTGAATAGATTATATTCCAGACTTCCACTGACGCTGTACTCGGAATTCCCTGCAAGCACAAGAAATGCTGCCGTTGTCAGAATGGCTGCCGGAAGGGAAATCGTAAAGTTCTCCCGGAACTTATCCTTCATGTCACAGCCTTGCGTTCTGGTTGCTGCGATTGTTGTATCGGAAATCATGGATAGATTATCACCGAACATCGCCCCGCACACCACAGCTCCGACACACATTGCTCCCGCAAATCCGGTCTTGTCGCTGATTCCAACCGCAATCGGTGTGAGCGCCGCAATCGTTCCAACAGAAGTTCCCATCGCAATGGAAATAAAACAGGCGATCAGAAATAATCCCGCAACTGCAATATTAGGCGGGAGAATCGTCAATCCGAAATTCACCGTACTGTCCACGCCGCCTGCCGCCTGCACTGCGCCCGAAAACGCTCCTGCAAGAATAAAAATCAGACACATCGTCATTACATTCTCTTCACCCATGCTCTTACATACAATCTGAATCTTCTCATTCAAAGAATTCTCTCTGTTCTGTAAAAAAGCAATAATCAGTGCGATTAAAAATGCAACAATCGCAGGCATTGCATAAAAGTCGCGAAACACCACTCCGCTGCCTATAAAAAGTAACAGAAATACAAGGATTGGCAGCAATCCGCTAATTTTTCCCTTATTCATTCATCTTCTCCAACTTCACTCTCATATTTCCTAACACCGACAGCTAAACATATCCATAAATTCCGCGAACAGACACTTCTCCCGAATAGATGATGTCCATCGTGCCATCCTCTTTTTGAATCACGAGCTCTCCGGTTTCATTGATTCCTTTTGCAATCGCGTGATACTGTGAGTCCACTCCGATAATCGTGACCTCCTGACTGCAGTTTACTAAAATCTCATTATATTCCTTCTGCATAAATGACAAATCCTTCGTCTTCATAAATGCATCGTAATTTGCCTCAAACGTTTTCATGATATGGGCAATCAGCGTCCCCCGCTGAATGTGTCTCTTCTCTTCAAGCTTTAATGATGTTGCTTTCTCTTTTAAATCCTCCGGAATATATTCGTCATTCACATTGATTCCAATACCGATAACGACATGATTGATATAGTCAATCTCTGTGTTCATCTCCGTTAAGATCCCGCAGATTTTTTTCTTATTCAAGACAATATCGTTCGGCCATTTTATTTTTGCGTCAACCTGCTCCAGCTGCCTCAAACTCTGTGCAACACTCATTGCCATCACCAGCGTCAGCTGCGGAGCTCTGGACGGATTCATCTCCGGCCTGAGCAGAATCGACATATAGATGTTCCGGTTCTTCGGTGATTCCCACGCTCTGCCACGTCTTCCCTTGCCGGATTTCTGCATATCAGCAACCGCCAGAGTTCCATGCGCCGCTCCGGCTTCCGCCAGTTTTTTGATCTGATTGTTCGTCGAGTCCGTCTCTTCAAAATAAACAACATGACGGCCGGCCCATACGGTCTCCATCTGACTCTCAATCTCCTCGCGGCTTAAGATGTCCGGGCAATCCACAATATGATATCCTCGGTTCCTGACCGCTTCAATCTGATATCCCTCTTCTTTTAACTGATTGATCACTTTCCATACCGCAGTCCGTGATACCTGAAAATATTCACAGAGTGCCTGTCCTGAAATGTAATCCTCTGACTCACGAAGGAGTTTTAGAATCTCTGTCTTCAAACTGATTACCTCTCGCCTAAGGTAGCAACCATAACCGCTTTGATTGTATGCATACGGTTCTCTGCCTCATCAAATACTTTGGACTGCTCTGACTCGAATACTTCGTCAGTCACTTCCATCTCTGTCAGCTCAAAACGCTCACCCATTTCTTTTCCGATCTTCGTTTTCAGATCATGGAATGCCGGCAGACAGTGCAGGAAAATTGCCTGATCCGCAGCATTGTTCATAACTTCTTTTGTCACTTTATATGGTGTCAGCTCAGCAATTCGCTCTTTCCAGACCTCATCCGGTTCTCCCATGGACACCCATACATCCGTGTAGATTACATCCGCTTCCTTTGTTCCTTCTGCGACATCTTCCGTCAGTGTAACGGATGCTCCCGATGCCTTTGCATACTCTTCACACTGTGCAACCAGCTTCGCATCCGGGAAATAGTTCTTGGAGGTACATGCAACAAAATGCATACCGAGCTTCGCACATGCGATCATCAGTGAATTACCCATGTTGTAACGGGCATCTCCCATAAATACTAGTTTAATTCCTTTCAAATGACCAAACTGTTCGCGTATTGTCAGCATATCTGCAAGCATCTGTGTCGGGTGGTACTCATTGGTCAGACCGTTCCACACTGGAACTCCTGCATGTTCTGCCAGCTCTTCTACAATTGCCTGTCCAAATCCACGATATTCGATTCCATCATACATACGTCCGAGTACGCGCGCTGTATCCGCAATACTCTCCTTCTTGCCCATCTGTGAACCGGTTGGCCCTAAATAGGTCGTTCCCATTCCCATGTCATGTGCTGCCACTTCAAATGCACAGCGTGTACGTGTACTGTCCTTTTCAAAGATCAGTGCAATACTTTTATCACGGTAATTATCGATTGCAACTCCGTTTTTCTTCTTTTCCTTAAGCTCTGCTGCCAGATCGATCAGATATGTAATCTCCTCTGGTGTAAAATCCTTTAATGTTAAAAAATGACGTCCCTTTAAATCCATCTTCTTTTTCTCCTTTTATTCACGAAAAGGGGTGCTCATAGTTAAGCACCCCTGATATTCTTGTGTTATTTCTCTGCAATCTCCACGACACTCTTTGCCAGTCCTGCAATCCCCTGAATATCTGACGGGATAATAATCTTTGTTGCCTGTCCATTTGCAGCTTTCTCAAATGCTTCCAGACTCTTAATTGTAAGTACTGCAGTATCAGCACCGGCCTCTCTGATGACACGGATACCTTCTGCATTAGCCTGCTGGATCTTCAGAATTGCCTCTGCTTCACCTTCCGACTCTTTGATACGTTTTTCCTTCTCTGCTTCCGCACGAAGTACTACGGATTCCTTCTCTGCTTCTGCATCCAGAATGATTGATTCCTTATGACCTTCCGCAACAAGGACAGTCGCTCTCTTCTCACCCTCTGCACGAAGGATTGATTCACGTCTCTCACGCTCTGCCTTCATCTGTTTCTCCATCGCATCCTGAATTGCTTCTGGTGGAATGATATTCTTAAGCTCCACACGATTTACCTTGATGCCCCATGGATCTGTCGCAACATCCAGTGAAGCTCTCATCTTGGTGTTGATCGTTTCTCTGGATGTCAGTGTCTGGTCCAGTTCGAGATCTCCGATGATGTTACGAAGTGTTGTGGCTGTCAGATTCTCAATCGCCATGATTGGGTTGGCAACTCCGTATGCAAACAGCTTCGGATCTGTAATCTGATAAAATACAACGGTATCGATTCTCATCGTTACATTATCTTTTGTGATAACCGGCTGTGGTGCAAAATCTACCACCTGCTCTTTTAAATCTACTCTTCTTGCCACACGGTCAATAATTGGCACTTTGAAATGCAGACCAACGCCCCAGGTTCCCTGATAAGCGCCCAGACGCTCTACTACCATAGCTTTTGCCTGCGGTACGATTTTGATACAGGAAATCAGTACCAGAATCACCAGTACCAATAACACTAAAAGAATAATTCCCATTACTCTACCTCCGTCTTTTCTTGTCTTTTTACGATTAGTTTTACACCTTCGATTCCCAATATTGTAACAATCTCATCTTTGTCAATCTTCATATGATCTTCCGGTGTACGAGCTGTCCACTCTAATCCATTGACCTCAACCTTTCCCGCCGCATGAAGATTATCGATCTGCTCCAGAACCAGTGCTGTCTTTCCGACCAGACTCTCTGCATTTGTCTTCTCGCGGTCTTTGTTAAAATATCTCATGGCAATCGGTCTTGTGACTACAAATAGTATAACAGAAATCACGATAAATGCAATCACCTGTATTGGCAGTCCTGCTCCCGCCCATGCTAACAGACAGGCAACCAAACTTCCGATTGCGAACCAGATTGTCGTCAGTCCCACCGTGAGCGCTTCAATAATGACCAGTACAATAAATAGTATTAACCACACCATTACGTTTGTATCCATTCTCACTGCCTCCTTCTTTGTCTTGCAGCCTCGAACATCAAAATCGAAGCAGCAATTGCTGCGTTTAATGATTCCACCTGCCCCTGCATCGGAATCTGAATCCATTCATCTGCCTGCTCAGCGATTTCCCCGCGAAGACCATTCCCTTCATTTCCAATCAGAAATGCACATGCCCTGCGGTAATCAGCCTCATCGTAATTATTCTCGCCCTGCAGGTGTGCGGCAAATGTGCGTATACCCTGCTTTTTCATCTGTGTGATCGCCTGAACCAGATCATCCACATATAAAAACGGTATTCGGTAAATCGAACCCATTGTTGAGCGGATTACCTTCGGGTTAAAGATATCCACACAATCCCTGCTCATAATAATTCCGGTCACTCCGGCTCCCTCCGCAGTTCGAAGGATCGTTCCGAGATTTCCCGGATCCTGAAGGTTATCTAATACTAGTATATGCGGCTGAGATGCTTCTATCACAGCCTTCAGCTGATATTCCGGCTGTGAGACAATGCAGAGCACACCCTGCGGCGTTTTTGTATCCGACACATAGGCAAATACCGTATCCGACAGCAATTCATAGGAATACTGTTCCAGCTTCAGTTCTTCTTTCTTCCGGTTATAAAAGCTTTCGGAGAAATACACCCGCTTTAGGCCTTCCTTCGGAATCTCCTGAAACATGCGGAGCCCTTCCACGATAACAACCTTCTCCTGATTCCGGAGCTTCGCTTTCTTCTGCAGCTGAAGGAGTTCCTTCACTTTTACATTTGCAGTGCTTGTAATCATTCTCTTTCTCCTAAACTCATGACTTGAATTTTTCGAGATTCTCATTGGAGCCGATAAGCATGATGACCTCATTCGCCTCAAGTTCCTCTCTCGGATTAATCTCTGCATGAACTTCACCATTCTGAATAATTCCAACCACATTCACATGGTATTTCTCCCGAATCTTCAAATCGACCAGGTTCTTTCCAACCCATGCCTCCGGTACCGTCATTCTTACAAGGCTGTAGTCCGATGACACCTCAATCAAATCCTCAAAAGAAGATACCATCAGACTCTTTGCAACACGGCTCCCCATATCACGTTCCGGAAAGACAACTTTATCGGCACCGATTTTTTCCAGAATCGCTGCATGACGGCTGTTCTTCGCTTTTGCAAGAACAAACGGAATCCCTATTTCTTTTGAGATAATCGTTGCCATAATACTCGCTTCCATATTCTCCGCAACCGCAACAATTGCCCCGTCAAGATTCCGGGCTCCCAGCGATTCAAGCACATCCGGATCCGTGATATCTCCCCGGACTGCATAGCTTACTTCATCTGAAATCTCCTGAATTTTATCAAGTGATTCATCTACCACAATGACATCGCATCCAAGCTTTTCGAGTGCAACTGCCACACTCTTGCCAAAATTTCCCAAGCCAAATACTGCATACTGTTTTTTCATGTTCTGTTTTCTCCTATCCAACCATAATCCGTTTCTCCGGTAAATCTATGATTCCCGCCATCTTATTTGATCTTCCGCCTAATACAAGAGCCATTGTGATTGGTCCGATTCGGCCAATATACATCAGCGCCATCAGAACAATCTGACTTGCCCTGCACAAATTCGGTGTCAGATCTGCCGTCAGACCCACGGTTCCGATTGCCGATGATGCTTCAAACAGGATTGACAGAAAATCAACGCCCGGTTCGAATATTGTAATCAGCATCACACCAAAGAACAAAATTCCAACCGTAATCACGACAATTACAATTCCGGTACGCACAATCGATACCGCAATTTTCCCGCCAAAGCACTCCGTGCTGTCTTTTCCTCTGATCTCACAGAGACACGTGAGCAGCAGCATCGCAATCGTCGTTGTCTTGACACCACCTGCCGTACCTCCCGGAGATCCTCCGATGACCATCAGAATACAGCTGAAAAACTTTGATGCAGGAGTCAGACCTGATTGTGATATCGTCGCGAATCCGGCTGTTCTGGTCGTCACCGACTGAAACAGTGCCGCCATAATCTTCTGTCCGAAATTCAGTTCACCTATCGTCGCCGCATTCGAGTATTCAAAGGCAAAAAAACCAATCGTTCCAACCAGAATCAGACTTGCTGTCATTATAAAAACAATCTTGGCATGAATGCTTAATTTGGAAATGATTCTTCTGCGCGGCATCTTCTCGCGAATTGTCTTTATGAGATTTCCGCCGAATTCATACCACACGACAAATCCAAGTCCGCCTGCAACAATCAGAAACATCGTTGTAAAATTAATGATTGGACTCGTCACATACGGCGTAAGGCTCTCCGAGTCCAGAATATCAATTCCGGCATTACAAAATGCAGAAATCGAATGGAATACCGAATACCATATTCCTCGGAGTACTCCATACTTTGGGACGAAGGTTGTCGCATATAAGACTGCCCCGAGTGCTTCCACAAAAAAAGTCCCTTTGATGACGCGCAGCAAGAACTTCACCATACCGGACAAATTGTCCATGTTGTAGGTCTGCTGAATCATCACGCGTTCCCTCACCGTAATCTTACGGTGAATAATAACCAAAAAACCAATCGTTACTGCAATGACTCCAAGTCCACCAACCTGAATCAGTAACATCAGTATTAATTTCCCCAATAATGTAAACTGCGTGACCGGTGTGATTGTGACAAGTCCGGTCACACATACGGCCGATGTCGATGTAAATAATGCATCCAGAAAGGAAATAGGCTCTGTATTACATATCGGCAGCCACAATAAGACACCGCCCATAAAAATAACACCCAAAAATCCAAGCGCAATCATCTGCATCGTATTCAGACGTATTCTTTTTTTCTTTTTCACGCTGCTTACCCTCATTCAATCATATTCCGATTCAAATATCCCTACATCTTGAACCGGTAGCCAACTCCCCAGATTGTCTCAATATACTGCGGGTTGGAAGTATCATACTCAATCTTCTCACGAATCTTCTTGATATGCACGGTAACCGTTGCAATATCTCCGATGGATTCCATGTCCCAGATCTCTTTGAACAGCTCATCTTTGGTATATACATGATTCGGATGTCCCGCCAGAAATGTAAGAAGGTCAAATTCTTTTGTCGTAAATGATTTCTCTTCTCCGTTGATCCACACACGCCGCGCCGTTGTATCGATTTTAAGGCCCCGAATCTCAATCACCTTATTCTCCTCAATGTTACTTCCAATCAGGCGCTCATATCTTGCAAGATGCGCTTTGACACGGGCAACCAGCTCACTCGGGCTGAATGGCTTCGTCATATAATCGTCAGCTCCGAGGCCAAGACCTCTGATCTTGTCAATATCATCCTTTTTCGCAGACACCATGATAATCGGTGTGTTCTTCTCCTCACGGATTCTCTTGCAGATTTCAAATCCATCTACACCCGGAAGCATCAGGTCCAGAATGAACAAATCAAAGTTCTCTGCCAGAGCCTTGTCCAGCCCTGTCTGCCCATCGTTCGCCACTTCCACTTCAAATCCGCTGAGTTCCAGATAATCCTTCTCAAGATCTGCGATACTCTCTTCATCTTCCACTATTAAAATTTTACTCATCCATTGGTACCTCCTGATATTTTCTAACTACAAAATACATGGTCGTGCCGACACCCTCGTGGCTGGTCGCCCAGATGTTGCCGCCATGTTCTTCCACAATCTTTTTGACAATCGCAAGTCCGATTCCGCTTCCCCCCTTGGAAGAATTCCGGGAAGCATCGGTCCGGTAAAAACGATCGAATATATTCGACAAATCTTTCGCTGCGATTCCCTTTCCATTGTCCTCGAGCTCAACCTGAATATAATCCCCGACATCCTTCACTCTCATATGGATCTCACCGTCCGGCTTATCCATATATTTGACCGAGTTATTGACAATATTACTGATGACACGGCGCATCTGCTCCGCATCCACAATAATCTGAGAATCCTCCTCAATATAGTTCCGATACATAAATAATACACCTTTTGACTCCAATTCTAAAGACAAATCTTCCGCGCAGTCATTGAAATATCCATTCGCCGAAATGGTACTGAAATTATACGGGATTCGATTCGTATCAATCTTCGAATACAGCGTCAGCTCATTGATCAGAAGATCCATCTCATTCGCCTTATTATAAATCGTCTTGATATAGCGGTCCATCTTCTCCGGTGTATCGGCAACGC
This sequence comes from Hespellia sp., assembly GCA_028694105.1. Taxonomy (GTDB): domain Bacteria; phylum Bacillota; class Clostridia; order Lachnospirales; family Lachnospiraceae; genus Hespellia. The sequence continues at coordinate 13,716 of JAQUUC010000057.1, forward strand.
CGTCCATAATCCCTTCCACATAGCCCTTAATTGCAGTGATCGGGGTCTTAAGGTCATGGGAAATGTTACTGATCAGCTCTTTATTTTCTTTGTCATACTCCACCTTCTCTTCCGCGTTCGCTTTTAATCTGAGCCGCATCTCCTCGAAGTCCTGACAGAGCTGTCCAAGCTCATCCTCTTCCTCGACCTTCAATTCAAAGTCAAGATTGCCTTCCTTGATCTGCTTCGCCGCATTCTGCAGTTTTTGAATCGGAATAGACACCGCACGGTAGATCCACAGAATCAATAATGCTGCTGTGATAAAAATAATAATCAGATACGCCTGCGATATCTCCCCCACCTGCTGAGGATCCAGAAAATACATGGTGGCGGTCGTAAACATCGTGGGCAGTGTGATGACCGCCACAAATGCAATGACTAACCGGGTTCTTAATTTCATATGAACATCTCCTTATGTCTTGCTCCCGTTTTATATATCCTTCTAATCATACCATCAAAAAAGGAACGTAGCAACTTGAAAAGGCCACGTTCCTCGTTAAATTTTCATAAAACTTCTACAGATATTTTTTTAAATCCTCTACTTTATCCAGCTTTTCCCATGGGAGGTCCAGATCATTTCTTCCAAAATGTCCATAGGCTGCCGTCTGCTTGTAAATCGGACGTCTCAGCGCAAGCATTTTAATAATTCCTGCCGGTCTGAGATCAAAGTTCTCGCGAACAATCTCAACTAACTTCTCTTCGGAAAGCTTGCCGGTACCAAAGGTATCCACCATAACTGATGTCGGCTGTGCGACACCGATTGCGTAGGAGAGCTGAATCTCACATTTTCTGGCAAGACCTGCTGCCACAATATTCTTCGCCGCGTATCTGGCTGCGTATGCTGCCGAACGGTCCACTTTCGTGCAGTCCTTTCCGGAAAATGCGCCGCCGCCGTGACGCGCCATTCCGCCGTAGGTGTCTACAATAATCTTACGTCCGGTCAGTCCGCTGTCACCATGAGGTCCACCGATTACAAAACGTCCGGTTGGATTGATGAAATATTTGGTATTCGCGTCCACCATATTCTGAGGGATGACCGGATCAAGCACATATTTGCGGATATCCCGGTGTATCTGCTCCTGCGATACCTCCGGATCATGCTGCGTAGATACAACAATCGCATCAAGCTTCACCGGAACTCCGTTCTCATCATATTCCACACTAACCTGTGTCTTGCCATCCGGGCGGAGATACTTAAGTGTTCCATCCTTGCGGACCTTTGTAAGCTGTCTTGCGAGCTTGTGTGCTAATGCGATTGGGTATGGCATAAACTCCTCAGTCTCATCGGATGCATAGCCAAACATCATTCCCTGGTCTCCCGCACCGATTGCCTCTAATTCCTCATCAGACATTTTATTTTCTTTCGCTTCCAATGCCTTGTCAACACCCATTGCAATATCTGCTGACTGTTCGTCAATGCAGGTAATGACAGCACAGGTATCCGCATCAAATCCGTATTTTGCTCTGTCGTAGCCGATTTCTCTGACTGTATCGCGGACAATCTTCTGAATATCAACATATGCATTTGTTGTAATCTCGCCCATAACAAGAACCATTCCGGTTGTTGCCGCAGTCTCACACGCGACACGGCTCATCGGGTCCTGCTTGAGTAACTCGTCTAAAATCGCGTCGGAAATCTGATCGCACATTTTATCCGGGTGGCCTTCTGTTACTGATTCCGATGTAAATAATAATTTTTCCATCTTTTTCTCCTTTTCTCGTTTTCTTTCTCTTCTCTGGGATCATCCGTTAATTTTTCCGAAACAAGAAAAAGTCCGCTAAAAAGCGGACTGTTATCATTAAAATTAACAATCCTCTTATTGATCGATTACTCGCTCAGGTTGGCACCTTCCATAATATGGGGTTGCCGTGGCTTCATAGATCCTATGTATCTCCAC
>JAQUUC010000058.1 GCA_028694105.1 Hespellia sp.
TCATTCTAACGTTACCTCACAGCCTTTATTTTAGCACAACCATATATAATGCGCAACCACATGTTCGATTGTATTTTCTTTCATTCATTGTTATAATATCAAGGATTTAAAGGAGGAACATAAATATGAAAAAACATTTGATACGCGGCGCGGCAGCGTCTTTAACTGTTATGCTTCTCATTTCCCTTTGCAGCTGCAGTGCGGCAGATAACGAACCCATTTCCACTACAGCACTCTTATTTGATACTGTCATCACCATTGAACTGTATGACACAAAGGATACTGCTATTTTAGATGACTGTATCGCCCTGTGCCGGCACTACGAAGATACACTCAGCCGTACCATCGAAACAAGTGAGGTCTCGCAGATTAATAATGCCAAAGGTGCCCCCGTAACCGTGTCCGATGATACCATAGAACTGATTCAAAAGGGGCTGGATTACGGGACGATTTCAAACGGAAATTTCGATATCACAATTGCCCCTCTGAGTATTCTCTGGGATTTCAAAAATAATACCGGCGTTGTTCCGGATGCCGCAGCAATCGAGGAAGCAAAGAGTCATGTGAATTATAAAAATGTCCTAATAGATGGAAACACTGTGACGCTCACCGATCCGGATGCCGCAATTGATCTCGGGGGTATCGCAAAAGGATATATTGCAGACAAGTTAAAAACACTGCTTGAGAGCAAAGACATACAGCATGGCATCATCAGCCTTGGCGGAAATATTCTGACTATAGGAAGTAAAACCGACGGAACTGCATATCATATCGGTATTCAGAAGCCATTTGAGGAAAATGCTGCAATTACCAGTGTCGATGTAAAAGATCAATCGGTTGTATCCTCCGGGGTGTATGAACGATATTTTACTGTGAATGACCAATTATATCATCACATCCTAAACCCCTTTACCGGTTACCCCTATGATAATCATCTGCTGGGCGTCACGATCATCTCCGATGCCTCCGTTGACGGAGATGCGTTAAGCACAACCTGTTTTGCGCTTGGACTCGAGAACGGGATGAAGCTGATAAAATCCATGGATGGGGTGGAGGCACTCTTCATAACCGATGACTATGAAATTCATCAGAGTAATGCCAGATAGACGATCAAAAAGCGTGCCACCTGGCACGCTTTTAAATGTTCTGCTTAAATGTTCGGTTCGGATTAATAACTAAAAGAAGCACCAATCGCAATTGCCATGATAATAATCACAAACAGATAAATTACCAGAAGGATTCCAAGCAGAATCAACATTGCTTTTGCATAATTCTTACGATTTAAATTACCGGTTTTATCGCCAAATGCCCACACGAACATCATGATAATGTTTACACACGGAATCATCAGTAATAATAATGTCACAAGCCAGTCACCGAGTTTCATCGGCGTGGTATCCGGCTCTGCCACAAACGTATTCGGTGGAATCGCATTATACTGCTGATTGTTCTGGGATGCATTCTGATACTGATAATTATTCGGCGGTGGAGTCTGCTGGTACTGGTACTGATACTGCTGCTGTGGCGCCTCTGCTGTCGGAATCTTCGACTCTGCTGTCGGAATCTCCGGCCCAGCTGTCGGGATCTCCGGCTCTGCTGCTGGGATCTCCGGTTCTGCTGCTGGAATCTCCGGCTCTGCTGTTGGAATTTCATTCTGCGGGTTCTGTGCTTCTGCATTCGGAGGTACCTGTTCAAAAAGCACCTGTTCTCCTGCTGCTGGTATGTTGTTGTTTTCGTCCATGTTATACTACTCCTTTGTAATGACTTTCAATTCTCTATATTCTATCACAATTCATTTCGCAAAACAATCGAATTCACGCTGTTTTCACAATTATCTCACAAACATTCTGTAAATAGTGAGCATGAAATTTCTATGATAATAGCTCATCGGAGGCTCACCCGGAAAATATCGGATCATACGATAGACATAGAACGCAATCAGTGCCGTCAGACAAAAGATAACCGTCGGTTTCATCCATCGGCTGGTCTTCTGAATGATATAACGCTGTATCAGCCATAAAACCACAAATACTGCGAACACATAAATGAACGGATGAATCTGCCATGCGTTGACAAAATCTCCACTCAGTAGCGCAATGCCGGCTCTTGTAAGTCCACATGCCGGACATGGCAGCCCGGTAAGAAATACCATCGGACAAATCGTATGAAACACAAGTTTTGCGCACACGAAATATAACAGGATCACCAAGAATGCAATCCTGTTATCTCTCAGATCTTTTTTCAATAAATTCCATGTATCTAAAACAATCTGTTTTCCTGTTCGTTTCATACCATTCCTATAAAATTATCTTCTTCGGACATTTCTCTGCGCATTTGCCACAATTCGTACATAAATCATAGTTAATGTGAGCAATATTATCCGATACGGTAATTGCACCTGCTTCACATACCCGCTCACACATACGGCAGGCAATACATCCCGCTTCACATGCAGAGATAACCATCTTACCCTTTTCCTGATTTGAGCAGCGCACACGGTGAATCTGCTCATAAGGAACCATCTCAATCAAATGCTTCGGACATGCTGCAATACATTTGCCACATGCCTTACACGCTTCACGGTCCACAACTGCTACACCGTCCACAACATGGATTGCATCAAACGGACAGGCCTTGACGCAGCTTCCATATCCCAGACATCCAAAATTGCATGATTTCGGTCCGCCATTCTGTACAAATGACATCATGGTACAGTCCTCTAAACCAGTGTACTCATAATCTGTCTTTGCTTTGGTACAGTCACCTGCACATTTAACGAAAGCAGTCTTACGCACGCCCTCTTCCACGGTCTGACCCATGATTTCACCGATTTTCGCGGCTACCGGAGCTCCTCCGACGGGACAGCCATCGATCTCTGCCTCACCTTTTGCAATAGCTGCCGCCAGCCCGGAACATCCGGCAAAACCACAGCCACCACAGTTATTTCCCGGGAGCACACCCAAGATTGCTTCTTCATTCTCGTCTACTTCTACTGCAAACTTCTTTCCGGCAATTCCGAGGAACAAACCGATAAGAAGTCCGGTGCCGCCAACAATGGCTGCGGCAATTAAAATTCCTGATATACTCATTATGAATGTCCTCCTAAATCAATCCTGAAAAGCCAAAGAATGCGATTGCCATCAGTCCTGCAGTCACAAGCACGATCGCAGATCCTTCAAACGCCTTTGGAATGTCATTGTATTCTGTTTTCTCGCGGATACCTGCCATAATTACAATTGCAATCAAAAATCCAACTGCCGTTGCAAGTCCGTTAACAACCCCCTGCAAAATACCATACTCTTTCTGCACATTCGTAAGCGCTACGCCAAGCACTGCACAGTTTGTAGTGATCAGTGGCAGATAGACTCCAAGTGCACTGTAAAGAGACGGAATTGATTTCTTTAAAAACATCTCAATAAACTGAACCAGTGCCGCAATGACAAGAATAAATACGATTGTCTGCAGATATTGGAAATTTAATGGTGTCAGAATAAATTTGTAAATCAGACCGGTACATAAGGATGCAATCGTGATAACGAAGCATACCGCACCGCCCATACCTGCTGCTGTATCAACTTTCTTGGATACACCGATGAACGGACACAGTCCAAGAAACTGGCTGAGTACAACGTTATTGACCATGGCAGAACCAATGGCGATAATTAGTAATTCTTTCATCTGTACCCCTCCTATTCTTTCTCAGCAGTTTTTGCTGATTTTACTTCTTTTACAGTTTCCTTTTTCTCTTCCGGCTCTTCCGTCAGAAATCTTCCACTACATGTAGAATTGCTGCAATTTGCACAGCCTGCGCCGCAGTCTCCGAAGGTATCTTTTCTAGGTTTTCCCTTTTTGTTTGCAATTGCATTCTGGATTGCTGTCATAAATCCAAGCACAAATAATGCTCCCGGTGCAAGCACGAAAATCGTAATTGGTGTATACCAGTCACCTAAAATCTGGAAACCAAAGATTTTGCCTGCTCCGATGATTTCTCTGAACATACCGATTAAAGTAAGTGCAAGTGTAAACCCAAGCCCCATACCGATACCATCAAAGATAGACAATACGACCGGATTCTTTGACGCATAGCTCTCTGCACGGCCGAGGATGATACAGTTAACAACAATCAGCGGAATGTATAATCCAAGCGAATCATACAGACTCGGAACAAATCCCTGAAGCAAAAACTGCACAATGGTTACAAATGATGCTACAACCACAATAAATGCCGGCATACGAACACTGTCCGGAATGACCTTACGAAGCATCGAAATCAACATATTTGACATCACAAGAACTGCGGTCGTCGACAGCCCCATGCCAACGCCGTTAATCGCGGAAGTCGTAACCGCAAGTGTCGGACACATACCTAAAACCAATACAAAGGTAGGATTTTCTTTAATGATACCGTTGTATAATCTTTCTGCATATTTACCCATTAGTTACTGCCTCCTTCCGATAAAACTTCTGCGTAATACGTAAGTGCTGCATTCACATTATTCGTAAATGCATTCGTTGTAATCGTTGCACCACTGAGCGCATCGATTTCATTATCTGCGGAAGCACCTGATTTTGTATAAGCAAACTGATCGACCTGTTTGTCTTTAAACTGATCCGTGAATTTACTTTCGGCTGCCTGCATACCAAGTCCGGCAGTTTCACTGATACTAAGAATTGAAACACCCTTTACCGTTCCTGTCGAGTCGATGCCCGTGGAAATCTGAATGTCTCCGCCATATCCTTCTTTTGATGTAACAGTAACCACATAACCGATGGTCTCACCACTGCTGTCTTTGGCTTCTGCTACTTCATTGATTATATCACTGTCAAGTCCTGCTTCGTTCAAAATATCTGCGGCTTTTGCTGCATCAAAATCAGCGTATGCCGTAAATTCTGCAGCATCAGGGAGCACGGATTTATATGCCTCCTGTTTCGCCTTCTCCTGAGCAGTTTTAATTGGTGCTTTTGTGATCTCATATACCACGCCGAGTCCCAGTCCGGCAACCAATGTAATTGCCATCAGTATCAGTGCATTTTTTATCATTTTATTCATTATTTTTCTCCTCCTTTGCCAAATGGTTTTGGAAGAGTAATTCTCTCAATCAATGGAACTAAGAGATTACTGAAGATAATTGCATAAGATACACCTTCTGCCGATCCGCCAAACAGACGGAATAATCCGGTCAGTACACCAAGACAGATACCGTACACAATCTGTCCGGTCTTCGTAATCGGCGATGTAACATAGTCGGTAGCCATGAACCATGCTCCCAGCATAATACCACCACCGCAAAGATGCGCTGTAATATACTGGGCATCAATACCGTGTCCTCCGAAAATTGTAATAAAGATTACAAAAGTAACTAAATATGTACCCGGAATACGGAGATCGATCACACCCATAAGCAGAAGAAAAATCGCACCAATCATAATTGCGATAACCGATGTTTCCCCGATCGTACCTCTGACATTTCCAATCAGCATATCCATCGTATTTACAACTCCGCCTGCTTTTAACTCTGCGAGTGGTGTTGCACCTGTCACGCCGTCATATACGAAATAAGTCATTTTTCCTGTAAATGAAATCAAAAGGAAACATCTCGCTGCCAGTGCAGGGTTCATAAAGTTCTGTCCCAGTCCGCCGAATAACTGTTTTACCACAATAATTGCAAATACGGCACCCAGAGGTCCCATCCAGTACGGAAGTGTCGGTGGGAGGTTTAACGCTAATAACAATCCTGTTACAACCGCACTGAAATCCCTGATTGTAACCGGCTTTTTCATCAGCTTCTCATATACATACTCCGCTAATACAGCGGTTGCAGTCGTTAATACCACATTGATAAGCGCGCTCATCCCGAAGTTAAATACACCAAATATTGTAGCCTGTAACAAAGCAATCACAACAAACAGCATAATATTACTGCTTGTCACTTTATCGCGAATATGTGGTGAGGATGAAATATTATAATTCTCATTCACTGTTTTTTACCTCTCCTGTTATTTTTTCTTTTTATTTGCTAAAGCAATTTTTCGCATGGATCCAATGGATTGTTTTAAAGGTCTTTTAGCCGGACACACATAACTGCAGGAGCCACATTCCACACATTCCAGACCGTTCTGTTTCACAAAGGTATCCTCATCGTGACGTTCTGCATAATCTGCAAGTCTTGAAGGGATGATTCTGCTCGGACAGACCTCTACACAGCGTCCACAGTTAATGCAGGCTGTTGTCTGTGCCTTAGCAACCTCATCTTCTAAAAATCCCAGAATCGAAGACGATGTCTTTGTAATTGGCGTATCTAATGTAAACATACTAAATCCCATCATCGGTCCGCCTGAAATCACTTTTTGTGGTGGTGTTTTGAATCCACCTGCCGCATCTACAAGCTCCTTCTGGTTCATGCCGAGCAGTACTCTGAAATTGCCGGGTTTTTCCACCGCATCTCCACTTACTGTAACAACACGTTCCATCAAAGGTTTTCCCTCAACTACAGCTGTATGTATCCCGATAAGTGTCTCCACATTGTCAACGACACAGCCTGCATCTGCAGGAAGCATCGCAGAGTTAATTGCACGTTTTGTCGCAGCATAGATCATCTGGCGCTCTGCACCCTGTGGATATTTTGTCTGCAGTATTTTTACAGACATACGGGGCTCGTCTTTGATTGCCTCTTCTAATTTTTCAATGCAGTCTTTTTTGTTATCCTCAACGCCAAAAATCCCCTTCGCATTGTCAAAGAGAGATAATACAACTCTCATACCACTGACAAGCTTTTCTGTATCCTCGAGCATACGGCGGTAATCCGCTGTAATATACGGCTCACATTCTGCACAGTTCGCAATAATGTAATCAATTTTCTCCGGCTCTTTCGGTGATAATTTAACGCGTGTCGGGAAGCCTGCACCACCCATACCAACAATGCCTGCTTCACCAATCATATTCAATACTTCTTCCTTTGTCATCTCTGCGAGAGGTTTGGCCTGAGCGTATTTCGTCTCCTGATATTCCCCATCATTCTCAATTACCAGACAAGGTACTTTACTGCCTGTCGGGTTAAAATGTGGTTCCAGCGCTTTTACCGTTCCAGAAACAGACGCATAGATTGGAGCCGATACGAAGCCTCCCGCCTCTGCAATCATCTGACCCTTAAGCACCTGATCTCCAACCTGAACAACCGGTTTTGCCGGAGCTCCGATATGTTGTGAAAGTGGATAGATCAAATCACCCTTTGGCAGAATCGAAACAATCGCCTGATCTTTTGCAAGGCTCTTGCCGTCATCTGGGTGAATTCCACCTTTAAATGTTAGAAGTCCCATTTTTCATTCCTTCCTTTCTTTTACATTACAATCTATCATACAAGAAAATTCGCTGGAAATCCAGCAGTTTCAACAATATTCTTGTATCTAATCAAAAACATTTTGTAGATTTTTTAACACATGCTTGGCAACAAGATAAAGGTCGATCAGGCTTCTATCTTGTTTGCTGTGCAACAAAAAAGTAGAGACTAAGGCTAGTCTCTACCCTCTAATTGTAATTTAATTACGCTTCTGTTGTATCCTCAGCAGCTTCTACAGCCTCTTCATCCGGCTCCAAAGCTTTCATGCTTAAGCTGATTTTTCTATCTGCTTCATTCAAATCAACAATCTTAGCTGTGATCTCCTGACCCTGTGATAATACGTCAGATGGTTTATCAACGTGTGCTCGTGAAATCTGTGATACATGCAATAATGCATCAACACCGGGAGCTAACTCTACGAAAGCACCAAAGTCTGTCATACGGGCAACCTTACCTGTGATAACTGTTCCGACTGCAAAATCATCTACGGCGTTAGCCCAAGGATTTGTCTCTGGGAATTTTAAGCTAAGTGCAACCTTTGTGTCGTTGATATCCTTAACAAGGACCTTAACTTCATCACCAATCTGGAATACTTTCTTCGGATTCTCTACTCTTCCCCAAGACATCTCAGAGATATGAAGTAATCCGTCTACTCCGCCCAAGTCGATGAATGCACCAAAGTCAGTTACATTCTTAACAACACCTTCAATTGTATCTCCAATCTGAAGCTTTGCGAATAATTCTTTCTGTTTCTCTGCTCTCTCGGCAACGAGTAACTGTCTTCTGTCACCGATGACACGGTTTCTTCTCGGATTGAATTCGCTGATTACAAATTCGATTTCTTTTCCATCATACTTTGTGAGATCTTTCTCATAAGTATCTGATACAAGACTTGCCGGGATGAATACTCTTGCGCCCTCAACCTCTGCACATAATCCACCGCCAAGAATCTGAGTAACTATAGCTTTCAGAACTTCATGGTTCTCATAAGCTTCTTTGAGTCTCTCATTTCCCTTCTCAGCTGCTAATCTCTTATAAGTCAATAACACCTGACCTTCGCCATCATTTACTTTTAATACTTTAACGGTCATAGGGTCGCCAACAGATACAACTGTGGTCAAATCGATTGATTGATCGTTTGAGTACTCACTCTTTGAAATGATACCGTCTGCTTTGTAACCGATGTTCAAGATGATCTCATCAGGTTTCACATCAATGACTGTACCGTCTACTACCTCTCCGTTATGTATTGTTTTAAATGAATCCTCTAACATTTGTTCAAAAGATAATTCTGACATTTTTTTGAACCTCCTCAATTATATTGTTGGGCGTGGATGCCCCTGCTGTAATACCTACTGTATCCACGGACCTCAATTGATTCGTATCCAAATCGTCAAGTGTCTGTATAAAGTACGTAGCCTTACATGCTGTATTACATATTTCAAATAGTTTCTGTGAGTTGGAACTCATCTTGTCTCCAATCACGATCATAGCATCAACTTCTTCCGCAATTGATTTTGCTTCCGTCTGACGCTCTTTTGTCGCACTACAGATTGTATTTAAAACAGTTATATCATACCGCGTTTCGGAAATAATTTCAACTAGTTCTTTGAATTTGTTGTAATTAAATGTCGTTTGAGATACAATACATATCGATTTTTCTTCCGGAATCTGAAAATGATACGCATCCTCCACCGTCTGAATCACACTGACGGGACCGTTCGCCCATCCCATAATTCCTTCCACTTCGGGATGCGATTCATTTCCAATGATCACGATATGTTTGCCCGCCTCACTCTCGCGTTCGACGATTTTGTGTATCTTTTTTACAAACGGACAGGTGGCGTCCACACATGTCATGCCAGCTGCTTCCAGCCGTCTGCACACACTTTTCGGAACACCGTGGGAACGGACAATTACAATTCCCTTTTCCAGTGTCATCAGTTCCTCGTCCGACCGTATCACATGGATTCCTTTTTTCTTCATATCTTTGATCACTTCATCATTATGAATAATGGGACCATATGTGTAGATCGGTGTATCCGGGTTTTCGGCAATCTGTTTATATACGGTGTCAACCGCACGCTTTACTCCAAAACAAAAACCGGCTGTCTCTGCTAATTTTACGTTCATTTTCATCTCCAGAATTATTTACAATAGCCCACAATCTTTGCGACAACCTCTTCAATTGTCATGTCAGAGCTGTCAACAAGATGCGCATCCTTCGCCTGCTTCAGCGGCGCAATGTCGCGGTTCATGTCCCGGCAGTCACGGTCTTCGATATCTTTTGCAATCTCATCGTAATCACACGATATCCCCTTTTCCGTCAGTTCATCAAACCGTCTCTTCGCTCTCGTCTCAACGCTTGCCGTCAGATAAATTTTCACATCTGCATTTGGCAGGATATTGGTTCCGATGTCGCGCCCGTCCATGATCACGTCTTCCTTCGCCGCAAGATTTCTCTGCAGTTCTAAGAGTTTCGCACGAACTTCCGGAATTGCCGATGTTTTCGAGGCCATATTTCCGACCTCTTCCGTGCGGAGTCTGTCCGTGATGTTCTTCCCATTCAGATATACCTGCTGCATGCCTTTTTCATAAGCAATGCTCACCTCAGCAGTTTTGCATGCTTCTATTATTTTATCCAATTCTTCCGCTTTCATACCACAATCCAAAAAATAAACTGCAAGACCACGGTACATCGCACCGGTGTCCACATAAATATATCCTTTTTCTTTTGCAACTAATTTTGCAATGGTACTTTTACCCGCTCCTGCCGGACCATCGATTGCTACATTATATCCCATATTTATTTCTCCAATCTTTTCTTTCCTGTTTTCATTTTTCTATTCTCAATCAATTGCATTCGCTGCAGCAGCCGCTGTCGACCATGCAATCTGCAGATTAAATCCGCCGGTCAGCGCATCCAGATCCAGCACCTCTCCAATAAAGTATAACCCGGATACCAGCTTCGATTCCATCGTACCCGGATCAATCTCCTTGACCTTAATACCGCCTTTTGTAATAATCGCTTCATTATAATCCCGCAGTCCGGTAATTGTCATCGGAAATGCTTTGATTAAATGTACAAATGTATGTCGTTCTTCTTTTGATATCTCATTCACTTTCTTCTCCGGATCAATTCCGCCAAGTTCTAACATCACCGGTTTTAATTTTGCCGGGAATAATTTGTCAATTGAATTTTTAAACTGCTTATTCTTCGCATCCTCAAAATCCCGCAGGACACGCGCATCCAGCTGTTCGAATGACAGCGCAGGTTTTAAATCAATGTACATCTTCATCTCATTTTTTTGAATCTGTGGTCCAATCAGACTGCTCGCACTGATAATCAGTGGTCCACTCACGCCAAAATGTGTAAATAGCATTTCGCCAAACTCTTCATACAGCTTTTTCTTTCCGTTATAGATCGTCACCTGTACATTTCGAAGTGACAGTCCCATCAATTCTTTTGCGTACGCTTCCTTCACCGTCATCGGCACCAGCGAAGGATACAGCTTCGTCACTTCATGCCCTGCATCTCTTGCGAAACGGAAACCATCTCCGGTAGACCCGGTACTCTGATAGGAAATTCCGCCGGTTGCCACGATGCATGCAGCTCCATAGATTTTCTTTCCTTTTTTCTCTTCTATATAAGAGAATGCTCCGTCCTTCGAAACGACACCGCATATCTCGCTGTTCAAATAAATATTTACATCCAGCTTTCGCATTTCCCGCGTCATCGCTCCAATTACATCCGATGAATGATCCGATACCGGAAACACACGATTTCCACGTTCGATCTTCGTATGCACACCGAGTTCTTCAAAAAAATCAATCGCCTGCTCATTGGTAAAGCTGTAAAAACTGCTATATAAAAACTTGGAATTGCTGATGACCGAATCAAACAGTGTGTCCATATCACATGCATTTGTAATATTGCATCGTCCTTTTCCCGTGATAAACAGCTTTTTTCCAAGCTTTTCATTCTTCTCATACAGATGGACTTCATGACCATTTCTCGCAGAGACAATCGCCGCCATCATTCCGGCTGCGCCTCCGCCTACTATCAGAACCTTACTCATCTACGATTCCTCTTTTTCTTTCTTTTTCATTTCCACATGGTCATCCACAGGATTCAGTTCATCTCTGCTGTACACCTGATACTCATCCCAGATGTCCTCCAGCGTCTCCAGCGTCTTAATCACATCCTCCTGCTTTTTCATACACATAGCCACAACAAGTGCATTGATGACACTCAGAGGCGCAACCAGTGAATCCACAATGGACGCCATATCACTTCTCGCAATCAGATTGCAGGAGGAATACAGATTCATCGGTGAATGAACGCTGTCGGTCAATGTAATCACCTTCGCTTTCCGGTTGCTTGCAAATTCAAGTGCCTTTAATGTACGCATCGAATATCGCGGGAAGCTAATACCTATAATCGCATCGTTTTCCCCTATACGAATCAATTGCTCAAAGGTCTCACTTGAGCTGTTCGTATGGACCGCCGTTACATTATCACAGATCAGATTCAGATAAAAGCTCAGGAATTCAGCTAATGGTGCACAGCTTCGAATTCCAACCACATAGATACGCTTTGCATTCAGGAGCGTGTCTATTGCGAGTTCAAAGGCTTCCTGATCAATCATTGTGAGCGTCTGCTTGATTTTTTCAATATCCGACTGCAACACGGTCGATAAAATCTCCGAATGATCCATTCTTCCATATGCCACTTCCATACGCTGAATGGAATTTAATTTGTTACGCACAAGCTCTTCCAGTGCTTTTTGAAATCCCGGATAACCTTTGTATCCAAGCTGTGATGCGAATCTTACAACGGTGGACTCACTCACTCCTACCTCTGTTCCCATCTTTGCAGCTGTCATAAAGACTGCTTTATCATATTCCTTTTGAATAAAGTCTGCCAGTCGCTTCTGGCCCTTGCTGAACTTTGGATAGGACTCTTCTATTCGATTCAATAACTCATTTGTGCTATTCTCACCCACGATAACCTCTTTCTCATGTATCCCAACTACATGGCATATGTTTTTCCATATACACATCTGACTTATTATACAATACCACGCAGATAAATTCAAACAACCAATTGTGAACTCCGCATTCTTTTTATTCATGTGTCTCTGCAGCACCAATCACAAAGGCGAAGTTCCTAATGGAAATCCGCCATAGTGAAACATTTTGTATTATTTCTTGCCTTCAAGCTCTCGTATTCTTTGACGCAGAGCCGCATTCTCTCTCTCCGTCACATCAGCCCGCTCTTTTTCTTTATCTGCTCGTTCTTTTTCCTTATTAGCTCGTTCCTTTTCCTTATCAGCCCGTTCTTTTTCCTTGCGGGTATTCTCCTGTTCTATATGCTGTCCGTATTCAATCAGATGTTCTCCTGTAATTGCCAAGCTTCCCATCTCCTTCCGAAATTCTTCATTATCCGAAAAATCAATATAATTATCCACTTCTGTAACATCATAGAAAATACCATGTAAGAACCGAACAATGTCTACGATGTTCTTATTGATCACTTCTCCAATTCTTATAATCACAAGCCCCATCAGATCATAATTTTCTTCTTTTGCTGCTACCTCGCCGATATTTTTCGTATTGGTGAACTTGTAATAAGAGACCGTGTTCCACAAATATTTCGGTAAATTTCCAACACAGACAAAGATACAATACGCCTTTTCTAATTTATTGTAATTTGTCTTTGCATTTACCACTTCAATCTGTGAGCCAATCATTCTTGACAAATTGTAGATCCCACGTTTTTCAATCGGATATCCCAGATAATACTTGCCCTGCAATTCAATATCAATATGAAGATGTAGCGGCTTTTCAACTGGATGTCGTACTCGGAACTTAATGTCGAAGGACAGATTCGTCTCATCCCTTGAGGTCTGTACCGTATCCTCTCCCACAATCCGGCTATCTGTATCTGGCGCGATGTAATCTTCTACAGAAATACTGTTTCCCTCGATGAATTCCATAATCTCACGGCAGGAATACCCCTCATACTCTGGCACACTGTACTTTACTGCTTTGTCCCATATTCTTTCCTCCTTGTAAAAATAGTAGGAGAAAATCTGCATCGCTCTTGTTCAAAAATTCTCGCTACTTGTAAATTAGTGATGTAAGCATCGAAAATTTCCATGAACGGTCGAACGACCAATATATAGAACGCTGCTGCGCTATAAGAATAACAGAAAATAATGCTTATAAAAATAATAGCATATAATCAATATTCTTACAATAGTTATAAAATATTTTCACTTTGTTTTGCTCATATTTCATTGACATATATTTCTAAGGAATTTAAATCAGTCGCAGAAGCCAGATGAGAGCCTGCGTACCGTCCGTAAGGACAATACGCAGGCTCTCACCGAACGTTTTCCATTAACTCAAATTTAAACTGGATAAGCTCCATCCTCTGTATCTGCTACACTGGCATCAACTTTTGTCTGCTGAGCTTCTCTATACTTAAAGAAGTCTGTAGCAACCTGTGGGAATAATGCGTATGTCAATACGTCTTCATCCTGCTGGCTGTACTGGGCCATCTCGGCACGGAGTGTGTCAAGCTCATCCGGAATCAGATCTGCCGGACGGCAAGTGATGATTTCTGCATCTTTACCGATACATTTTTCAACAACTTCCGGATTAAATGGTTTTACAGTCTTACCGTATTTACCAGATAATACATCTTTTGTCTCTTTTGTTGCCATCTTGTATCTCTCACCCATAAGAACGTTGAATACAGCCTGTGTTCCAACGATCTGCGAAGAAGGAGTTACAAGTGGACACTCTCCAAGGTCTTTACGCACACGTGGTACTTCTTCGAGTACTTCGTAGTATTTGTCTTCTGCGCCCTGCTCTTTTAACTGAGAAGTAAGGTTTGAAAGCATACCACCCGGTACCTGATAAAGTAAAGTCTTGATATTAACACCAAGGTTCTTAGGATTTAAGAGACCTGAATCAAGTGCTTCGTCTCTGATTGGTCTGAAGTAATCAGCAATCTCAGCTAAAAGTGTCTGATCAAATCCTGTATCATATGGTGTGCCTTTGAATGTCTCAACCATAACTTCTGTTGCCGGCTGAGAGGTTCCAAGTGCAAATGGTGACATTGCAGTATCAATGACATCAACACCGGCTTCAACAGCCTTCATGTATGTCATAGAAGCAACGCCTGATGTGTAATGTGTATGAAGCTGGATTGGAATGTTTACCGCTTCTTTCATCGCTGCAATCATCTCTGTAGCTTTGTAAGGAAGGAGCAATCCTGCCATATCCTTGATACAGATAGACTCAGCACCCATGTCTTCAATCTGCTTTGCGATACCGGTCCAGTAATCCATTGTGTAAGCATCACCCAAAGTATAAGAAAGTGCAACCTGTGCATGACCCTTTTCTTTGTTAGCTGCCGTTACGGCTGTCTGAAGATTACGTAAATCGTTCAGGCAGTCAAAGATACGAATGATATCGATACCGTTTGCGATTGATTTCTGTACAAAATATTCTACAACATCATCTGCATATGGACGATATCCTAAGATGTTCTGTCCACGGAATAACATCTGAAGTTTTGTGTTCTTGAATCCGTCACGGAACTTACGAAGTCTGTCCCATGGATCTTCTTTTAAGAAACGAAGGGATGCATCAAATGTAGCACCTCCCCAGCATTCTACGGAATGATATCCTACCTTATCCATCTTATCAATGATTGGAATCA
>JAQUUC010000059.1 GCA_028694105.1 Hespellia sp.
TAACCGTCTGTCTTATTGTAATGCAAATTTTTTATAAAAAGGCAGAAAAATAGCTGATAAACAAAAATGTTTACCAGCTATTAGAGACCAACCTTTATTTCAATGTCCTTATCTAAATGACATTGCTGATAAAAGCATCCTTTTTATATGTTCTATATATTCTGTTCCCGTCAGGCAGATACTTGGAATCCGCTCTCGCTTCGTCCAGAAGCGGGGGACATCTTTTGTAAGGTTATTCTCACGCATCAGTCCTGCATGTATCTTATCTCGAATGCATCCGGCGCAATCGGCTTATTAAAGAAAAATCCCTGCACATAATCACAGTGAAGTTCCTTCAAAATATTGAACTGATCCTGAGTCTCAACACCGGTCGCGGTAATACTTGCTCCCAGTTCTCTGCACACATCAACAATTGCTTTCGCTACAATCTGACTTCTCCTGCTGCTCACAATATTTGTAATCAGACCTTTATCCAGCTTCAGACCATCAAATTCCATAATTGACAGCACGGACAGGCTGGAATTCTTCGTTCCGAAATTATCAAGTGTCACACGGATATTGGACTTACGAATCTTATCACTTGTCTCTGCGAGCATCTCCTGATTCATGGACTCATCCGTTTCGGATACTTCCACTTCCAGATATTCAAACGGAATATGATACTGTTCAATCAGCTCCATCATCTGCTCTGCCATATGCTCTTCCCGAAGTGTCGACCCTGAGAAATTCACCGAAATCGGAATCACCGGCTTGTCCCTCTGAATCCAGCTGTGAATAATCTTACAGACCTCCTCAAATACAAACATATCGAGATAATGAGACAGTCCCGTACGATTCAGCAGACGAAGATATCTCTCCGGTTCCATCAGGCCCATGTCCGGATGGCGGTACCGGATCAATGCCTCTGCGGAAACGACCTCTTCACTCTCCACTTCGACCTTAGGCTGCAGACACACGACATAGTTCCCCTGCGCCAGATCCTCCATCAGATCACTCTTAATCACCGGCGTATGCTTCACCTTCGAATCCTGCTTTGCAAGTTCTTCCTTCGCTGCGCGCATATGCTCTTCTGCTTTATCAACCATATCGTTCATATCTATGTCGACTTTTTCCCACGAATATCCCAGCGATGCAAGATTCAGTGAAATGTTCTCCAGTTTCTCCTGAAGTGCTGCGATCTGCTTCAGAAATTCTTCATATGGAAGATCCTCCGTAAATACGAGGAATTCATCTCCGGTCAGACGGAACACCTTCTGTCCGCGGAAAAATTCTTCCAGCAATTCCCCGACACGCATAACAACCTCGTCACCATACTCACGTCCAAATTCACGATTAAACAGTTTTAATCCATTGATATCGACACAGAGTGTTCCCGCAGATTTTAAATGATCGGCTATCGTCTCATCCAGATAAGAGACCAGTGCATTCCGATTCAAAAGTCCCGTCAAATCATCATGATAGCTCAAATATTCCTGTTGGATCTGGAGCCGCTGCATTCCCAGTGACTGTACGATGTGAGGCAGCATAAGCCTCGCAAAATCATGCTCGTCCCAATGTTTCGTGACGTCAATGATTGCGAGAATCGCTGTCATATCATCTCCAAGCTGCATATGCAGGCTCAGATTCTCACCCTCGGTCTCGTGAAGCAGCCAATCGGGATAGTCTTCTTTCGGCAAATTCTCCAGCTCTTCTTTTTGAAATGGCATACCGATCTTACACCACTCATAAACAGTTGGTAATGTGTCATCTGTTTTCTCTATATAATAAGCATAATCAGCACCATAGTAATCCACTAATCCAGATAATATGTTATTCATATTTTCAATTATGGTTTGTTGCTTAAATTTATAACCCATACATTTCTCCTATCTCAATCGCTTCGATATTTTTAAAATCCGTTTAAAACAGTAAATATATTCTAGTCCAAATATGCACAATATGCAAGTGAAATACTTCACTATCTATATTATTTTTTTGATAAAACTCCATTTCATTGACATTTTTTTTGCCGAACGGTATACTGTGCTTATATTGATTTTTGAAGGAGATTCTTATGAACGTACACGACATCAGCATGGATTGCAAACGAACCGAATACGTCGGCACCGCAGTACTCGATACCATCGGTCTGCTCATTTCACGCGTCGATGATGCACTCTTGCAGGAGATGAATCTCCCACATCCATACAAAGCTCTCGGGCTGATTAGTTCACGAACCGGTGCCGCCGGCCAGATTACCGCGGTTGATGAGGCCGTAAAATCCACAAACACCGAGGTTGTTTCCATCGAATTACCTCGTGACACCAAGGGATGGGGCGGTCATGGCAATTTCATCATCATTGGCGGTGACACAGTATCTGATGTTCGTCACGCAGTTGAGATTTCTTTAGAACTGATTAACAAATATGCCGGTGAGTTGTATATCAGTGAAGCCGGTCATTTGGAATTTGCTTTTTCCGCAAGTGCCAGTCAGGCTCTTAACATGGCCTTCGACGCGCCACTGAATCAGGCGTTCGGATTTATGTGCGGATCGCCTGCTGCCATCGGACTCGTTATGGCGGACACTGCCGTTAAATCCGCAGATGTAGCGATTGTCAGCTATATGACACCTGATCGCAAGACCAGCCATTCCAATGAAGTCATCCTTATCGTGACCGGTGATGCAAGTGCTGTCAGGAATGCCGTTTTAGAAGCCAGACAGATTGGTCTTGAACTTCTGATCTCCATGGGGAGCTACCCTGAGATTCCATCAACACCGTATCTATAGCATCTGCTTATTTAAATATGTGATAATGCCGGAGCACACCGCTTCGGCTATTTTTATCTGATATTCTTCCGTTTCTAATTTCTCCGCCTCTTCCCAATTACTCAAAAAACCACATTCCACAATTACCACGGGCCTCTCTGTCTTGCGAAGCATATAATAAGAACTATCTGCTTTTGCCTGTCTTGTATTGCCGGGATCAAGCTGCTTCAATGCCTCCTGCAGGATCAGTGCCGCTTCCTTTCCCTCTTTTGAGCTGGTATGGTAGAATACCTGGGCTCCGTGAACCGATTCCGCTGTATAACTATTCTGATGAATGCTGACTGCCAGATTCGCCTCCGAACGGTTGATCATATCCACACGGGCACACATATCCTCCATCTTCGAGTCCGCAATGGACTCACCTGACTCTCTGGTCATCTGCACTTCTACCTTCTGCTGTTCTAAAAGCTGCTTCAACCGTTGTGCAATTACCAGATTGATATCCTTTTCCAGCACCTGATTCACGCCGACTTTACCAGAATCCGATCCTCCGTGACCCGGATCAATTATGACAATGTTTTGACCTGCTGCGTTCTCTGTCACACGATTCCCTGACACTTCCAATTCCAGAATCTGCCCGCGCAGCCACTGCACCAGAGCAATAATCACCGCAAATAGGATCATTGCCATCAAAATTTTCAGTTTTTTCTTTTTCTCTTTTTTCACACAGAAATCCCCAGACATTTTTTTAATTATATGCCGAATGACAGAAAAAAAGAAATCCTTTCCGTTTAAAAACAGCCCGCCACAAAAGGCAGGCTGCAGGTTTTGCATCTACTTTCTATTCTACAGTTCTATCGTGCCAACCCCACCATACGTTCTGTCTCTTCCGAAGGATTGGAAATCACTGCGGCCGCAATAATATCACATGGCGGATTCTCCTTCACGGCTTCCACCGCAGACTGTACTGCTGAGACATCTCCGCCCAGAAAAACCGTGACATGTCCACCGCATTTTGTATTCCATGTCTCAAATCCGACTGATGATGTTTTCAACATCTTATCGACAACAAGGATTGCCGCTGTACTTCCTAATACTTCTACTAATCCATATGCTCCGTATTTCATATCTGATCTCTCCTATCGGTTTATTTAAGAATCGTCATATCCATCGCTACATCCGTTCCTTCTGTCGGCGATGCAATCACTGTACTGCTCACGATCTTTGCGATTGGTTCTGCCGTCTTAAGCGCAACCTCCATCGCTGCATTGACATTCGAGATATCTCCGCGCATCTTCACACATGCTCCTGATTTCAAACGGTTTCTTTCTACGCCCTGAATCTTGACATCCGCCGCTTTGCTTGCCGCATCAAGTGCGACATAGCAGGCCACCAGATTATCCAGTTCAAAGATTCCTATTGCCTGTCCTTTGTAATTATCCTTCATTGCTTCCTCCTGATTGTCCGGGCTCCTGAAAATCTCCCGCTTCCACTTAATTTACATATTGAAGTATCGTATTCCATATGTCAGAAGTCTCATATCCCAGACACCATGTTGATACCCCTGCGATATTCTCTGATTTGATCAGTTTCATCTTCTCCTCAATGGATGCTGCATCTTCCAGCCACATCTTATACGTTGTGCCGTCCGCTTCCCATTCCGCATAATTCTGCTTGGCTGTATCATCCCATGAAGCTGTTATGCCCGCATTCGAAAGGACTTCTTCCTGTTTGCTCATGCGGTAATCCTCGCAGGAGAATCCACTGTCTGTCACAGCCCATAACCGGGTGTAGAACGGAACTCCGTTAATGACTTTCTCTGCCGGAACCATCGTTAACATATCTTCAATTCCCGCTTTTACGTAATTGTAAGATGCCACAGAACCGGGTTCCTCCGAAGCTGATGTGTGTTCATCATATCCCATGATCACAACATAATCGGCTACGATTCCCTGCTCCTTATAGTCTCTAAATGAATTATAAGGCATCGGGACATAATTATCAACGGAAAAAACAAGTCCGTTTTGTCTGCATTTTACACCTAATTCACGAACAAACTGAATGAAATGTACACCACATTCTTCTGAAATCAATTCGAAGTCAAGATTAATTCCATCTACACCAGCCTGTAAAGCTGCTGCAATCACCTGATTCTCAAGGTTCTCTCGCTTTGAAGTATAACTCAGAACCTGTGTCACTTCTTCCTGTGTGCTGAGGCCGTTATGAAAATCGCGGAACATTGCCCAGACCTCCAGATTCGCCGTATGTGCAAACTGTACGTAAGAAGAATCCGCAATGGATGTCAGATTTCCTTCCGTGTCTGCAATGCCGAACCAAGTTGGCGAAACAGTCGTCAACCCGGTCGTTCCTGTAAGGTCTGTCAATGCCTGTGCATTTGCTGTGTCATTCTCAACATTATTCCATGTCATATTAATCTTATAATCTTTTTTGATACTCGTATACTCTGGCTCTTCAAAGTCTCTGGAAATGGTCTCTGTCGTCTCTTTTTTTAATGTGTTCTTTTTCACATATCCGATAAATCCATCGCTGGTACGCACCTTTTTCCAATTTCCTTCGTCTTCAATTACGGTCACCTGATCGGATTTGGAAACCTCTGTCAGAATCGGGCTCTTTACCCCGCCCTGATAGCGAACCTGTGTATTCTTTTTCATTGTCGCAACAGTCGTTTCACCTTCTTCGGTTACGATCATTGCTCTGTTCGGATTCTCACTCACCGTGTAATCCATGCTCGTATATTGTTTTACAAAATCGAGTGCTATATATGCGGTACTTCCCTCGGTCTTCAGAATCACATAATCAACATTCTTCTGTTCAGCAATTACGGAGTAATCCTTACTTCCCACGCTAACCGTAACATTACCATTCGGCAGTGTGTAAAGCAGCTTGCTCTCATTCGCATCCCAGTAAAACCGGCTGTTCACATTCTTGCGAAGTGCCTCATACTCGATATAAGGAACTCCGTCAATAACTTTACCACCCGCTCCTACCATTGTATCATTCACAATAATAGCCAGATCATCTTCTGCCGTTAATCCATAATATTTGTTCAAATCAGCAGTTTCTTTTGATGCGCCATACCTCTGCCAGATAAATATTCCGGCTACTACTGCAATCACTAAAATAATCACCAGCATGATACTGATTATGAGCCTGCGCTGTCTCTTTTTCCGTGCTCTTGCAAGCCGGGCTTTGCGCGCTCTCAGTTCTTCTCTGTCCGTCCGCGGTCTTCTGCCTCCAGATTGCGGTCTTCCTCCGGCTTGTGGTCTGTTTCCACTTGGCCTTTGTCCAGCTGGGCGTTTTTTTCGATTTTCTCTCTCGTCCATACCGTACCTCCTCTATCAGCTTTCATTATAACATATTTTCTATATCCGTCATTATATTTTCGACATTTTACATCCATTTTATCCATACAGGAGGGGAATCCTATTCTCGATCTAATGTTTCAGTTTCGTAAAGTCGATTTTTTCAATATTTCCGTCTTTGTTTATAACGTAATCACGCATATATGCACCTTCTTCTTTCACCATGTGAGCATTCACCACCTGCTGTGGGCTTGCCGGAGTTCCGTCCATTCCGATCTGGACACCTTTTTCCTCCAGCTGTTCTAATTCTGCAAATAATTTCATATATCGATCGTTCTCATTAATCATTTTTTCCTTTCCCCCAAATCGGAGACTGACTTTTTCCATAAGGTTTTCTTCGCGGTGCCTCATCTGAAAAGCCGACAAGAAGATAGTTGTTATGTTACTGTTAAAATTACCGACAACTACTAAATAACTGCTACTAAAAATTTTCTGCACAAAAAATTAAGTCTGATTGATTTTTTGTTCACGAATTGTGAACGAATGAATAATCCTAATTGATAATGAACTTTAGAATTGTTAGATCAAATAAATAACTGCATGAGAACAATGATATTTATTTTTGTATTGTACTCCCCCTTTGCATTTTTTTGTCCGATTGGGAAATACTACCTTCTTGTATCTGCAATTATAGCATCTCATTTTCAGATTGCAAGTATTTTTTGTTTTTCTTTACATATTTTTTGTTTTTGTTTATACTAATAGTGAGAAACCATTTATGTTTCAATTCAATAAGGATGTGATTATATGAAGATTGAAAAATTAAATGACAATCAAATTCGTTGTACCTTAACGCGTGCCGATTTGGCAGAACGTCAGTTAAAGCTCAGTGAGCTTGCGTACGGTACCGAGAAAGCAAAATCATTATTCCGTGATATGATGCAGCAGGCCTCTTTTGATTTCGGTTTCGAAGCCGAAGATATCCCTCTGATGATCGAAGCAATCCCTGCTTCTGCCGATTCGCTTGTACTCATTATCACCAAAGTGGAAGACCCTGAAGAATTAGATACGAGATTTTCAAAATTCACCCCGAACGGTGAGTTTGATACAAATACAAACATTAGCCAGCTGGAGAAATTAGACGGTGCGGAGGAATTCCTCGATTTACTTGACAAGGTAAAGGGGGCTGCATCCGATGTTTCCACAGTCCGGGAAAAGGAAAATAAAGCGCCGTTTCAGGTTCGTCTGTTTTCCTTTGAAGATATCGACAGTGTCATTCTGGTATCTCACCTGCTGGCTCCGCAGTACAGCGGCTCGAACACGTTATACAAGAATAATTCCACAGGGATTTACGTACTGGCACTGACTCAGTCAGACCTTACCACGTTAGAATTCAATAAGATTTGTAATATGCTTTCCGAATATGGTGCGTCAGAAAAGGCATCACCTGCGATTTTAGCCTATCTGGAGGAACACTGCGAGACAACGATCTCCGCGAACGCCATCCAGAAACTTTCGCAGATTTAACACAACTGAACAAGACAAAATATGAAAAACGGCCGTGTACAATTGTACATAGCCGTTTTTCATATACTGATTCATTATGCATTAATTGCTGCATTAATTTTCTCTACTAATAAATCTGCATCTATTCCGTGAACCATCGCTGCTTCCTGAATTGTCTCAGCCTGAGCTGACGGGCATCCGAGACAGTGCATTCCGATTTCCATAAGAATTGGTGCTACTGTTGGAGCTTCTGCTATTAATGTACCAATTGTTGTCTCTTTAGAAACTGTCATGTTCATTTCCTCCTTTATTCTTCAATGCTTTCTATTATAATCCTTCTTATTTGATTTATCAACATTTATTGTCCTTTTTAAAATGTGTAAATAATTCAGTCATTTTCATGAATTTTCTTTAATTGCGTGTTTACTCACAAATAATAATAGACATCTCAAAAGTCAATAACTTTACGGTTTTTTTTCGACAATTTTCGATTTTCGTCATTTCTTCACAAAACGCCTGTTCTTTTGTTTTCAAAAGTAATCCACCAAAAACACATGTTTTCCTGTGGATAATGTGAATAACTTTTCTAAAAATACCTTTTTTCCACGTTTTTTCTATTTTTTAATGTGGATAAGTTGAAAAGTTCATTTTTTGTGTTTCTGACCTTTTTTGACAAAAAAAAACATTTTTGTACATTTTGCTGAATCTAATTTTTCAATAAAATTTTTCAATTTTTCGGGCAGCGCAGTGAATCTCTGTATTCTCTGCGCTGCCCGATTATTTTAAAGAACTCTTCTTATTGTAACGAGACTCGAAAAACGTGCATCGGATATTCCGATTCCATACGCCGCTCCAATTGCATTTACAATTGTGCCGTCTCCCATGTAAAGACCGACATGTCCATCATATAAGAACAAATCTCCCGGCATTGCATTGTCTGCGCTGACCGGTGTTCCTATGTTTTCCATATCCCAAGTCGTTCTCGGAAGTGATACGCCGAAATGTGCATATACCGATTGCACAAATCCGGAACAGTCGCAGCCTTCCGTCAGACTTGTTCCTCCCCATACGTAGGGGTTTCCAATAAACTGACAGGCATAATCCACAATCGCCTGACCGCTTCCTCTTGCTTCTTCCGCCGCCTGCGCAGCCGCTGCTGCTTCCTCTGCCGCGATGCGGTCAGCTTCCTCCTGTGCAAGTCTTGCCGCCTCTTCCTCTTTCGATTCTGCATAAGTCAGATTGTCTGTCACTTCCAGATAAGTCCCGGAAGACCATCCACTCACATCCCCGACCTGTATCGGATACCAGCCATCGACCGGTTCTCCCAATATGGTATATTCTTCATTATATTTAATCTGTGCAATAATATTTGCAGCTGTACTCTGGCCGTCACGTACATTTAACACGGACGCTGTCACCTTCGCGCACTCTCTCACCTGCTCAAGTGCATATTCCTTCGCTGCACCGCCGGTCAGAAGATCCGCTGTCGGAACGTAACCCGTTACATTTCCGGATTCAACCTGTGTAAATTCCCCTTCACTGCCAATTACGGTCGCAATATTTCCTGCATATAATTTACCAGACCATTCACTTTCTGTATCAGGGGCGCTGCGCACATAGATAAAATCTCCCGCTATATTCGCAAACGCCCTGTTAGAATACTCACCCTGTTCAGTCGGTACCAGATAAAGTTCAATCGGATGACTCACATCGGACTGATAACACTGCTCGAGTACCGTTTCGATTCCTGCTGTTGGTAATACATTGTTATCTGCTGCATGTACCGTAAAAGCCTTCCCCGGAATCATGATTGTCCCTGCAAGTGCAGCAACAACCAGCTTTTGCTTCATAAACTTTTGTTTCATATAAAACCTCCTTTGAATGTTTTTTATCTTTAGTAGGAAGTTTTAAATGTTACATAATTGTTAACATTGTTACGAGGTAATTATAGCAACTCCCTCGTGAACTGTCAATACAAGTATGCCCTAAAAAGGTCGACAAAGTGTGATAATAGGTGACATTTAAGAAAGCTTTTATACTTTTTATAGTTATTAAATATTATGTAACAACTGAGCCATGGGGACGCTTCCTCCGGTGCAACAACTGAGCCATGGGGACGCTTCCTCCGGTGCAATTGTGAGCCATGGGGACGGATCCTCCGGCGCAATTATGAGCCATGGGGACAGACCCTCCGGAACTTTCCGGAACTTTCAAAAATAATTGTTGACAAATTCCCGTCGATGCTTTATATTAATTTTAGTAACTATTATTGTTATCAATTTGAAAGGAGGATTCCCATTGGCAGCATTAAAATATAGTAGACAACGAGAATCCATCAAAACTTATTTATCAAGTACGAAGGAACATCCAACTGCGGATATGGTTTATCTTCATGTAAAAGAAGAATATCCGAACATCAGTCTTGGAACTGTTTATCGGAATTTGAACTTACTATCAGATATCGGAGAGGCAATTAAGATCAATACTCCGGACGGCGGATGCAGATTTGATGGAAACGTAATGCCACACAATCATTTCTTCTGTAAACAATGCGGACGCATGATTGATTTGAAGATGGACGATATTGAACATGTAAATGAAATTGCCGCGAAAAACTTTGACGGAATTATCGAATCGCATTCCATCTTATTCTATGGAACTTGTGGCGATTGTATTACAAAGAATTAATAATGTTAAAAGTTTATGAAATATGTTTCTAACACATGGTTATTTCTATAGCTATAGTGTTAAAATAAAACTAGCAAAAAATATATAATAAGAAAAGGAGAAGTTAATTATGAGTAAATTTGTATGTAATGTATGTGGTTATGTTCACGAGGGAGATTCAGCACCGGAGGTATGTCCTATCTGTAAAGCACCAGCGGAGAAGTTCACAGAGCAGGTTGGCGAGAAAACATGGGCTGCAGAGCACGTTGTAGGTATCGCAAAGGGTGTAAGCGAGGATATCTTAGCTGATCTTCGTGCTAACTTTGAAGGAGAATGTTCTGAAGTAGGTATGTACCTTGCAATGTCAAGAGTTGCACATAGAGAAGGATATCCTGAGATTGGTCTTTACTGGGAAAAAGCTGCTTACGAAGAAGCAGAGCACGCAGCAAAATTTGCTGAGTTATTAGGGGAAGTCGTAACAGACAGCACCAAGAAGAACCTTGAGATGAGAGTTGACGCTGAGAACGGTGCAACCGCAGGTAAATTCGATCTTGCAAAACGTGCAAAAGCTGCTGACTTAGATGCAATCCACGATACCGTACATGAGATGGCAAAAGATGAAGCACGTCACGGAAAAGCATTTGAAGGATTATTAAAGAGATACTTCGGCTAAGAAACTTCTTATAATAAGTAGGAGGTATTTGGAACAGACATTCCAAATACCTCTTTTTTAATCTTTTTTTATTCAAATATTTTATAATATTGCTATTGACATTTCCCATCTCATCTGTTATATTAATATCAGTAACAATTACTATTATTAATTACAAAAAATAAAACAAAGAAAAAGGAGAAATTATTATGAGTAAATTTGTATGTAATGTATGTGGTTATGTTCACGAGGGAGATTCAGCACCGGAGGTATGTCCTATCTGTAAAGCACCAGCGGAGAAGTTCACAGAGCAGGTTGGCGAGAAAACATGGGCTGCAGAGCACGTTGTAGGTATCGCAAAGGGTGTGAGCGAGGATATCTTAGCTGATCTTCGTGCTAACTTCGAAGGAGAATGTTCTGAAGTAGGTATGTACCTTGCAATGTCAAGAGTTGCACATAGAGAAGGATATCCTGAGATCGGTCTTTACTGGGAAAAAGCTGCTTACGAAGAAGCAGAGCACGCAGCAAAATTTGCTGAGTTATTAGGGGAAGTCGTAACAGACAGCACCAAGAAGAACCTTGAGATGAGAGTTGACGCAGAGAACGGCGCAACCGCAGGTAAATTCGATCTTGCAAAACGTGCAAAAGCTGCTGACTTAGACGCAATCCACGATACCGTACACGAGATGGCAAAAGATGAAGCCCGTCACGGAAAAGCATTCGAAGGATTATTAAAGAGATACTTCGGTTAAGCTACAAGCCATCCACGAAATAGCCCCATGTCTATGAACGGACGGGGTTACATAATTGCAATTGACTAACCGTCAGTTTAGAACGTATAATAAATGTAACTATTCAACACACTTTCAAAGGAGGATTTTAAGATGTCAAAATATGAAGGAACAAAAACAGAACAAAACTTAATGGACGCATTTGCAGGCGAATCACAGGCACGCAACAAGTATACATACTATGCTTCCGCTGCTAAAAAAGCAGGCTATGAACAGCTCGCTGCTTTATATTTGGAGACCGCTGATCAGGAAAAAGAACATGCAAAGATGTGGTTCAAAGAATTTCACGGAATCAGTGACATTGAGACGAACTTAGCCGATGCCGCTGCCGGAGAGAAATTCGAATGGACAGACATGTATGCCCGTATGGCAAGAGAAGCTGATGAAGAGGGATTCCCAGAGCTCGCCGAGAAATTCCGCGGTGTTGCAGGTGTTGAGGCTGCTCACGAGAGACGCTACAACAAATTATTAGAATCTTACAAAGCTGACAAGACCTTCAAAGACGATGCTCCTCTTGGATGGAAATGCAGAAACTGTGGATATATACATGAAGCTGCCGAAGCTCCTGAAGTATGTCCGGTATGTGCTCATCCAAAAGCTTACTTTGAGAGAAAAGTTGAAAATTACTAAAAGATCTGCAAAGTGTATCTAATACTTCTGGGCATAAAAGACTCAAGCTTTTATGCCCAGATTTCTATTTGTCCTGAAAATCAACGAATCCCATCACCAGCCATACTCCTCCTCGTCATACTGCGCATTCTCCTGCAGCCACTCCTTCGCCGCAATCGTTGCACGTATTCTGGAATAGTTGGCTTTCCGGAAATAAATTCCCTGATTTCGCTCTACAATATCTGAAAAATAATCATGCATCCGGTACCCGATATTCGGATTCATTTCCTCTGTGTAATCGTCCCACACCTGCGCCGGGTCCACCTTGGCAAGTTCCACAGTCGCATCCAGCGACAGACGGTTCATCATATACGACACGTCTTCCACATTCATCTGCTTTGTCATCCGAATATCATATGCCGCAATCCACGCATCTGGTCTCGAGAGTGACAGCCCAATATACATACATGCTACAACGCCAACAATAAATTTGAACAGCGGAAATGCAGTTCGATACATGCTCACGATCACACCGGTCATAATCATTACCAGCACTACCAGAAACCACAATACCAGCACCCGTAAAAAAGTAAGATGATATTCCCCTACATAGAGAAGCATCCGATACATTGCCGAAATCATCATAATAAATGTACATCCGGAGATGGTTGTCAGCAAAATCCTAAGCGCAAGATTTTGATCAAACACATACATGCAGACCATAACCAAAATGAAATTAATGATTCCAACCGCAAGCAGCTGGTAAAATCCGGTATGCGCATACAGAGCGTAAGTCACGCCTTCCGGCAGACCTTTTTGCATCCCCGCAAACACATAAATAATCTGGATAAATGAATACACAAAATAGATGACAGCAAGAACCGCAGTAAATGTAATTCCGATAATGGGATTGAAGGTTTTTAATTTCTTCTCCTGCGGTGCCGGAAAATTATACTCACCCAGTGCCGCAAACAAACCATAACAAGTCATAATTCCAATGAGGCCGACCACGCCGGCTCCAATAACCGTCGGAACATTCAGGTATTTTAAAATCTGCCCGAATAACTTTGCAAACATCATATCTGAACTCAGCAAAAGCGGTAATACAATCGCAAGAAGCAAAATTGCAATTCCAAGCCCCAGAAGCACTGCCAGTACAGTTTTCTTTTTCCTGCTCTCACCTTCCGAGAGCATTTTTACACCATGCTGAAACGGAAGCACCAGATTCACCACCGTCGTTCCCAGCAAAATCAAAATCCGTTTCAAATATTGCGGAAAATTCCATCCCTTATCCATATAAAACTGCTGAATCATAAAAACCATGAACAATAACAGAATTCCAATCCAGTTAAACAGATGCAGCACACTGCTTGTTGTCATGGCCGTCGATATGCCAAGAAGTACCATTCCCACCAGATATACCGGCGTTTTACCGACCACCTTATAATTAATTTTCTTCATAAACAGCACTGCTGCCACAATCGTTGCAATTACATAGAGTGGAAATGTGACTCCGTGCGTATTTTTATATAAGCAAAATGCGAAGATTACACCGTATAATAAACTGATTCCTCCGAAATACACAAAATTCTCGCGCATCATCTTTACAATTGGTTTTTCCTGCTTCATGACTCATCCTCCTCTTCATAGGCAATAATATCACCGGGCTGACAGGACAATGCCTTGCAAATCGCTTCCAGTGTGGTAAAACGAATTGCTTTCGCCTTATTATTTTTCAGAATAGAAAGATTTGCCATCGTAATATCGACTTCCTTTGCCAATTCCGTTAATCCCATTTTTCTCTGTGCCATAACGACATCAAGATTGATTACAATTCCCATTCGGCACCTCCCTAAATCGTCAGATCATTTTCTTCTTTGTAGCGAACCGCTTCCGCAAATACCTGCGATAAAACGCCGCTAAACAGCGCAGCCACAAAAAATACAATGATAATTACAAATGTTGCCGGTGTCGGAACAATGAACATTTTCAAAATAAACATCACGGAAATGCATATGCTGAATCCGCCCATCCGATCCAGACTGGTGACATTCCGCAAAATAAAACAGTTTTCCTCCAGCACCGATTTCATCATCTTCCTCAGTTCATACAAAATCATGAGCCCGAATAATGCAGATACACCGAATATAAATACCATTGCTGTGTAATGCTCCGCGATGCTTGTGGAATAGTATGTGCCGGCAAGACTCATTGTTAACGGTAATGTGAGTACAGTGACAATGCCCAGAATTAACATGATATCCAGTATTATCTTTGTTATTTTGATTATATTTACCTTTTTCATATTTACGCCTCCAAATCTGTGATTGCTTTTTTATTTTCTTGTATCTTATCACACATTTTTCTGAAATTCAATATATTTTTATTGTTTTTCGATAAAAAAGTGTCTGTGACACTTCAACTCCCCTGCCCCTCATTCATGAGGGGTTAGGGGTTTCTTTTTGTGTTACTTTCATTCATAATAATCTTATGAATATATTACAACGCATATTTGAAGATCAT
>JAQUUC010000011.1:0-50220 GCA_028694105.1 Hespellia sp.
ATGACTGCAGTAGGAATACCGATGGATACCACATCCCACACCAGTTTGCCGGACATCCGAAAGAATTTCAGGCTGATCTTCACAATAGAACGGCCGGAGATGTAAAACCATGCAAGTATCACAAACGTAACACACTGGGAAATCGTCGTTGCCAGCGATGCCCCCTCAACCCCCATATTCAGTCCCCACGAGAACATAAACACCGGGTCCAGAATGATATTGATGGATGCACCAGCCACAACGGCTATAGTGGATATCTTCACTGAGGACTCCGCCCGCGCTGCACAGTTCAGACTTTGGGCAGGCAGATTAAAGATGGCGGCAATAAACATCCAAAAAGCATACTCCTTTGCCTGTGGCAGCACTTTATCAGATGCACCAAACACTCGAAGCAGAGGCTCCATAAACAGAATGCCAAGAACACATAACACAATACCGGTCACCACAGACAGCCCCACGATCGTAGTCACTGTACAGTTTGCGCCGTCCTTATCTTCCGCTCCGAGCTGCCTTCCCGCTAATACGGCTGCTCCTGCGGCAAAAATATTTTCCACAGACACCATAATAAGCAGCAGAGGCAGGGTTACGCCAACTGCAGCCAGTGCAATATCACTGCTGAGCATACCAATATATGCGGTATCCACAATGTTATAGACCGCCTTTGCCAATAATGCCAGCGTCGCGGGAACTGCCAGATTTACAATCGCCTTCGATGGTCTGACCGTTGATAAAATAGATTCTCGTTCCATCGTTTCCTTCTTATTCATATTATTTTCCCAACACACCGTACAGCAGAATTGCAAGCTGGCGATGACACCTCTCTTCATGTTCTCTAAGTGCCTGCTCCGGGGAATCAGCAGCTACCAGTACCGTCCGAAACCGCGTATTAAAATAATCCATATACATTCCAAAATCTTCCACAATCGACGATACCGATACTCCGTCCCTAAGTGACGTGCTTTCCAGAAGTGCAGTTAGTATAGATGTATTCTGATTGTCAAACTCTTTTCTTGTCTGTGCAAGTCCTGCGGTCAAATGCACCGGAGGATATAACACCGCATTGAGGAAGACACCCAGATAGTCTTGATTTTCTGCAAAAAAATGAAGCCTTGCATCAAAATATCGCCTAAGCTGCGCTTCCGGACTTTCCGTTTCATTTATCGCAAACGTACCCAGATATGCAGTCAGCTTGTCAAAGCAGTCTGCTGCACACGAAAGATAGAGTTCATCCTTATCTTTAAAATAATGATAAATAATCCCCTTTGAAATGTCATTCTCCGCGCAGACTGTGTTCAGCGATGCTGCATCATAGCCGCGCTCCGAAAACTCCCGCATCGCTGCACTTAGTATCCGCTGTCTGGACAGTGCATTTTTCTCTTCTCGTTTCATTTTCTCACCTCACACATAGTAATAGACCGAGTGGTCTATTATTATGATAGCACAAACAGACCACTCGGTCAATAATCTTGTATTCTATTGATTCTAAATTTAAACCTCGCGCCAATAAAAAAAGACATCACTACCTATATCTCTATAAGTAATGATGCCTATTTCCTCTTAAAATAGCCTATAACACTTGAAAATGCCTTACCTTCAAGGATTCACATACAAGAATTTATCCTATAATTAGTTACCCATCTGAGCTGCAACTTCTGCTGCAAAATCTTCTTCCTTCTTCTCAATACCTTCTCCGGTTTCGAAGCGAACGAATTTTTTCACTGTAACATCAGCGCCAACTTCTTTTGAGACCGCTTTAAGGTAAGCATCAACAGACTGTTTTCCGTCTTCAGCCTTAACATATACTTGGCTTAACAGACAAACTTCTTTCATTTCTTTGTTTACACGACCTGCGATCATTCCCTGAATTACCTTTTCAGGCTTCTGAGATTCTTTTGGATCATTCATGATCTGTGCAAATAAGATCTCTTTCTCATGTGCGATGATATCTTCAGAAACATCTGCCTGAGAAACGTATTTTGGATTTAAAGCTGCAACCTGCATTGCAATATTTGTAAGTGCTTCTTTTACAGCATCGTTAACAACTGCTGTGTCTGCTTCAATTACAACACCGATTCTTCCGCCTGCATGTGTATATGATACAACGCAGCCATTCTCAGCTGTTACTTTTTCAAATCTACGAATTTTTAAGTTCTCACCGATAACTGCAATCTGTGCAACAAGTGCTTCCTGAACTGTCATTGATGAATCTGCATTCCATGTCTCTGCCATGAAAGCATCCATATCTGCTGCATCACTTGCAAGAACCTGTTCTGCAACCTGTGATACAAAGTTCTGGAATTTTTCGTTCTTAGCAACGAAGTCTGTCTCAGAGTTAACTTCAACAAGTGCTGCTACTTTATCATCTTTTACGATTACTTTGCTAAGACCTTCGGCTGCAATTCTGCTTGCTTTTTTCTCTGCTTTAGCCTGTCCGTTCTTTCTTAAAAATTCAACAGCGGCTTCCATATCACCATTTGTCTCATTTAATGCCTTTTTGCAGTCCATCATACCTGCTCCGGTCATTTCTCTTAATTCTTTTACCATTGAAGCTGTAATTGCCATTTTATTGTCCTCCTGAATTTTATTTAACAAGATAAAGAAGTAAAGTGTTTAGTTTTCAGCTGCAGTCTCTTCAGCAGCTTCTTCTGTATACTCTACGTCTTCTGCAACACCCTGATTTGCTTCGATTACAGCATCTGCCATCTTAGAAACAATCAGTTTTACGGCTCTGATTGCATCATCATTACCAGGAATTACGAAATCCAATTCTTCTGGATCACAGTTTGTATCAGCAATACCGATCAATGGAATTCCAAGTGTATGTGCTTCCTGTACACAAATTCTCTCTTTTTTAGGGTCTACGATAAAGATTGCATCTGGAGCTTTCTTCATGTCTTTGATTCCGCCTAAGTTCTTCTCAAGCTTTGCCCATTCTTTTCTGATTTCGATTACTTCTTTTTTAGGTAATACGTCGAAAGTTCCGTCTTCTGACATTCTCTCGATATCTTTTAAACGTTTGATTCTGCCCTGAATTGTCTTGAAGTTTGTAAGCATTCCGCCTAACCATCTTTCATTGACATAGAACATTCCACAACGCTCTGCTTCTGCCTTGATAGCGTCCTGTGCCTGTTTCTTTGTTCCAACAAAAAGGATTGTTCCGCCTTCCACTGCTGTGTCAAAGATTGCATTGTAAGCATCGTCAACCATTCCTACAGATTTCTGTAAGTCGATGATATAGATACCATTACGCTCTGTGTAGATGTATGGAGCCATTTTAGGGTTCCATCTTCTTGTCTGATGTCCAAAATGAACACCTGCCTCTAATAATTGTTTCATTGAAATAACGCCCATGATTATTTCCTCCTTTGGTTTGTACTTCCGCATGTTTGAATTTCCCCTGAGACCGATTGTTTCTGAATCGGCACCGTCAAGGATAACCGCATGCGTGTTTTTTTGCGACCCTCAAATTATAGCATACGAATGGCCTGATTGCAAGGTTTTTTTCGCATTCTCCGGTCTGTTCTCCAACTAGTTAATAACGGTTGTGCACATACTCCGCAAAACACATCATGTCTTTGATTTCAAGCGCTGTGCCATCATCCAGCACTGCTCTGCCACTCATCTTTCCGAATACCTGATGCTGGTCAGTCTCGATAAGTACAACTGCCGTCCTCGCCGCCCGGTCAATCACCGGCTCGAAGTCCATCTCAAATCTGCCATCACTGGACGTAAATGTCCACGGGGACAGATAGCTGTCTCTCGGAATATGAAATGTCACATCGTCGAGTTTGTGCGCCCTGCCATCATAGAACAGCATATTTTCTGTAGCCGCCGATGTGTCGCCAAAACCATAGCCGATATTAAAGCCGAACGGTTTTTCGTTCACCGTCGCATTTCCAGAACCCCAATACCAGGAATTATCATAGGTCCACACACCTCTCCCCCAGTCTAATGTTCCGTAATCCGTCTCCGGTGCAAATGTATACATCTGTCCATCAAATGTCATACTGCCGGATGCCGGCATACAGTTAATCTTCTGGTTATAATAGAATGTGTGCCTTTTTTTCCACGGCGTTGCAATCACCATCGTATCCATTTCTGGCTGTTTCAAAATAATATCGCACTCAAATGTTTTTCCCTGATAGAAGTTCTTCCATTTGCAGACAAGACGTCTCTCTCCTTTTTTCAGGAGAAAATACATTTTTAAATTCTTGTCCTTATAAGCAACATGCCCGCGCTGTGAGCTCTCCGGCATGTTCATTCTGCCCATCGGAAATGGATTTAGTATCGTATTTGTATGTTCCCATCCCTCTTTGAAATTCAGGATCGACACCGATTGCAGTCCAATATATCCATCATCGGAAATGGTGAATGCCGCCGCAAAATTCTCATTCAATACCAGATAATAATCCCACTCCTTGATGCGAAATGCCGGAGCCTTGATCTGATTCCGGTGATACTTCTGAACCATTTGTCTCGACCATCCCGGCTCTCTTAGATTCCCGTGTTCATCGAGCAGATCCTGTACATTTGTCACTTCATGATTTCTCATCCCACACGCCTTCCTTTCTCTGATACAATCGCTATTCCTTTGACTGCACTGGCAATCACTTTGTACTCTGTAGCCAAAAAACCGTCCACAACAATTCTTGCTGAACTGTCTGGACGGTTGATTTTCATTATATAATTAGTAGCGCACATAAACCATGCTGCTCTGTACAGGTCCAACCTTTACAACATCGCCCGTATGTGGTGCATGTATCATCTGGCCTCCGCCAATGTAGATACCACAGTGGTTTGCATTTACGCAGACATCTCCCGGCTGTGGATCACTTACACGTGTCCATCCAAGGAATGTATATGTAGTACCGAGACGGCTGTATGAACCGGTCAGTGCATATCCAACTAATCCGGAACAGTCAAATGCATTCGGTCCGGTTGCTCCCCATGCATATGGTTTACCCATCTGGCTGTACGCACGATCCACAATTGCATTGCCTGTTGATGGATTATAAGATGGAGCTGCTCCTCCGCCGTTCGATCCACCACCGGAGTTCGATCCGCCACCGGAGTTTGATCCGCCGCCGGAATTATTCGCAGGTGGTGTATTGTTGTTATTATTTGCCGCTTCTGCTGCTGCCGCTTCTTCAGCTGCCTGCTGTGCCGCAAGTGCTGCTCTTGCAGCTTCCTGAATCTGATCATCCAAGTTCGCCACTTCAGCTTCTTTCGATTCCAATGTTGCATTCAGTTCTTCCTGCTGTACACCATATTCTGTTTCCTTCATCTCAAGCTCTGCCTGTTCTGTCTCCAGCGTTGCCTTTAAATCAGAAATCTGTGTCTTCGTAGCCTGATATTCTGTCAACGCGTCTCTGTCATATGTATGTATAGAACTTGCATATTCAACCTGCTCCAGCATCTCTGAGAATGAACCGGAGGTAACAATCTTCTCAATCGCTGCCGTATCTCCATCCTCGTACATATACTTAATACGAAGCTTCATCGCTTCATACTGTGCTTCTTCTTTTTCTTGTGCTGCTTCTAAATCGGTCTGTGCCTGAGTGATCTCTTCACCCTTATTGATCAGCTGTGTCTCTAAATCGTTCAGCTTGGTCATCAGATCAGTAAGCTGCGTCTGAAGATTACTTACTTCACTCTCTGCTGCTGCCTTCTTGTCTTCCAGGCTTGTCGCCGATACCGGTGTCACCACCAATGTGCTTAAAACAGTAACCGCTATCAAGCTTCGGATTAAACGTTTTTTTATCATTGTATTCACCCATCCTATTTTTTATGAAACTCATCTTCTACCTTCGTATAAAACAAAGAATATGATTTAACTCAAATTTAACTTATACTCCCTACATCTTGTACAGTATATACGATTTTTCAATATATTTCAACTAAAACTTAATATTTTTGTAACATTTCATACTTTATTCATATTTAAAGAGTCGCCCCCGCATTGATTTTACTCGTGATACGGGGACGACTTTCTGTTCGTAAAAAAAATTAATCTAAATATGTAATATATGACTGCACTCGTACATTACTAATCTTAATATTCGTCCCTGTCTGCTGTGCTTCAATCATCTGGCCGTTTCCGATATAGATGGCAACATGTCCCGGTTTCCAACAGATATCTCCCGGTTTCGGATTCGTTGTAATTCTTCCGCCCGACATCTGTGACTCGGAATAATGTGCGAGATAAATTCCCGCCTGACGATAACAATACTGAGTCAGTCCGGAACAGTCAAGCCCAACTCCCGGTGTCTCACCAGCCCATTTATACGGAACTCCAATCTGGGAATATGCTGCATTTACAATTGCCTGACGCTGTGCACTGTAATCCGTTCCTGTGTTGGTATTTGTATCAGGACTCGTATCAGGACTTGTATCAGGACTTGTATCAGGGTTCGTATTCGTATTAGTATTTGTATTAGTATTCGTGTTCGTATTGGTATTTGTGTTCGTATTCGTGTTGGTATTCGCATTTGTATTGCCATTCGTGTTCGATGCAGTTTTCGTGCCGGAAGTAATTGTAATGTTACCTCCATTTGCTTCCGCCTGCTGCGCTGCTACATTGCGTGCTGCCGCTTCCGCCGCTGCCTGAATCTGCATATCCAAATTTGCTACAACCGACTGCTTTGATGAAATCATAGCATCCACGGAAGCCTGCTGTGATTGGAAATCAGCTTCCATTGCCTGAAGGCTCGCCATATCCGTCTCCAGGTAGCTCTTTAATTCTGTAATCTGAGCCTGAGTTGCCTGATACTCGCTTAACGCAGTTCTGTCATATTCATGAATGGAGCCTGCATAGGCTGCCTGCTGCAGCATCTCTGTAATAGAACCGGATGTCAGTACTTTATCAATCATCGCGATGTTACCATCTTCGTACATGTACTTGATACGAAGCTTCATCGCTTCATATTGCGTTTCTTCCAATTTCTTTGCTTCCTCGAGATCTGCTTCTGCCTGATTGATCTTTTCCCCTTTTTCAGACAGCTGAAGCTCTAAATCACCAATCCGGGTCAGCAATTCTGTAAGCTCTGACTGCAAACTGCTCACTTCGCTCTGTACAGCTGACTTCTGCTGCTCCAGACCGGTTGCTGAAACCGGCATTACAATCATGGAACTCGCCACTGTAACTGCAATCAAAACATGAAAATTTCTCTTCTTTTTCATTGAGTTCACCCACCTTATTCAATTATTCATATGTCCCCACATACTTATAGTCTGATAATACGCTAATTTTCTGAATATTTCAACCAAAATCTTCAAAAAACACACAAAAAAACACCCGAATTTTTAACTATTCGAGTGTTTTATGCTTTTTACTAAATTTAGTCTAAATATGTAACATAATCGGTGACCCGGACATTGCTGATCATAATGTTTGTACCGGTCTGCTGCGCTTCAATCATCTTACCGTTCCCGATGTAGATGGCAACGTGGCCATATTTCCAGCAGATGTCTCCCGGCTTCGGATTATTCGTAACACGTCCGCCGTAGCGCTGCGCTGTATCCACACGGCCGATGGATATTCCAGCCATCCGGTAACAGTACTGCGTCAGCCCCGAACAGTCAAGTCCGACTCCCGGTGAAGTTCCACCCCATACATACGGAACACCGAGCTGCGAATACGCTGCATTGATAATGGCCTGTCTTGCTGCGCTGATGTCACCGGTATATTCCGGAACATCATAGGAATATCCGTTGTTGGCCGCCGCCTTTCTTGCTGCTTCTTCCGCAGCCTTCCTTGCAGCTTCCTCCGCAGCCTTTTTGGCCGCTGCCTCTGCCTCGGAAATCTGTTCATCTAAGTTCGCAACTTCATCCTCTTTCGCATGGAGCGACCCGTCGAGCTCTTCCTGCTTTGCCTGAAATTCCACTTCCAGCGCCTCCAGATTTGCCATCTCAGTCTCCAGAGAGGTCTTCATTTTTGCAATCCGGTTTTTCGTATCCTGATAATCTGTCAGTGCGTCTCTATCATAAATATGAATCGAATTCGCGTACTCAACCTGTTCCACTATCTCCGCAAATGAGCCCGATGCCATAATTTTCTCGATTACGGCCTGGTCCCCGTCCTCATACATATATTTAATTCGAAGCTTCATAGCCTCGTACTGCTCTTCTTCTTTTTTCTGTGCAGCTTCCAGCTTTGCCTGTGCGTCGGTAATCTCCTCGCCCTTCGTAATCAGCTGGTGTTCCAAATCACTGATCTTGGTCATCACTTCCGTAAGCTTTGTCTGAAGACTGCTCATCTCCTGCTCCGTCGCTGCTTTCTGATTCTTTAAATCCTCTGCCTGCTGCTTATACTCATCCGCACTTGTCGCGGACACAGGTGTCACAAGCATCGCGCTTAATGCCACAATCGCAACGGCACTGTTCATCCATCGTTTTTTCATATCTGTACCCTTTCGTAATTACTTTTCCCTATACGTCCCCACGTAGATTTCCTCTAGGATACACTATTTCGACAATAATTTCAATCTTTTTATTGAACAGAAAGATTCGTATAGCCCATCAGCTTCAGGTCCACTTCCTTCGCGGCTTCCCGCCCTTCACGGATCGCCCACACCACCAGTGACTGGCCTCTGTGCATATCTCCCGCTGCAAATACATTTGCGATATTGGTCTCATATTCACCTGCTGCGGTTGTCACATTCGTCCGCGTGTTCACCTCCACGCCAAATGCTTTGGTGACATAGCTCTCACTTCCGAGAAACCCCGCTGCGATCAGTACCAGATCTACATCTGCCATATACTCGCTTCCGGCAATTTCTGCCATCATAATGCGTCCGGACTTCTCGTCCTTCTTTGATTCCAGTTTCACAAGAACTGCCTTGCAGAGATTTCCGTCTTTGTCCTTGATAAATTCTTTCACCGTCGTTGTATAGACACGCGGATCTTTTCCGAACACTGCCGCTGCCTCCTGCTGTCCATAATCGGTCTTGCAGATTCTCGGCCATTCCGGCCACGGGTTCGTCTCCAGTCTCTCGTCCGGCAACTTCGGCATCATTTCCAATTGCAGTACGGACGCTGCGCCGTGACGCATCGCTGTTCCCACACAGTCATTGCCGGTGTCACCGCCTCCGATTACCATCACTTTCTTTCCTTTTGCGGAAATGTAAGTGCCGTCTTTTAACTTCATCCCGTCTGCACACAATGCTTTTGTCGTTGATTTCAGGAAATCCACTGCAAAATAAATTCCTTTTGCGTCTCTTCCTTTTACATTGATATCTCGCGGATTTGATGCGCCGCATGCAAGGATGACTTTATCGTAATCTTTCAGAATCGCGGCCGCCTTGATATCTTTGCCGACATTGCAGCTGTTCTTAAACTCCACGCCCTCTTCTTCCATAATTGCAAGCTTCCGGTCGATAATCTGTTTTTCCAGTTTCATATTCGGAATGCCGTATCTCAGCAGTCCGCCCGGCCTATCCTCGCGCTCGAATACCGTCACACTGTGACCGCGTTTATTTAGCTGGTCTGCAGCGGCAAGCCCCGAAGGTCCCGATCCGATGACCGCAATCTTCTTACCGGTTCGAACCTTTGGCGGCACTGCCTTTGCATATCCTTTTTTGTATGCATTTTCAATAATCCCATACTCATTTGCTTTTGTGGATACCGGAGCTTCATGAAGTCCGCAGGTACACGCTTCCTCACAGAGTGCCGGGCAGACACGCGATGTAAATTCCGGAAAATTGTTCGTTTTTTTCAGTCTTGCATATGCCTCTTCCCAATTTCCCATGTAGATCAGGTCATTCCATTCCGGTACCAGATTGTGAAGCGGACAGCCGCTCGCCATTCCACTGATCATCTGTCCCGACTGGCAGAACGGCACGCCGCACGACATGCATCTGGCTCCTTGGATTTCCTGTTCTTCTTTTGTGAGAGGCGTATGAAATTCATTGAAATGTTTGATTCTTGTCCGTGGAGACTCCGCCACTTTATCCTGTCTTTCATACTCCATAAATCCTGTTGGTTTTCCCATTTCTCATTCGCCTCCTATCTCTTGTTTCCATTTTTTATTGCATAAAATGCTTCAATTTTTGCCTGTTCGCTGCTCAGTCCCTTTTCTTCCATCTGCAGGATTGCTGACATCATCTTCTCATAATCCTCCGGAATGATTTTTTTGAATTTCGGAAGGTAATCCTTGAAATTTTCCAAAATCTCTTTTCCAATCACGGAATTCGTATAAGCAACATGCTCTTTGATCATATTCTTTAATTCCATGACATCGAACTTCTCTGTGACCTTCTCGATGTTGACCATGTCCTTGTTAACCTTCTTATATAAGTCGCTCTCCATATCCAGTACGTAAGCGATTCCACCGCTCATTCCGGCTGCAAAGTTCTTGCCGGTCTTTCCCAGGACGGCAACACGTCCGCCAGTCATATACTCACATCCGTGATCTCCAACACCTTCCACCACTGCGTAAGCACCGGAATTTCGCACACAGAAACGTTCTCCTGCGACACCGTTGATAAATGCCTTGCCACTCGTTGCACCGTATAATGCAACATTTCCGATAATGATGTTCTCATCCTGTTTGTAGCGGATACCGGCTGGCGGGCATACCACCAGCTTACCGCCGGATAAGCCTTTTCCAAAGTAATCGTTTGAATCACCGGTCAGTTCCAGTGTCAGCCCCCTTGGAATGAATGCACCGAAGGACTGTCCGCCGGCCCCGCTGCATTTGATGATATAGGTATCTTCCTCTAAGCCCTCCGGATATTTTCTGGTGATTTCCGATCCGAAAATGGTTCCGAATGTACGGTTGATATTGGTCACATCAACTTCCATACTCTTCTTCTGTCCTTTTTCCAGTGCGGGCATTAATTTTTTGACAAGCACTTTCTCATCCAGTGTCTGCTCCAGCTCAAAGTCATATACCTTCTTCGGATTGAAGATGACACCTTTTTTCTCTTTCGCATATGGATTATATAATATATTGCTCAGATCAAGTGCTGCCGCTCTGTCTGATTCCATCACGTCCTTTACTTTCAGAAGATCCG
Organism: Hespellia sp.; assembly: GCA_028694105.1. GTDB lineage: Bacteria > Bacillota > Clostridia > Lachnospirales > Lachnospiraceae > Hespellia. Next base: position 11,013 of record JAQUUC010000011.1, read on the forward strand.
TGCGCCCCACCAGTTCATCAATGGATTTCACACCAAGCTCTGCCATGATTTCCCGCAGGTTCTGTGCAATAAATCTCATGAAATTCACTACATACTCCGGTTTTCCCGCAAAACGTTTTCTCAGCTCCGGATTCTGCGTCGCAATACCAACCGGACAGGTATCCAAGTTGCACACGCGCATCATAACACATCCCATGGTTACCAGTGGTGCGGTCGCAAATCCGAATTCCTCCGCTCCGAGGATGGCTGCAATCGCAACATCACGTCCGCTCATCAGCTTCCCGTCCGCCTCAATGCGGACACGCTCACGCAGTCCATTCTGAATCAGTGTCTGGTGTGTCTCTGCAAGACCAAGCTCCCAGGGAAGTCCTGCGTTATGAATCGAACTTCTCGGTGCTGCCCCGGTACCTCCGTCATATCCGGAAATCAGGATCAGCCCCGCACCCGCTTTTGCGACACCGGCTGCAACGGTACCTACTCCCGCCTCGGATACAAGCTTTACGGAAATCCTTGCATCTTTATTTGCACATTTGCAGTCGTAGATCAGCTGTGCCAGATCTTCAATCGAATAGATATCATGATGTGGCGGCGGGGAAATCAGTCCTACTCCGGGAGTGGAGTGTCTGGTCTTTGCAATCCACGGATATACCTTTCCTGCAGGCAGATGTCCGCCCTCACCGGGTTTTGCTCCCTGAGCCATCTTAATCTGAATCTCTTTCGCACTTACCAGATATCTGGACGTCACACCGAATCGTCCAGATGCCACCTGCTTGATTGCAGAACAGCGGTCAGAGTCAAGACGGTCAATATCCTCTCCGCCTTCACCACTGTTGGACTTGCCGTGCAGCTGGTTCATCGCAATGGCAAGCGTCTCATGTGCCTCTTTGGAAATAGATCCATAAGACATCGCGCCGGTCTTAAATCTTGTAACAATCTCATCAACGCTCTCTACCTCGTCAATTGAAATACTTTTCTTTGGATAATTGAAGTCGAGCTGTCCGCGAAGATGAATCTTTGCTCCCTCTTCATTGACCATATCCGTATACTGTCTGAACATGTCATAATCGCCGCGTTTCGTTGACTGCTGCAGCATATGAATGGTTCTCGGATTGTAGAGATGTTCCTCTCCGCCACTCTTTGCTTTATGGTGTCCCACACTGTTGAGTGTCATGTCGACCTGAAGTCCGAGCGGATCAAATGCCTGTGAGTGGAATTCGGTATAATCCTTTGCAATTTCCTCAATACCGATACCGCCGATTCTGCTGACTGTATCTGTGAAATATTTCTTGATGAATTCTTCTTTTAATCCGATTGCCTCAAAAATCTTCGCGCCCTGATAAGACTGGAGGGTTGAAATACCCATCTTCGATGCAATTTTGATGATTCCATGCAGAATAGCTGAATTATAATCATCCACTGCCGCATGGTAATCCTTGTGGAGCATTCCCGTCTCGATCAGATATTTGATAGACTCATGCGCCAGATAAGGATTGATTGCACATGCACCATATCCAAGCAGTGTTGCGAACTGATGCACTTCTCTCGGCTCGCCGGTCTCTAAAATCACTGCAACCGAAGTTCTCTTCTTGGTGCGCACGAGATGCTGCTGCAGGCCGGATACTGCGAGCAGTGAAGGAATCGCAACATGGTATTCATCCACACCACGGTCGGACAGAATCAGGATGTCAGCTCCGTCATGGATTGCCCGGTCCACTTCGATAAACAGATAGTCCAGCGCTTTTTCTAAGCTTGTATTCTTATAATACGTGGTCGGGATCTCTGAAATCTGGAACCCGTCTTCTTTCATATGTTTGATTTTCAGTAAATCCGTATTGGTTAAGATTGGATCATTTACCTTCAGCATATGACAGTTTTCTTCTTTTTCTTCCAGGAGGTTTCCATCTTTACCCACATAGTAGATGGTAGATGTAATCACTTCCTCTCGCATTGCATCGATTGGCGGATTAGTCACCTGAGCAAAAAGCTGTTTGAAATAGGTGAACAACGGCTGATGCTTCTGTGACAATACTGCAAGCGGTGTATCGACACCCATGGCTCCGATGCTCTCCGCACCGTTCTTTGCCATATTTAAAATCGACATCTTCACGTCTTCGTATGAATAACCAAATGCTTTCTGCAAGCGGGTACATTCATCCTTTGTGTAGCTCTCCACATCCACATTTGGAATCTTCAAATCCTTTAAACGGATCAGGTTACTGTCCAGCCATTCACCGTAAGGCTGCTTATTTGCATAAGTGTCTTTTAATTCTTCATCATCGATCACGCGTCCCTTTACCGTATCTACCAGAAGCATCTTGCCCGGATGAAGACGTTCTTTCACAAGAATCTTCGTCGGAGCAATATCAAGGACTCCCACTTCGGAAGAAAGAATCAGCGTATCATCATCTGTAATATAATATCTGGAAGGTCTCAGTCCGTTCCGGTCAAGAACCGCTCCCATACAGTCTCCATCGGTAAAGAGAATGGATGCCGGTCCATCCCATGGCTCCATCATTGTCGCGTAATACTGATAGAAATCCTTCTTGTTCTGTGACATGCTGCGGTTGTTTGACCACGGTTCCGGGATGGCAATCATCACAGCAAGCGGAAGATCCATTCCACTCATCACCATGAACTCCAACGCATTGTCGAGCATTGCTGAATCAGATCCGGATGTATTGACTGCCGGAAGAACCTTGTGAAGCTCTCCTTTTAAATGCTCGGATTCCATCGTCTCTTCTCTGGCTCTCATCTTATCCACATTGCCGCGGATGGTATTAATCTCACCGTTATGCACCATAAAGCGGTTCGGATGTGCTCTCTCCCAGCTTGGATTCGTGTTCGTGCTAAAGCGCGAATGTACCAGTGCAATGGCTGACTCATATGCTTCATCCTGCAAATCTCCGAAGAACAGGCGGAGCTGCCCTACCAGAAACATTCCTTTGTAGGCAATGGTTCTGCTGGACAAGGATGCTACATAAGTATCATCACTGCTCTGCTCAAAAATGCGGCGAACCACATATAACCTGCGGTCAAAGTCGATGCCCCGTTCGTATTTGACGGGCCTCTCGATAAATCCCTGCATAATGCATGGCATGCAGTCCACAGCCTTCTTGCCGAGAACTTCCGGATGAACCGGCACTTCTCTCCAGCCCAGAAATTTCAGTCCCTCTTTTTTTACAATTACTTCAAATATATTCTTTGCCTGATTTCTCTTTAACTCGTCCTGCGGGAAGAAAAACATCCCAATTCCATAATCTCTCTCAGAACGCAAAAAGATGCCGAGGGGTTCACAGACTTTCGAAAAGAATTTGTGGGAAATCTGTAATAAGATTCCAACTCCATCTCCTGTCTTACCCTCGGCATCCTTGCCGGCTCTATGTTCTAAATTTTCTACAATCTTCAGTGCGTTCGCGACTGTCTCATGTGTCTTCTTACCCTGAATGTTGACCACTGCTCCGATACCACAGTTATCGTGTTCGAAACTCGAGCGGTACAGTCCGGGTCCATTCACTATTCGTTTTTCCATAGTTCTTGTCCTTTCATATATTTTTTACTACTATACATCAAAAAATACAATTTGTAAACAAGAAATATTTTCAAATTATCTGACTTTTTTAGTTTTGCATACAATTCTATCAATTGTCTGACTTTTCTCGGTTTTGCTTCCCTTCCACTTCCGGATACTCTCTTCCGTTCAGGTTACGCAGATACATGATTACGGTCATCCCGATAAATGTACATACGGCCGTTACAATACATGCGCGTAACGGCTTCGCCAGAAGCCAGTCAAATCCGCTTACATTCGTAAGCAGCACGGATGTCATATTCACGGTAATGTGAACGATAACAGGTGCCAGCAGGGAGCCGAATTTCTCATAAGAATACGCAAGTACCAGTCCCAGAATCATCGCAAAGAGCATCTGAATCATCGAACCGTGTGCCAGAGCAAAAAGAATGGCCGAATAAACACCCGCGCGCATCCAGCTGCTTTCCTCACGGTATCGGTTATACAGCACACTCCGGTAAAAGAATTCTTCTGAAATCGGGACAATAATGCCCACACCGATTATCTGCAGAAGCAGCGGTGCCGTATAGGTCGCAGAAAGTGCCTGCGATGTTGCTCCGTCAAGGAAGGCCTGATCACACATAATCAGTATGACATTCAATCCGATGCAGAGTGCCATGCCCAATGCCAGCATCAACGGATATTTCCACGCGGGCTCTCTGTGAATCACTGGAACCTGCGATGCTTGTTTCTTCTTTTTGTCTATCAGATAGAACACCAGTCCTACCGGAAATATAAGCACGGCTACAATCGTAGAAATCAATGTTGAATTTTCAATAAAAATCTTTGCCATCTTGGCAATATTTGTCGCATTGGATGAAAATTCAGCCAGATAGTCCATCTGTTGACGCATCGTCATCCCAAGAACCGTTTTTATATCAATTACTTTGTCGATATTCAGCGTCAATACAACTGTCTCGGCAATGCCATTGGCAAGGAAGCGAACCCCCAGATAGACCAGAAGCGGAAGAAAAATCCTCCAAAACCTCTTTTTCGCTTTCTGCATTTCCTCAAATTGCTGTTCCATATCTTCTCCTTACATTCTCTCCGGTGCCGTAAATCCAAGCATATCAATACAAGCTTCCAGCACCTCTTTTGCTTCGCTGATCAGAGCAATGAAGCTGGCCTGTCTGTCTTTCTCTTCTTCTGACAAGATTTTCGTCTCATGGTAAAATTTGTTAAATGCATTTGCAAGATCATAAATGTAAGCGCAGATTTTATGTGGTGCGATCTCTTCAAATGCTGTTTCGATAATCTGGTTATATTTTGCAATTTCAAGCATCAATGCCTTTTCACTGTCGTTCTGTGCAGGTAAAAGACTGATATTTTCTAAAGTATTTCCACTTTCTGTATATTTCGTAAGAATTGATTTAATGCGCACGATTGTATACAGAATGTACGGTCCTGTATTTCCCTCAAACGAAGTGAAACGGTCTACGTCAAAGACATAATCTTTGGATGCCTGATTCGATAAATCACCATATTTGATTGCGGCCAGTCCAACCATCTGAGCAGTTGCTTTCCCCTCTTCTTCCAAAACGGTGCGGTTGTCCATGATCTTCTTGTACATCTCATCGTTGATTTCTTTGATCAGATTTTCCAGACGCATGACGCCGCCCTCTCTTGTTTTGAAAGGTTTGCCGTCTTTTCCGTTCATCGTACCAAATCCGAGGAATTTCAAATCCACACCCTCTCTTACAATTCCGGTCTTCTTCGCACATCTGAATACCTGAACAAAGTGAAGCTCCTGCCTTTTATCTACAACATAGATCACTTCGTCCGGCTTGTATTTTTCCTCACGTTCCACCAGAGTCGCTAAATCCGTTGTATCATAGAGTGCGGCTCCGTCTGATTTCAGAATCATGCACGGAGGTACTTCCTTGGTGTCACTCTCTTCCATAACATCCACGACAAGTGCTCCATCATCCAAATGTGCATATCCCTCGTCTTTGAGGCGTTCCACCATATCAGGAATATAGGCCTGAGCATCCGCCTCGCCCTTCCACAGATCAAATTCTACGTTCAGATTCTTATAATTTTTCTTCAAATCTGTCACCGATACATTCATGATATGCTTCCAGATTGCAGTGAATCCCCTATGTCCGTTCTGTAATAAAAAGGTTGCCTGAAGCGCTTCCTCTCTGTACTCCTCATGTTCCTTTGCATATGCACTTGCCGTCGGATAAATCTCTTCCAGCTCGCTGATGGTAAATGGTGCTTCCTGCGGATAATCACCGGTGAAGCCTTCCTCGAAATATGGCAGCTCCGGCTTTCTCTTCTTTAATTCGGTAATAATAAGGCCCATCTGATAGCCCCAGTCGCCCAGATGAATGTCCCCGATAACCTGATGTCCCATTTTCCTTGCAATCCGCTTAACGCTTTCTCCGATAATCGCAGAACGCACATGTCCGACATGCAGAGGCTTTGCAACATTCGGTCCGCCGTAATCGACCATGATTGTCTTTGGATTTTTTGCCTGCTCGATTCCAAGATTGTCTGTTTTCTTCATATCAGTCAGAAAGTCGCTCACGATCTGCGGCATTAGCTTCATGTTAATAAATCCCGGCTTCACTGCCTCGATATTCTCGAACATAACCGAATCCTTTAATTGTCCTACCACATCCTCCGCAATCATAATCGGTGCTTTTTTATATTCTTTTACAGCTGCCATCGCGCCGTTACACTGATATTCGCACAAATCCGGACGGTTCGACAATGTAACTTTTGCATATTTTTTATCATATCCTGCTTTTTCAAATGCATCCTGCATCTGTTTCGTAATTATACTTAATAATGTTTGCATAATGTTCACACTCCACTTATTTTTCTAGGATTAGCCTATATTGTCTTATTCTAACACGGATGCTATCCATCAGCAAGAAAAAAGGCAAACGAATCAAAGATTCATCTGCCTTTTATTACTTTTTTCTCTATTGGTATGCTTTTTTCAGCTCATCCAGCGACGCCGCTAGCGTTGGATCATTTTCTTTTGCTTCTATGTAGCTGTCTTCCACACTCTGAATCAGTTCGCGCACTTCTTCTTTCTGTGAAGCTGTACTGATCTCATCCTGAATCGTCTGATTCGCGCTGACATCCGCAATCTCATAAGTGTCCGTTCCTGATGCTTCAATATAAAATGTCTCCATGCCGGGAAGTAAGGTATCTACATCTTTGATCTCCATCTTATATGTCACATACGCGATGTAATCTCCAGCCGCTTCTGCGGGCATCGTATAGACGGCAATGTCCTGATAGCCTTCTGCAAACTGCTGAGTACCGGCCTTCTCTTCATAATACTGATCAATCAGGCGATTGACTTTGGTATATTTGTTTTTCTCTAAGGTATCTTCCGGTGCCTTCTGGTTCGTCTTGAGTTCCAGCATCGTCTCTTCGGAAGTATGGTCAGCAATAAAGCTGTCTTTGGTTAAAAAGAATCCCATCGTACCAAGCAGTGCTGTCACCAGCGCTACGAGGATGGCCACTTTTAACCGTTCCATCTTATCCTCCTTATTTAGATACACGTCTGGGCGGAGTCGAACCGCCGCACCTGCCTCCGGAGGGCAGTGCTCTATCCACTGAGCTACAGACGCTTACATTACATCCAAATATTTTATCAAATTCGAATGCCATGTAATATTAGCACAATTAAGCTCAAAAGTAAAGTACTTTACGCACTCTGTCGTAGTAATAAGCGTGATTTCCCAGAACCTCTTCCGCTTCCACCTGCGTGTCATTTACCTCCCGGATGGTCTCATCCAAATCGCTCCTTCTCACCCGCCGGCTCTCACACACAATAATAACTTCATGGATGCTGCTCGGCAAAATATAGAAGCTGTTTTCTAACTTGTCCGCAATCATTTCCAGCACATGGTCGTATGCCATCACAGCAGCCCCGAAGCTTCTGATTTTATTTGACAGCACATACATCTCGTCCGGGGCCGCATATTCTTTGTGAAATAATTCCAGCTCTTCCTTTGAATCCGGACAAATCAGATCATCAATGATCTGCTGCATCGGAGCCAGCGTCGCCGGAAGTGTTCTCCTTCCGTTCAGCTGCGCAATATGATACAGCTCTTCCTTTCCCATCTTCCACGAATCCATCATTGCATTTGTGACAGTGATAGTTGCACTGCCACAGCCACGCACATCAAGCAGTACATAATACACCAACGCCAGATCCTGAAATTCCATATACGGAACTGTATTCAGAAGACCTTGGTTTTTCTCTTTGTTGATGAGCTTTGGCATAATCTTATCCTTCCATTTATCGAATGACTGTATCGTCTCGACATCCAGCGATTCTTCATAACGTACCTCGTGATAAAAATGATCCAGCTTTTTTATAATTTCTTCTAATGATTTTCCATTTTGATACTGTTGGTAAAATTCTTCCAGATATATTGTAGGTGAAATATTCACATCTTTTTTAGCGATTGTGATCCCCTGTTTTTTCATCCCATTATTCTTTACAGTTGTACGGATACTGACTGTAATATCATCTGAAAGTCTTTCGTTCATTCCTCTTTCTACTGCGCTTAAAAAACTCTGATAATCCATATCTTCCCTTTCCGGTTTAGCGCTCACCATATTTTTGAAACTGTTTGAAAATGTGACACGAATGTGTCGGGATATAACGAAATTACTTGAACAAATCTTATGTAAATTGAGTATATAAGATTTCAGACGAAAAAGCAATCACTTTATACAAATTTATGAATTGGCAAAAAAATTCCCCACTCCATACCGGAATGAGGAATTTCTCTGCTTATTATGCACGTGAAAGATATTCTCCCGTACGTGTATCAATCTTAATCTTCTCTCCCTGATCAACGAATAATGGTACGTTAACCTGAGCGCCAGTCTCTACGATTGCAGGCTTCGTAGCTCCCTGCGCTGTATTGCCTTTGAATCCCGGCTCTGTCTCTGTAATCTCAAGTTCTACCGTGATCGGTGCTTCAACAGCAAACACTTTGCCCTGGTAGATACTTACTGTAACAGTCTCGTTCTCTTTTACGAATTTCATGGAATCTACAACATCTTCTGCATTAACTGCAATCTGTTCGAAGGATTCCGGATCCATGTAGTAATATAAATCTCCGTCATTGTAAAGATATTCCATTGATTTTCTTTCAATGAATGCTTCCTCAAACGACTCCGACGGACGAAATGTTGTCTCTGTCACACCACCGTTCATGATGTCTCTTAATTTTACACGAACAAAGGCTGCACCTTTACCCGGTTTAACATGCATGAAATCAACTACCTGACATACTTTTCCATCAATCTCTAATGTCATACCATTTCTAAAATCACCTGCTGATTTTGTTGCCATTTTATAAATCCTCCTTAATCGCACCACTACGGCACTCTACGTTCTTTTTCACTTTTATAATTCTATAATAGATTTTGCCTTTTTTCAACCCTTTTCTACTGATTAAACGGCTATTTTCGGCTTTTCTTGTAAAAATGTAACACAATTTTCTCCAAATACCTCTTTAATACAATCTGAATTTCTTCTTTTGGATGAATCGGTTTTACAAGAATATTACGCATGCCGGTTCTTTTCGCCCCATATACATCTGTAAAAAGCTGGTCACCCACGAATACGGTATTTGAGCAGTCCGTTCCCATTATTTCCATCGCCTTCCGGTAATTTTTTCTGGAAGGTTTGTGTGCATTAAAAATGTAATTGGTTCCGATTTCTTCATTAAACATCTTCACTCTCGCCTCCTGATTATTGGAAATCAGGCAGGAGGAGAATCCGATATTCTGAAGTCTCCGAAACAATTCCTTTGCACGCTCATCCGCCGGTGCTCCGTGTGGTACAAGCGTATTGTCAATATCAAAGATTACACCTTTATAGCCCTCTTTATAGAGGTCTTCAAACGGAATGACATAGGTGGATTCCATATAATCATCCGGAAAAAACTTATCAAACATTCTTACGCATCCATTTCATTAATCTTTGTTATCAGTTCTTCACAAATCTCCATAACGCTTTTGTTGTCTGTATGAATTACGACATCCGCTGCTTTTTCATACTGCTCACGTCTCTTCTCCATCAATACGGAAATGAAATCAATGGTTTTGTTACCGTTTAAAATCGGACGGTCATCACTGTCTTTCACACGGTGAAGAATCGTCTCCGGATTTGCGGTAAGAAGTACCACACGTCCGTTCTTTTTCATCTCAACGACATTTCGTTCACGAAGTGCAGCTCCACCGCCACAGGAAATAACCGTATTTGTCTTTGCCTGCAGTTCGATTAACAGCTGTGTCTCTAACTGGCGGAAATACTCTTCTCCGTAGGTGGTGAAAATATCAGGGATACTCATTTCTTCCTTGTCAGCAATCCTCTGATCCATCTCAACGACATCCATGGCAAAGCAGGTATTCAGATAATCGGATACCGTTGTTTTTCCAGATCCCATAAATCCGATCAGAACAATATTGTACGGGAACAGCTTACGTGCCTGAATTCGTTTACTATTATGTACGATACGTTTAAATACATCCGCAATCTCTTCCTGATATTTATTGTCCTGAAGTTTGCGACGTAACATTTCCTGCTGTTTTTCTTCCTGTGCAGGCTGAATAATCGGCATTCCGTACTGTTCCTTGTATGCCATGATTTTTTCAACAATACCATTACGTTCTACAAGTGCATCGATCAATTTATCATCGCAAAGTGATAATTGTTCTCTGTACATTTCTAAATCATTCATCTCAATCTCCTACATTCCTGTTTATTCAAGACAACTGCGACCTGAATCCGAGCAAATGATCCGTCCCGAATAAAGTCGCAGTCCGCCTTTATATATTTTTATTCGTCTACACTATAGTTTGGTGCTTCCTTGGTAATATGAATATCATGTGGATGACTCTCTTTTAAAGAAGCTGCTGAAATCTTCACGAATCTGCCTGTCTCCTTTAAAATCTCAACTGTCTGTGCTCCACAGTATCCCATACCGGAACGAAGACCGCCCAGAAGCTGGAATACGGTATCCTCTGCAGATCCCTTGTATGCAACACGTCCTTCGACACCTTCCGGAACTAATTTCTTAGCGCCGGTCTGGAAATAACGGTCTTTACTTCCGTTCTCCATCGCTGCAATAGATCCCATGCCGCGGTATACTTTATATTTTCTTCCCTGATATAACTCAAATGTTCCGGGACTCTCATCGCAGCCCGCGAAAATGCTTCCCATCATACATACATCTGCTCCGGCTGCAATTGCCTTTGTCAGATCTCCGGAATATTTAATTCCGCCATCTGCGATAATTGGAATTCCATACTCTTTTGCAACTGAATAACAATCCATGATCGCGGAAATCTGTGGTACTCCGATTCCGGCAACCACACGTGTTGTACAGATAGATCCGGGACCGATACCTACTTTAACAGCATCAACACCGGCTTCAATCAAAGCTCTGGTTCCTTCCCCTGTTGCAACGTTACCTGCAATTATCTGCAAATCCGGGAATTTTTCTTTGATCATCTTGACTGTTTTGATTACATTTGCGGAATGGCCATGTGCGGAATCCAGTACGACTACATCCACTTTTGCATTCACAAGTGCTTCTGCTCTCTCTAAACAGTTCGCTGTGATACCGATTGCAGCTCCACAGAGAAGACGCCCCTGTGCATCCTTTGCAGAATCAGGGTACTTGATCTGTTTCTCAATGTCCTTGATTGTGATCAGACCCTTGAGGTTATTGTCTTTATCTACGATTGGTAATTTTTCTTTTCTGGCTTTTGCAAGGATTCTCTTTGCTTCGTCCAGGGTGATTCCTTCCTGCGCTGTAATCAGACCTTCGGAAGTCATGGACTCTTTGATTTTCTTAGAAAAGTCTTCTTCAAACTTCAGATCACGGTTTGTGATGATACCAACCAGCTTCTTGCCTTCTGTAATCGGCACACCGGAAATACGGAATTTTGACATTAAATCGTTCGCATCCTCTAACGTATGTTCTGGAGATAAATAAAACGGGTCTGTGATAACACCATTCTCTGAACGCTTAACCTTGTCCACCTCATCTGCCTGCTGCTCAATTGTCATATTTTTATGAATAATACCAATACCACCCTGACGTGCCATTGCGATAGCCATACGATGTTCCGTAACAGTATCCATACCTGCACTCATCATTGGTATATGAAGCTTAATCGATTTTGTCAGGTTCGTTGATAAATTAACCTGATTTGCAATAATCTCTGAATATGACGGCACAAGAAGTACATCGTCAAACGTAATACCTTCACCAATAATTGTTCCCATTTTCTTTTCTCTCCTTTTCGTAAATTTTGTTTATGATATACCTTTAATAGTACAAAATGCTTGGGGGAATGTCAATAAAAAGTTTTGCGTCTGCTCCCACTATTACAAAATAAGAGGCAAAAAACGTTTGAACACGTTTTTTGCCTCTCGCCTGTCAATCGGATACCCGATTGCAGCTGCCTACATCATTCCCATGCCGCCGGCTCCGCCTGCTGGCATTGCTGGTGCTGGTTCTTTGATCGTTGATACAACTGATTCTGTTGTCAATAACGTAGATGCTACACTCGTTGCATTCTGAAGTGCGCTTCTTGTCACTTTAGCCGGGTCGAGAATTCCTTCACTTACCATATCTACATACTCTTCTTTGTATGCATCAAATCCCATTCCCGGTGCTGACTCTCTTACTTTGTTGATGATAACGGATCCTTCCAGACCTGCATTTGCGCTGATGTGGAATAATGGAGCTTCCAGAGCTTTCATGATAATTCTTGCTCCAGTCTTCTCGTCACCGTCTAATGTCTCTACGAGTTTAGCTACTTCTTTGGCTGCATGGATATATGCTGATCCACCACCTGCGATGATGCCTTCCTCGACAGCTGCTCTTGTCGCATTCAGAGCATCTTCCATACGGAGTTTTGCTTCTTTCATCTCTGTCTCTGTTGCTGCTCCTACGCGGATAACTGCAACTCCGCCTGCTAATTTGGCAAGTCTCTCCTGCAGTTTTTCTTTGTCGAATTCAGATGTTGTCTCTTCGATCTGTTTGCGAATCAGAGATACACGTGCGTCAATGGCATCCTTGGTTCCTGCACCATCAACGATGACTGTGTTTTCTTTCTGAACCTTCACAGATTTTGCACGGCCAAGCTGTTCCATGGTTGTCTCTTTTAAATCAAGGCCAAGCTCTTCAGAAATTACCTGACCGCCTGTCAGAATGGCGATATCCTGCAGCATCTCTTTTCTTCTGTCACCATATCCGGGTGCCTTTACAGCTACGACATTAAATGTTCCGCGCAGTTTATTTACAATCAGTGTAGTGAGTGCTTCCCCTTCGATATCTTCCGCGATAATCAGAAGTCTTGCTCCACTCTGTACGATCTGCTCTAATACTGGAAGGATTTCCTGAATGTTGGAAATCTTCTTATCTGTGATCAGGATATATGGGTCATCCAAAGCTGCTTCCATCTTATCCATATCTGTTGCCATGTATGCGGAAATGTATCCGCGGTCGAACTGCATACCTTCTACAAGGTCAAGCTCTGTCTGCATTGTCTTAGACTCTTCGATTGTGATAACTCCGTCATTGGACACCTTATCCATAGCATCTGCTACCATCTCTCCAACGGAAGCCTCTCCGGAAGATACGGCTGCTACCTTTGCAATCTGGTCTTTATCTTTTACTTTGCTACTCATCGCTTTGATTGCTTCTACCGCGATATCGGTTGCCTGCTTCATTCCTTTACGCAGTATAATTGGATTTGCTCCGGCTGCAAGGTTCTTCATACCTTCATGAACCATAGCCTGTGCAAGTACGGTTGCGGTTGTTGTTCCGTCTCCTGCTACATCGTTCGTCTTGGAGGCAACTTCTTTGATCAGCTGTGCTCCCATATTCTCAAAACCATCTTCAAGTTCAATCTCTTTTGCGATTGTAACACCATCATTCGTGATCAGTGGTGCACCAAATGATTTGTCAAGTACAACGTTTCTTCCTTTTGGTCCGAGTGTTACTCTTACTGTATCTGCTAACTGATTTACACCTGATTCAAGAGCGGCTCTGGCCTCTGCTCCGTATTTAATTTCTTTTGCCATCTTTCATCATCCTCCTGATTATTCAACAATTGCTAATACATCACTTTGTTTTACGATAATATAGTTCTCTCCGTCCAGTTCTACATCGGTTCCGGAATATTTCGAATAGATTACCTTGTCTCCGACTTTCACCTGCATTGTCACTTCATTCCCATCTATCATACCGCCAGGTCCGACAGCAAGCACTTCTGCTTCCTGCGGCTTTTCCTGAGCCTGACCAGGTAATACGATTCCCGATTTTGTTTTCTCTTCTGCTTCTAACTGTTTTAAAACAATTTTGTCACCCAATGGTACTAATTTCATATTCATTGCCTCCTTATAATTTTCAATAATGTTAGCACTCATTTTCGTTGAGTGCTAACCCATAGATATAAAATATCACTCTGTTACTCATTTGTCAACAAAGTTTATAATTATTTTATGGTTATTTTTTCTCTATTTTTTTCGTACAGTAAAAGCCGTTTTCAATCTTAAAAATCATGACATTTCCTGCTTCATCACAAAACCGCTCTTTGATCACGCCGGTGCAGCTGCGTACTTCTGTCTTCGTTGTGATCTCACATCTGTATTTTGCATCGAGCAAAATCACAGAAAGATCCTCCTTCTCCAGCACCAGCCTGATATAATCCTCCTCCGGATCATAGCGGAGCACTTTGCAGAAATGTGTCTCCTCGTCCAGCAGTGTATTAATTAACACTGTTTTTTCCATTCTCAGCTCTACTTTATTCCCTTCAAACATGTTTTACCTCCAATCATCAGAAAGGGTATCAGCTTCCTGATACCCTCTATCTTACTTTTTCTCTTTTTTAATTCGTTCTAATTCCGTAAAGATGTAATCATTCACAACTTTAATATATGTGCCCTTCATTCCGGAAGAACGTGATTCAATCACCCCTGCACTCTCAAATTTGCGCAGCGCATTTACAATGACAGATCTTGTAATTCCTACACGGTCGGCAATCTTGCTTGCGACAAGAATTCCCTCCGTTCCGTCCAGCTCATCAAAAATGTGAATGATTGCTTCCAGTTCTGAATAAGACAGTGTATTGATTGCGGATTCCACAATATGCTCTTTTCTGGATTCTTCCGCACTCTCCTCATTTACAGAGCGCAGCATCTCCAGCCCCACAACTGCGGTTCCGTATTCACTCAAAATAATATCGTCGATTTCATACAGCGTATTCTGCTTATAGATAAAAAGCGTTCCAAGTCGTTCTCCGGCAATGTTGATTGGCGTAATAATCACCTGATATCCCTTTACTGCATCCTCCGAAAAGCCAAGTGTCTGCAGATTCACATTCTCTTTGGTAGATAATATGCTGAGCAGTCTTTCATTCAGCATCTCGTCAATATGGCTTCCTACTTTCTCATCCAGCAGTTCCACAATCGGTTGGACCGCTTCCGAGTAACTGATTCCAAGGATTTTCCCTTTTTTGCTGACTACCATGACATTCGATTCCAGAATCTCTGTCAACACCTCACAGATATCATTAAATACAACCTTGCTTGAATTATTGTTATGCAGCAACTTGTTGATTTTTCTCGTTTTATCTAATAATTGTACGCTCATGCTTTGCCTCCGGCTATTATTGTATATACAAATTCTTCTTTTTCAAGATGTATTGCTATGTTATCATACAATTCAACAATTTTCAATGTGATTTCCTACTTATTTTCAGTATTTTCCAAATTTTCCACATAACCACACTGTTCATCTGAGCAGACAAGCTTCTTTCCCTTTTCCAGCATGTATTTGCCGCATTTCGGGCATTTCTTTTCCGATGGCTTCTGCCATGTCATAAAATCACATTCCGGATTGTTTTCACATCCATAATATTTTCTGCCCTTTTTCGTCTTTCGAAGAACGATTTCCTTGCCGCACTGCGGGCACATCACTCCTATTTTTTCAAGATAAGGCTTTGTGTTTCTGCATTCAGGGAATCCCGGACATGCAAGGAATTTTCCGTGAGGTCCATATTTGACAACCATGTTGCGTCCGCATTCTTCGCAGATCACATCTGTCACTTCATCCTCAATCTTTACATTTTCCAGCTCTTTTTCTGCAATCTCTACCGCTTCATTCAAATCCGGATAGAAATTACGGATTACATCCTTCCATTCCAGCTTTCCTTCTTCCACCATATCCAGAAGACCTTCCATGTTCGCAGTAAAGTTTACATCCACGATACTCGGAAATGACTGCTTCATGATGCTGTTCACCACTTCGCCGATTTCCGTCAGATACAGATTACGTCCTTCTTTTGCGACATAACGCCTGCTGATAATGGTTGAAATTGTCGGTGCGTACGTACTTGGACGTCCGATTCCGAGCTCCTCCATCGCTTTTACAAGTGCCGCCTCTGTGTAATGTGCCGGTGGCTGTGTAAAATGCTGTTTGGAATCGAAATGATCTTTACTGATCTGTGAATCCCTGCTCAAATCATTTAACAGTACATTGCTCTCTTCTTTTTCTTCATCCGATTCGGTGTATACGGTACGGAATCCTTCGAAAATGACCTTCGATGCGGCAACCGAGAAGCAGTATGTTCCTGCTCCGATTTTAACAGAGGTTGTCTCATATTTGGCCGGCTGCATTCTGCTCGCCGTAAAGCGTTTCCAAATCAGCTGATACAGACGGAACTGGTCTCTTGACAGGGAATCCTTGATCGCTGCCGGTGTTCGGGTAATATCGGAAGGTCTGATAGCCTCATGAGCATCCTGAATCTTCTTCTTGCTCTCTTTTTCCTTCGTGACATCCGCAACGTAAGATTTTCCGTATGTCTCTGTAATATATTCTCTCGCAGCTGCATCTGCCTCATCCGAGATACGGGTAGAATCCGTACGCAGATATGTGATGACTCCGACGGTTCCATTTCCCTTGATATCCACACCTTCATAAAGCTGCTGCGCGATACGCATAGTCTTCTGTGTGCTGAAATTCAAAGCTTTGGACGCTTCCTGCTGCAGTGTACTGGTGATAAAAGGCAGCGGTGCCTTTTTCACACGTTCTCCTTTTTTGATATCACGGACCTGATAGTCCGCTTTTTCAACGACCGAAAGAATCTGGTCCAGTTCTTCTTTGGAGGAGATGGTCATCTTCTTACTGTCAGTTCCATAAAACTTCGCTGCCAGTGGACGCTTCTCACCTTTGATCTTGAATACACCGTCTAACGACCAGTATTCTTCCGGTACGAACGCATTGATTTCTTCTTCTCGGTCCGCTATGATTCGCAGTGCCACCGACTGCACACGTCCGGCACTTAAGCCCCGCTTTACCTTCGCCCACAAAAGTGGACTAATCCGGTAACCCACGACACGGTCCAGCGCTCTTCTCGCCTGCTGTGCATCCACAAGATCCATGTCAATATTTCTTGGCTCTTTGAGTGAAGTCTTTACCGCCGTCTTGGTAATCTCATTGAAACTGATACGCCGCATTTTCTTCTCATCTAACTTAAGGGCCGCGGCGAGATGCCATGAAATTGCTTCTCCCTCGCGGTCGGGGTCAGTTGCAAGATAAACTTTATCTGCTTTTTTTGCCTCTTTACGAAGCTTCGCAAGAATGTCACCTTTTCCACGGATTGTGATGTATTTCGGTTCATAATCATTCTCCACGTCTACACCGAGCTGGCTCTTTGGCAAATCACGGACATGACCGTTTGACGCCTCCACTGTATAATTCTTTCCAAGAAATTTTTTAATTGTCTTCACCTTCGCAGGCGACTCCACAATCACAAGGTAATGTGCCATATATAACTCCTTCTTATGCTTTTCATTTTTATATTTTCACATAATTATTTTTTGAAATCTCTTTGACGAGACCTTTTAATTCTAGTGAAATCAATCCATTGATCACAATCAGCGGGGACAGTTCTGTCTCTGCCGCAATCGTATCTGCATTTTTGGAATCGAAATCAAGGCAACTATACACCAATTTTTCCGTTCTTTCAAGCACTTTTTCTTTTTCTTCTTTTTTTTGCGGCAGAGAACTCAGACAAATCCGCCCCGAAACAGACAGGTCTTCCATCAGCTCTTCCGGTGATAAAAGAACACCCGCGCCCTGCTTAATCAGGCGGTTACATCCCTGACTGTACGGGCTTGTCACCGGTCCGGGAAGTGCATATACATCCTTGCCCTGATCCATCGCAAGATCCGCGGTGATCAGTGAGCCGCTTTTTTCTTTTGCCTCCATGACAAGCACGACATCCGAAAGACCGCTGATGATTCGGTTTCGCATCGGAAAATTCCACCCCAGCGGTTTCGTTCCCGGCAATTGTTCTGAGATAATCCCACCTTCATGCTCTAATATATCTGTGTACAGACCGATGTGATTGTGCGGATAACACACATCTGCCCCACTCCCCAGCACCGCAAAGGTCTTTCCGTTCTGATTGATGGCAGCTCTCTGGCTCATCCCATCAATTCCGTATGCCAGACCACTGATGATTTCCGCTCCGTATTCCGTCAGCTTTTCCGCAAATTCGCAGGCACATTTTTCGCCGTAGGACGTACATTTCCGCGCACCTACAATTGCGATTGCCGGAACATTCTTTGTGGGTAAGTTTCCTTTGACATACAGCGCATACGGCGGATGAAAAATCGTCTTCAGTTTCGTTGGATAATCCTCTGATCCGTATACAATCAGGCGAATCCGCAGCTTTTTGAGTTCCTGGTATTTTCCCTCCAGATTCCACGTTCTCTTACTGCTTTGTATCATTTGGATCTCTGCCTTTTCTAAAAAGGAACATGTATCCAGCACTTTTTCTTCTATATAATATATTTCTTTTGCGGTGGAAATTTCCTGTTTCAACAAAATCTTTTTCTGATCACTCAGTTTCTCGATTGCCGCAAACCAATATTCGTATTTCATGCTTCTCTCTCCCAGTATTTATTACTCATCATCCGGTAACTTAACGCTTCGCTCAAATGAATCTGCTCAATCTGCTCCTTCCCCTCCAAATCTGCGATTGTCCTCGCGACGCGCAGCACCTTGTGATATGTCCTTGCCGTCAGATTCATCTTTTCATAGGCAAGTTTCATCATCTGCTCCGCCTCCGGTTTTAATGCACAATAGCGTTCCATTTCCGATGCCGGAATCCGGCTGTTTGTCAGAAAACCGCACCCGGCATATCTTGCTTTTTGCCGCTCTCTCGCCATGCATACCCGATTTCGGATTTCCTCCGAAGATTCGTTCTTACTTTTATTTTTTAAATCCTGATATTCTACTCGCGGAGCCTCCGCGCAAATATCGATTCTGCTCAAAAATGGCTGGCTGATTTTTCCCAGATAATGATTGATTTCGCTCTGCGTACACCGACATTTTTCCATGTCCGGATAATAGCCGCAGGGGCATGGGTTCATGGCTGCCACAAGGAAAAATTCTGCCGGAAAGATATAGGTTCCCCTCGCACGCACGATTTGAATTTCATGTTCTTCCAGCGGCTGCCTGAGTGACTCCAGCACGGCTCTCGGATACTCTGCGAGCTCGTCCATCATCAGGACTCCGCCGTGGGCGAGACTGATTTCTCCGGGTCTGGGAACCGCTCCTCCGCCTACCAGCGCTGTCTTCGTTGCCGTATGATGTACCTGCCTGAATGGACGGATTTTCATCATCGGCTGATGCTCCTTTAAAAGACCCATAATGCTATATATTTTGGAGATTTCAATACTCTCTTCTTCCGTCAGCGGCGGCAGAATGGAAGGAATACGCTTCGCGATCATCGTTTTACTCGATCCGGGCGTTCCGATCAGCAGCATATTGTGCTGCCCGGCAACCGCAACCTCTGCTGCACGTTTTAAAAGTTCCTGCCCCTGCACCTCCCGAAAATCCAGCTTATGACTGCTTCTGTCTGCATGTATATTCCGTTCTGCCTTTCGCGTTTGCTTTCCCCGAAACGCATCCGGATTCATCAGATATTCCAATACCTCCTGCAAATTCGAGACACCGATAATATCGATTTCCTTCACTGCCATTCCTTCCGGTTCATTTCCACACGGAATGATACAGGTCTGACACCCCCGCGCCTTGGATTCCAATACAATCGGAAGGATTCCGGGAACCTTTAATACTTTTCCTTCCAGATTCAGTTCGCCGATCAGCAGAACATTGTGTAATGCCTCTTCCTCCACGTATCCCATGGATGCCAAAATCGCCACAGCCATCGGAAGATCAAAGGATGCTCCCCTCTTTTTCACGGTTGCAGGCGAGAGATTCACAACAATCCGTTTTGGCGGCATATGGATTCCGGTATT
Organism: Hespellia sp.; assembly: GCA_028694105.1. Classification (GTDB taxonomy): domain Bacteria; phylum Bacillota; class Clostridia; order Lachnospirales; family Lachnospiraceae; genus Hespellia. The sequence continues at coordinate 30,914 of JAQUUC010000011.1, forward strand.
TGCAATCGCAGTTCTCACCCTCTCTGCCGCATCTTTTACTTCTGCTGAAAGATAACCCACCATGTGAAGCATGGGAAGACCATTGCTTACATCTGCCTCCACACGCACAAATTCCACCTTCAGGCCATCAATTGTTGCTGATAACACTGTACAAACCAATAAGCAGCACTTCCTTTCTTTTTCGATTAAATAATGTTTGAAATCATTGGTCGAATGACCGGATAAAAGTTTTGGAAAGAAGACATTCTTTCGAAACTGTGGAATTACTATAACACAAGAATCTTTTTTAGACAATCCTTTTTTTGAAATTTGTATCACAAACAAATTCTTTGCAACATAGACTATTATTAAATGAGTCTAGAGGTGCTTTTTTGAAGTCATTTCCCCCTCCACTTAACGCCTCTGAAGAAAAGCTTTATCTGCAAAAATATACCGAAGGTGATCTGGAGGCAAAGCATATCCTGATCGAACATAACCTTCGTCTCGTCGCACATGTCATAAAGAAGTATCAATATCTGGATGAAGATCCGGATGATCTTATCTCAATTGGCACGATTGGGCTGATTAAAGCAATCGTCACATTTGATATCCACAAGGGCAATCGTCTTGCCGCCTATGCAGCTCGCTGTATCGAAAATGAAATTCTGATGATGCTGCGTTCCAAGAAAAAAACCTCCAAAGAAATTTCACTTTACGAACCGATCGGTACAGATCGTGAGGGCAATGAAATTAAGCTATATGATGTCGTGGAAAGTAATGAAGAAGAGGCTTTCAGCAAAATCAGTCTCAAAGATAATGTTCGGAAACTATACGAAAAAGTAGAGAGTGAGCTCTCTCCCCGGGAACGCATGATTTTGAAAATGCGTTATGGTCTGTATAACGAAGAAGAACATACACAACGAGAGATCGCCAGTATGCTGGGAATCTCTCGTTCTTATGTTTCCCGCATTGAAAAAAGCGCAATCGAGAAACTCCGTATTCATTTTTCCTAAGCCTCTTCTGCTCTTCGCAGAATATCATACTGCGCCGCTTCCACACTCAGCCTGACAAAAAGCTGCTGTTTTGGATGCGGGGCAGATTCCTGCGGCTGGCCGTCCTCATCCAGAATTTCTTCGACTCTGACGTCGATATTGCTGCCATCCGGTTTCATGATTTCAATCATCTCGCCGACAGAGAACTTGTTCCTCTGCGAAATAACAGCCATTCCTTCTTTGATTTCCCCGACAATTCCAAGGTATGTGTATTCCTTCACATAGGTGTTGCTGTCGTAGATCTGCGTTGTCTCGTCCGGTTTCCCGAAGAAAAAGCCCGTGGTGAACTGTCTGTATGTACAGTTCGAAATCTGCTCCAGATACCACGGCATATTCTTCCGGTACAGTGCCGGGTCTTTCTGGTAATCATCGATTGCCCTGCGGTATGTCCTCGCCACTGTTGCAACGTAAAGTGCCGTCTTCATACGCCCTTCAATCTTCAGACTGTCGATCCCGGCATCCAAAAGCTCCGGAATATGTTCGATCATACAGAGGTCTTTGGAATTAAAGATATAGGTCCCCCGCTCATTCTCATATACCGGCATATACTCGCCCGGTCTTGTCTCCTCGACCACCGCGTACTTCCATCTGCAGGGGTGCGTACAGGCTCCACGGTTCGCATCGCGTCCCGTAAAGTAATTGCTGAGCAGGCATCGCCCTGAATAGGAAATGCACATCGCCCCATGAACAAATGTCTCAATTTCCAGATCGTCTGGAATGTTCGCGCGCAGTTCTTTCAGCTCTGTCATAGAGAGCTCACGTGCTGATACAACACGGCTTGCCCCTTGTTTATACCAGAAATTATATGTCGCATAATTGGTATTATTCGCCTGAGTGCTGACATGCCGTTCGATCTCCGGACACACCGCTTTTGCAATCTCGAACACGCCCGGATCCGCTATAATCAGCGCGTCTGGTCCTATCTCCCTCAGTTCTTCAAAGTACGCTCTTACGCCTTCCAAATCTCCATTATGCGCAAGGATATTCGCCGTCACATAAACCTTCACATCTCTTTCATGTGCAAATGCAATTCCAGCTTTCATATCTTCCATGGAAAAATTCTTTGCTTTTGCGCGGAGCCCAAATGCTTCGCCTCCAATATATACTGCATCAGCGCCAAATACAACGGCTGTCTTTAATACCTCAAGGCTGCTGGCAGGAATCAATAATTCCGGATGTCTGGCCATCTTCATTGTCCTCTCATTTCTCATTCTTAATGCTAAGTGCAACGCCGTCACCCAGCGGGATGATTGACGTTGTAAGTAATTCTTCGTGTTTCAGGGCATACAGATATTCTCTCATGCGGCTGTGGATCGTGCGGTTTCTCCGTTCCACGGCGAAGCGGGATTCTATGATATCCCCATCCTGCAGCACATTATCCGACACCAGCACACCGCCCGGCGCAAGAAGCCGCAGCACCTCGGGCATATAATAAATATACTGTGCCTTTGCGGCATCCATGAAGATAAAATCATAGGACTCTTCCAGTCCCTGCATCACTTCCAGCGCATCGCCCTCCAACAGGGTAATCTGATGTTCTCTGCCCATGCGCTTGAAATTTTCACGCGCGATTGGAATTCTCTTTTCGTATTTTTCTATCGTTGTAATTTTACATTCCTCTGAAACAGATTCACTCATTAATAACGCAGAGAAACCTACCGCAGTCCCTACTTCCAGAATGCGCATAGGTTTTCTCATTTTAAGAAGAACTGAGAGAAAGCTCTGCATCTCCTTCCGGATAATCGGAACCTCGTTTGCAATTGCTTCCGTCTCAATCTCTTCTAACACCTTACAGTTTTCGGTTTCTAATGAGTTGATGAATGTAACAATCCTCTCATCAACAATCATAATGCCTCCTATACATCCATAATAATCGGAATGATCATCGGTCTTCTCTTTGTCTTCTTCCAGATATAGTCGTTCATGGTATCACGAACAACCAGCTTGATCTTGTTCCAGTCTGCACGCTTATTGCTGAGACAGTTATCCAGTGCATCTGTCATCACATGCTTTGCCTCTTCCATCAGCACTTCTGACTCACGCACATAGACAAATCCACGGGATACGATATCCGGTCCTGCAAGCAGCTGGTTCGTTCCCTTCTGTAATGTAAGTACCACGATCAATATGCCATCTTCCGCCAGATGCTGACGGTCGCGAAGTACAATATTGCCGACATCGCCGACGCCAAGTCCGTCCACCAGGATTCCTCCAGTATGAACTTTGTCTACAACCTCTGCTTTCTCCTGGCCCAGCTCTAACACATCGCCGGACTGAAGAAGGAAAATATTGTCCTTTGGAATTCCGATGGATTTTGCAATCTCAGAATTTGCTTTTAAATGACGGAACTCACCGTGCACCGGAATCGCATACTTCGGTTTCACAAGTGCATAGATTAATTTTAATTCCTCCTGGCAGGCATGTCCTGATACATGTGTATCTTGGAAAATAACATCCGCGCCAAGCTGCTCAAGCTCATTGATAATCTTGGAAACCGATTTCTCGTTTCCAGGGATTGGGCTGGAGCTAAAGATAATTGTATCCGATGGCTGAATCGTAATCTTACGGTGAATACCGGCTGCCATACGGGAAAGTGCCGCCATAGACTCACCCTGACTGCCTGTGGTAATCAGAATCGTCTTCTCCGGCGGATAATTCTTCAGTTTGTCAATCTCAATCAGTGTATTCTCCGGAATATCCAGGTAACCGAGTTCTGAAGCAATTCCAATGATATTGACCATGCTTCGGCCTTCTACGACTACCTTACGTCCATACTTGTTCGCTGAGTTGATAATCTGCTGTACACGGTCTACATTGGATGCAAAAGTTGCAATAATCAGTCTTGAATCCTGATGTTCCGCAAAAATGTGGTCAAAGGTCGCACCTACCGTACGCTCTGACGCCGTAAATCCGGGTCTGATGGCATTCGTGCTGTCAGACATAAGGGCGAGTACCCCTTTCTTTCCAAGCTCCGCAAAACGCTGTAAATCAATCGCGTCACCAAAAATCGGAGTGTAGTCCACTTTAAAGTCACCGGTATGAACGACGATTCCTGCCGGTGAATAGATTGCAAGCGCAGATGCGTCCTGAATACTATGATTTGTTTTGATAAACTCGATTCTGAATTTACCAAGATTGATGGACTGGCCATGTTTTACGACTTTACGTCTGGTCGATCTCATCAGATTATGTTCTGTTAATTTGTGTTCGATAATTCCCATTGTCAGCTTCGTCGTGTAGATTGGCAGATTCAGCTCTTTCAAAATATACGGCAGTGCGCCGATATGATCCTCATGACCATGGGTGATGATAAAGCCTTTCACTTTATCACGGTTGTCCTGCAAATATGTGATATCCGGTATAACCAGATCGATTCCCAGCATATCGTCTGTCGGGAATGCCAGTCCACAGTCTACCACAATAATACTGTCATCATATTCGAAGGCAGTAATGTTCATTCCAATTGCCTCTAATCCTCCAAGTGGAATGATCTTCATTTTCTCATTATTCTCTTTTTTCAAGTTCTCTTTTCCTCCATTGCCTCACTTTTGGCATTTTTCCAAAATACGAATGAATCCAAAGACATTACATTTCGATATCTACATCTTCCAGTAATTCTTCAAATACTTTTGAAACCGCTTTTAATTCCTCGTCGTCATCTACGATCTCATAAACACTGTCTGTGTCTTCGCTTTTACTCGTATCTTTTAAAATTAAACACAGTGCATCGTCATCTTCCGACTCTGCCACTAATATATAGTTCATGCCGCTGACCCTTGTTTGTTCCAGCACAATAAACTCCACTTCACCTTCATCGCTGTCAAAAACGATCTTTTCTGTCATAATAAATCCTCATTATTTTCCCATAGACAAAGAATCTAAATATCCCTGCAGGATAAAAATCGCAGCAATCTTATCTATCTGTGACTTTCGATTCTCCCTACGTACATTTCCTTCTATCAAAGTCCGTTCCGCTTCCACTGTTGTAAGACGTTCATCCCACATAATAACTTCCAGCCCGGTTCGGCGCTCAAGCATCTCCTTGAATTCCAGCGATTTCTCTGCGCGCTCCCCGATATCGTTGTTCATATGTTTTGGCAGTCCAAGCACGATCTTCTCAACTTCATATTCTGCGATCAGTGCTTCTATGCGTGCACATGTCTGTCTCAGTTTGTTCTCGTCTTTTCGGAATATTGTCTCAATTCCCTGAGCTGTGATCAGCAGGGGATCACTGATTGCAACTCCCACTGTCTTTGATCCATAGTCAAGTCCCATTATTCTCATATCATTATTCCCATGAATGATGTTCGATATACGATTTTAGCATCTCTTCCACCAGTTCATCTCTCTCTACCTTCATAATCAGACTTCTCGCGCCATTATGGCTCGTAATATATGTCGGATCTCCTGACATAATATACCCTACGATCTGATTCACCGGGTTATATCCTTTTTCTTTTAACGCTGAGAACACAATTTCAAGAATATCTTTTGCCTGAATCTGCGGTCCTGACGCCACCTGAAAAAACTGTGTATTTTTTAAGTCGTTCATTTCATTTCCTCCGTCCGTCACTGTCTGCTCCACCTAGTCCTATACATATCTCATTCTAATATAGTTCGGGTCTTTTTTCAATGTATAATTTGTATTTGTCCCCCGATTTGTACTTTTATTATATGATTCAGAACATTTTCTCTGCTTTGTACTGCAATTTTCATATATTCCTTTGTGTGGCCCACCTGCACCTCTTTTCCGTCATGTATGATGTTCTCCTCCACAAGTACTTCCACTTCTTTCCCTGCGAAGCTGTCCTCATATTCCTTCCGGTGCTTTTTCCCGAGTGCGATCATCTCATTGCTCCTTGCCGTCTTTACTTCCTCCGGCACCTGATGGTCCATCACGGCAGCCTTCGTCCCCTCGCGCCTGGAGTATTTAAAGATATGTGTCTCATAAAAATGAATCTGGTCCACAAATGCTTTCGAAGCCCGAAATTCTTCTTCTGTCTCTCCCGGAAATCCAACAATCACGTCTGTCGTAAGCGCCGGATTTCTGAAATATTTCCGAAGCAGTGCACATTTTTTTGCGAACTCTGCGCTCGTATATCTGCGGTTCATTCTCTTTAAGGTCTCATCACATCCGCTTTGAAGCGACAGATGGAAATGTGGACAGAATTTCGGCATTTTTGATAGTTTCTCCGCAAATTCTTCTGTAATAATCCTCGGTTCCAGAGAGCCAAGGCGGATTCGCTCAATGCCCTCGATTTCATTTACCGCACAGATCAGTGACAGCAGATCGTCCTTCTCCTCAAAATCAATTCCGTAGGAACTCAGGTGAATTCCTGTCAGCACGACTTCTTTATAACCGTTCTCTGCAAGCTTCGTCACTTCCTCAATGATATCTGATTTTTTGCGGCTGCGCACCCGGCCACGCGCAAACGGAATGATGCAGTAGGAGCAGAACTGATTGCATCCGTCCTGCACTTTAATATAAGCTCTCGTGTGCTCCGCGGTTCTTGACAGATGAAGCTCCTCGTATTCGTGTGTGTGGTTGATATCAATCACATCCTGCTCCACATGATCCTTCTCATATGCATCTAAAATTGCAATCAAATCCTGTTTCCGGTTATTTCCGATGACGATATCAATGCTTTCATCCACCTTTCCCGATTCTGCCTGCGCCTGCACATAGCAGCCGGCTGCCACGACGACTGCCTCCGGGTTCATTTTTTTTGCACGGTGCAGCATCTGGCGCGACTTTCTGTCTGCCATATTGGTGACCGTACAGGTATTGATGACATACACATCCGCCCCCTCTTTAAACGGCACGATTTCATACCCTGCATTTTCCAGCAATTCCTGCATTGCTTCCGTTTCATATGCATTTACTTTACATCCCAGATTATGGAGTGCTGCTTTTTTCATAAATATTTCTCCTGTTTTATTTTTTTCCTGCATTGTTTCTTGACTTTTCGCATTGCTTCTCGTAGAATAATAGTTAAGTAGCACATACGCTACTACACATTCTCGTAGCAGATGGCTACATAATTCAAGGAGGTAATTTGAAATGAAAACAGTACAGATTTCTTTAAATTCAATCGACAAAGTAAAATCTTTTGTAAACGAGATTACAAAATACGATTACGATTTTGATTTAGTATCAGGCAGATACGTTATTGACGCAAAATCAATCATGGGTATCTTTAGTTTAGACCTTTCTAAACCAATCGATTTAAACATCCATGCTGATGGCGCAATCGAGGAGATTCTTTCCGTTTTAGATGCTTACATCATTAAATAAGATAACGTTTTTGAATGAATAACCCCCAGTTTCTGGGGGTTATTTTACGATGATAGTCTCTACCGACCGGATTGCCTCGTTATATAATTCGTCAATTTTTTCTTCCAGATGTGTCTCTGATTTTTTGATTCGCTCCAGATTCGGTTTTGTAACCGGATGTTTTGCGACAAAAATCGTACAGCAGTCTTCAAACGGAAGAATTGATGTCTCATAAGTATCAATCTTTAGTGCCACATCTACGATCTCCTGTTTGTCAAACCCGATCAGAGGACGGTAAACCGGAAGGATACACACTTCATTTGTCGCCGCAAGGCTCTGCATGGTCTGACTTGCAACCTGACCGATACTCTCACCTGTAATTAATCCCAGACATCCGCTCTCTTTCGCAAAGTGCTCTGCAATCTTCATCATGTATCTTCTCATGATGATCGTCAGCTCTTCATGCGGACACTTTTCATAAATGTACAGCTGAATATCTGTGAAATTGACCACATTCAGTTTGATTGGTCCAGAATATTTCGATACGAGCCGTGCAAGATCCACTACTTTTTCTTTTGCACGTTCGCTTGTGTACGGCGGTGCATGGAAATAAGTCGCTTCCAGACCTACGCCGCGTTTCGAAACCATATATCCTGCAACCGGACTGTCAATCCCACCGGAGAGGAGAAGCATCGCTTTCCCATTCGTTCCGACCGGCATTCCGCCGGCCCCCGGAATAATCTCCGAATACAGATAAATATGTTTCGCGCGCACTTCTACATTCAGCGAAATCTGCGGTTTATGGACATCTACCTTCATCTCAGAAAATGTTTCCAATAATACTTCACCGAGATCACAGTTGATTTCCATCGAGTTCATCGGATAATTTTTTCTGCTTCTTCTCGCTTCAACTTTGAAGGTACGATTCTTGTCCGGATACATTTCATCCACATAAGCGACCACATCCTTTTTCAGCTGTTCAAATCCAAGGTCCTCCAGCTTGACGACCGGACAGATTCCCACAATACCGAAGACACGCTTTAAGCTTGCAATCGTCTCCTCATAATCATATTCTCCGTCACAGTCGACATAGACTCTTCCCTGAGCCTTGTGTACGATAAATTCTCCGTCCACATCTTTTAATGCATAACGCATCTGCCTCACCAGTGCATCCTCAAACAGATACCGGTTCTTTCCTTTGATTCCGATTTCTCCGTATTTTATCAAAAATGAATGAAATTTCATATTTTTTCCTCTTTCTAATGCCTCGTGTATTTGCGAAGCATCGGTACACAATTATAAAGGGTTTCCAGTGTATAGTCAATCTCTTCTAATGTTGTAAATTCTGACAGACTGAACCGAAGTGTTGAATCCAGATATTCCCGCGGAACACCCATTCCCTTCAGAACACCGCTGACTGCCGGGTGATTCGATGCACATGCCGAACCCGATGAGACATAGATTCCTTTTTCTTCCAGTGTATGCAGCAGTACTTCGCTTCGGATTCCGGCAAAACCGACACTGATGATATGAGGTGCACTCCGCTCATCGGTAAGACCATGAATCCGAATGTTCTCAATCGTCGAAACGCCTTCCATGAAATGCTTTTTCAGCATACGCATTTTTTCTGTATTTCCTTTTAAATCCGCATAAATCAGACTGGCCGCTTTTGCCATACCTGCAATTCCCGGAACATTTTCCGTGCCGGAGCGGATGTTTTTCTGCTGGCCGCCGCCGTAAGCAATTGGTGTAATCTTCACATTCTCACCGATGTAGAGCAGCCCCATCCCCTTTGGTCCGTGAATCTTATGACTGCTGACCGAGAGAAGATCGATTCCCATTCGTTTCGGATAAATCTGATACTTTCCAAAGCCCTGAACAGCATCACTGTGAAATAGAATATTTCTGTTAAAACTCTTTACAGTCTGAACCGCTTCCTGAATCGGCTGCACTGCTCCGACCTCATTGTTCACATACATGACAGAGACCAGAATCGTCTCTTTACACAGCGCCTCTTTCAGCGCCTCAATCTGTACTCGCCCATTCTCATCCACTGGAAGATAGGTCACGCGAAACCCTTCTTCCTCCTCCAGATGTCTCATGGTATTCAAAATTGCTTCGTGCTCAATCTGTGTCGTAATCAGATGATTTCCTCTTCTTCGGTTCGCTCTTGCACAGCCGATCAGCGCCAGATTATCACTTTCTGTACCACCGGATGTGAAATACAGTGTCCTTGCATCGACCTTGAGCAGTTTTGCAAACACCTCTTTTGCATCCCGGATATGATGTTCGGCCTCCAGACCTTTTTTATGCATTGAAGAAGGATTTCCATAATCCCCACACATTACCTTTGCTGCAATTTCTGCCACTTCCCCGTAACATCTGGTGGTGGCGGAATTATCCAAATATACTTCCATTGTATTTTTCCTTTACTATTTCTTCTTACTATAAAATATGTGCCGGCACCTCGAACCGTTCTACCGTCCGCAGTTCTTTCCTTCCAGATGGTACATTAGAATCGACAGACTGGTAAGTCCGGCCGTCTCGGTCCGCAGGATTCGTTTTCCAAGTGTGACTGCTCTGGCTCCCATCTGAATCGCCAGCTCCACTTCTTCCGTCTCAAAGCCGCCTTCCGGGCCGATAAAGATGCCAACCGACTGCCCCGGCATAATCGCTTCAATGATTCGCCGTGTCTCTTCCATCCCCTCCGCAAGCTCATACGGAATCAGCACCACATCCAGACCGGCTGCCTTTTCGAGTGCCTGACGATAGTGAAGCACCTCCGTCACCTTGGGAATCACAGTCCTTCCGGATTGCTTTGCACCGCTCTCGGCAACAAGATTCCAGCGTTCCACCTTCTTCTTCGCCTTCTTCTCATCCAGCTTCACCACGGCCCGTTTCGTCGCAACCGGAATTACTTCATGCACGCCTAATTCCACAGCTTTTTGAATAATAAGATCCATTTTATCGCTTTTTGGCAGTCCCTGAAACAGATACAGCTTCGATGGAAGCTCCGTGTCCCGGTCGGGCTCTTCTATGATTTTAAGACGAATTTCATCCGGTTCAAACCGATTAATTTCGCAAATATACAGTTTTGAGTTCCCGTCACTGATTTCCAGTTTTTCTCCGATCCGCATGCGCAGGACATTTTTCATATGATTGACGTCCCCGCCGGTAATGACGATTTCCGGTGACTGAACCTGCTCCGGTGTCACAAAAAAATGATGCATCTTCTCACCTTTTCCTTACTTCTTTCTGGCTGTTACCGAAACCCATTCACCCTGATAAGTTGTCTCGATCACCTCAAGCCCGGCCTCTTCGCAAGCCTTTTTCACTCTGAATTCTTTATCCTGATCATCGATGATTCCACTGGTGATATAGACTGCTCCGCTCTTCATCTGATTCACGATCACGGGCGTGAGCGGCACAAGAACATCTGCCAGAATATTCGCTGCGACAATGTCGTACGTTTCATATCCGACAGCATCCTGAATCTCTTTATTATCAATCAGATTGCCGATCATCACTTCATACTGGTCCTCTCTGATTCCGTTTACTTCCATGTTCTCTCTGGTTGCATCAATCGCACATGGATCAAGGTCCGTCCCTACAGAATACACTGCGCCGAACTTGAGTGCCAGCATTCCAAGAATTCCGCTGCCGCAGCCCACATCTAAGATCTTCGTGTCCGCTGTGACATATTTCTTAATCTGACGGATACAGAGCTGAGTTGTCTCATGCATCCCGGTTCCAAATGCAGTTCCCGGATCAATATGAATTATCATTTTATCCTGATCCTTTGGCGCTGCCTCTTCCCATGACGGAATAATCAGAACATCATCCACTGTAAACTGGTGGAAATACTGCTTCCAGTTGTTGACCCAGTCCACATCCTCCGTCTGAGACTCCTCGATTGTCGCATCTCCCACATTTACATAGGCAGACATCTCTTTCAATTCCTCACGTACCTTTGCAAGAATACGCTCTTTTTCCTCTGCCTCATCCAGATAAAAGCTCAGATAAGCCACACCGTCATCCACATCAATTTCCGGCAGGATATCGACGAACATCTGCTCCTTATCCGACTGTGTCAGTGGAATGCGGTCCTCAATCTGCACGCCCTCGATTCCCAGATCTGCAAGCATGCTGCTCACGATTTCCTCTGCTTCTGTCGTCGTTTTCAAACGAAATTTATTCCATTTCATGCTTTTCTCCTATTTTTATCTACTAATTGACTACTGTACCAAGCACGCCATAAAACGCAATATCAATGATACATGCTGCGAGCACCACGCCAATAAGAATAGCCAGTGACGCCTTCTTGATATCGAACTCTAACAAGGATGCAATCAATGAACCTGTCCATGCCCCTGTCCCGGGAAGTGGAATCCCCACAAAGAACAGCAGAAATACGAATTCACCCTTTTCGACACCGCTGGATTTTTTCGCCGCACGTGCCTCGAGTTTCTCGACCAGACCTTTTAAGATATTATGCTTTTTCATAAATACAAATATCTTTTTAATAAATAACAGTATAAACGGAATTGGAATCATATTACCGATAATACAAATGATATTTGATGTAATAAGAGGAACCTTTAACAGTGAAGCAATTGCGATTCCACCTCTCAGTTCAATTAAAGGCAGCATCGATACAAAAAAGATGAACACTTCCTTTGGCATAAACTGTCCCAGTGAACTTTGATACCAGGTAACAAGACTTTCCATAAAACTTCTCCTTTATTTTGACATATATTTTTTAAAAAATGAGATGAGTGTCTCCATCTCCTCCTGCGTTCCTATTGTGATTCTCATGTACTGCTCAATTCGTTTACTTCCCCAGAATCTCACATAGATTCCTTCTTTTTTAAGTGCCGTAAACATCTCTTTTGCATCATAGTCCGGGTGCGTTGCAAAAATAAAGTTCGCCTGTGCATCTGGAAATGTAAACCCAAGCTTTGAGAGTTCCTTTTTCGTCCACTCACGTGTCTCCTTGATTTTGCGGATGGTCTCCTCGAAATAGGCCTTATCTTTGACAGCCTCCACACCGTATGCTAATGAAGTCTGGTTCATAGTGTAAGAGTTGAACGAATATTTTGCATCGTTCAGGTACTTGATCAGCGTCGGATTACTGATTGCATATCCGATTCTCATGCCCGCCATTGACCGTGATTTTGAAAAGGTCTGTGTCACAATCAGATTGTCGTATTTATCGATCAGCTCCAGTGCCGATTTCCCTGCAAAATCAATATATGCTTCATCCACGATTACAATGACATCCCGATTGTGCGCAATGATATCTTCCACCACCGGGAGGTCTTCGTAGATTGCCGTCGGTGCGTTCGGATTTGGGAAAATCACGCCGCCGTTTTCTTTGTAATAATCTTCCTTCACGATTTTGAAATCCTCATCGACCGGCTGGCATTCGTATGGAATGCGGTATAATTCTGCCCATACATCATAAAAAGAATACGTGATGTCCGGGAAAAAGATCGGCTTATCGGAATTGAAAAAGGTGAGGAAACACATTGCCAGAACATCATCGGAGCCAACTCCGACAAAGACCTGATCCCGATTCACTCCATAATTGTCCGCCAGCACAGATATCAGGCTCTCTGCGGTCGGATCCGGATACAGGCGGAGTCTGTCCACGTCAAACTCTGCAATTGCCCTTTTGACACCGGGTGCCGGTGGGTATGGATTTTCGTTTGTGTTTAATTTAATAACCTTCTGCTGCGGCTGTTCGCCCGGAACGTAAGGTTCTACCTGTCTGATGTTTTTCAGTAATTTTTCATTCATAGCAACTTCCTCGATTCATACTGGTTGTCGGCTTCTATCTGTACTCTTCTGCTAATTTTGCAAAGGCCGGCAGTGAATTCACGATGGTCTCATTGGAAACGCAGTATGCGATTCTCACATAACCCGGACACGCAAAAGAACTGCCCGGAACAATCAGAAGATGATATTTCTTCGCCGCTGCAACGAATTCTTTTTCATCTGCAACCGGTGATTTCACGAACAGATAAAAAGCTCCCTGTGGCTTGATGCATTCAAATCCCAGCTCTTTTAAGCCATTATATAAGGTTTCTCTGTTCTTGTCATAGAACGAGATATCTGTCTTTTCGTTGATGCATTTTGCGACAACCTTCTGCTGCAGAGTCGGCGCATTTACAAAGCCGAGAATACGGTTCGCAATGTTCACGGCCCCGATTAATTTCTCACTGTCTGCCACTTCATCCGGCACCACCAGATATCCAATACGCTCTCCCGGAAGTGACAGGGATTTGCTGTAGGAATATCCGACAATTGTATTGTCATAATATTTTGTCAGATATGGAACTTCCACACCATCATATGCCAGCTCTCTGTATGGCTCATCGGAAATGAGATAGATGTCTGTTCCGAATTCCTTCTGCTTTTTCTCCATGATTGCCGCCATCTCTTTGATTGTCTCTTCGGAATATACAACACCGGTCGGATTATTCGGATTATTAACAATGACTGCCTTGGTATTTGCAGTGATCTTCGCTTCGAACTCATCTAATTTAGGCTGGAAGTCTGCCGTATTTGGCGAAATCTCTACAACAACTCCGTCAAAATTGCTGACATAGCTTCTGTATTCTACAAAATATGGTGCAAATACAATCACTTCATCTCCCGGATTTAGGAGTGCTTTTAAGATGACATTCAGTCCGCCTGCGGCTCCGACTGTCATTGTGATATTATTTGCGGTAAAAGCGGTATCAAATCTCTTGTTCAGTGACTGGGCAACGGTCTCTCTTACTTCCTCATATCCGGCATTACTGTTCGTATAGCCGTGGAGGACAACCGGATCCTCATTGTCAAGCAGTTCGCGGATTGCATCCTTAACGGCCGCCGGTGCTGCCACATTTGGATTTCCGAGGCTGAAGTCATAGACGTTCTCTCTCCCGAACTCTTTTGCCATTTTATTTCCTTCTTCGAACATCGCACGGATTGCAGAATTGTTTGCAACCATCTTTTCCATTTTCTTTGATATCATGTCATTCATCCTTTCTTGTCTCTGTATCGTTCTGTCTGTTCTTCTATTTTTGGTAAACAGCAATTCCTTTTTCGACCAGAAATACCGGCCGGTATGATAATTTGGCTTTTCTAAGGCCCTCAGCCCCCGTATCATCCTCACGGTTGATATAGCTATATCCTTCGCATTCATGCTGTATGAACTGCTGATTGATCATGGGGTACGCGCCCTCTACTTCCGCAAAGGCTTTCTCAATATGCACAATGAAGGTATCCTTCTCTGTGGCCGGTTCTCCGATAGAAAATGCGACAATCTCGCCATCCACGCGAAGCAGTCCTCCAACGGCTCCCAGCTCCTGATACAGCCGGAGCGCATTGAGTGATACGCACATTTCCGCATTCTTCTCTTCGTCCTCCTCGCAGCCGTTCTCCGTCCGCCATCTCAGCGCCATCTGGAAGCACTCTTCCACATTGTCTTCGGAAATGCTCTCATAGCTCCAGTTGTCCCCATGCAGGGCAAGAAATTTGTTGATGTGATTGCGCTTTCCGTGCAGCTTTTTTCCTGCCAGCGTGGCAAGCTTTTCGCGATCATACACATAATCCGCGTAATCACGGTCATATTCTACCGCAAAGGCCTCCGGATACCATTCTTCCAGACGTGCCGCCCGGTTTTCATAAATATTTACCAGTTTTAAGGTTCTTCCTGCTTTTTTCTCTTTTTCTATCAGAAAATCTATTGCTTTTTTGACATCGCCCGGTTCTCCTGCCGGATAAGAATATATCCCCGATTCCGGTTCATTCTGAAATACCAGTGTATTCTCTATGATTGCGTATTTGTCATGATACTGTCTGGACCACAGATAAATGTTCACGAATGTTCCTTCACAGCTTCTCTGCGGATCCTTCTCCAGATAGGAAGTAATCAGTTCCTTATCTTCCAGTTCCGGTCTTTTGAATTCTATTTCACTCATATTATCTTCCTTCTTGTCTTGCGGATTATTGTGCATCATTCATATTTGAAAGTTTTGCTGCCTGATCTGCTGCAATCAGGCTGTCAATAATTTCATCCAAGTCACCGCCAAGAATGGAATCCAGTTTGTGAAGTGTCAGTTTAATTCTATGGTCCGTCACACGTCCCTGCGGGAAATTGTAGGTGCGGATTTTCTCAGAACGGTCTCCTGTACCAACCTGACTTCTGCGAAGCTCTGCCTCTGCGTCATGCTGCTTTGCACACTCTAAGTCATATAATTTTGCGCGCAGTACCTTCAGCGCTTTGTCCTTATTCTTGATCTGTGATTTTTCGTCCTGACAGGAGATGACGATTCCCGTTGGCAAATGTGTCAGTCGAACAGCGGAATCGGTTGTATTTACACACTGTCCACCGTTTCCGGATGCTCGGAACACATCGAATTTGCAGTCATTCATATCCAGTTCCACATCGACTTCTTCTGCTTCCGGCATGATCGCCACTGTAATCGTAGAGGTGTGGATACGTCCGCCGCTCTCTGTCTCCGGAATTCTCTGAACACGGTGTGTTCCGGATTCATATTTCAGACGGGAGTATGCCCCCTGTCCGTTAATCATAAAGGAGGCATCCTTAAATCCGCCGATACCATTTTCGGTGCAGGACAGCATCTCAACCTTCCATCGTTTGCTCTCCGCATAATGTGCAAGCATGCGATAGATTTCCGCAGCAAATAATGCTGCCTCGTCTCCGCCGGCCCCCGCTCTGATTTCAACGATAACGTTCTTGTCATCATTCGGGTCTTTTGGAAGAAGTAAAATCTTGAGCTCTTTTTCCAGCTCCTCGATTCTTGCTTTTGAATCATTCAGCTCTTCTTTCGCGAGTTCACGCATCTCTTCGTCCGACTCTTCATCAAGCATCACCAGAGAATCCTCCACGCTCTGTTTGCACGCCTTATATTCCTGATATGCCTCCACGATCGGTGCAAGCTCGCTCTGCTCCTTCATAAGCGTTGTGAATCTTGAGCTGTCATTTGCCACATCCGGCTCCTGCAGTTCTCCCATGACTTCCTGATAACGAATCAGTAGATCTTCTAATTTATCAAACATTCCTTTTTTATCTCCTTATCTTCTATCTGGCTTAAGCACCCCTGTATGCGGCGCAATATTATCCTTCTAATTGTACACACCTGAAACGACACGGTCAAGCCCCGCTAAGTCCTTCTTCACAACAATTTCCGTGTAACCGGCTTTTTCCATCAGACCGCTGACCGCTTTTCCCTGATCAAATCCGATTTCAAAAAGCAACCTCCCCTTCGGATGCAGGTGCCTGCCTGCCTCTTCCACCATCCTCCGGTAGAAAAACAGTCCGTCGCTTTTCCCGTCCAGCGCAATGTACGGATCATGCAGCTTCACCTCATCCTGCAGTTCCTCGATGACATCCGTTCGGATATAGGGTGGATTTGAAACAATCAGATCAAACTGCCCCGTCACATTTTCAAACAGATCGCTCTGGACAAACGTGACATCTGCCTGCAGCTTTTCTGCGTTGAAGCCTGAAACCCGAAGTGCTTTTTCCGAAATATCCGCACCGGTAAATTCCATGTTCCGGAACCGCTTCTGCCTCGCGGCGTCCGCGAGACTGATGACGATACATCCGGAACCGGTACACATGTCCAGCACTTTCATATCGTCCTGCAAATACTTCACAGCCTCTTCCACCACACATTCGGTATCCTGTCTCGGAATCAGAACATCTTCATTCACCATAAACTCTAGTCCCATGAATTCCTGCACACCGGTGATGTGCTGAAGTGGAATGTGTCGCTTACGTCTCGCAAGATCGTCAAAATACTGCGTCTCCTGATCTGGCTGCACCTCATCCCGCTCACGTAAAAAGTACTGGGAACGGCTGATACCGGTTCGATGCTGTAATAACAGCCATGCATCGGTGGATGCCTCTTCCAGACCTGCTTTTTCCAGCAGTTCTCTGCCCTTTTTCAATGCCTCTTTGTATGTCATAACGTTTCCTCGAACGCCTCCCAGTCAAACACCGCTTCCACTGCGGTAATTGCAACCTCTATCATGTCATCCTCCGGCTCCTTCGTCGTGAGCTTCTGTGTCCAGAGACCCGGTTTACTCAGCAGGCTGATGACCGGATTCTCACTGCATCCCGCCAGTTTGATGATTTCATAGGAAATGCCCGCTATCACAGGGAACAGTGCAATTCGCACGATTATTCTCAGCCACAGGATATCAATGTGAATCAGCATGCCCACCAGAATGCTGATAATCACAACGAATAACAGAAAACTGGTTCCACAGCGCTTATGCTGTCTGGAACTCATTCTGACATTTTCAACCGTAAGGGGCAGGCCATGTTCAATACAGTTGATACATTTGTGCTCCGCACCATGATACA
Organism: Hespellia sp.; assembly: GCA_028694105.1. Lineage (GTDB taxonomy): Bacteria > Bacillota > Clostridia > Lachnospirales > Lachnospiraceae > Hespellia. The sequence continues at coordinate 48,603 of JAQUUC010000011.1, forward strand.
TGAATACACGCTGGATATCCTTCATTCTCGAAATCAGCAGAATATAGGTCACAAAAATCAGAACCTTCATGACACCTTCAATGACTGCTCTTCCCGTGTAGCCATGTACAATTCCTTTGTCAATCGCAAACTTCGCAATAAAAGACGGGAGTACCGTAAACAGTGCAATCACCATCACGAGGGAAAACAGAATCGTCCCGCCCATGATAAGTCCCTCTGTACGCTCCTGCTTCTTCTTAGCCTTCTGCTGCTCCTGCTCGCTCATCTGCTCTTTTGTATCCTCTGATTCTTCTTCGTCATCATAAAAACTTGCAGAATAACTTAATGTGCTCATGCCGAGCACCATCGAATCAATAAAATTAAAACCCCCTCTCACAAAAGGAATTTTGGTAAGCGCCGCAATCGGTGCAATGCTTTTGTATGTATCTGTCTTAACTTCAATAGTCTGGTCCGGTTTTCGTACTGCCACAGCATAGGATGTTTTGTTCTTCATCATAATGCCCTCTAAGACAGCCTGTCCACCTATATTAGATGATTTCATATTATACCTCGCATTTTATAGTGTAACAAAAGAACAGGCTGAGATTAGTTTAATAACCTCAGCCTGCAACGTTTGATTCTTATTTGTCCTGAATGCCGTATTTCTTATTGAACTTATCAACACGACCACGAGCCTGATTTGCTTTCTGCTGGCCTGTGTAGAATGGATGACACTTTGAACAAATTTCAACATGGATTGATTCGTTTGTAGAACCTGTTGTAAATGTGTTACCACAGTTGCAAGTTACTGTTGCCTGATGGTATTCTGGATGTATTCCTTCTCTCATGATTTTCACCTCTCTATTTTTAATCTTGTCTTATTTCTCTTATTCATAAACAGCTATGTTATTGTATCATAACTATTTTTCATTTGCAAGGTCTTTTTAGATGAATTTTTGTTTTCTTACTTTCGCAACCAGCTCTGCATTTGAGCCTGTTCTCGCAAACATATTCAGAAGGTTGTCCGCAGAGTCTTCGGATTTCATTCCATTGAGACCCTTCCGGATGATATCGACTGCTTCCATCTCTTCTTTTGTAAGGAGCAGATCTTCTCTTCGTGTGCTGGATTTCAGCAGATCAATTGCCGGGAAAATTCTCTTTTCCTGCAATTTACGGTCAAGCACCAGTTCCATGTTACCGGTTCCCTTAAATTCCTCATACACAACATCGTCCATTTTACTTCCCGTCTCCACAAGAGCCGTGGCAAGAATCGTAAGACTTCCGCCCTCTCTCATGTTTCTTGCGGCACCGAAGAAACGCTTTGGCATATGAAGTGCCGCCGGGTCAAGACCACCGGATAAAGTTCTTCCTGACGGTGGAACCGTTAAGTTGTATGCTCTCGCAAGTCTTGTGATACTGTCAAGAAGAATCATGACATCCTTCCCGTGTTCTACCAGACGCTTTGCGCGCTCAATCACCATCTCCGATACACGTTTATGGTGGTCCGGCAATTCGTCAAAGGTAGAGTAAATCACTTCTACATTCGGGCCTTCGATTGCTTCCTTGATATCCGTTACTTCCTCCGGACGTTCATCGATCAGGAGGATCAGAAGATGCATGCTCGGTTCCTGTTTCTTAA
>JAQUUC010000011.1:50230-63119 GCA_028694105.1 Hespellia sp.
AACGGATAATGCAACCTCTTTTAACAGTGTTGTCTTACCTGCTTTCGGAGGTGACACAATCATACCACGCTGTCCCTTACCGATTGGGGAAATCAGATCCACAATCCGCATTGCAGTCGTGCTTCGGTCACTTGCCAGATGCAGTCTCTTATTTGGGAAAATCGGAGTAAGGTCTTCAAAATTCGGTCTCTGGGATGCCTGAGACGGTCTCATTCCATTTACAGTCGTCAAATATAAGAGTGCAGAGAATTTTTCCTGCTGTGTTTTGATTCTTGTATTTCCGACAATAATATCTCCGGTCTTCAGATTGAATCTTCGAATCTGGGACGGTGATACATAGACATCATTTTCTCCCGGAAGATAATTTTCGCATCGGATAAAACCATATCCGTCCTGAAGCACTTCCAGAATTCCATCTGCTGTCGTGCCGCTGTCAAGCTGCTCTACATCGGTCATTTCTTTCTTTTCGTCCCTTTTATCATCCTTCGTTACGGAAGCACGCACTTCTTCCTTTGCTTCTTCTTTTGCTTTTTCATACTCTTCCTGCTTGTCTAATTTGAGCATCTCTTCAATCAGCTCCGGTTTTTTGAGCGTCGATACCCCTTTCATCTGTCTTGCCTTCGCCAGCTCTTTCAATGTCTTAAGTGGCAGTGATTCATATTTTTCTCTGTTCATGCGATCCTTTTTCCTTTCTTTTCCTAACATCTATCGTGGTCATTCTCATTACTATCACCGGGAATCTTTGTCTGAATTGACTTATTCGAAATATGGGCATATTATACACTACTTTTCCACAAAATAAAAGTAAAGATAAAAATAATACAATTTTTCACAATTTATTCACAATTTATTTCCCTTCACAGTAGTCTTTTCCCTGCCAGATATCTTTTTCTTTCAAATGATGCTGCAATGTATTCAAAATGGTCCGTTTCCCACTGCTCCATTTCGGTTCGATCAGCAGTTCCTTCGGACCGTCACCAGTCAGCCGGTGGATGACCATATCCGGTCTCAGCAGGCAGATGCAGCTCTCCAGCATTTCGATATATTCCTCCATGGACGGAATGTAAAATGGGTTCTTTTCATATTCTACTGCCAGATCCGTGCCCCTGAGTACATGCAGAAGCTGCAGCTTCACGCCTTGAACATCCGAACGGTTCAGATACTGCAGTGTCTCCTGCATCTCTTCTTTTCCCTCACCGGGAAGATAAAGAATCATGTGGACAATTACGGTAATCCCAATTTTCCGGAGTGCTTTCACTGCACGCTCAAATACCGGGAGCTCATATCCCCTGCGGATATATCTCGCGCTGCTCTCATGAATCGTCTGCAGTCCAAGCTCCACCCACACCGGCTTTATCCGGTTCACCTCATTTAACAACTCCAGCACACTGCTCCCCAGACAGTCCGGTCTGGTCGCAATTGAAATCACTTTCACATCCGGATCTGCGGCAGCTTCCATGTAGATTTTCCGCAAGTGTTCTATCGGTCCATACGTATTGGTAAATGCCTGAAAATACGCAATAAAGGATTGAATCGGCCGTTTCTTTCTCAGCGCTTCCTTCCCCTTTTGCAATTGCAGTGAAATCGGTTCCTGCGCAAGGCCTGCAAAATCACCGGAGCCTTTACTGCTGCAGAAAATGCACCCGCCAGTCCCAACCGTACCATCCCGGTTCGGGCAGGTAAGTCCTCCGTTCAATGTGATTTTATATAATTTCTCGCCATAGTTATGCTTGCATTCATAATCTACCGAGTGATATCGCTTTTCATCCCAACGCATCTTACTGCCTGCTTTCCTCTGGTTTTTCATTTCTACTCTGCTCGAAGTATAGCATACTTTCGAAAATGATGTAAACATTGACATAAAATTTTCAAAATGTTACTATTTATCAATAAAAGCACAAAGGAGTAATCATGAGCGAAACATTTACTTTGTATAAATTAATCGTATTATATATGTTACAAAAGGTGGATTTTCCACTAACCACTGCACAGATTTCAGAATTCATTCTGGATCAGGGCTACACCACCTATTTCACATTGCAGGAAGCCCTCTCAGAAATGCTGAAATCCAATCTGATCCAGACCGAAACGACGCACAACCGCACGCTGTATCATCTGACCGAATCCGGTGCTGAGACAATCACATTTTTCCAAAACAAGATTTCCCCCGCCATCCGTGATGATATCAAACAATTCTTAAAAGAAAAAGAATATGATTTAAAGGAAGAGGTTGCCGTAAAAGCAGACTTTTACGAAAACACCCGGCATGAATACGAAGTCCGCTGCCAGATTGTCGAGGAAGGCTTCAGTATCATTGATCTGAAATTAATTGTTCCAACAAAAACCGAGGCCGAAGCCATCGCCGAAAATTGGGACAAAAAAAATCAGGAAATCTACGCCTCACTAATGACACAGCTTTTGTGAGGATTCATGAGAGTATAGAGCTGCTCACTCTTTTTTAATTCGTTCCAAATGCTCTTTTATCGTCTTTTCATACCCCAGGTCTCCCGGCCGGTAGAAATTTGAGCCAGCAATCTCATCCGGCAGATACTGCTGGTCCACGTAATGGTTTGGATAATTGTGAGCATATTTATATCCGATTCCATGCCCAAGCTTTGCGGAACCTTTGTAATGTGCATCCTGCAAATGCGTTGGAACCGTGGTGCGCACAGTCCTCACACTTTCCATCGCCTCAGAGATTGCATTGCACGCTGCATTGCTCTTCGGCGCACACGCCACATAGCTTGCTGCCTGCGAAAGAATAATCTGGGATTCCGGCATACCGATGCGTTCGACCGCCTGAGATGCTGAGACAGCAACAGTCAAAGCCATTGGGTCTGCATTCCCTACATCTTCAGATGCACAGATCATGATTCTGCGGGCAATGAATTTCACATCTTCTCCTGCATAAAGCATCTTTGCAAGATAATAGACTGCCGCATCCGGATCTGATCCTCTCATGCTCTTGATAAACGCGGAGATTGTATCATAATGATTGTCTCCGGTTTTGTCATATCGAACCGTGCGTTTCTGAATACATTCCGCCGCCACATCTAACGTGATATGAATTTTTCCGTCTTCACTTCTCTCCGTGGTCAGAATTCCAATCTCAATTGCATTCAGTGCATTTCTCGCGTCTCCACCTGCCATGTCTGCAAGAAACTCCAGCGCTTCCTCTGTGATATCTGCATGAAAGCTTCCCATTCCTTTTTGTTCCTCATGAATCGCGCGTAACAGCAGTGTCTTAATATCCGACTTTTCCAATGGTTTTAATTCAAAAATACTGGACCGGGAAATCAGAGCTCCGTTCACCTCAAAATAAGGATTTTCCGTTGTTGCACCAATCAGAATCAGTGTGCCGTCTTCCACGAATGGAAGCAGGTAATCCTGCTGACCCTTATTAAACCGGTGAATCTCATCCACAAACAAGATTGTTTTCTTCTGATACATTCCGAGCAGGTCTTTTGCTTCTTTTACAACCAGCTCCATGTCTTTCTTGCCTGCAGCCGTCGCATTGATCTGCTTGAACTCCGCACTGGTTGTATTGGCAATCACCTTGGCAAGTGTAGTCTTTCCGGTGCCCGGAGGTCCGTAAAATATGATGGAGCCCAGCTTGTCCGCTTTAATTGCGCGGTAAAGCAACTTATCTTTTCCAATAATATGCTGTTGTCCGACGACCTCTTCCAGCGTCGTTGGGCGGAGTCTTGCCGCAAGCGGTGACTCTTTTTCTTTGCTCGTCTCGCGCACATAATCAAATAAATCCATAATACTCCTTATTTCTTCTTGCGAATTGTATAACCAAATGTTCCAAGAGATTTTCCAAGTCCAAGATACTCGCCATGCGAATAGGCAAGTAAACCGGTCTTGTTCAGTTCAAATTTATTATGTTCATTCATGTATTCATCGCTCACCTGCACGGAGACGACCTCTGCCAGAAACATATCATGCGTTCCAAGTGGTTTGATATCGACAACTCTGCACTCGATATTCACAGGGCTTTCCATAATGACTGGTGCATAGTCCAGTTGATCTGCTTTTCCTTTTGTCAGCTTCATCTCGCTCCATTTATCAACATCTCTGCCTGATTTTACACCACAGTAGTCCGTCGCAGCCGCCAGATCTTCTGTTGTCAGGTTCACGACAAACTCTTTCGTCTCTTTTATCATTTCATACGAATAGCGGCTCGGTCTGACCGAGATATAGAGCATTGCAGGATCACTGCACACCGTTCCCGTCCATGCGATTGTTAAAATATTCGTCTCTCCCGCTTTATTTGCGCAGCTTACCATGACTGCCGGCAGGGGATACAGCATATTCCCCGGTTTCCATACTTGTTTTCCCATATTTTTCCTCTTTCTATTGCTGAAGTGCCCCTACCACCATCGGGACTAACTGTTTCTTTCTTGACACAACACCGTTCAGATAGACGTCCTTCGTATCCAAAGGCATGTCGTAGGCATTTAAAATCTCTTCCTTTGCTCCTGTTCCACAGCAGATTAACTCGGTAGACTCCTTGATGATATTGGTCAGCATAAAGAAAATCATATCCAGATTATGCTTTTCCATCACAGAATCCATGTGTGGTAATATCTTCTCTTTGATTGCTGCAAGTTCATCCTCATCCATCGAATTCACCTGACCAATGCCGAGATCGACTTCATTCACACTGAATTGTTTGAAGTCAAGGAAAATGATTTCTTCCGGTGTCTTCCCTCGCAGATTGCTGCCCGCATTGAACATCTCTTTTGCAAGCTTCTCCACATTAATGTCCGCAATTGCAGCCAGCTCTCTTGCAAGCTTCTCATCGATCGCGGTGCAGGTAGGTGAACGGAACATTAATGTATCCGACAGAATCGCTGAGCATAAAAGTGCTGCCATCTTTGGTTCCGGCTTCACTCCCGCTTCCAGATACATCTGATACACGATTGTCGCAGTGCATCCAACCGGCTGATTTCTGAAGAAGACCGGCCCCATCGTCTCGATACTGCTGAGTCTGTGATGGTCAATGATCTCCAGCACTTCCGCCTCATCAATTCCATCTACCGCCTGATTCTTCTCATTATGATCCACCAGAATGACCTGCTTTTTCTTCGCATACAACAATCTTCGTCTGGATATAAATCCAAGCATATTATTTTCACTGTCGACGATCGGGAAATCACGGAACTTTTTCTTTGCCATGACTTCTTTGACATCGTCAATGTAATCATTGATCCCAAATGTGACCAGTCCTTCTTTTGTCATAAAATGTTTGATTGGAATACTCTGATTTACCAGACGGGCTGCCGTAAATGTATCATGCGGCGTCATAATCACAACAATCTGTTTTGCCTCTGCAAGCTCCCTGATGTCCTCAGCAACTTCCTTAACATTGCAGATTACCATACAGCTGACATTCAGATCGATTGCCACCCGCTGCGCCTCCTCGCGGTTTCCTAAAATAACCAGATCATTCTCTTCAATGAACTCTGCCATTGCTTCCGGACCCGATGCGGCGATACTGACCTTTCCATCGAGCAGATAACCATGTTCATTTCCCGTTACGATTGTTCCATCAATTGTTGTTGCAATATTGCGGTACTGTGTTCTGGCCGCACTTAAAATCGCACTGTCATACACGTTCATATAAGAACGGGCAATATCTCCAACGGTAATCAGTCCCTCTAATTTACCGTCTCTGGTGATTGGCAGTGCATTGATATTGTTTTCCTTCATCTGTTCCCATGCTGTACGGATCGATACACTGCTTTTAAAGCCTTCGATCTGTCTCAGGTCCACATCCCGTACCTGCAGCCGGAGATCCGATAAATATCCGGGTGCTTTTACGTGGAAATGCTTTAGCACGTATTGTGTCTCCTCATTTACCTGCCCTGCACGCTTTGCTGTATGTTTGGTTCCTGTCAGTTTTGTCTTTAAGGCTGCATATGCAATTGCCGAGCAGATAGAATCTGTATCCGGGTTCTTGTGTCCAACTACATATACTTCTTTATCTTTATTTATGTCTGTCATTGATTTCCAACTCCTATGATTGCGGTCTATTTTTTCTGTACTATTAGTAGATTACCATTTTTTCACGGTTTCGGCAATTCAATTCCTCAGATTAGTTGTTTTTTTCCATGCACATATGATATACTAATAAAAGTTGTAACAGATAAATTAAAACATATTACATGAGAATGAGGAGCGAACAATGAGCGAAGAATTAACACAGCAGACAACAGAAACTATGGCTGATTTTGAAGACCAGTTTGATAACGCAAATCCATGGAACCGCGTAGCTGACTACATGGAAAAGGGAACCATCCTCCCGGTCAGGGTAGACGGAATTGTAAATGGCGGTGCCATTGCAACAGTCGAAGGGCTGCGTGGATTTATCCCTGCATCTAAATTATCTTTATCATATATTGAAAATTTAGAATCCTATCTGTTAAAAGATATCGAAGTACGTGTCATCGATGTCGATCAGGCAAACAATCGTCTTGTCTTATCAGCACGTGAGATTTTAAAGGAGAGAGAACGTGAATCACAGGCTGCACAGATTGCAAGCATCAAGGTTGGCTCTGTTATGCAGGGAACCGTTGAGAGTCTTCAGTCTTACGGCGCATTTGTCCGTTTAGAGAATAACTTATCCGGACTGGTACACATTTCCCAGATTTCCCAGAAGCGTCTCAAATCACCGGAGGAAGTATTGAAAGTCGGCGATGAAGTTTCTGTGAAAGTCATCGGAATCAAAGAAGGAAAAATCAGCCTGAGCATCAAAGCACTTCAGGATCCAGCTCATAGCGAGGACGAAGTATATGAGAAAGTTGATATTCCGGAATCTGAGAATATCGGAACAAGTCTTGGTGATTTGTTTAAGGGTATTCAGTTATAAGAGAGCGAGTCGGGGGTATGCTGTGGTTTTCACAGCATACCCCCGACTCGCTTGAACTTTAAGACTTCACAGCGAAACAGGCTGTCACTTTCTCCAAATCATCTCACCCGTTATCTCACTTATTGAATGTGCTCCGCACATTTTCATTGTATCAGCGAGCTCAGCTCCAATCTTCTCTGTATAGACTTCCACACCTTCTGCGCCTCCGCCGTATACTGCGGTTACATATGGTCTCGCAATAATAACACCATCCGCCCCCAGTGCCAGTGCCTTAAAGACATCTGCACCGCTTCTGAGTCCGCCGTCAACGAGAATCTTCATAGAACCATTGACTGCCCTCACAATATCAGAAAGGACCTCCGCGGTTGCAGGACACTGATCTAACACACGTCCGCCATGATTTGATACGACGATGGCTGCCGCTCCGGCTTCTTTTGCCTTCAATGCCGCCTGAGGAGTCATAATTCCCTTCACAATAAAAGGAACCCCCGCCTCTTCTATCACCGTCTTCAGCTCTTCTACCGACTTGCTGCCTGCCGGTGGCGTCAGTTTCTGTAAGAACGGAAGACCGGCCGCATCAATATCCATCGCGACCGCAAACGGCTTTGCCTCTCTTACCAGCGCAAATTTCTCTTTTAAGGTCTCCACATCCCATGGTTTTACAGTCGGAACGCCATCTCCTCCGCAACTGGCAATCGCTTTGGTTGCCGCCACCATAACATTGGCATCCGTTCCGTCTCCCGTAAATGCTGCAATTCCCGCATCCGCGCAGGCCGATACCAGAATATCGTTATACTCCATATCACTGTATTTGTCACCATAATGGAGCTTGACCGCGCCGACCGGACCGGCAAATATCGGATAACTGAATTTCTTTCCAAATAACTCTGTGCTGGTGTCAACCGGTCTATTTTCACAGATTGTATCCATATTCACACGGATCTCCTGCCATTTTTCATAATTGCGGACTGCGGTGTCTCCCACACCCTTTGCGCCCGGTCCCGGCATCTGATTCCTGCAGACTCTGCCATTGCAGATATCACAAGCCTTGCAGTACGGTCCCATACATGTTTTTGCGTTCTGAAGTATCTCATTGTAGTTCATTTTAATTTTCACCTTTCGTTGATATTTTATCTCTTAATCAAAGCTCATACGGTGTTGCCTGATATACGTAATAATTGAGCCAGTTCGTGTACAGATTGTTCGCATGAGAACGCCACGACAGCAGCGGCTTATTCTCCGGATCATCATCCGGGTAATAATTCACCGGCATCTTAATATCCAGCCCCTTCGCAAGATCACGTTTATATTCCTTATCCAGTGTGATGCGGTCATACTCCGGATGTCCCATAACAAAAATCTGCCGGTTTTCCTCATTCATACACAAGAATACTCCTGCCTGCTCGGAAGATGCCAGTACAGTCAGTCTCTGGTCCGCCTCAATCGCCTCTCTCGGCACAGTCGTGTGGCGGGAATGCGGTGCAAAGAATACATCATCAAAGCCCCTGACCAGCGGTACCTTTCTGTTTCTCACACGGTGTCTGTATATTCCAAAGATCTTTTCCGGAAGCTGAACCTTATTGATTCCATAATGATAATAAAGTCCTGCCTGCGCGCCCCAGCACAAATGCAGCGTCGAAGTAACATGGTTCTTGGTCCATTCCATGATTTCTTTCAATTCCTCCCAGTAATCCACCTCTTCAAACGGCATCTGTTCCACCGGTGCACCTGTAATGATGAATCCGTCAAACTTCTGATCTCTGATTGCATCAAACGGTTCGTAGAATTTATTGATATGGCTGGTCGAAGTATTCTTGGCCACATGACTGGACACATTCACGAATACGACATCCACCTGCAGCGGTGTGTTGGACATAGACCTTAAAATCTGCAGCTCCGTATCCTCTTTTAGCGGCATCAGATTCAAAAGTCCAATTCTGATTGGACGAATATCCTGATGAGCCGCACGGTATTCATCCATCACAAATATGTTTTCGCTTTCTAATATCTCTTTTACCGGGAGATCATTTTGTACTCGAATTGGCATCTTTATTTATCCTCTTTCTTCTCTTTTTCATTTTCAATTTCTTTCTCAATCTCTTTTTCCAGCTTTTTCAGTGATTCCAGCTTTGCCTTCAATTCGTCAGAAATCTGTGTTTCTCTCTGGGCTCCCGCTTCCGGAGTCTCTACATGAACAAAGTTTCCATGCTCATCCACGAAGCTGAGCTGTCCGTAATAATCATCATCCGTCGGCAGGTTCTTCTTCTCAAGCCAGTGATTGATAATCATATCAGCAATGTAATAGATAACGGCAAATGTCGGAACTCCAAGAATCATTCCCACGATTCCGAACAGTCCACCGCCAAGCAGGATTGCAAACACCACCCAGAATGCCGATAAGCCTGTGGAATCCCCAAGAATCTTCGGGCCAATGATATTTCCATCAATCTGCTGCAGTATCAGGATGAAAATGATGAAATACACTCCCATCTTAGGATCTTCCAGCAAGATAAGAAGTGCACTCGGAACTGCTCCGATATAAGGTCCGAAGAACGGAATTACATTGGTCACTCCTACAATCACACTGACCAGCAGCGTATAAGGCATATGTAACAGCGACAGGACCGCAAAACATAATACTCCGATAATCGCAGAGTCCAGTATCTTTCCGGAAATGAATCCGCCGAAAATCTCGTTGCTCTTCTGTGTAATATGAAGCACCATATTGGCATGCGTCGGCTTTAAGAGCGCATACACAATTTTTTTGCACTGGCTGGAAAACTTTTCCTTGCTAAACAGAACATAAATTGAAATAATAAGGCCAATCAGAATGTCAAATACACTGCTGACCACATTAATTACACCCGCCGTCAGATTCGTCATCAGTGTGTTCGTCTGTGACATCAGGTCCGTCCGCAGCCACGTCTGCAGCGACTCGGATGCCTGATTCATGACATTTGCAAGAAACATACCAAGCGTTGAGTCATTCGTATTCATCGCATTGATTTTGTCAATCACCTCCGTAATCTGAGCCGGAAGTGTAACGACCAGTCCTCGAATACTTGTATACAACTCCGGTATGATCATATTGAACAGACCGACAACAATGAACACCAGCAGGAGAATCCCTGCAAAAATACCGATGGTTCTCGCGATTCGCTCTGCGCGTCCCTCTTTGGTGATCTTCTTTTTCAGTACCGGGCTGATATGGCCTTCCACAAACATCACGACCGGATTCAGCACGTATGCAATTGCAAGACCATACACAACCGGCATCAGCGTACCGACAACCTTCTTAGCAGCACTGCCGATTTCCCCCAGTCTGAGCAGCAGGAAATAGAAAATCAAAGCCGCCGCAATCACAAGGAAATAGGAAATTCCTCTTGTGAAATGCGTACGGATTCTGGATGGTCCCTTTTTTCCAAACTCTGGTCGTTTATCATAATACCCAATTGGCTGGGTTTTCTTTTCACTTTGTTCTTCGCTCATCTTACAATTCCTTCCATAACACATATACCTCTAGTATACACGTTTCGTGTTTCATTCGCAACACTTACCAGCCCTGATGACAGTAAAAAAGCAGCAGGTGTTTTCACCCGCCACTTTTTCTTTCCTTGTTCTTCTGTAGATCAACTATGGCATCCGCACTCGAATGTTGCACATTCTGTTCCTTCAGCCTGCTTTGCTGTACTGCCCTCTACGCTGATTGCGCCGGCTTCGCATTTGCATTGATCATTATACTTACATTCACAAGCCTTGCAGTCAATCTCACTTCTGTCTGAAGCAGACTGATTTACATTGCTCATACTTCCTTCCCTGCGCTGCTGAAAACTGTCGCAGCAGGTCTCTCTTGCATCTTTAGCACTTTCTCCGCCGACTGTAATTGCGTCCAGCGCACACAGCATCTGGCTGTTATGTGCACATGTCTGCACTGTACATTTAAGTTTTGGCATGATCATACCTCCCATTTATTATTTGGTACAATCATAGTCTTACCATTTTAAGAACCGCTATACATTTTTTTATTTTTTCTTATATTCCACTTCAATCTTACGGATCTCTTTTGTTCGAATTTCCTTACAGATCGCATCAATAAATTCATCCACGGATTTCGCACCTTCATCACCCAGAAATCTGCTGCTGACGGAAATCGTTCCTTCATTCATCTCTTTTTCGCCTACAACGATTCTGTACGGAACCTTGGCAAGTCTTGCCTCACGAATTTTATATCCGATTTTTTCCGTACGGTCATCTACGGTACACTTGATTCCATTTTCTTTTAATTTAGCTTCTACTTCTTCTGCATAATCCTCAAATTTGTCAGAGATTGGCAGGATACGAACCTGTTCCGGACAAAGCCATGTCGGGAATAAACCGGCATATTTTTCAATGAGCCATGCCAGTGTTCTCTCGTAGCATCCCAGAGAAGTACGGTGAATAATGTATGGTCTCTTCTTCTCACCGTCTTTATCGATAAATGTCATGTCGAAATTCTCCGCCAAAAACATATCCAGCTGAATTGTGATCATCGTATCTTCTTTTCCGTATACGTTCTTCGCCTGAATGTCCAGCTTCGGTCCGTAGAATGCGGCTTCCCCTTCTACCTCTGTGTAGCTGATACCGATGTGATTCAAAATCTGGCGCATCATAGCCTCTACTTCATCCCATTTTTCTCTGCTTCCCATATATTTGCTCATATTGTTCGGGTCTGCCAGAGAAAGCTCATAAGTCACATCTTCTTCCAATCCGAGTGTCTCCAGACAATATTTTGCCAGATCCACACAGCCCTTAAATTCTTCTTCAATCTGATCCGGTCTTACAACCAGATGTCCCTCGGAAATCGTGAACTGACGAACACGTGTCAGTCCGTGCATCTCGCCGGAATCTTCATTTCTAAAAAGTGTTGATGTCTCGCCGTATCTGCAGGGCAGATCACGATAGCTCTTCTGACTCTGTTTATATACGTAATACTGGAACGGACATGTCATCGGACGAAGTGCAAATACTTCCTCGCCTTCTTTTTCTTCATCTCCGAGCACGAACATCCCCTCTTTGTAATGACCCCAGTGATCAGAAATGACATACAGATCTTTCTTTGCCATCAGTGGTGTTTTCGTTCTCATGTAACCGCGCTTTTCTTCTTCGTCTTCGATCCATCTCTGAAGTGTCTGAATCATAGCTGCACCCTTAGGCATCAGAAGTGGAAGTCCCTGTCCAATCACATCCACGGTTGTAAAAAGCTCCATCTCACGTCCCAGTTTATTGTGGTCACGTTTTTTGATGTCCTCTAAGTGCTCCATATGCTTTGCAAGGTCCTCTTTATTGGTGTAAGCCGTTCCGTAGATACGTGTCAGCATCTTATTGTGCTCATCACCTCTCCAGTATGCGCCGGAAGATGAAATCAGTTTATATGCTTTGATTCTGCTTGTACGGTCTACGTGAGGTCCTGCACAGAGGTCTGTGAAATCTCCCTGCCGATAGAAAGAAATGACTGCATCCTCCGGAAGATCATTGATCAGCTCCACTTTATATGGCTCATTTCTCTCTTCCATGAATTTGACAGCTTCTGCTCTGGGCAGTTCAAAACGTTCAATCTTCTTGCCTTCTTTGATGATTTTTTTCATCTCTTTTTCAATGGCGTCAAGATCTTCTCTTGAAAATGGATCACATTCAAAATCATAATAAAACCCATCTTCGATTGCAGGTCCGATTGCAAGCTTTGCCTCCGGATATAATCTCTTGACTGCTTCTGCCAGTACATGTGATGCACTGTGTCTTAATGTCTGTAGTTCCTGATTTACTTCACTCATTTTTTATTCTCCTTTTCTTCCTTAAAATTTTGTAGGAAGGGCTGCGCTTCTTTCTGACTGCGCGTTCTTGCTGGCACGTAAAATCAGCACCACCCGTCTAACGGGTGGTTTGCTCTGAGGCTATAAGCCTCTGTTACCGGCCAGCGCCTAAAGACGCTGGCTTTCACTTTGTTCAAGCCACTACGCCATTGACTCGTCGCTGCCC
>JAQUUC010000060.1 GCA_028694105.1 Hespellia sp.
ATTTTCCACCGTGGTCAAGCATCTGCTGAATCGTCTCCTCCAAAGGCTTGTCCATATGAATTTCTGTGAACGGACCCGGTTTTTCCAGTTCGCCCGGTGCCCAGTGTACGAACATGTTCATGTGTCCCGGAGCTGCCGCCTCATAATCATATTGCGATGGTCCTGTTCCCATAAGCATCGAAGGATGCTCATCTCCTGCCGGAACTCCACTGGCTGCTACCGGCATCTCTATCATATCCCAGCCAAATACATTGATGTAGAAATTTTGGAACCGTTTCAGATCCTTATAGGTAATGACATATAACCTTGTCCGTCCGTGCAGGCTCCTTTCTGTGAACTTTTTGGGTGGTCGGTTTGGATTTGGATAAGTTGTTTTTTCTTTTGACATCTTTTCGTCCTCTCTTTCTTTTTCATGTTTATGTTTAATCCCTGTGGGAAAACATTTATTATTACAGCAGAAATCTATTCGCCTTTAACCGGAAAACGCTGTATAAAATTGTAAGTTGCTCCAATCAGATTACACTCATCCAGATAACTGCTTTTTTCAACAACTGCCTCCAATTGTCTACCAAACGTGTTCTCATCATAGTATTTTTGTAATTCATCCCGTAAATCCTTGAAAATCCGTTCCTGTAAACTTAAGCCTCCGCCAATCACTATTTTTTCGGGAGCATAACAGATTTGAACATTATGGACAACAACTGCGAGTGCCTCAATAAATTTTTTATATACCTCTTTTGCATCCTCGTCATCTTCGTCCAGCCATTTAAAAAACTGAATACCATCTGCTTTTACTGCTTTTAATGGCTCATTAGATTTCTGATATGGCATTTTGATTCTGGAGTCGAGCCATGTTAAAATGGAAGCTGAATCCTGAATGGTCAAATCCAGATTTTTCATTTTACAGATTCGATATGTAATTCCATGCATTGCTGCTGACATATAGGCACAGGACATTTCGTTGTGTATTCTGGAATCCGTAATCATATAAGACAGCTCTCCCGCCGCAAAATTCCGGCCACTGTGTATCTTTCCGTCTTTGATTAAGCCACCTGCAATTCCGGAACCCAGTATGATTACTGCCCCATCCTTGTTTTCGCTTAATGCACCCTGCCACGCTTCTGCCAGTGCTGCACATTTCCCATCATTTTCAATTGCGATGTCAACAGGACATTTCTTTTGCAAAAGTTCTACAATATTCTTCCCATACATTTGTTTGTATGCCCCTGAGTCATAGAGGATTCCGTTCTCCGGATTGATATATCCCGGCATACTGATCGCAATTCCTTCTATTTCGTTTTTGTATTTTTCATATAGTTCAAACACTGTATTTTCAAATTCTGCTGCCGACCCCAGAGGTGCTTTTACTTTACCGTTTTTTTTCATAACTGCCTGATTGTCAATCAGAGCATATTTGACTGAGCTTCCGCCAAAATCACATGCTAAATACTTCATTTCTCATCCTCACTAACCTTTTCTTTAATGTGTATTTAAAATAGCATGCCTGAAAAATTTAATATATCAAAATTCACCTATTTATATTGAAATATATCTCTCTTTATGCAATTTGTTTAATTCTCCTATATTTACATATATTTTTTATGCACTTTGTATAGATGCATCATTTCTAAATAATTACGAATCATATAAATTTCTTCCATCCTGAGATTGATATATGCTACAATAACCCCATGGCAGTCGACAACGTTTTATTATCTTTAAAGGAGTGATTGAAAATGCCTTATCTCACCAGTAAAAAACTGTATTATCAACAATTTTTAAGACGGGAAAACAGTTCCCGCCACCATCGATATGACGAAGAATTAAAACTATATACACAGATAAAAAACGGTGAACTCGATCAGGTCGAAAATATTATAAAACTCTTCACCTCTAACCTGTCCGGACATCTTTCCGATAATCCTATCCGGAATTATAAATTTCTTTTTGTTGCTTCAATCACACTGACAACACGTTTTTGCATTGAGGGAGGAATGGATGAAGAGGAAGCTTATACATCCAGCGATTTATATATTCAAAAACTGGATCAATGTGCAAATCTTCCTGATGTCGTAGAATTATATCGAGACATGATTTATTACTTTACCAATAGAATGAAAGTTGTTCGTAAAAAGAAAATTACCTCTAAACCAATTGTTTTGTGTATGGATTACATTTATTATCATCTTCACGAAAAAATTACTGTGGCAGATATTGCCGATCATTTGAATCTAAGTTCCAACTATTTATGTGTTTTATTCAAAAAAGAGACCGGTCAGACAATTTCCGAATATGTCACTGGACAACGCATGGAAGCCGCCAAAAATATGCTGTTATATTCTGATTTAAGCTATGCTGAAATTGCATCAACGCTTTCTTTTTCAACACAGAGCTACTTTAGCTATGTGTTCAAAAAGTTTTACGGTACAACACCTCAAAAATTCCGCTACAAACATTATCGGGATGGTTCTCCCGAAAAATGGCAGCTGTAAACTGCAGATTATTTAGTGATCACGGCAAAAAAAGACTACCGTACTGATTTCAATACGATAGTCTCTTTTTATGGGTAATAGTCATTATAATCATTTATTCTTCAAAGGCATCCTTCATCTTATCCATGAATCCTTTTTTCTTCTTTGTGTTCTTCGTCCCGGTACTCTCTGTTACATCCGCTGATTTCAACGAATTTCCAGCCAGCTCATCGAACTTGCGAAGCGCTTCTTTTGCTTCCGCACTTAATTTCTCCGGTGTCTGAATCACAAGTGTAACATAATGATCACCTCTCACCTGTGCGTTGCGAAGTGACGGTACTCCTTTTCCTTTCAGACGAACTTTCGTGTCAGTCTTTGTTCCAGCTTTTACATTGTAGAGCACTTCACCATCAACCGTCTTGATGCGAATATCCGCACCCAGTGCCGCCTGCGCAAATGTAATTGGTGCTGTCGAGAAGATATGCATATCCTGACGCTGGAAAATCGGATGTCTGGAAACAACAACCTCTACAAGCAGGTCACCTCTCGGTCCGCCATTCGTTCCCGGCTCACCTTTTTCTCTGATCCGGACGCTCTGTCCATTGTCAATTCCTGCTGGAATTGATACAGAAATCTTCTTACGGTTCGATACATAACCGGTTCCACCGCAGTCCGAACATTTTTCTTTGATAATTTTTCCTGTTCCGTGACAATCAGGGCAGGTCTGTACATTCTGCACTGTTCCAAAGAAAGACTGCTGTGTATAGACAACCTGTCCTTTACCGCCACACTTCGGGCAGGTCTCCGGATTTGTACCCGGCTTTGCTCCGGTACCGTTACATTTCGGGCAGGGATCCTTGATTATGACATCAAGTTCCTTCTCACAGCCAAATACAGCCTCTTCAAATGTAATGCGAACGCTCTTGCGGATGTTAGGGCCCTTCATCGGTCCGTTACTTGCACGGCCGCCTCTTCTGCCACCGCCGCCGAACAAATCGCCGAAAATATCGCCAAAGATATCGCCGAAGTCTGCGCCGTTAAAGTCAAAACCACCGTAGCCACCGCCGCCACCGCCGTTTTCAAATGCCGCATGACCGAACTGGTCATATTGACGGCGTTTGTCAGGATCGCTGAGCACCGCATATGCTTCCGATGCTTCTTTGAATTTCTTCTCAGCATCAGCATCACCCGGATTCATGTCCGGGTGATACTTCTTGGCCAGGGCTCTATATGCTTTTTTCAAAGCAGCATCATCGGCGCCTTTGTCAACGCCTAGCACTTCATAATAGTCTCTTTTATCTGCCATTTTATTTCCTTCACTCTTCCTACTTGTTTTATACAATGAAGTTCCGCGAGACTAGATTCGATAATACCTCATCAAGTTCCGCGGAACAGTCTTCACACTAAGCTCGAAAGTACCTCGCTAAGTGTTCTAGACTTCTTTATAATCTCCGTCTACGACATCATCGCCCGTAAATCCTTCCGGTGCCGGTCCTGCGCCTGCTCCCATATCCGGTCCTGCGCCTGCTGCTCCCTGTGGGTTTGCCTGCTCGTAAACTTTTGCAAATAATTTCTGAGCACTCTCCATTAATTTTTCCTGACCAGCTTTCAGCTCTGCAACCTGTGCATCTGTCATCTCTTCCGGTTTTGCTTCTTCTACTAATTTCTTAAGTGCATCCACATCAGCCTGAACTGCATCTCTGTCTGCTGCATCAATCTTATCTCCGACATCCTTCATTGCTTTCTCTGTCTGGAATACCATTGCTTCCGCATCGTTGCGGGCATCGATTGCTTCTTTACGTTTCTTGTCTTCTGCCTCAAATGCTGCCGCATCTTTCACTGCCTGATCGATATCACTGTCTGACATGTTAGATCCTGCTGTGATCGTGATGTGCTGCTCTTTTCCAGTTCCAAGATCTTTTGCAGATACATTTACGATACCGTTGGCATCAATATCAAATGTAACTTCGATCTGTGGGATTCCACGTCCTGCCGGTGGAATTCCGTCCAGTCTGAACTGTCCGAGTGATTTGTTGTCCTTTGCGAACTGTCTCTCACCCTGTACAACATTGATATCTACTGCTGTCTGATTATCTGCCGCTGTAGAGAAGATCTGGCTCTTCTTTGTCGGAATTGTTGTATTTCTCTCAATTAATCTTGTAGCAACTCCACCCATTGTCTCGATAGAAAGTGAAAGTGGTGTTACATCAAGTAAGAGGATATCTCCTGCGCCGGCATCTCCTGCTAATTTACCACCCTGAACAGAAGCACCAAGTGCTACACATTCGTCTGGGTTCAGGCTCTTGCTTGGCTCTTTTCCTGTGATTGATTTTACTTTATCCTGAACTGCCGGAACACGTGTAGATCCACCAACTAATAATACCTGACCAAGCTCAGCCGCTGTAATACCCGCATCAGACAATGCTCTTCTTACAGGTTCTGCTGTCTTCTCTACAAGGTCTGATGTCAATTCGTCGAATTTTGCTCTTGTAAGATTCATGTCGAAATGTTTTGGACCTTCTGCTGTTGCAGTGATAAATGGTAAGTTAATGTTGGTTGTTGTTGCAGATGAAAGTTCTTTCTTTGCTTTCTCAGCTGCTTCTTTTAATCTCTGAAGAGCCATCTTGTCTGTGGAAAGATCAACGCCTTCGTTCTTCTTGAATTCAGCTAACATGTAATCTGTAACTTTCTGGTCAAAATCATCTCCACCAAGTCTGTTGTTACCTGCTGTAGATAATACCTCGATAACTCCGTCACCGATTTCGATAACAGATACATCAAATGTACCACCACCAAGGTCATATACCATGATTTTCTGTTCTTTTTCATTATCAAGACCATAAGCAAGTGCTGCTGCTGTTGGCTCGTTGATGATACGTTTTACATCAAGACCTGCAATCTTACCTGCATCTTTGGTCGCCTGACGCTGAGCATCGTTAAAATATGCCGGAACAGTAATAACCGCTTCTGATACTTTCTCACCAAGGTAGCTCTCAGCATCTGCTTTCATTTTCTGAAGGATCATCGCTGAAATCTCCTGTGGAGAATATTTCTTATCATCGATTGTTACTTTATGGTCTGTTCCCATCTCTCTCTTAATAGAAGAGATCGTCTTCTCTGCATTTGTAACTGCCTGACGTTTTGCAGGCTCTCCTACCAGACGCTCACCTGTCTTTGTAAATGCAACAACAGATGGTGTTGTTCTTGCGCCTTCTGTATTTGCGATTACGGTTGGCTGTCCACCTTCCATAACGGCTACACAGCTGTTTGTTGTTCCTAAGTCAATACCAATAATTTTTCCCATGATTCATTTCCTCCTGAATTTTATTTTTCAATTTATAGTGAAGTTGTTAATTTGCTACTTTTACCATACTGTGTCTTACTACTGTATCGCGGTACATGTAACCCTTTTGAAGTTCCTCAGACACTATATTCTCTCCGAGTTCTTCATTCTCTTCATGCATCACTGCGTTGTGGAACTCCGGATTAAACTCCTGGCCAACCGCTTCGATTGGCTTGACACCTAATCCTTCCAGGGTTGTCATAAGCTGCTTATACACCTTATCCATCCCCTGCATAAACGGATGTTCCTTCTCGTCTTCCGGTATCGCAGCCAGACCGCGTTCGAAATTATCTACGACCGGCAGAATCTTATCTACGACATCTTTCGCTCCAATCTCGTACATCTGAGCTTTTTCTTTGTCTGTACGCTTGCGGAAGTTATCAAACTCTGCCATCTGACGAGCGACCCGATCTGTTAATTCTTCGATCTTCTCGTCCTTTTTGTCCTTCTTATTCTTCTTGCCAAACTTCTTAAATTTCTTGTCTTCTGTCTTTTCCTGCTGCGAAGCATCTTCGTCTTCCGCCTGATTTTCTGTATCTTCGGTTTTCTCTGCTTCTTCTTCCGGTTCAGGTGCTTCTGTCTCACTCTCCGTGTCCACAGTCTCTTCAGCAGCCTTTGCTTTTGCTTCCTCAACCGCTTCTTTTACCATATCTTCTTTGCTCTGATTCTCTCCCATCGGCAATCACCTTTCTATTCTCTTTTTCTATTATTGTCTTTATAAAAAATCGCATCCAACTCACTCTGCAGAGTTTTCAGTGACTTCATAACATGTTCATAATCCATACGCTTCGGTCCGATGATACCTATGGTACCCTTCATTCCTTCTCCTAATTCGTATGTCGCTGTAACCACGCTGCAGTCCTTCATTGTCTTGACCGGTGTTTCTTCACCGATGTAAACCTGAATACCATTGTGATCTTCACTGGCAAGGGTTTCTGTTACAAGCTCTGCCAACTGCTGCTTTTCTTCAAATGCATTGATAATCTCTTCTGCACTCTGGTTATCCCGCAGCTCCGGATACCTGAAAATATTCGTTGCGCCGCTTGTGTAAATCTCCATGTCATCATCTAAATGAATTGCCTCCGCAACTGCATCAAGCACATCACCGACAACATGGCTGTGAATTCCGGCCTGTTCCTTGAGACTGGCAATCAATCCGAGATTGATCTTTTCAATCGACATTCCATTGAGCGTACTGTTCAGTAATAAATTCAGTTTTAACAAGGTCTCATTGCCGAGATTCTCGTCTACCTCAATCATCTTGTTCTTGATGACATTACCACCCATGACAATAACTGCCACCACCTGTGATTCATCCACCTGTGATAATTGGATAAACTTCAATGTGTTACGGCTATTGGCCGGAGCCGAAATCATCGTCGCATAATTCGTGTTCACTGCAAGTGACTTCGCTGCCTGCTTTAAAAGCTTATCAAGCTTATCAGCCTTCTCGAGCATCTTATCCCGCATCTCATCAAGTTCCTGCTCCTTCTCATCCATCAGAAGATCCACATATAAGCGATACCCCTGATCGGAAGGAATCCGTCCTGCCGATGTATGTGGCTGAACGATATATCCAAGATCCTCTAAATCTGACATCTCATTGCGGATTGTCGCAGAACTCAAATTCAGATCTGTGTACTTCGAAAGGGTTCTCGAACCAACCGGTTCTCCAGTCTCCAGATAGTTCTTAATTATCGCTTTCAATATGATAAGTTTTCTGTCACTCAATCCGTGATCCTGTACCATCTGGGCATCCCTTCTTTCTTGTTTTGAATTTTATTAGCACTCGGAACTTTTGAGTGCTAACATCTTACGATTATTAAGATAACACTCCCTTTTTCATTTGTCAACACTGTTTATACTTTTTTTAGAGAAAATGGAAATTCCCGCATGCTGAAGAAATCTCAAGTCCGGATTGATATTTCCAGACAAAACGTATATACTTATTTTTGTTTCATTATATATAGGAAATAATTTCAAGAATAATACACGAAATCGGGGAATGAGAACATGAAAAAATTATGGGAACTTTATGCGAGTTTCTTCCGCATTGGAATTCTGACCATCGGCGGCGGGCTTGCCATGCTTCCAATGTTAAAAAGAGAAGTTGTTGACAAATATCACTGGATCAACGAAGAAGAGATGATGGATATCTATGCCATCGGGCAGTGTACACCCGGAATCATAGCAGTCAACACCGCAACCTATATCGGCTATCTACAGTCCGGTATCGTCGGAGGCATCGTCGCTACATTAGGTGAAGTTACACCTTCACTCGTTATCATCATATTGATTGCATCTGTTTTAAGGCAATACATGGAGAATGCTGTTTTGCTGCATGCATTTGCAGGCATCCGGATTGCCGTATGTGCCATGATGTTCGACACGGTCTTACTGATGATCAAAAAAGGAATCAAAAATTTCACGGGTGTCTGCCTGTTCTTTGGCGCATTGATTTTTGCAACATTTACACCGGTCCCTCTCCCAGTGATCGTCCTGCTTGCCGGAGCAGTCGGTGTCATTGCATTTAAGCTTCACAGAGATGAAAAAGGAGGGGCTGCATGATTTACCTTACCTTATTTTATGAATTTTTCAAAATCGGACTATTTGCAATCGGCGGTGGAATGGCAACAATTCCTTTCCTGATTGACTTATCAGCAAAATACAACTGGTACACCACCAGTGAATTTGCAAATATGGTTGCAATCAGCCAGAGTACGCCCGGACCTGTCGGTATCAACATGGCTACCTATGCAGGATTTGAGGCTGCCGGTATCCCCGGGGCGCTCATCGCCACGCTTTCCCTTGTGCTTCCATCCATTGTAATTATCATCATCATTGCCAGATTCATGCAGAACTTCAGCGACAATCCGATTGTAAAAGCTGTATTTAACGGAATTCGCCCCACTGTCGCAGCACTGATTTTATATGCGGTTCTGGAGCTTTCCAAAATCTCGCTTTTGATTGCCACTGATTCCGGTTACAAACCGGACTATCTCAGTATTTTTATCTGTATTGTTATGTTTCTTCTGATGGAAATACCAAAATTAAAAAAGCTGCATCCACTCGTGTGGATTGCAGCCGGAGCAGTGCTCGGTATCATATTTAAGCTTTAGTACAGATGCATTATGAAATGTGCGATCACATGCAGCACAAGCAGATGAACCGGATAGAACAGATAAAAGAAATATTTCATCCGGAAACCACGCGTCCCATTATATAGAAGAATTGGGATAAATCCAAGAATTGCCCATGGCTCCCATAAAAAGCACAGCCCGCCGGCAATCACCTGCCAGATTCTGTTTTGACGAAGCAGATACAGCATGCAGATTGCAAATACTCCTTTATAATCATAATCTGTCTTCATCAGGTATGCCAGACCGCACCCGGCAGCAATACACATGACATATAAGCTTCCCTGCCACAGATACTGTGTGGCAGGTATTTTTATTTCCACATACCGAAGACCAGTCATCACAAGTAACGCAATCAGCAGAGTCCAGAACACATTCTGATTCAGCCAGACTGAATTTCCCGTTCTCGTAACTGCAAGGTCGAACGGAATCTCGGAAATCAGTGCAAAAACGCCAAGCCTTACAGCATATTTCTTCACATCATGGGTATGTAGAAATCCCTCCACCAAAAGAAAACAGAAAATCGGGAATGCAATCCTCCCGATATTCCGGAAAATATAATACATCTGAATTTCGGATTCTGTCTGCACGGTATAATATAGAATCGCCGCGCCAATGTGATCGATGAGCATCGTAATAACTGCAATCAGCTTTAAACTGCTGCCGGAAAAAATCTGCAATTTTCTCATGGATTCTATCATTGCCCTCACGTTCCTCCTTTTATTTCTGTTCCTATCTATCTTATGATATTAAAAACTGACTCATCACATAATTGCTGATATCAATTCCGTATTCTGTCAGTCTGATAAAGTTTTTCTCGTCCACAATTAAATGCTCGTTCCTTAATGTCCGTAAGATTTCGCCGTACACCGATTCTATCTGCTTTCCAAATACTTCCGCAAATTTCTCTTTTGAAATTCCCTTCATCTCACGCAGCCCTAAAAACATAAACTCTTCCATCTGTGCCTGCAGCGTCAGATTTTCCTGTTCTTCTATCAGCTGCTTAAACTGATTCTTTTCAATCAGCTCCACGTATTTCGCGCGGTCTGTAAGATGCGTAAAACGTCGGTTTTCAATCATAGATGCTGCCCCAAGACCAATTCCCAGATAGTTTTCCCGCTGCCAGTACCCCAGATTATGACGGCATTCGTATCCCGGTTTTGCATAATTAGAAATCTCATACCGTTCATATTTCCGTTCTTTTAGAAACTTTTCTGTATCTTTATAAATAATTCTCTCATCTTCTTCGTCCGGTAATTTGGGAATGTCACTTGACTGGAGCACACTTGTTTCCTCTTTTTCACCGTACTGCTTAAAGAACGGTGTTCCCTCTTCCACAATCAGACTGTATGCGGAAATGTGTTCCGGCTCCAGATCTGCCACCGTTTTCAAAGTATGCAGCCAGCTCTCTGTTGTCTGTCCCGGTATCGCAGAAATTAAATCAATATTGATGTTTGTAAATTTTTCTTCCCTCGCCATCCGGTAAGTGGATAAAAAATCTTCCATCGTGTGAATTCGTCCAAGTAGCTTTAATTCCTCATTATTTACAGACTGCAGCCCGATACTGAGCCGGTTGATTCCCGCCTTCCTGTAGCAGCGAAGTTTCTCTCTTGTCACCGTTCCCGGATTCATTTCTATTGAGATTTCCGCATCCTCGTGAATTCGAAATGTCTCACGCAGGGCAGAAAAAACACCTTCCATCTGTACTTCTGTCAGAATCGAAGGTGTTCCCCCACCCAGAAATACCGTGCTTACTTCATAACCCGCATACTGCTGCCGGTACGACCTGATTTCTTCCATCATCGCGGCAACATATCGTTCGATTTCCTCCGCTCCCGCAGGACCGGATAAGAAATCGCAGTATGCACATTTGCGCACACAGAACGGAATATGAAGATAAAGTTGTAAATTCTGGTTTTTTATTTTATTCGTCATCTAATTTTAATACACTCATAAATGCTTTCTGCGGAATCTCTACATTTCCAACCTGACGCATTCTCTTCTTTCCTTCTTTTTGTTTCTCAAGTAACTTACGCTTACGGGAAATATCACCGCCGTAGCATTTCGCCAGCACATCCTTGCGCATCGCCTTTACCGTCTCTCTCGCAATGACCTTGCTGCCGATTGCCGCCTGAATCGGAATCTCAAAGAGCTGTCTTGGAATCTCTTTCTTAAGCTTCTCACACATCTTTCTTCCGCGTTCATAAGCGGTGCTGGCATGTACGATAAAGGAAAGTGCATCGACTTCTTCTTTGTTCAGAAGAATATCCAGCTTCACAAGCTCTGCTCTCTCATATCCAAGCATCTCATAGTCAAAGGAAGCATATCCTTTAGAACGCGATTTTAATGCGTCAAAGAAATCGTAGATAATCTCATTCAATGGCAGCTTATATTTCAGCAATGCACGCGTTGTCTCAATATATTCTGTCCCTTCATATTGACCTCTCCGCTCCTGACACAATGTCATAATCGGTCCGATAAATTCAGTGGTGACCATGATTTCTGCCGATACCATGGGCTCCTCCATATACTCAATCTCTGCCGGATCCGGAAGATTGGAGGGATTGGTCAGTTCAATCTTCTCACCATTTGTCTTATATACCTTATATATAACACCCGGTGCCGTCGTAACCAAATCTAAATTGTACTCTCTTTCCAGGCGTTCCTGCACAATTTCCAGATGCAATAACCCAAGGAATCCACAGCGGAATCCAAATCCCAATGCGATTGATGTCTCTGCCTCAAACTGAAGAGCCGCGTCGTTGAGCTGCAATTTTTCAAGGGCATCACGAAGGTCCGGATATTTGGCTCCGTCTGCCGGATAAAGTCCGCAGTAAACCATCGGATTGACTCTCTTATATCCCGGAAGGGGCTCTGCACACGGACGTTCTGCCTCTGTCACGGTATCACCCACGCGGGTGTCTTTTACGTTTTTAAGGCTCGCCGTAATATATCCTACCATACCTGCATCCAGCTCATCACAAGGAATGAACTGTCCGGCTCCGAAGTATCCGACCTCAACGACTTCGGCTTTTGCTCCGGTTGCCATCATCAGAATTTCCGTACCTTTTCGAACCGTTCCCTCTTTAATACGGCAGAATACGATGACACCTTTATAGGAATCATACAGAGAATCAAAAATCAATGCCTGCAGTGGTGCAGATTTGTCACCGACCGGTGCTGGAATCTTCGTTACAATCTGTTCCAGTACTGCTTCAATATTGATGCCTGTCTTCGCAGAAATGAGCGGCGCATCATGTGCTTCGATTCCGATGACATCTTCGATTTCGTCTATGACACGGTCCGGATCGGCGCTCGGAAGATCAATCTTATTGATGACCGGCATCACATCCAAATCATGGTCAAGTGCAAGATATACATTTGCCAGCGTCTGAGCTTCTACCCCCTGCGCTGCATCGACAACAAGAATTGCTCCGTTGCAGGCTGCCAGACTCCGGGAAACCTCGTAGTTAAAATCCACATGTCCCGGTGTATCAATCAGATTAAACACGTATTCCTCACCATTATCCGCATTGTAGACGATACGCACCGCCTGCGCTTTGATTGTGATTCCACGCTCTCTCTCCAGTTCCATGTTATCAAGAACCTGTGACTGCATCTCACGGCTCGTCAGGGTTCCTGTCTTTTCTATAATTCTGTCCGCCAAGGTTGATTTACCATGGTCGATATGTGCAATAATACAAAAATTGCGTATACGATTCTGTTCTATTATAGCCAATTTTATTCCTCCATCTGCTTTCTATCCTATGACAGTTTAACATGCGTTTGAATACTTTACAATGAAAAGTTCAACTGCAAGCGTATCTGTCAATCGACCGGTCTTGACGCGTTCTTCCGTATCTGCCGCATCCTCAAGGATGCTTCGAAGTGCCTTCATAGAAAATGCCCCCGCCTGTCTCACACATTTTTCTGCCACAAATGGCTGTACACCAATCTTGCCCGCAATATCACGGCCGCGAAATCCTTTTTTCTGCAATTCCTTTGCCGCAAGCAGCAGCCGGAACTGCCGCGCAAGCAGGAAAAGAATGCGCATCGGAGGCTCTTTAAGCGCGAGAAGATCATAATATAGCTGCAGCGCCTTCTTCTGTTCCCTTCCGGCTACGGCATCAATCATGACAAAGATCTTGTTTTCAATCTGCGTGACGCAAACCTCATCCACAGCTTCATTGGTGATTGCAGTTTTGTCTAAGGTATAGCAGAACAGCTTCTCCAGTTCCCGCTGGATATTTTCCATATCACCGCCAACCTCCGTCAGGAAATACCGTACCGTCTGATCGCTCATCTGTTTGCCTTCCGCTTTTGCAAGACCGAGGATCCACCTTCGAAGCGTCCCCTCATCCTGCATGCCAAGTTCAACTGCACGGCCTTTTTTCTGGACTGCTTTATATAGCTTTCCGCGTTTATCAACCTCACTCTCTATAAATAAATAGAAAGTTGTCTCCGGCATGTCTTTGATATAGTCTGCAAGTTCCGGTGCTGCATTTTTAAAAAAACCGGTATTCTCAAATACAATCAGGCGGCGTTCTGCAAAGAATGGAAGCGTCTCCGATAAATCAATAACCTCGTTCACTTCTATTCCTTTGCCCTCATAATATGCATAATTCATCGTGTCACCTTCCGGAAGCATCGCCTTGGTTAACCGATCCTTATATTGTTTCTTCAGGTAGTTTTCTTCACCATACAGCAAATATACCTGCTTAAATTCTCCTGTCTTCAAATCTTCATTCAGACTTTTCATGTATATTCTCCCATGTCTGTTATTTCTATTTCTTTTGATTATATTCTATATCTGCATTGATTGCAAAGTTATCTTCATTTTTTCACTGTAACTGTCCATTGCTCCGCACATATTTTCAATGTTAACCTTGACTTTTTGATTGTTAACCAATATAATATCACTAGTTAACAATCAAGGAGGAGATTTTTATGAAAACAAAAACTATGGTACTTACAGGTATGATGACAGCGATTCTGGCTGTTCTGTCCATTATCCAGATTCCAATGCCGTCCGGTGTGCCAATCACTTTACAGACATTTGCCGTTGCACTCTGTGGCTATGTACTCGGCAGTAAATCAGGCGCCGTTTCCACATTTTTATATGTACTTCTCGGCGGTATCGGGCTTCCGATCTTCGCCGGTATGACAGCTGGTGTCGGTATATTATTTGGCTATACAGGCGGTTTCCTATTCGGATTTATCCCGATGGCGTTCTTATGTGGTCTTGGCATCCACGGCAAAAACAGGGTACTCCCAATTGTATGGGGCATTCTGGGACTGGCAATCTGCCATCTTCTCGGTACCGTTCAGTTCTCGATCGTATCCGGCACCGGATTACTTCCATCGTTCCTGCTGGTATCCGTACCGTATCTGGTCAAAGATGTGTTGTCTGTCGCAGGCGCTGCTGTTGTCGCTATCGCGATCAGAAAAGGTCTGGCATC
>JAQUUC010000093.1 GCA_028694105.1 Hespellia sp.
CTAAAGGAAAAAGCATCTTTCCAAACGACGAATCCCTGCAAAAGATGCTTTATTTAGCCACCATGGATGTTTTGAAAAAATGGACGGGCAGAATACAGAATTGGGGACAGATTCTTCTCCAACTCTCTGTTTTCTTCCCCGACAAGGTTCAGTCGGCACTTTCTTGATCTTTACCGGCAGGTCAAAAGCACAAATCTATTGACAGACCCACAAAAAACGAGAGAGCGTCCTGTCCCAGACACTCTCTCGTTTTCATTATCCGTGTTTATGCGGTTTTCGACTTTTTTACACATGCTCTGATTAAAAGGAAAACCTGCATCGTCCATAATTGAGTCAATAAGATAGGATGCCAGTCACGGTAATACAGCGTATATGCCATCGCAGTGGTCGCAAGAATCAAGCAAACCGTATTCGTCGGGATCATGTTTCGTTCATTCTGCAGACTTATATTTAATAAGAGCATAGCAAGAAATATAAGTGATAAAAGTATTGTCGAAATATTCAGGGTATAAATAGGCCAAAGAACATAGTATGCGCTCCCGTAATCTTTGACCCATGCGTTCCATTGATTATCTGCATAAAAAAGGAGATAATAGACAACATAGGTCACCCAATGCAAAAGATAGCGGGTTTTTACATTTTTTATCATAAACTATTCTGAACTGTGAAATTAGATGTTCTAGAACTCCCGGCAGCTTGAACTGTTAGCATATAACTGGCACCAATAAACTCATTACCTTGGATATATACTGCTGTCCATGAGCTTGGCATATTATATGACCAACTAGAGCCTGTTGGATTTTCGTATATTGATTGTGAAGAAGTTGATCCTCCTCCAACTAAAAAACCAAGACATCCAGCATTAACAGCTTGTGATACTACGCCAACTCTATGATCTAAGACACTATATCCTCCGCTCACACTCGTATGAGTTACCACCCATAATAAAGAGCAAATATATGTAGACAAACCTCCGAAAATGTGATAGAATAAGCATATCGGAGGAAGCAAAGCATGAAAAAAGAGAGAAAGTATTACGATGACGACTTTAAGCGTCACATCGTAGAGTTGTATGACGCTGGGCAAACACAAGCGGAGCTTGCAAGGACATATAAGCTGCACTCCACTTCCATTCATAATTGGGTAAGCTATTATCATAATAGCGGAAGCTTTAAGCAGAAGGATAACCTGACCGAGGAACAAACACAAATCCGGGAGCTTGAAAAGAAGCTTAGATATAAACAGATGGAGCTTGACATCTTAAAAAAAGCCATGGTGGTAATGCTAAAAAGCTGAAAGGCGAAGCCAAGAGACGCATTATCACCGAACTCAAAGCAAAGTATTCGGTAAACGAACTTTGCCAATATCTTGGCATGAGCAGGTCTATGTATTATTATTCTCCGGTAATGCCTAAAACGGATGAGGCGTTGCGGAGAACCGTAAAAGCAGTTTTTGAGCAAAACAAAAGTGTTTATGGGCTCAAAAAGCTGAATAAAGCCCTGCATAAAGAAGGTGTATCCATCGGAAAAGAAAAGCTTTCGAGGATTATGAAGGAAGAAAAGCTGATTTCAAAATATGTCAGACGGAGAAAGGCAAAATCTTCGGGAAATACTATAAATACAGATAATATCGGCAATAAAATAGACCGCAAGTTCAATGGCAGAAAGCCGCTTGAAGTGGTAGCGTCGGATCTGACATATGTTGATGTAAACCATAAGTGGTGTTATATTTGTCTGTTGATCGAACTTTCACACCGAGAAATCATAGGGTATTCAGCAGGAAAAAGCAAAGACGCGGAACTGGTAAAATCCGCTTGGTTAACGGTTAAAAAAGATATTCGTGATATTTGTATATTCCACACGGATCGCGGTAGCGAGTTTAAAAATGAAGACATTGACAAAATATTGAAGATCGGAAACATCGAACGAAGTCTGAGCAGAGCCGGAACTCCAATTGACAACGCTGTCTGCGAATCCATGTACGACATCGTCAAAACGGAGTTTATTTTCGATGAGTCTTTTACCGATTTAGACGATTTACAGTCAAAGTTATCTGCGTGGGTGTGGTGGTATAATAATGAGCGTCTGCACTCATCGCTAGATTATAAAACGCCGGTTGAAAGCCGCGAATGCTACGAAATCGGTGTAACTGACGAAAAGCTTGCCAATAAAAAGTATCAAAAATTCTGGCGAAATGTTGCAATACACGGCCAAAAGGTTGAAACCAATTATTGACATAAGGTATTTTGCTTGATGCAATATATCAATTAGCATTATATATTCGGAGTAGTCTACTAATTAACTGTCTTAATTTTTGGGGCGACTTAGGTATGCCCAGGAACCCCAGCCCTTCTACTTCCCGCATGGCTGATGCCATTTGTAAGATTATCGACCTGCAGAACGAAATTAACTTTGACATAGACACGCTGGTTGATCTAAAGAAAGAAATCATGGATGTCATCAAAGCCGTGGTTAATCCGGAGCACCAGACTCTTTTGGAGAAACGCTACCTCTGTTTTCTCTCCTGGGAGAAGATTGCAGTGGATATGAGCTACGACCTGCGTTATACCCACAAGCTCCACATTCGGGCGCTGGAGGAATGTAAAATTCCCGTTTCTTCTGAAGTGGACACGAAAAGACACTGAAAGACACCTGTTTCTTATGATAGTATTATAATGGCGAAGAAGAATAGAGATGGCCTTGTGGGAGCAATCCCGCAGGGCTTTCTTTATGCCCGTGAGGAGGTGAACCCATGCCATACAAACCAAAACGTCCCTGTGCCTACCCCGGCTGCGGTCGGCTTGCCGAGAGCGAGCAATACTGTGCCGAACATCAAAAGGTTGTGACAAAACAATACAACCAGTACGAACGCGACCCCGCTTCCAACAAAAGATACGGCCGTGCCTGGAAGCGCATCCGTGACCGCTACATCAAGACGCATCCTCTTTGTGAGGAGTGCGAGAAACAAGGTAGGCTTACCCCTGCCGAGGAGGTGCACCACATTCGCCCGCTCTCTAAGGGCGGCGGCAATGAGAAGAGTAACCTTATGGCTCTTTGTAAATCCTGCCACTCA
>JAQUUC010000012.1 GCA_028694105.1 Hespellia sp.
ATGGATAAACGCTGAAGGCATCTAAGCGTGAAGCCACCCTCAAGATGAGATATCCCATAACGTCAAGTTAGTAAGACCCCTTGAAGACGACAAGGTAGATAGGACAGAGGTGGAAGTGCAGTAATGCATGGAGCTGACTGTTACTAATAGGTCGAGGGCATAACCAAACGGAATAGGTAAATGGATGTTTACAATCTTTGTATGAAGTTTTGAAGGCACATGCAAGTGTTTTCTACTATATTCCTCGATAGCTCAGTGGTAGAGCATTCGGCTGTTAACCGAAGGGTCGCTGGTTCGAGCCCAGCTCGGGGAGTTTTTTATGTAAGAATGATTACATAAAAATAATTTCATATGGCTCCATGGTCAAGCGGTTAAGACATCGCCCTTTCACGGCGGTAACCCGGGTTCAATTCCCGGTGGAGTCATTTTATGTATGCCGTTGTGGCTCAGTTGGTAGAGCAGCTGATTTGTAATCAGCAGGTCATCGGTTCGAGTCCGATCAACGGCTTAGTCCTTTTTAGGGACGAAAAAAGATTTTGGACCTTTAGCTCAGCTGGTTAGAGCAATCGGCTCATAACCGATCGGTCCTGGGTTCGAGTCCCCGAAGGTCCATTAAAAAAATAGTAAGGCCCGGTGGCTCAGTTGGTTAGAGCGCCGCCCTGTCACGGCGGAGGTCGAGAGTTCGAGTCTCTTCCGGGTCGTTTTACAATTTATACTTATTGAACTGTGAAGGTTCAACAAGTCCATATCCCTTGGGATCTTAGCTCAGCTGGGAGAGCACCTGCCTTACAAGCAGGGGGTCACAGGTTCGAGCCCTGTAGGTCCCATTTAAATAGTCTTAAGCCTGTGCCGCAGTGGCGGAACTGGCAGACGCACAGGACTTAAAATCCTGCGGGACTTATACTCCCGTACCGGTTCGATTCCGGTCTGCGGCATAGACTTAAAGCTATTTATTTAAGGTTTCAAATCATTTGATTTGGAATCTTTTTTTTGGCTATAGCGTATAAAATGGCAGCTAAGCATGCCGTCTTTATAAAATCTTAATATGAATAAACAGATGCTAATACTTTCTTTAATTGTGTCATGATAAAATTGTGATAAATATTCAGAGGCACTGGAAACTGAATTGCAGTGATATGCTGTGTGCTCTGAAAATAAGTAAAAGCTTGGTAGAGAACATCATGAAACAAAAGAAAAATAAAATACATTTGTTGCCGGATCAGATTATTGTATTGGGGTTTCTATGTGTTATTGCGGTTGGCAGTATCTTGCTTACCCTCCCAATTGCAACGCAGGATGGAAATGGCACGGGCATCATGGATGCAGCCTTCACGGCAACCTCTGCAGTATGCGTGACAGGTCTGGTGGTACATAATACAGCCACATATTGGTCTATGTTTGGACAGTTTGTCATTATTTGTCTGATTCAAATTGGTGGAATGGGAGTGTGTACAGTTGCAGTTACAATTGCTATCGTTTCAGGACGTAAAATAGGGTTGATGCAGCGAAGTGCAATGCAGGAGGCTATTTCAGCTCCAAATATTCGTGGTATTGTAAGACTTACGTATTTTATCATTCGTATGACGATCGGGACAGAGTTAATAGGTGCAGCTATTATGGCACCGATCTTTTGCGGGAGATTTGGATTTATAAAAGGAATCTGGTATGCCATATTTCATTCTGTTTCAGCGTTTTGTAACGCCGGATTTGATTTAATGGGGATACGAACACCATTTGTATCTTTGACAGAATTTTGTGGAGAACCGATTATTAATATTGTAATTATGTGCTTGATTGTCTGGGGCGGAATTGGATTCCTTACGTGGGAAGACATATGGAGTCATAAATGGCACATAAAAAAATATAAAATGCAAAGTAAGGTGATCCTTGCGACTACACTGATATTGATTGTGGTTCCTGCACTTTATTTTTACTTTGTGGAATTTGGCGGTTCGGCGTGGGACGCATTTTCACAGAAAGAACGTATTCTGGCATCTTTTTTTCAATCAATTACTCCGAGAACAGCAGGATTTAATACCGTTGATCTGAATCTGTTTGATGGTGCCGGAAAGGCGATTATCATCACGTTGATGTTAATTGGAGGTTCTCCCGGATCTACAGCCGGAGGAATTAAAACAACGACAATTGCAGTGCTGGCTGCATCCACCCTTGCTGTGTTTAAGCGCAATCAGGACGCACATTATTGTGGGAGAAGGATTGCGACAGAAACTGTGAAATATGCATCGGCAGTTTTCATTATGTATTCGATGTTATTTCTTCTTAGCGGAATTACAATTAGTACGATTGAGCAGATTCCGATAACAGAATGCCTGTTTGAGACGGCATCAGCAATTGGTACGGTGGGTCTTTCGTTAGGGATCACGGCAGAGCTTGGAACATTATCAAAAATCATATTGATAGCACTGATGTATATGGGAAGAGTTGGAGGATTAACACTTGTTTTCGCAACAACGATGAATTATAAGAACCCACAGTCTAGATATCCACAAGAAAAAATCACAGTGGGATAAGGAGAAGGATCATGAAAAACGTATTGTTAATAGGGTTAGGGAGATTTGGGAGACATATAGCAATCAAATTAGATACAATGAACCATCAGGTGATGGCAGTAGATATACAGGAAAAACGAGTCAATGCAGTGCTGCCTTACGTGACAAATGCCCAGATTGGGGATTGTACAGATGAGGTATTTGTGAATTCGCTTGGAATCCGCAATTTCGATGTGTGTATTGTTGCAATTGGTGATGCATTTCAGAGCTCGTTGGAAGCAACGGCATTATTAAAAGAACTGGGAGCCAAGCTGGTTGTTTCCAGAGCAACCAGGGATGTTCATGCGAAATTCCTATTAAAAATCGGAGCGGATCGAATTGTATATCCAGAGAAACAGATTGCATCATGGACGGCGATTCGCTATACATCGGATCATATTATAGATTATATCGAACTGGATGAGGACCATGGAATCTTCGAACTTTCTGTACCGGAGCTGTGGCTTGGAAGGACCGTTGGGCAGTTAGATATTAGAAAGAAATTTAATATCAATATCATTGGAATCAGAATAAATCACAGACTGCATTTGTCTGTGAATACAGATACAACTTTGACAGAGGATCTTACAATGCTTGTATCAGGCAACTTAAAGGATGTACATAAATGTTTTCATATATAATCGAAATTAGTTGATGATAAGAGTTGATATTTGTGATTGGATAAACTATAGTGGAAGATATGAAATCAGCAAATGTTCCCCACAGAAAATGGAAACAAACGAATAGGCATAGAAGAGA
The DNA here is from genome assembly GCA_028694105.1 of Hespellia sp. Taxonomy (GTDB): domain Bacteria; phylum Bacillota; class Clostridia; order Lachnospirales; family Lachnospiraceae; genus Hespellia. The sequence goes on from JAQUUC010000012.1 coordinate 3,309, forward strand.
TATCGCGTCATCTGTCGAGGTATTACTTTGTGCTACCGGAATTTGTCTGTTATTTGACCGTCTGGGATTCAGCGCATCCAATATTATTATGGTATATATTGTTGGTGTGTTGTTTACGGCAATCCTCACAAATTGGCAGGGGTACAGTATTCTATCCTCCATTGTAAGCGTGCTGTTGTTTAATTTCTTTTTTATTGAACCCCGCTATACGATGCTGGCTTTTGAAAAAGAGTATCCACTCACTTTTTTTGTAATGTTACTTGTAGCATTTATTGCCAGTTCCTTAACTGTACAATTGAAAAAACATGCAAGAGAGGCTGCGCAGGCAGCATATAGAATGCAGATACTGTTTGATACGAATCGGCTTTTAGAGCGTGTGAAGAATCAGACAGAGATTGTAGAAGTTACAGCAAAGCAGCTGGGAAAATTGCTGAATCGAAATCTGATTATCTACTTATGCCAGAATGGTGAGCTTGGAAAAGTGAATGTCTTTATGACAGATGACAGTGTACCAGTCGATACTTATACATCTTCGTATGAGAAAAAGGCAGCGTCTTGGGTATTACATAACAATAAACATGGTGGAGCGACAACCGATCACATGCCGGATGCAAAATGCATGTATCTGACCATTCGGGTAAATGAAATTGTATACGGTGTGATTGGCATTGCAATCGGAAAAGCGCGGCTGGAGGCATTTGAAGAAAGTGTGCTGTTATCTATTCTGGGAGAGTGCGCATTTGCACTGGAAAACGAACAGAATCGGCGGGAGAAAGAAGAGGCAACTGCACTGGCAATCAAAGAACAATTAAGAGCGAATCTGTTACGGTCTATCTCTCATGATTTGCGGACTCCACTTACTTCAATTTCAGGAAATGCAAGTAATCTGATTTCCAATGGAGAAGAACTGGATCAAAAGACAAAAGTGAAGCTATATACCGATATTTACGATAACTCTATGTGGCTCATAAACCTAGTGGAAAATTTGCTGGCAGTGACCAAGATTGAAGAAGGAAAAATGAATATCCGTATGGCACCGGAACTGATCGAGGATGTTCTAAACGAAGCACTGCACCATATGCAAAGAATGAATCAGAATCATGAGATCCATGTGGAGTATTCTGATGAACTTTTGATGGCGAAGATGGATGCAAAACTGGTGATTCAGGTTATTATTAATCTGATCGATAATGCGATGAAATATACACCGGAAGGATCAAATATATGGATTCTGTCGAAGAAGCAGGAAGATCGAATTTTGATTTGTGTGAAGGATGAGGGAATGGGAATTTCGGATGACGAAAAAAAATATATTTTTGACATGTTCTACACCGGGGCGCACAAGGTAGCGGATGGCAGGAGAAGTGTCGGCTTCGGACTTTTTCTATGTAAAGCAATTATAGAGGCACATGGTGGAACGATTACGGTATCAGATAATCATCCACACGGTTCTATCTTTACATTTTCGCTTGAGGCATATCAACCCAGAATGGAAGATTATAATGTGAATGGAGAGTTATATGATGAATAAAACACTGATTTTAATCGTGGAGGATGATCGTTCGGTGTGTAATTTAATTGCAACGACGTTAAAATTACACAATTACAGATTTATGACAGCGACAAGCGGGACAGCAGCACTTCTTGAGACAAGCTCTCATAATCCGGACATTATTTTATTAGATTTAGGTCTTCCTGACATGGACGGGGTAGAAGTGATCAAAAAAATAAGAAGCTGGTCGAATGTTCCGATTATTATTATCAGTGCCCGCAGTGAAGATACGGATAAAATCGAAGCACTGGATGCAGGCGCGGATGATTATCTGACGAAACCATTTTCGGTAGAAGAGCTGCTTGCAAGGCTGCGTGTTACGGAACGAAGAATGGCATACATCAATGCTGATATAGGAAAATCGTCCGTGTTCGTAAATGGAAGTTTAAGTGTGGATTACGGGGCAGGCTGTGCTTCTGTTGGTGGAGTAGAGCTGCATCTGACACCTATTGAATACAAGATACTCTGTCTTCTCGCACAGAATGTAGGAAAGGTTCTGACCTATACATTTATTACGGAAAAAATCTGGGGAAGAAGCTGGGATAATGATATCTCCTCACTCCGGGTTTTTGTGGCAACCCTGAGAAAGAAAATCGAGAAAGAAAACAGTTCAACACAATATATTCAGACACATGTTGGCGTGGGATACCGGATGCTGAAAGTAGAAGAATAAAAGTGAAAATCAAATTTCTTTTCTAAAAGGACAATCTGTGGTAGAATTTATGTATTAAGGAAATTGTCGCTTTATGAAAGATGCAGAGAATAATCTGGGATATATTCATGCAGAAAGAGGAACTGTTATGAAGGGGTCAAATCAATTTATGAAAAAATTGCTTACCGGGGTGTTTTGTTTACTCGCCGGTCTTTTGCTGTTATTAGCACCGTGTGAAAAGGTACAGGCGGCGGAGGATGTAACTCAGGTGGAGCATAAGACTGTAAAGGTTGGGTACAATCCGATTGAGGGGTATTTCATGCAGTCGGAGGACGGCATAAAAAGCGGTTACGGATATGACATTACGCAAAAGATGCTTGTCTATGAAAATTGGCAGTACGATTACGTGGGATATGAAGAAAACTACAGTCAGAATGATATGTTTTATCTTTTGGAGTCCGGACAAATTGATCTGCTCGTGTACGCCTTAAAATCAGATGACAGAATGGGACAATTCAGATTTTCGAATCTCCCGGTTGGTTATATTGCTGACCGGATTATTGCAAAAACCGGAAATAATAAATTTTCGGTGAACAACTTTGAAAAATGGGATGGCATAAAAGTAGGATTTCTTACGGACAGTAACGAAGGGGAAGCTTTTAGCGAGTATGCAAAATACAATGGATTTTCATATCAGGAGGTTGGATTTGAAACCAGAGAAGATTTGGAAAGTGCCATCCAGCAGGATGAAATTGATATTGCGGTAGCACCTAATTTTGCAACGTTTGAGAATGTCTGGATATTGGACCAGTTTGATGAAATACCGGTCTATGCTGCTGTTAATAAAGATAATTCCGAACTTTTGACTGAGGTAAACAGTACACTTTCTAAAATAGAATCAGATGACGCAGAGTTCCGGGAAGAACTTTATCGCAAATACTACGCAGCGGATATGGGAAGCGCAATTCCTTATACGCAGGAAGAAGCAGATTTTGTCGAACAAAGTGCGAAGGAGGGAAAGGTTTATAAAGCATTAATCAATCCCGACCGAAAACCATTATCCTATTATGAAGAGGGAGAAATGAAAGGTCTTTTGACGGATATCTGTCAGACGATTTTTGAGCGTTCTGGGCTTACGGTAGAATTTATTATCGTACAGAACCGGGATGAATATGTGGCAGAGCTGGATCAGGCTGATATCATATGTGATTTCACCGGTGGTTATGGAAAAGCAGAATTGAGCGGATTTGTACGGACAGACACTTATTATAACAGTGCGACCTCCATGCTTCGGCGAAAGGATTATGACGGAACAGGCAACCGCTGTGCAATTGTGGGGAGCACCATCAGTGGATGGCTGCGGGATAATCTGGATGCAGAGTTTTTAAGCTATGATTCTGTGGAAGACTGTATACAGGCAGTGATAGATGGAGATGCCGATTTTCTGTATTCCTATACTCGATGCGTGCAGGACTGGGTTTACTCGGATGTGACAAATTCTCTTGTTGTGGTTGCAGATAATCATCAGAATACGGATTTTTCCATTGCGGTCAAGGGGAGTGAAAATACCAATCTTTCCTCAATACTGGTCAAGAGCATTGGAACCATTACAAAAGAGGATATTTCCCAAATATCTGATTCTTACACCTATTATGAAAATAGCAGCCCTACTTTGCTGGCGATGATTTACGCACAACCGGTTTTCTTTGTGCTGGTCATTATATTCATTGTGATTTTCTTCTTTGGTCTGGGATTATTGCTACTGGGTCTTCGTCAAAGAAAGCATGATAAAATAAGAAACGAAGAGTTATCAGAAGCTCTGGAGGATGCGAAAAAGGCAAATCAGGCAAGAACAGATTTCTTTGCGCGAATCAGTCATGACATGAGGACACCGATGAATAGTATTCTGGGTCTGGTCCATCTTTCCGAGGATGAAACAGATGTGAAAATTTTAACACAAAATATGAATAAGATCAGGGAGTCGGGAATGTATCTTTTGGGATTGATTAATGATACCCTGGATTATCAGAAATTTGATTTGGGTCACATACAGCTGCATCCCGAAGTGATTTCTATTCGAAAACTGATTCATTCGTGTACAGATATGGTAACAGAAAATGCAGAGGAGAAAGGGATTACATTTCGAATTATAAACAAAAATGCAGATTTTGACGGATATGTTTTGGTTGATGTGATGTACATCAGAAAAATACTTTTAAATCTTCTTTCCAATGCATTTAAATTTACTGAGGCAGGCGGAACCGTTGAACTTGAAATGGAAGAGTTAGGCCGAAAAGGGAACATTGTGCATGAGCGAATTACAGTGAGAGATACAGGAAGTGGAATGAGTCAGGATTTTCTGGAGAATGGAATTTTCAAGCCGTTTTCACAGGAGAGTAATATGATCACGCCTTTGCACGAAGGCACGGGTCTGGGGTTGTCTATCGTGAAGCAGCTGACAAAACTCATGGGAGCAGAACTGAGTGTGGAAAGTAAATTAGAGGAAGGAACTACATTCACCATAGAGATCGATTTCGAGACAGTGGAGCGCGAGAAGGCAGAAAATGTCGAAAATACAGAACAGACAGGAAAAAGCATGGCGATCAGTCAAATAAAAGGGAAAAGCATTCTCCTTGTGGAAGACCATTCGCTGAATGCACAGATTGTTACAAAGCTGCTTGAAAAGGCGGGATGTAAGGTCACATGGGCAAAAGACGGAAGCGTGGCGGTGGAGTTATTTGAAATGTCTGAGCTGTTTCAATATGATATTGTGTTAATGGATTAGATGCAACGAAGCACATTCGCAAACTGGAAAGAGAGGATGCAAAAACGACACCGATTATTGCATTGACGGCAAACGCCTATGAGGAAGACATTAAAAAATATATGGAAGCAGGCATGAATGACTGCCTGATAAAACCCATCGATCCAAATAAATTATATATGACAATCGCAAGCGTCTAAGTGAGAGAGCTGTAGATAAAAAAAGACCGAAAGTGGGGACTGATAATATGAAGATACAAAAGAGAAAAAAAATTCAAAGGCTTATCTATGATGTGTTTCTGGCTGGTGTCAGTCTGATTCTTCTGTTTGTGCTGCTAATGAGCGTTCAGACATATTTTGCGCTTCAGAATCAGCATGATAATTCAATCGAAAAATTAGGTGTTGCTGAGCAGCGGCTGGTAACAAATCAGGAAGACGCAGCGGATCTACTTGCCAAATACGATGCATTTTCGCAGGCGAAGCTTGATACGATTGCATATTACTACCAATTTAACAAGGATGAGACGATGGACGAGTCCGAATTGCGGGAGATGGGGGACCAATGGGATCTGGATGAATTATATGTGACGGACCAGAACTATCAGATACAAAACTCGTTTAATGGAAAAGAGATTCGTTTTGACCGTGATGATTCACTGGGCGAAGGACTCAGAGAGAATACGGCTGTGACGAAGGAGAATCTGCGATACTATGTATCCCAGATCGATTCCGAGAATTATCTGATTGGTGCGCGTAATATTGCCACACTGCAATATACGATGAGTGATATGACATCGCTGTCCTATTCCTTAAAAACAATCAAGATTGGGCAAAAGGGATATATCATTGCAGTCAATGCGAAGGACCGGACGATTGCTTATCATCCGGATACGTCTATGATTGGAAAATCCATAAAAGAGGCTGGTTTTGAGGAGTCTCTCCTCTCAGACGGATTCGAAGGCTGGGCGGAAATTGGCGGCGAAAAATTTTATTGCAATTCACAGATAAGCGAAGCTTATCCAGAGTACGAGTTAATAGCAGTCCGACCGCAGAAGATGATTTGGGATTCCATAATTCATCTGGTTAACATCGGAATGCTGGTATTTGCACTCATCATTGCAATTATGATTCTCTATATCCATTTTATCCGGGTGGAACACAATGCACTTGATCCTGATGAGCAGAATGAAATGCAGTATATTCGGTTCCGTGGGAAATATTATCTGAATCAAACAATGGGGGCTAGAATTCTACATATTCTTACGCTGGGGGTTTTGATACTTTTCGGTGCATCCTTCTATCTGCAGTCACTCTCTGTGCTGTCTACGCAGTTTGCACGTTTTAGCGATAAGAAGACTGATATTATGGCAATCTTTGATGAAAATGAAGCAAAATTAAAGAAACTGACAGCGGAATATAACGCGGAATATGAGCGGCGTGCGAACAATATCGCGTATTTGTTAGCAAAAGACCCCTCTCTTTTGGATGATGAAAAGCTGGACCAGTTTGCAAAGAGAGCGCAGTTGAAATACATATATGTATTTAATGGTGATGGTCTTGCTATTGCCGGTAATGGCATTGATAAACAGTTTATACTCAGCACGGATACGAAGTCGCAGTCCTATCCGTTCTGGAATGTCATAAAGGGGCATCAGGATTCCCTGATTCAGGAGGTACAGTCGGATGATACATCTGAGCAGGATTACCTGCAGTATATTGGTGTCAGGCGACTGGATACAGACGGTATGGTGCAGATTGCGGTTTCACCGCAGCGTCTGGAAAATCGATTAAAGGCAGTACAGACAAGCCATGTATTGAAACTAATTGCAGTAGAGAATAATGGATTCTGCATGGCAGTAGATAGTGAGACACAGAAAGTTAGCTATTATCCGGATTCTAATTTTATTGGCATTTCTGCAACGAAACTGGGATTATCAAAGCGTGCGCTCTCTGATAATTACACCGGATACCAGACACTGAATGGAGTGCAGTGTGCGGTGCGGTCGCTGCAGTATCAAGATGATTATATCTATATCGTCACATCAAGAGCATCCATCACGCAGGGACGTCTGCTCATTGCGCTGCTCATCACGCTGGCAGGTTTCATCGTGCTGTTTTTGATTGCATTTTTCTCAATCATCGGAAATCCGGAGAAGATATCGAAGCGGAGTATGGCAGAAGAGGAAAACGGCTCAAACAAAGAACCGAAAAAAGAACCAAAAGTAAGCTTTGAAATCGTGACGGGAAGCGGTGAGGTGATTCAGGCAGATCCAATTCATGAAAGATGGAGAACCAAAGTAGAATGGAAAAGTCTGAATGCAGAGCAGAAGCTGCGCAAGGTAATCAGTGTAACGATTGCCGGACTGGGCATATTGCTGCTGCTCTATATGATGCTGAATATGCGATACTACGATAATACGTCGGTACTGTCCTACATTGTTCATAAGAAATGGGAAAAAGTTCCGAATGTGTTCTCCTTTACGTATATTGCAATGATCATGTTGGAAACAGTGGTTGTGTCGAGCATTATCATCAAGCTGATTTCCATGCTTGTGACGAATATGGGAGCAAAAGCAGAGACGATTGCGAAACTGACCTGCAATTTCATTAAATATATTTCAATTATTGGAGCCGTGTTCTATTGCCTGACTTATATTGGTATTAACGGAAAGACGCTTCTGACTTCAGCGGGCCTGATGTCTCTGGTAGTCGGTCTGGGTGCGCAGTCTCTTATTTCAGATATTCTTGCGGGAATCTTTATTGTATTTGAAGGTGAATTCCGCGTAGGCGATATTATTACACTTGGAACATTCCGCGGTACGGTTTTGGAAATCGGAATCCGTTCTACAAAAATCGAAGATTTTAGTCAGGATATTAAGATTGTCAATAACTCGGATATTACGGGCATTGTTAATATGACGCGAAAGTATTCGTATGCTTACTGTGATGTAGGGATTGAGTATACGGAGTCATTGGAGCGTGTAGAAACAATCCTGCAGAAAGAGCTGCCACGGGTAAAGGAACGTCTTCCTGAAATTGAGGCGGGACCATATTACCGGGGCGTCATCTCATTGGGGGATTCCAGCGTTGTAATTCGAATACTGGCACAATGTCAGGAGGTACACCGTGTACCGCTTACCAGAGATCTGAATCGTGAAATCAAGCTGATTTTCGATCGGAACAATATCAGTATTCCATTCCCGCAGGTTGTTGTGAATGAACCGCAAAAGAAGTCTTCAACAATCAGTAAGCAGGACAAGTTAGCTGCTTCAGAGTTTGTTGCGGAACAAAAAGAGATTACGAAGAACATCCGTCCACAATAAATCGTGAAAATGCTTTTCTGGCAGAAAGATGATAAAGAGGCTGTAGAAATACTTGCAAAAGCATCAGGACAGAAATATAATGGTTTTTAGAAATGAAATGCAGGAATACTGAAAGGAAAGATGATGATGGCTGGAGTATGCTATATTATTAGTGGGGGAGATTTATATGGACCGCAGATTGAAAAAAGAGAAGAGGATTACATTATTGCAGCAGATGCAGGATATCGTCATTTAAACGATCTGAATGTAAAGTGCGACATGGTGCTCGGTGATTTTGATTCGATTATGGCGGTGCCGCAGCATGAATATCTGATGCGGCTGAATCCGGAAAAAGATGATACGGACACACTGGCGGCAATCCGAATCGGCATGGAAAAAGGATATAAGGAGTTTCATATTTACGGTGCCACGGGTGGTGAGCGCATCGATCATACACTCGCAAATCTGCAGTGTCTTGCATTTATGCTGGATAACAATGTAACGGGATATCTGTATGATCATGATACGGTGATTACTATGATTCGAAACAGTAAACTGGAGTTTGGCGCAGAGTACCACGGCTATATATCCGTGCTGTCGTTCTCGGAGATTTCCACGTATGTGAATGTGCGGGGACTGAAATATGAGTTAGAGAATGCAACGCTTACCAGTTCATTTCCAATCGGAGTGAGCAATGAATTTATCGGAACGGACAGCGTGATTACGGTAAAGGACGGAACGCTTTTGATCACTTACGAAGATCAGAGGAAAGTAAAAGAAGAAAAACCGACAGAAAACAAGACAGAGGTTCAGGTGGATGAAGATATCAACTAAAGGAAAATATGCGCTGGAAATCATCGTAGATCTGGCGATGCATTCGGACGAAGAGCATCTCGAGAGTCTGAAGAATATTGCGGCGAGACGGGCACTTTCGGAAAAGTATCTTGAGCGGATTATCAAAGCGCTCAAGGATGCGAAGCTCGTCAGAAGTGTGCGTGGGGCTTATGGCGGTTATTGTCTTGCGAAATCTGCGGATAAAATGACCGTAACAGAGGTCCTGAATGCCGTGGAGGGAGAGCTTGCGCCGGTGGCATGCCTGACGCAGGAGACGGATTGCGGCATTGACTGCGACACCTGCCCGACCAGAGATACGTGGGGACAGATGTGGAAACAGATTCTCAGCGTAACGGACTCTGTGACCATTGCAGATATTGTGAAGGAGATAACCTGATGCCAAGTGCTAAATATGACAGGATTTATGATAAACTAAGAGAGAGAATTGAAAATGAAGTCTACAAATCACAGGAACTCCTGCCTTCGGAGCATGTGCTGATCGAGGAGTTTGACTGCTCGAGAAACACAGTGCGGCGGGCGATAAAACAGCTTGCGGATGACGGGTATGTGCAGAGCATCCACGGCAAGGGTGTGCGGATTATTTACCAGCCGTATGAACAGTCGGAGTTTATGTTAAGCGGAATAGAAAGCTTAAAAGAGGCAGTTGCCAGAAATAAAAAGGAATATACGACAAAGGTGGTATGCTTTGCAGAGCTGATGGTGGATGACAAGATAAGCAAAAGGACAACATTTCCAATCGGGACGGAGGTGTATTACCTGCAGAGAGTCCGGTATATCGAGGGAGAGGCGTTGATTATCGATCACAATTATTTCCGGAGGGATATTGTAAAAGGGCTTACACCGGAGATTGCCGAAAAGTCGGTCTATGAGTATCTGGAAGGTCCTTTGGGGGAGAATATTGTCACGACGAAGCGTAAGATGACGGTAGAGCGGATTACGGAAATCGATTCCAAGTATTTAAAATTAAAGGATTACAATTGTCTGGCGGTAGTCAGCAGTATGACATATAATGCGGATGGTATCATGTTTGAATATACGCAGTCACGGCACAGACCGGATTGCTTTACGTTCTATGATCAGGCGCAAAGAGTGAAATAAAGAGAACACTGTGGAAGGTTTGAAGAGAACGCCACAGTGTTTTTTGTTGCCAGGTATACAGGTAAAGGTCCAGTTAAAAAAAATAAAAAAAGATATTGACAAACATGTTTAAACAAGATATAGTAAAGACAAGTCAAACATGTTTAAACAAGACGAAAACAAGAGAATGATTCAAAATTCAGGAGGTAAGGTTGTGGGTAAATTTACGGAGGAAGTAAAATTGCTTTTGCAGTATGTGGGCGGCAAAGAGAATATTTCCGCAGTATCACATTGCGTGACGAGGATGCGTTTTGTGCTGGCAGATCCGAAGAAAGCGGATATTGAAAAGATTGAGGCACTGAAAACGACAAAGGGAACATTTACACAGGCAGGACAGTTTCAGGTCATTATCGGAAATGAAGTAAGTGATTATTATAATGAGTTTACAAAGGCGGCGGGGATTGAAGGTGTTTCGAAGGATGCAGTCAAGAATGCGGCAAAGGATAACCAGAATATCGTGCAGAAGGCGATGTCTAATCTGGCAGAAATCTTTGCACCGCTGATTCCGGCAATTATCGTAGGTGGTCTGATTCTCGGTTTCCGAAATATCATCGGAGAGATTAATCTTTTTAATGGCGGCACGCAGACACTGGTAGAGATTTCACAGTTCTGGGCCGGTATGTACAGCTTCTTATGGCTGATCGGTGAGGCAGTATTTCATTTCCTGCCAGTTGCGATTGTATGGTCAATCACGAAAAAAATGGGAACGACACAGTCACTTGGTATTGTCCTTGGTATCACACTGGTGTCTCCTCAGCTGTTAAATGCTTACGCGGTTGCAACGACGGCAGCAGCTGATATTCCAAACTGGAATTTTGGGTTCTTCAAGGTAGATATGATCGGTTATCAGGCACAGGTACTTCCGGCAATTCTGGCAGGCTTTACACTTGTCTATCTGGAGCGGTTTTTCCGAAAAATCTGTCCGGCAGTCATTTCCATGATTGTTGTGCCGTTCGCATCCCTGCTATTGGCGGTTATCGTTGCACACGGAATTCTCGGACCAATCGGATGGCAGATTGGTTCATGGGTATCCGATATTGTAAATGCAGGTCTGACTTCAAACTTTAAGGGCGGATTCGGAGCAATCTTTGGTTTCTGTTATGCACCACTGGTTATTACAGGTCTTCATCATATGAGCAATGCAATCGATCTTCAACTGATTGCAGATTTTGGAGGAACAACACTCTGGCCGATGATCGCACTCTCCAATATTGCACAGGGGTCTGCGGTACTGGCAATGATTTTCCTTCAGAAGAAGGATGCAAAGGCAAAAGAGGTTTCAATTCCGGCATGCATTTCCTGCTACCTTGGTGTAACAGAGCCTGCAATGTTCGGCGTAAACTTAAAATACGGATTCCCATTTATCTGCGGAATGATCGGCGCATCCTGCGCAGCGGTCATCTCAGTTGTGAACGGTGTTATGGCAAATGCAATCGGAGTTGGCGGACTTCCGGGAATCCTTTCGATTAATCCAAAGTATATGGGAACATTTGCAATCGGAATGGCAGTTGCAGTCGTTGTACCGTTTGTACTTACTATTATAGTTGGAAAGAAAAAAGGCGTTGGTGCTGTGACTGCGGAAACAGCAGGAACAGATGTAACATCAGAGTCAAATAGGAAAACAGAGACAGTGTCTGAGTTAAAAGCATTTTTATCCGGAAAAGTCATTCCAATCGAAGAGGTTCCGGATCAGGTGTTCTCAGCGAAGGTATTAGGTGACGGTCTTGCAATCGAACCAACAAGTAATGTGCTTGTGGCTCCTGCGGACGGTGAAATCAGCGTCGTGATGGAGGGCAGTAATCATGCCTGCGGTCTGACCCTTGCAAATGGAATGGAAATATTACTTCATATCGGTCTGGATACGGTGGATATGAATGGATACGGTTTTACATCGCATATCAAAATGGGTGATCAGGTGAAAGCCGGTGATAAACTGATTACATTCGACACAGAAAAGATTCTGGCAGCAGGACATCCGGCGGTTACGATTATGGTCGTGACAGAACCGGCAGGTGCAGATATCAGATTTCTCACGGGAAAAGAAGTAAAAGAAAAGCGTGATACAATTGTGACCGTGTAAGAACGGCATGGGAGGATTTTAAAATGCAGAATTTTAAAAATAGTACGGTATATCAGATCTATACGAAGTCATTTATGGACTCAGACGGGGATGGTCTGGGGGATCTGAGCGGTGTGACCATGAAACTGGATTACATAAAGTCGCTGGGCGTCGATTATATCTGGCTGACTCCGTTTTTTGTATCGCCGATGAATGACAATGGATACGATGTGGCAGATTATCTGTCCGTCGATCCGGCCTTTGGCACGATGGCAGATGCAGAGCGTCTGATTCAGGAGGCTGAGGAACGCGGAATCGGTCTGATGTTTGATATGGTATTTAATCATACCTCGACGGAGCACGAATGGTTTCAGCGTGCAATGAACGGGGAAGAGAAGTATATGAACTACTATATCTTCCGGGATGGTGAGCCGGAGGAACCGCCGACCAGCTGGGAATCGAAGTTCGGCGGAAATGCGTGGGAGTATGTACCACATTTGAAAAAATGGTACCTGCATCTCTTTGATGTGACGCAGGCAGATCTGAACTGGGACAATCCGGAGGTAAGGGATGAGTTAAAGAAGGTCATTCTGTTCTGGAAGGAAAAGGGAATCAAAGGATTTCGATTCGACGTTGTCAATCTCATTTCCAAGCCAGAGCAGTTTGAAAATGATGAAACCGGAGATGGCAGACGCTTCTATACGGATGGACCGCATGTCCATGAATATCTGCAGGAGCTGGTCAGGGATACCGGAATTGCAGATATGGTGACCGTGGGGGAAATGTCATCGACATCGCTTGACAACTGTATCCGTTATTCGAATCCGGATGAGCAGGAGTTGTCGATGGTATTCAGCTTCCATCATCTGAAGGTAGATTACAAGGACGGACAGAAGTGGGAGTTAAAGGCACCGGATTACAGAGAATTGAAGCAGTTACTGGAGACATGGCAGCTCGGGATGCAGGAGGCAAATGGCTGGAATGCGGTATTCTGGTGTAATCATGACCAGCCGAGAATTGTATCACGTTTTGGTGATGACAAGAACTATTGGAAGGAATCGGCGAAAATGCTGGCAACGATGATCCAGCTGCTGCGTGGAACGCCGTATGTATTTCAGGGAGAAGAGCTGGGAATGACAAATGCGTACTATCAGGACATTTCCGAATACCGGGATGTGGAGAGTACGAATTATTATGAGATTATGCTGCGTCAGGGCAAGACGAAGGAAGAGGCGCTTAAGATTCTGGCGGCGAGATCCCGCGACAATGGAAGAACACCAATGCAGTGGAACGGAGAAAAAGAAGCAGGCTTTACCACCGGGAAGGCATGGATTGGTATTCCAGACAACCATGCGCACATCAATGTGCAGTCTGAGGAGGCGGATGAGGATTCCATTTTGGCTTACTATCAAAAGCTCATCGCACTGCGCAAAGAAAGCACGGTGATTGCCGATGGACAGATTGAATTTATGTATCAGGACTGTCTGGATGTGTTTGCTTACAGACGGTTTGACGAGAGAGAGGAATATCTGATCCTTACGAATCTGACGGACAAAGAGGTCAGGCTGGAGCAGGAAATGGATCAGTATGCTGTGGTACTTGGCAATTATGCAGCAAAAGAAGCGCCGGTAACGAATATGAGATGTGGGGATATGTTGAGACCGTATGAGGCGGTTGTATTAAAGAAACTTTAACAAGAGATCAGGACAGCCATGTGTTATAGATAAAATTTATAACACGTGGTTGTTTTTGTGTATTTTACAAATCCGGAATTTAATATTATACTTACAAAGTAATCACTTATAAGAAAAGTAGGAAATAAAAAAATAAGTGTTGACAGACTGAGAAATGCGTAGTATTCTATAAAACATAGAAAACATATCAGATAAGTAGGATATAAGAAGGAGGTGCAATATGAAGATATCTACAAAAGGAAGATACGGGCTGAGAGCATTGGTCGATATGGCTGCAAATGCAGAAGGAAAGCCAATCTCGCTGACAAGTGTGGCAAAACGGCAGAACATTTCCCTGAATTATCTCGAGCAGGTCTTCGGCACACTCCGGAAAGCAGGAATCGTAATCAGTACGAAGGGGTCCAGCGGAGGATATTTACTCAAATACGAAGCGAAAGACATCTCGGTCAGACAGATATTAGAAGCACTGGAGGGAGCGTTCTCCATCGTGGACCTGAATCCTATGGAAATGCAGGACCCACTTCAGCAGGCAATCCAGACGCTGTTGTGGGATGAGATCGATGAGAAAGTCAATACGTTGCTGGAGACAAGAACACTGGAACAGCTGGTCGATGAATACAAGCAGACAAAAGATCAGGGAAATCAAATGTTTTATATCTGATAAGGAAAAGAGGACAAATATTATGAGTGAAAAAAGAGAATATAAATTTGAGACATTACAGTTACATGTAGGACAGGAAACCCCAGACCCGGCAACCGATGCGAGAGCAGTTCCGATTTACCAGACAACATCGTATGTGTTCAGAAACTGTAAACATGCTGCAGACCGTTTCGGTCTGGCAGATGCGGGAAATATTTACGGAAGACTTACCAATTCAACGCAGGGAGTATTTGAAGAGCGTATCGCAGCACTAGAAGGAGGCTCGGCAGCACTTGCGGTTGCATCCGGAGCGGCAGCGATTACGTACACCCTACAGAATCTGGCATCTCAGGGAGATCACATCGTATCATCGAAATACATTTATGGTGGAACGTACAACTTACTGGAGCATACACTTCCACAGCAGGGAATCACATCTACCATCGTTGATACCGATCATCTCGATGAGGTTGAGGCAGCAATTCAGGAGAATACCAAGGCGGTTTATATCGAGTCAATCGGTAATCCAAATGCGAATCTCGCAGACATTCAGAAGATTGCGGACATTGCTCATAAGCATGGAATCGTATTGGTGGTGGACAGCACATTTGCAACTCCATACCTTCTTCGTCCATTTGAATATGGCGCAGATATCGTGGTACATTCCGCAACAAAATTCATCGGCGGACATGGTTCCTCCCTTGGTGGTGTGATCATTGAAAGTGGTAAATTCGACTGGAAAGCATCCGGTAAATATCCAAAACTCACAGAGCCGGATCCAAGCTACCACGGCGTAGTATTTGCAGATGCATGCGGACCTGCAGCATTTGTAACCAGAATCCGCGCGGTTGTTCTTAGAGATACAGGTGCAACATTGGCACCGCTCAACGCATTTCTCTTCATTCAGGGAATTGAGACACTATCTCTTCGCGTGGAACGCCACGTGGAAAATACAAAGAAAGTGGTTGAATTCCTTGCAAATCACCCGAAGGTTGAGAAGGTGAACCATCCATCCCTCCCGGACAGCCCGTATCATGAGCTTTATAATAAATATTTCCCAAATGGCGGCGCATCCATCTTCACATTTGAAGTAAAGGGCGGCGAAAAAGAGGCGCAGGAATTCATCGATCATTTGAAAATCTTCTCTCTTCTGGCAAATGTTGCGGATGTGAAATCATTAGTCATTCATCCGGCAAGCACGACGCATTCACAGATGAGTGAGGAAGAGCTGGCAAACTCGGGAATCAAGCCGAATACAGTCAGACTGTCAATCGGAACAGAGCATATCGACGATATCATTTACGATTTGGAGCAGGCATTCGCGACAATCTAAATTGTTATAAATAATGAAACATGGAAGAATTCAGGAGGAAAACATCATGGCCAAGGTATATGGAAGCATTACGGAATTAATTGGAAAGACACCACTTTTAGAAGTAAAGAATATTGAAAAGGAATTAGAGTTAAAAGCAAAAGTATTAGTGAAGCTGGAATATTTTAATCCGGCTGGAAGTGTCAAGGACAGAGTGGCACTGAATATGGTAGAAGATGCTGAGAAAAAGGGGCTGATCAAACCGGGTGCGACCATTATCGAACCGACAAGCGGAAATACCGGCATCGGTCTTGCATCTGTGGCAGCAGCCAAAGGATATAAAGCAGTGTTTACAATGCCTGAGACGATGAGCATTGAGCGCAGAAAGTTATTGTTGGGTTACGGTGCAGAAATTGTACTGACAGACGGCAAATCGGGAATGAAAGGCGCGATTGCAAAGGCAAATGAGCTTGCAGACGCAGAGGATAACGCGATCGTTCTCGGACAGTTCATCAACCCGGCAAACCCAGCAGCGCATCTTGCAACAACAGGTCCGGAAATCTGGGCGGATACAGACGGTGAAGTCGATGTGTTTATCGCAGGAGTCGGTACAGGCGGAACGGTTACCGGAACCGGAACATACCTCAAAGAGCAGAAGTCTTCCGTTAAAGTTATTGCTGTGGAGCCTAAGAACTCTGCTGTATTAAACGGCGGACAGCCGGGACCTCACGGACTGCAGGGAATCGGAGCCGGATTTGTGCCGGATGTGCTGAACACAGAAATCTATGATGCAGTAGAGGATGTGGAGAATGAGGAAGCATATGCAGCAACGAAATTGCTCGCGAAGAAAGAGGGCGTACTGGTAGGAATTACATCGGGCGCGGCTCTGCATACAGCAATAAAAGAGGCACAGAAGGAAGAAAATGCAGGAAAGACGATTGTGGCATTGCTTCCGGATACTGGGGAGAGATATTTGTCTACGCCGCTGTTTGAATAATGCAGAAATAGAGATGATGTGAAGAGAAGACCTTGGAAGTGAATCCAAGGTCTTTTTTTCACATCATCTCTATACATCTTAAATCAACTGTTCGGAATTCTCCACCGCAGAGTTCAGTTTTGTGCATTGAATGCAGGCTATAAGTTTTGTTATCATGAACAGAACTAAGATAAATTTGCGAAGAGGAGGATTTTATGAGTAGAGGAAAGTGTTACAAAATGGTTTCAGGGGTAGTGTTAGCTACAATGATGTGTACGCTAGTGACATCGGCAGTGCCAGTTACTGTACATGCAAATCCTGAGGGGGAGAGCGAGTGGCAGACGCTTGAGTCACAGTTAAGTACTTATGGAGGAACTTGGAATACACCAGAGTACAAAGAGGCAATTAATGATAACATACCACAGACGGCTCTTATGGGAAATGGCGATGTGGGAGTCACGTCCTATGGAAATGAAAAAGAAAAAAGTTATTTGATATCAAAAAGTAATTTTATCAGTTCGGGTGACTTGAAAACCAGTGCTCCATTTGCGGCCAATGATCTTTCGGCAAGAGCGATTGCATTAGGTGGAATGACAATTAAAGAAGACGGAACTGTAAATAAATCTTTAACACAGCAGCCAGATGTTACAGTAACAGCCAGCTCGGTACATGATGTATTTGAACCCGAACGAGCAATAAATGGTAAGATCAGCGCATCAGAAGAAAGTTGGTGCAGTTCACTTAACGGCCCTCACTGGCTTGAAATTGATCTGGGAAAGGAACAGACAATTGCTAAATATGTCATGTATCATATGGGAAAAGCCAGACCGGACTTGTCTCGTTTTAATACAAATTCATATAAAGTTAGTGTTAAGACGGAAACATCCGAGTGGACAGTAATTGATGAAGTGACGGGGAATACAGGAGATACTACAAGATGCGTTTTAAGTGAACCGGTAAATGCAAGATATGTAAAAATTGAGTTTGTACAGGGGGAACAGGCTTCCAATGACAGAGCCCGTATTTCTGAATTTGAGCTCTTTTCAAGTGCTTCAGATAAAAGCATCTTTGAAACAGAAAACAAATCGCTTACACAATTACCAGATGTTACAGTAACAGCCAGCTCGGTACATGATGTATTTGCTGCAGAAAATGTGACAAACGGTAAAATCAGTGCAGCAGAGGAAGGATGGGTAAGTGCTCCCGGCTCAGCTGGTCAATGGGTAAAGATTGATCTTGGAAGTGAAAAGATATTTCAAAAATATATAGCTTATCATATTGGAAAGGCAAGAACAGATCTGCCTCATTTTAATACCAGATCGTATAAAGTATATGCAGGCAATGCGGATTCGGATGATGCATATGTAGAGATTGACTCGGTTGAGGAAAATACAGGGGATATAACTGAAAAAGTATTTGATCAGCCAATTTCAGCAAGATACATAAAAATTGTATTTAATGAAGGTCAGCAAACAGGAGACATTGGAGCACAGCGGGCTAGACTCGCAGAGTTCGAGCTGTTCCAGTACCCGGAAGATGAGAGCATTTTCTCAGTGAATACTGAAAATTTCAGTGAGCATCAGGATATTGCAAAAGCAGATCTGACAACGGATATGCTGATTGGCAATGTTCCAGTATCCATGAATACTTGGCTTTCCGCAACGGAAAATACTATGATTACACAGATTCAGTCAAATGGAGATGCGTCGGTGGATCTGGATGTATCTGCATGGACAAAGGATGATGGCAGTGAGAACTATAAAACAGAATCAGGAAATCAGGATAATGTAGTCTGGTCCTCACGCAGTACACACAATGCTGCAAAGGAGAATCCTGAAAGCTGGACTTCTAAAGCGGTTATTGCGACGAAAGTTCTGGGCGATAAAACTGTGAGTCCACAAAAAAATAGTGATGCCAGCTCTAGCTTGAAGTTTACGTTGAATCCGCAGGAAAAGATTTATGTGGTTACGACAATTGGCGGCGGTGGTCAGACCTATAATAATCAGGATATCTTGCAGCAAACAGAGCCGTTGGAAGAGGCGATAAATCTTTCTAATGCATATAGCGGTGTAGATTCTGTTGAAAGTTTGCAGCAGGCACATTTGGAATGGTGGAAAAACTATTGGATGAAATCCTACATAAATATAGGTGACGAGGATTACCACAGATACTATTATGGTTCTCTTTATTACATGGGCTGTACATCCAGAGCTGACAAAGTAGCTCCGGGTTTGTATGGGGTGTGGGTTACAGACGATAATGCTAAGTATAACAATGATTATCACTTGAATTATAATTATATGGCTCCGTCTTACGGAATGTATTCCAGCAACCGACTGGATGCTCCCTATGCGATGACTCAGCCAATACTGGACTATATGCCAAAAGCAGTGGAGGCCGCTAAGAACAATTTGAGTGATATTAAACCAGATTATGTTGCCACAAGACCGGAACTTGCGGATGGAATTGATGGTGCAGTTATATATCCGGTAGGATTATTGCCATGGGGACAAGTTGCATGGAATGCAACCTCAGCGGGAAAATATATCAATCAAACGTTGGATGCACCTTTTGCAGCGACATTGTTTATATCTTATTATAACTACACTCAGGATGAGGAGTTTCTTCTTAACAGAGCATATCCGTTTGTTGAAAAAGTTGCAAAGTTCTATGAGAAATGGTGCGAGAAAGAGACAAATGAAGACGGTACCTATCAGTACAACTTGTATGACGGTGCTCATGAAGGTTTCTTTGACAAAAACTCCGGTGTAACAATAGGCGCAGTTCAAAATGTATATGAATTTTTAATAAATAATGCGGATGTGTTAAAAGCGAAAGCAGGAGTTACAGAAGAACAATATAATATGTGGGTAGATATGTATGAAAATATGTCTCCTATACCAGTGCGGACATATACGATTGGTGATTTCAGCAAGGATGTTTTTGCATTATCAGAAGACGGGATGATCTTACGGCCGGAATCAGCCAGTGTAGAACTGGAATTTATTCATCCGGGAGAAAGATTAACGTTCGACTCTGATCCGGCGCAGTTGGAAATTGCCAGAAATACAGTAGAGGCGAAAGAGGCAGCAAATTCTGGAGTTTGGGGAAATATGAACAATGCTCCCAAAATGTTTACACAGGCAATACGCTGTGGATATGATCCAGCCTATGTAATGGCGAAATTTAAAGAAACTAATATTAATTATATGAATGAAAACTTTACAATCCGTGATGGACATCATGGTATTGAAAAGGCAGGAGCAATAGAGTTTATTAACAATATGTTACTTCAAAGCTCAAATGGATTTGTAAAGGTATTTCCAAATTGGACAGGTGCAGATGCACAGTTCAAAACTTTGAGAGAAAAGGGTGCTTATCTGGTATCATCTTCAATGACAAACGGAAAGGTAGATTATGTTGATATTGTAAGTGAAACAGGTAAAGATGTAAAACTAGTGTGTCCTTGGGAGGGTGCGTCTGTAACAGATGAAGCTGGAAATCCAGTGGAAGTAACTTATAGTGCTACGACAAACAGTCAAGAAAAAGTAGTTGAATTTGCAGCTAATGAGGGACAAACTTATCATGTTGCAGAGGGAACTGTCCTGCCGGACAAGGATAAACTTCAAGAATTATATGATTCTGTGGATCATAATAAAAAAGAAAGCTATACGACACAATCTTGGTCGGAAGTGGAACTTGCACTTGAAAATGCCAAGCTTGTTCTGGATAATACAGAAGCAGAGGAAGCGGATATCACAGCGGCATTTGAGCAATTGGACAATGCAGTCAAGGCATTGAAACTTCGGGCAGATAAAACCATTTTGCAGGAGACAGTGACACAGGCCGAAGAACTTAATGAAGAAAAGTACACAAGCAGCTCATGGGAAAAATTAAAGGCAGCACTTGAAGAAGCAAAGAAAATTCTGAATGATGAAACGATTAGTAACGCAGAGCAGGAGCGTGTAAATGCAGCAGCGGATGCTCTGAAAGAAGCGATTACTAATTTAAAAGAGCGGCCGGCAGAGCCAGACAAGCCAAATGTTCCAGATGATTCAACGAATACAGATGAGATAACATCGGGGAATGGAGGTGCATCCGGAGGAGCCTCCAATGCAAAAGGTGACAAAAAGACTGCGGTTCAGACTGGTGATAATAGTTCTGTAACACCATTGCTGCTGTTGCTCGCTTTATCGGGGGTAATGGCTGTAGCAGGAGTTCGTGTAAAAAGGAACTCACGCAAAAAAAATAAGTAAAGCAGGTTCATAAAAAGTAATGGGGATTTTGTACTGAGTAATTAGTACAAAACCCCCATTTTTTACACCTCTTTGTTCTCCGAAGCCCATACGGAAGGGATAACCCCGGTCTCGTTTTTAAACACCCGGCTGAAATATCTGGCATCATCATAGCCCACTGCAAGGGCAATACTTTTAATATCCGCATTCTGCTTTAACAGTTCTTTTGCGTGCTCGATCCGCAGCGAAGTCAGGTACTGTAATGGGGAAGTTTTTCCCTCCTTTTTAAAAATACGATTGATATAGGAGGGTGTATAACCATACCGTTTTTGCAGGTCCTCGGAGGTGATTTTCTGGGTGTAGTTGTTGTCTATGTACTGGCGGATCTTATCATAGAGGGAATCTGCAGTTAGCTCCGGGGAGTAATTGTGGTACAGATTTTTGATGGATACAGTGATGGCAGTACATAATTGTGTGGCAGTCCGGTAAGCGTGCAGTGCAGATAATGTGGAATTCATGGCGAGCTGGCAGGCGTGCTTATCAACGGAGAACAGCAGGGGAAGAATCTGGTAAACTTCATAAAGAAAATTATCTGCATAATGCTGTGGAATCTGCTGCTCGATATATTGCGTCAGTGTATCTTCTATATATTTTAAAAGTTGATGTAACGTATTGATCTGATAGAGGAAATCTATTTTTATACGCTGTTCTTTTGCGGTCCAGACTACATTGTTGCGCTCTTGTGAGAGCAGTGTGCAGGAGGAGCTGCACATGGTGATGGAATGTTTTGTCAACTGTCTTAGCTGCTTTGCCGTTGACCAGATACTTGTATATGGAATGGTACCATCACTGGTGGTCAGATGAAAGGGAATACCGGCTAAAGCAGAGGATAAATAGTTGTATAAAGACAAGTTGATATATTCTGGACGAAGCTCTTTTGCATCGGTGTGCAGGATTATGAACTTCTGCAGCTGATAGGTTTCATCAATCAGCCAAAAGTGTTCCAGATTTTCACTTGAATTTAGATATGCCTGAAAATCTACTTGTTCCCAGAGTCTCAGTGAGTCATTGGAATATTGTGGAATTACATATTGTGACGGCAGGTTTCCAATGGTAATCAGTGAAAGAATAAAGTTCTTACCTTCGAAGTATTGAGACGGAATTACATCATTTTCAGGCCCGGAAATCGTCATAGAGAGAATGTTCCGGTCTTTGTATTGTTTTTCTGTTAAAATGGTCTCAGACAATTTTGACAGAGATGAGGTTAAATCACTCTGGGATACCGGTTTTAAGATATATTCTTTTACACCATATTGAATGGCAGCCCGCGCATATTCAAAATTATTGTATCCGCTTAAAATAATAATATGGACAGCGGGATAGAGACTCTTGACCCGTTCAATGAGTTCAAGTCCGTTCATGCCGGGCATTTCTATATCTGTGATCAGAATATCGGGCACCTGCGTTTTAAAAAGCTCCAACACCTTGAGCCCATTGGGAGCTTTTCCGATTACGGTAATATAATCAGCAGAGTTTTCTATCTTTTTGGAAATATTGTTCAGTATGATTGGTTCATCCTCAGCGACAATCACGGTAATATACTTATCAAAATTCATCTAATTTTCCTCCAATCTTTATAATTGAGCCGACGGTATCATTCTTGATATCGAAGATAAAATCATCTGCGTAAAAAAGCTTTAATCTTAAATAGATATTGGCAAGGCCCATCCCGTTGATAGACAACTGTGGATAGTTGATTTCTGCATTGAGCGCTTCGATATTTTCATGGAAACTGTTCAGTGCTTCACTGGAGAATCCTTCTCCATTGTCACGGACGGAGGTAATCCAATAGCCATTTTCCTTATAGGAGTTAATGTGAACTTCCAATCGCTGATTGGCTTTTCTGGAGTATTTCACACAATTTTCAACGAAAGGCTGCAGTACAAGCCGTGGAATCTGAATCTGATTCAACGAGTCGTCCATATCATAATAAAAGGCAATCTCTGAACCGAATCGGATATGCATTAAATCTGTATAATTCTGCGTGTGTCTTAATTCGCTCTCAAAGGTAGTCTGTTTTGAGTAATCCTCGGTAATATAGCGAAGCATTTGTGTCAGTTTTATGCACATCTCGGAGACGGGCATATCATCATGCTCTTCCGCCATGATGGAAATAATGGTCAGTGTATTATATAAGAAATGTGAATCCATCTGCGCCTGAAGAGCCATGATCTGTGAGTGTATGGATAAAGTACGTGACTGTACAATGGTGTCCAAAGACTCTTTCAAACGAATCTGCATCTGTCCATATGCTTTGCTGAGCATTTCAAGCTCGTTCAGGTTACTGTTAGGAAGGAACTCGGGGTTGCTTGGGATTGAATCCAACTGCAGGTTGGAGATGCTGTCCCTAAGCTTACTAATGGGAGAAGAAATACTTTTTGCAACCTGAAAGGAAATTACCGCCAGCAAAAGGAGCATTGTAATGGCAATGAGAAGGCTCACTTTCAAGAAGAAGGTCCTATTGCCATCAATATAGGAAGTTGGCGTGAGGAGTAAAGTCCTAAACTTGTAATCAGAAGATGTATAGGAAGTAATAATTTCATCCTTATTTGTAATGGGATTGCGGAAAATAAGCTGCTTATCTGTATGAATGGATGTGTAATGGCGAACGGCCTCATCAGACAAGTTCGTGGGATAAATAATATTCTGCTGGTCATCCAATATTAACAACTCACCCTTTTCACTGCCAAAAGCAGTTAGTGTATCGGCGATAAGGGAGCCGATAGAATTAACATCAATTTGTATTTCAATGATTGCTTTTGACGTTGTGAGTGGATAACGTCCAAAAGCACGAAGCAGAGAAATTGTTTCTGTATCAGGATCAGCACTGTAGAGTGAACCTGACGTGGATGGCTGAATCAGTCTTGAACCGTCTAAAGCCAGAACATCTTTGATGATTTGTTTTTGCTCTGAGGTTTCGGGTTCATATGGATGCGTTAAATATTCCCGGCCAAAGGTGGTTAGAGTGTTGGATTCAAGATTAATAATGTTCATATGAAAAAAAGAATAATCATAGCCAACTATATTATAAAGATTCTGATAGAATTCTTTCTCGTCCTGAAAGGTTAGCTCTTCTTTCGGTGTGAAAATATATTCGAGAATATCTTCAGATTCCAAAATCCGTTTTTGCTCACTGTTCAGGAGTTCCATATATTGATCCAGCTGTTGCAGAACAATTTTAGTGTGCTGTTTTGAATTTTGTACATAATTTTTCAAATAGGTATTATAAGAAAGAAAATAGTAAGCACCGCAAGCCGACAAAATCAGTATGGCGATTATGGAAATATAGGGTATAAAAATTTTAGACTGTATCGTTGAAAAGCGTTTTGATTTCATAAATATTTCCCCTCTCAAAGTATCGTTATTATGTTACATTTAATATATCATATGAAAACAGCAAAAGAAAGCAGATGTAAAATTAGTTCAGGATTGTCCACATGGCAGTTCAAATTTGTGCATTTAGAAACGAAAAATTAAAGACTATAATACAGATAACAACAAAATAATTGAATGAATCAGGAGGAAAAAAGTTATGAAAACAAGAGCAAAAAGATTACTAGCCTGTGGTCTGTGTCTTGGTATGGTAGCAGGAGCACTGGCCGGCTGTGGGGGCAAAGGTGACAGCACAGAAGGAAGCAGCACGAGCGGTGACAAAAGCGGAAAGGTATTGACGGTTGCGGCATCTCAGAATTGGATTGTGGATGTGGATAAGGAACTGGCAAAGAAGTTCGAAGAAGAAACAGGAATTAAGATTGACTTCCAGTTAAGCCCAGATGATCAGTATCAGACAATTGTGAAGTCAAAATTGAATACGGGAGAAGGACCAGATATATTTTTCTCCTATTCCGGAACAAAGCTGAAGGACTTCAACCCGGAAAAGAACATGGCAGATTTATCTGAGGAGCCGTGGGTGGCGAAGCTTCAGAAATGGGCAATCGATACATCTTCATATGATGGGAAATTATATGCACAGAACACAGCAGGTGTAGATGATACAAACGGAGTGCTGTATAAGAAATCTGTATTTGAGGAAAACAATATCAAAGTACCAGCAAACTATGCAGAATTTAAAACTGCATGTGACCAGCTTCAGGCAGCAGGGGTTACACCGGTGTATGAGTTTGTAAAAGATCTGTGGCATACACATTACTGGATGGAAGGTGCAAGCTCTCTTGCATTGGCGAACAACCCGGAACTTTACAACGAGTTAAACACAAATAAGATTGGTTTTGCAGATGTTCCAGAATTTGTAACTGCATTAGAGCAGCTGCAGGAAATGGAAAAAGCGGGCTATTTTGGCGAGAATCATATGTCTAACATTTACGACAATTCCTATGATGCACTTGCAAGCGGAAAATATGGAATGATCATTATTCATGGTTCTTACCCGAACGAAATGGCTATGAATATTGATGGTGTTAATCCGGACGATTATGGAATGTTCGTCAGCCCACTTGTTGATAACGAGTATGTAACACTGACAGCAGGCGGAACCACAAAATGTATCAATGCAAACAGCGATAATGTTGATCTTGCAAAACAATATTTTGCATTCCTTGCTGAGGATGAAAACTTAAAGACATTATACGCAGAAAAAACGACATATGTATCTTCATCCGTAGAAGGTATCGAGGCAAGTCCGACAGCAGCATTTACAGAACTGATGGATGCAGCAGGGGATAAGAAAAATCCCGGAGCAGAAGCGAGCGTATATTTCTATGACGGCGGCAAAATCAGTGAGCTTTGTCAGGAAATGTTTACCGGATCATTGTCACCAAAGCAGGTTCTGGAACAATATGATGAAACAAGAAGAGCACTTGCAAAAGACGCAGGCCAGGAAGGCTTTTAAAGAAGCGTATCAGATTTTGAAATGATATCCTATCAAGCATAACAGTCTGCAGCAAGCTGTTATGCTTTTTTAAAGAAAGGAAAGTGCTTATGAATCATAAGAAAATATATCCTTCGTACTTCATTCTGCTTCCATTAGTTTTATATGTTATTTTCTTTATAGTGCCAAGTGCGATGGGACTGGCACTGTCCTTCACAGACTGGAATGCAATGAATGACGAAATACACTTTGTGGGATTATCCCATTTTAAAGAAATTTTTGCAAATCAAAGATATCTATTAGTAATTTTAAATACGATTATATTTGCATTAGCTACCACCATACTAAAAAATGTATTAGGAATTGGTATGGCATTGGCATTAAACAAGCAGTTTAAGACAAGAAACTTTTTGAGAACATTATTTTTCTTCCCGGTGATGTTATCACCATTAATCATCGGTCTTGTATTCAAATCGGTTTATAATCCAGATACAGGGATTGTAAATGCTGTTCTGGGCGTACTTGGATTAAATGGCTTGCAGCATGACTGGCTTGGAGATGTGAACACAGCACTGGCAGCGGTGATTATTGTGGAGGTATGGCGTCTGGTCGGTCAGAATATGGTGATTTATATTGCCGGACTTCAGGCGATTTCAGACGATTACCTTGAAGCTGCTGACATTGATGGAGCCACAGCATTCCAGAAGCTAAGATATATTATTATTCCACAGCTGAGGCCATCCATTACCATTAACCTGATCTTGAACCTGATTGCAGGGCTGAAGGTATTTGATCTGGTATTTGTACTGACAAATGGAGGCCCGGCAAGAGCTACGGAAGTTTTGAATACTGTAATTTATAAAGAGTATAGTTCCGGCCGTTATGGATTCTCAACGGCATTGGGTATGATTATGTTTGTGTTTACCTGTATTGTTGCATTTTCCGTATTGCGGGCTATGACAAAGGAGGAAGACTAATATGGCAAAGAAAAAAACAATGTTAACCACCATCAAGGCGATTGTGCTTTGGGGAATATCCATATTGGTAGTTATTCCGCTGCTGATTATTTTGTTCAATTCGTTTAAGACTCAAAGCGAGTCTGTCGCGATGGAACTGTCGCTTCCTACAAGATGGATGTTTGAAAATTATACAACCGTTTTAGAAGAAGTAAATATCGGAAGAGCATTTATGAACAGTATGATCGTATCCATTGCGACGGTGCTTATCGCAACGGTGGGAGCTGCGCTCTGTGCGTTTGTGCTGGCACGAAGAAAAACAAAATTTCACAAATTTATATACATGTTCTTCCTTGTGGGACTGGTAGCTCCGCTCAACATGGTTCCAGCGGTATTGGTATTACAGAAATTTGGTCTGATGAACAGTCTGCTTGGACTGATTCTTCTGTATTCGGCACTTGTGACACCCTTTACAATATTTTTGTATTATGGATTTATTAATTCGATTCCGAAAGAACTGGATGAGGCAGCAATTATTGATGGGTGTCATGCCATGTCCTTATTCTGGAGAATTGTATTTCCATTGTTAAAACCAGTTACGGTTACCGTTGTTATTTTAAATTTCATGAATGCATGGAATGATTTTATCACTCCGTTCTATGTCATGAATTCTTCGGATAAAATGCCGATGACAACCATGGTGTATAGCTTTTTCGGACAGTTCCAAAGAAGCTGGCATTACGTAAGTGTCATTATGGTTATGATTCTGGTGCCGATTATTATTGTCTATGCAATTGGACAAAAATATATCATTGCAGGTATGACAGCTGGCGCGGTAAAGGGTTAGGCGCGTCCAAGAAAAGAGAGGGATTGAATATGAGACAGATAAAATTAGGGCTGATTGGAGCAGGAGAGCGCGGCGCAAATTGTTATGCACCATATGCACTGAAATATCCGGCAGAAGTAAAATTTGTATGTGTGGCAGAACGAATAGAGGAAAGAAGAAATACATTTGCGAAGACCCATGGGATTCCCAAAGAGGATCAGTATGAAGACTGGAGGGCACTGCTTGAAAAAGGATATGAGCTTGATGGACTGATTATTGCAACACAGGATCAGGAACATTATGAACCCGCAATGGCTGCAATTGCCAAGGGATATCATCTCCTGCTTGAGAAACCGATGGCAGAGACAGCCGAAAAAACAAAGGCGATTGTTGAGGCTGCCAAAGAGAAAGGAACTTTGCTGACTGTTTGTCATGTACTCCGGCACACACCGTTTTTCCGATCTATCAAAGAAACAATTGACAGTGGTGTAATTGGGGAAATCAAATCCATTCATCATATAGAGAACATTGGATACTGGCATTTTGCTCACAGCTATGTGAGAGGAAATTGGAGCAATACGAAAGAGACAACACCTATGATTGTAGCAAAATGCAGTCATGACACAGATATTTTTAACTTTTTATTAGGCGGGAAGAAATGTAAGCGAATCTCTTCGTTTGGTTCTTTGTCTTATTTTACAAAAGAAAACATGCCGGAAGGTGCTACAAAAAACTGTATGGATGGATGCCCTCATAATAAGACCTGCATGTATTCGGCATACAAATATTTGGAGGACAGGAAACAGCGCAGTAATTTTAAGGACATCGTTATGAGAACCGATGATAATGTGACGTTTCTTGCGCATTTAAAAGAATCTCCTTATAGTCGATGTGTATATCAGTGTGATAATGACGCTGTGGATCATCAGGTAGTATCCATGGAATATGAAGATGGCGTAACCGTTTCATGGCAGGCATCTGCATTTACAATGGATATAATCAGACAGACCAAAATCATGGGAACAAAAGGCGAGATTGAAGGCAGCATTGATGACAATGAATATGCAGTCAAAGAGTTTGCTACTGGAAATGAAAGAATAGTGAAGATACATACCCCAAAAACACTGCACTCAGGTGGTGATGAATGTATTATGGAAAACTTTACCTCTGCATTACGCGCGATGGATGAGAAGAGCCGGAAGTACAGTGCAGAATTGTCATTACAGGGACATGTGATGGCATTTGCGGCTGAGGAGTCCAGAATTAACGGTGGGCGCGTGATTGAGTTATCGTAAATGGAATAAAAAATGTTCAGGGCATTTTGAACAGAAACGAAAAATACGGACAAAACTCACAGAAATCCGAGTGTTGTCCGTATTCATTTTAAATTCCAATTCTCATGTAATCTGATAACAATGCTTCGAAGATATGACTAGAAATTCTTCACTGCAATTGCCTCGACCTCACACAGAACACCTTTTGGAAGATCCTTCACAGCAACACAGCTGCGGGCTGGTTTTGATGTGAAATATTTTGCGTATTCTTCGTTGAATGCTGCAAAATCACCCATGTCTGCCAAGAAGCAGGTGGTTTTGACAACTTGGTCATAGCCAATTCCGGCAGCCTTTAAAATCTCACCGACATTTTTACAGCTCTGGTTTGCCTGAGCTGTGATCCCCTCCGGAATCTCGCCACTTTCCGGGATGACCGGAATCTGTCCGGATGTAAATACCATACCATTTGCTACATAACCCTGAGAATATGGTCCGATTGCGCCCGGGGCTTTTTCTGTACTAATTATTTTCACTGTAATATACCTCGCTTTCCTCTTAATAATGTAACTCTTAGAGCTTGAAAATGCAAGCCGATTTTGGTTATTGCGATATCTTTTCCATCGCAGTAAGAATCAGATCCGCAGTATTTTCCACGCCGTAAAGATCGGTCTTTATAATCAGATCATAGGCAGAGGAAGCAGCCCATTCTTTTCCGAGGAAATGTTTACAGTAGTTTTTACGTTCTGCCTCGACTTTTTTGATCTTATTTTCCGCCTCTTTGACGGTAGCAATATTCTCACGCTTCATCACCCGTTTTACTTTTGCGTAATGGGAAGCAGTGACGAAGACATGAAACGCATGATGATGCTCTTCCAGAATGAAGTTGCCGAGCCGTCCAACGATGACGCAGGGCTCTTTGGCAGCAATCGCACGAATGGTCTGAACCTCTGTGTGGAAGAGTGCGTCATATTTCCCCTCTTCTCCGTTGACATATGCATAATTCTGGGAATAGAGGCTGTACAAAATATTGTGATCGAGTTTCTGTTCATGTTCGCGCACATATTCATCAGAATAACCGAGCTCCTGTGCTACCTGAAAAATAAGCTGGTCATCGTAGCAAGGAATTCCAAGCTTTTGGGCAACGGCTTTTCCAACTTCACGTCCACCGCTCCCATATTCTCTTCCAATTGTGACAACAAGCGGCTGCTCACTTCCAAGAGCAGGGACATCTGTGTCTGCGGAATCCACTTTGACAGGGAAAAGCAGCAGTGTCAATGGTTTTAACAGCTTTCCTAAAAATCGTGCAATCATTCCGACAATCAGTGCAGCGATGATCGTACCTTCACGAACACCGGTGAGTGCGTGGAACAGCACAAAAGACAAAATACCCGCAACAATTGCCATAGAAGCATCGAAACAAACCTTTGTTGTTCCGAAATCAGTTCCAAATTTCCGAGTAATTGCTGTGACAAATGCTTCACCTGGAAGCATGACCACATCTGCAATGACTTCAAAATAGACACCGATACCAAGGATGAGACACCCAACTAGCAAGGAAATGATTTTAAAATAGTAAGCTTCCGGTTTCAACCATCCAAGGACAATCATAGAAAAATCAATGAAATATCCAAACAGAATAGAAACAGGAATCTGCAGCAACTGAATTTTTTGAAAATCCTTTCGCAGAATGACCACCTGCAATGCAATCAGGAATAAACTGAAAAATATGGTAAATTGTCCAAGTGTTGGTTGGAATCCCAGACTTAATACATAGGGGATACTGGAAATTGGTGAAGTACCAAGGTCTGCCTTTGTGACAAAACTGACTCCGAAAGAACTGATAAATAGTCCAATTAAAAATACGATATAACGTTTTACTAACTCTCTTTTGCTCAAATAATCCTCTCCTTTTTTATATGCTTTCACTTACTAAAGTGTAGCAGTTAAAAAATTTGATGTCAACTATCGAAATCGGTATCGCTCTCAAACAAGAAAATAAGAGACAAAATCAGTACAAAAATAACGCAATAAGAACAAACTGTGTTAAAATATACGTGATGGCAATGGGCAATGCCGGAAGATGAAGCAAAGTGGAATCGAGCGACACGGCGGAATTGAGTGTTGTTGTGGAAAAAATGAGGTGTGAAGAATATGGAGTATTTATTAAGAAGAATTTCGATACTAAATACGGTTGGAATTTTCCGCACAGATAAAGAGGAAGAAACGGTGCAGAGTTTTCAGGAGCACAGCGAATATAATCCAATCGCACAGAGTGAAGAGTTAAGACAGCGTCTGGTTGGTGGTGCGAAAAGGCAAAAGGAACCGTATATCTGCAAAGATGATTTTTCGGTGTACTTTGCATGTATTCAGCAGGAAGAGTATTTTTATATGATCGGTCCGATGAGTCTGAAACTGCTGGACCGTGTGGAACATTATCAGTATTACCGAAGCTATGGAATGGCGGATTTTTCTGAAAAACGCCTTGTGCATTTTACATTTTCGGAGATGCTGGATATTGTTGAGCTTGTGACCAATATTTTGCAGAAGGAAGAATATACCGACAACGACTTAATTTATGCAAATCAGCTCGTACAAGAGACGAAGGCGCAGGAAGAGCAGGAACAGGTTCTGTATGATATGAAGGAAGGGGAGGAAGAACTCTATCATCATACTTATCAGGAGGAGCGAAAGCTTCTTGACAGTATCCGGGAAGGTCGGATTGAGGAGGCACTTCGGTATTCTAGAAATATGGACGCTGATCTTGGCAAGCTGTCCAGCAAGGAGTTAAATCATTGGAAGAACGTTGCGGTTGTGGCGATCACACTCTGTACACGTGCAGCCATCGACGGTGGCATTTCCCCGTCAATTGCGTACCGCATCAGTGACTTTTATATTCAGAAGAGCGATGGCTGCAATGATATTGCGCAGGTCATCAAATACCGCGATCATGCAGTCGAGGAGCTGACGCGGCAGGTGCAGAAGAAAAAGAGCAGAAAGACTTCCAGCTATGTAGAACGATGCAGAGATTATGTGGAAAAGCACTATCGAAACAAGATTTATCTGGCGGACATTGCGGAGACATTGGGACTGAGTGAGACATATCTGTCGCGGTTATTTAAGAAAGAAACGGGGGTGCGTCTGCAGGACTATATTGTGGGAATCCGGTTGGAGCATGCGGCGAATCTTTTGAAATATTCGGAGGAAACCATTTCCAATATTGCGGAGTATGTCAATTTTCCGTCGCAGAGCTATATGGGGAAGGTGTTCAAGGAGAAATATCAGATGTCACCGAAGAAGTACCGTGAACAGAACAGTCCGACGGAGTATTTTACCGTCAGGCAGTGATGTTACAGTAAAAACGGAAGGCAAAGACACAGAAAAACGTCGCAAAAAGTAGAAAAATAATATAAAAAACGTCGCAGAAATAGCTTGATAATTAATGAAAAACGTCGCATACTATAAAAAAGACGTTTATAGGAGGCGATGAGCATGCAACGACATATCACGGAAGAATTAATGAAGTGGAAAAACGATAAAAACAAAAAGGCAATGCTTCTGACCGGAGCAAGGCAGATCGGAAAGACCTATATCATCCGTGAATTTGGTAAAGCGAATTATGAACATTTTATTGAGATAAATTTTGTAGAGAATCAAAATGCAGATCGGATATTTGAAAAGGCATCAACTGCGGATGAGATGATCACAAATCTAACGGCATATGTTTCAAAGAAACTTGTCCCGGGGAAAACTCTTATTTTTCTGGATGAGATTCAGGAATGTCCACAAGCAAGAACAGCAATCAAATTTCTAGTGGATGATGGACGGTTTGATTATATTGAATCAGGTTCATTGCTCGGAGTGAAAAACAAAGAGGTAAAATCGTATCCGGTTGGATATGAAACAATACGCCGGATGTATCCAATGAAATTTGAAGAATTTTTGCTGGCAAATGGTGTACAACAGGAAACCTTTCATTATCTAAAAGAATGCTATGAATCCGGAGAGGCAGTGAGTGAAAGTGTACATGAAACAATGAACCAGCTTTTTCGATATTATATGATTGTGGGGGGAATGCCGGATGCTGTCAAGACATTTGTTGAGACACATGACATTGGAAAAGTAGTTGAAATTCAGAGTAGTATTCTGGAATTATATCGTCAGGATATTGCAAAATATGCGGAAAATGACAAGGCGAAAATAAAGGACATATTTGATCGAATCCCATCGGAATTAAACGAAAAGAACAAACGCTTCATTCTTGCAGGGATTCAAAAAAGTGCACGGATGGAACGATATGAAAATAGCTTTTTGTGGTTACAGGACGCAGGTGTAGCACTACCTTGTTATAATGTGACAGAACCAGTCGTTCCATTAAAAATCAATGAAAAGCATAATCTGTTTAAGTTATTCTTGTGTGATACCGGACTTTTGTGTGCAGCTAGCTTGGAAAATGTCCAGTTTGAAATTTTGCAAAACAATTTAAGTGTCAATATGGGTGGAATTCTTGAAAATATGTTTGCACAGATTTTTACGGCAAATGGATTTGAGACACGATATTATGATAAAAAAGGAAAATGTGAGTTAGATTTTCTTCTCCAGAGAGGAAAACATATTATTCCAATAGAAATCAAATCAGGTGAGTCGTATAAAAACCATGCGGCAATGGATTACGCGCTGAGTATGGAACAATGGCAAATTGAAAATGGAATTGTGTTTTGCTCAGGAAATCTGGAAAAACAGAATCATATTACGTATTTGCCATGGTATATGTCAATGTTTCTGGAACAAAAAAAAGTGGAAACCGGGTTTATTGTGGATGTCAATTTGGAGGGCCTGAATGATATCAAGGAAGAGCATAATGAAATAGAATAGAACAAAATAACGACAAGAAATACAAAATAAGAATATACCAAAAAACAAAAAATGGATAAGATGTGTGTTGTAAGGAAGCAGAGTAAGACATTTATAAAGGAGGAGAAAAAATGTTAAATCTAGCTACAAAACACAATGATCCAGAAAAGACTCTGGGTTGGGGCGAGAGAGTCGGTTATGGTTCGGCAGCATTTGGCTGGAACATGATCAATGGTATTCTTGGTACGTTCCTCACGGTTTACTTCACAAACGTTGCATTCTTAGATGCAGCAATTATCTCAACTATCATTGCTATTTCAAAAGTATTTGATGGTATATCAGATTTGATTGTCGGCCGTATGGTAGATAATACAAAATCAAAGATGGGAAAAGCAAGACCATGGTTACTTCGTATGTGTATTCCATTTGCGATAGCAACAATCCTGTTGTTCTTCGTACCGCCAAGCTTTCCGACAGCAGCAAAATATGTATACGTATTTATCATGTACAATCTGGTTAATACGGTTTGCTTAACAGCCATTCAGGTACCATATTACTCATTGATCTCGTTATTAACAAGAAATGCATATGAGAGAGGTTTCCTTGGAAATCTTCAGCAGATTTTCCAAACATTAGGAAATGTATTCATCAACTCTGTATTTACAATTATGCTTGTGAAATTTGCAGGAAGTGCAGAAAACTACATGACACAGAAAGCATTTACACTGACAATCGCAGTTCTCTGTCTGCTCATGGTAGTAGTCATTATATTCTCTACATTCTGTACAAAAGAGCGTGTAATAGATAAGCCATCTGGAGATTCAGAGAAACCAGAAGAGAATGTAAGCGTAATGACAGCAGTAAAATCTCTACTTACAAATAAATACTGGGTTATGATGTTCTTTGCAATGCTTGCGATTTTCTTTGTAATCATCTTCTATTCGATCGGTGGTGTTTACTATGCAATCTACATCCTCGGTGATATGGGACAGATCAGCTGGATGAACAATGCAATCTCAATTGCTCAGTTCGCAATCATGTTCGCAACACCTTTCTTCATGAAGAAAGTTGGAAAGCGTCCAATCTATGCGGCTGGATTCCTCTGCATGACAATTGGATTCGTTGGATTTGGATTTGTAGATACAAGTGTTCCGCTTATGATTGTATGTAATGTATTAAAAGGTCTTGGGCTTGGAATGTCTGGTGGTATGGCTATGGGTATGGTAGCTGATGCAATCCTTTACGGACAGTTAAAATCAGGCATCAATGCAGTTGGTATGGGAAATGCCGGAACTTCTGCAGCACAGAAAATTGGTCTTGGTTTTGGTCAGGCAATCTTCGGATGGGTTCTCTCAGGCGCTGGATTCAATCCTGCATTAGATGCACAGGGAATTGCTCAGCCAGAGACCGTTATGACAGCAATCAAGTTTATGTACAACTACATTCCTGCAGTCATCTGTGCATTGATCTTCATCATGATGGCAGTATTCTTTAATCTTGATAAAGATTTAAAGAAACTCAAAGCAGAAAAAGGAATTGAATAATAGGAGACGAAATACATAGTATCCTAGACTGAAAAATTGAGGCGGTGAACCATGGGATAAAAGAATACCAAGGGGCATCGCCTTAGACAATATTTCAAATGGAAGGCGGATCATCTTATGAAACGATTGAATGAAGTTTTACAAGGAAAAGAAGAAAATTACATGCTCCCATTTTTCTGGCAGCACGGAGAGGATGAAGAGACACTGCGCAAATACATGCATGTGATTCACGATGCGAATATTGGAGCGGTCTGCATCGAGTCTCGTCCACACCCGGACTTCTGTGGCGATAAGTGGTGGACTGATATGGACATTATCTTAGACGAGGCAGAGAAACTTGATATGAAAGTCTGGATCTTGGATGATTCGCATTTCCCAACAGGCTTTGCTAATGGTGCGGTAGAAAAGGCACCAAAGGAATTGCATCATCAGTACATGGTTCGCCGGACACTGGAGATGGCAGGTCCGGTAAAGTCAGCCAGCTTTTCTGTGAAAGAATATATGCAGCCGGCACCGCTCCCACCATGGATTCCAGCACCACCAAAATCAGATGATCCATTTGATGATGACAAGCTGATGAGAATCTATGCGTGTGAAATTTTGGAGGGAGAAGTCATTGGAAAGCCGATTGACTTGACAGACAAAATCGATGGAGATGAGATTACCTTTGATTTAGGAGAAGGATACTTCCGAATCTATGTGACTTATATTACAAGAAATGCAAAAGGAAGAAATGATTATATCAATTTCTTAGATAAAGAGTCCTGCAGACTGTTGATTGACGCTGTATACGAGCCACATCTTGCACATTATGAGAAATACTTTGGAAATGTCATTGCCGGATTTTTCAGTGATGAACCTCCAGTCGGTAACTCGGAAGGATATATGCCGATCGGACCAATTGGATCGGTTACGAGTGAGAATCTTGCGTGGTCAAGAACGGCAGAAGAGAAGATGACAGAAAGTTATGGTTCAGAAGAATGGAAAGATTTCATTCCATACCTTTGGACGGCAGCTGAAGATAAAGAAGAGCAGGCAAAAGTCCGCAATGCTTACATGAATATGGTAACTAATCTTGTTGCAGAGAACTTCTCGGCGCAAAACGGAGCATGGTGCGAGGATCATGGTGTAGAGTACATCGGACATATGGTAGAAGACTGTGACCTTAGTATGAATCTTGGAACCAGTATGGGACATTTCTTCCGTGGGCTATCAGGCCAGCACTGGGCAGGTGTAGACAACATCGGTGGACAGGCTATGATTAATGGGCAGAATGTTCCAAGACACAATCAGCCGGTATGCAGAGATGAAGCAGGATTTTATCAATATGTGGATGCGAAACTTGGAGCAAGCCACGCAGCAATCGATCCGAAAAAACGCGGTATCTGTATGTGCGAGAATTTTGGTGCTTATGGATGGCAGTCAGGAACAAAAGAGCAGAAGTATTTAATGGATCATTTTATGGTGAGAGGGGTGAACAGATTTGTTCCACACGCATTTTCACCAAAGGCTTTCCCAGATCCGGATTGCCCGCCACATTTTTACGCGCAGGGGGAGAATCCACTGTACCGCGCATTTGGTGAACTGATGGCTTATAATAACCGCGTATGCCATTTAATCGATGGTGGAAAATCTGTTCCGGATGTTGCACTTCTTTACAGTGCTGAAAGTATCTGGGCAGGTGATGCGGCAAGTAATATCCCGGCAGCGAGATATTTGTCACAGTCACAAGTTGATTTCCACATCATTCCGGCAGATGTGTTTGCCGAGAACGAAGAATATCCAATGATTTTTGACGGAAAGACTTTAAAAGTAAATAATGTGGAATACCGAGCTCTTGCCATTTCCGGTTGTGAATTTTTAGAAGAACATGCAGCTGCATTTGTAGAAGAAGCGATAAAGAGCAATTTTCCAGTTATATTTACAGACTGTATGCCAAAGGGAATCAACGGTAAAGTTGTTCCTGTACAGGAAGTGGGAAACTATTTACGTGGAGCAATTGAAATTCAGACAGTAGTAGAGCCTGCAAATGACAGAATCACAACATACCACTATTGTACAGATACAGATACATTCCTTGTCTTAAATGAAATGTCTGGGTCAACATTTAACGGAAGCTTAACAGTAAAGGCAGCAGGAATTCCTGTTCGTTATTATCCATGGGAGAATAAGACGGAAGCAGCTGCTTATACAAAAATTGATGAGAATACAATCAGGGTGTTCGCAGAGATTCAGCCATTAGAACTTTGTATCATTTGTTTTGTAGAAGAAATGCAAGATGCATGTGATGCGATTACTTTTGAGAAGAGTGGTATGCAGATTTCAGAATTTGAAGTGACAGCTGTAGATTCAAAAGATTACCTAAATCAGTTAGAAACAGCAGGAAAAGGCATCTTCGAAAAAACATGTTTCGTAAAACCAGATACATCAAAGACCAGAAAAGTGACAGCTCCATTTACTGGAATGCAGAAAGCAAACCCGGAATTTTCGGGTTATTACATTTATGAAACAAGCATTTTATTATCAGAAGGAAAGTCATATAAACTTGTCATGGATGAAGTAAATGAAAGTGTGGAAGTATTCTTAAACGGCAGAAGTCTTGGAATGAGGCTGCAGGCACCATTTGCATTTGAACTTCCGGCAGAATTGGTAGAACAGGACAATGATATTCGCATCGAAGTGGCAACGTTAAATGAGCGTAAGGTGAAAGCATTGGGGGCAGATATTTCAAGCATGTCTGTGGAAAGACCATTATC
Organism: Hespellia sp.; assembly: GCA_028694105.1. GTDB lineage: Bacteria > Bacillota > Clostridia > Lachnospirales > Lachnospiraceae > Hespellia. The sequence goes on from JAQUUC010000012.1 coordinate 41,581, forward strand.
AGCAACTGGATTAGTTGGAAATGTGACGGTATATCAGAGCAAGTCTTGAATAGAACAAGTGGCAAGAAAACCTATTATGAAAATAATGGAAGACAATATTGCGAGGAGTGAAAACTATGGAATTATTTACAGCTGAAAAAATAAATGAAAACCTGACTTGTATTCGTCTGAAATCAGGAGAACTGCTGTATCTTCTGGAAGGGGAAGAAAAGTGCGCATTAATTGACTGTGGTTATGGAGCCTGCCATTTAGGGGTATATGTGAAGTCGTTGACAGAGAAACCGGTAACAGTGTTACTGACACATGGACATATTGATCACGCAATGGCAGCTCCGGAATTTGATGCGGTGTATCTGAATGCGAAAGACATTCCGCTTTATCAGAAACAGTGTTCAGTGGAAGAAAGAATGGGATATGCACATGCAGGACTTGGACCTGCAGCAGATGAATTGAAGTTAGACGATTATACTCCAGCAGAACCGGATAAGGAATTCTTTGACTTAGAAGATGGAATGAACTTTGATTTTGCACCATTTCATATTGAAGCACATGAATTCCCGGGACATACGCCGGGAAGTATGGTGTTCCTGATTCCAGAAATGAGGATTCTGATTCTCGGGGATGCATGCAACAATGCTACATTTATGTTTGATGAAATGTGCCTGCCACTGAATGAATACAGAAAAACACTGGTTATGGTGAAAGACAAGTTAGATGGAAAATATGACCGGGTGCTTATTTCTCATTACGTGATGGATGCAGATGTGGATATTATGGAACAGATGATAGAAGTATGCGATGAAACACTGGCAGGGGAAGCGGATGATCTTCCATTCGAATTTATGGGGATGAAGGCTTTCATTGCAAAGAAATGTAACGAACGATTCGAACGAGAAGACGGGAAGTTTGCGAATATTATTTATAATAAAAATAAATTATTTTAACACGATCAAGGTGGAGTGAGAAAGGAAAAGTAAATGAATTATTTAGCCATTGATGTGGGCGGCACATTTACAAAATACGCAGTTATCACGGATGAATGCCAGATTTTAGAGAAAGATAAATCGCCAACAGTAACAGAACCACTCGAAGGCTTTATCTCGTCGCTGGTAGATATCTATCAAAAATACGAGGGGAACGTAGATGGAATTGCTCTTAGTATGCCGGGAATCATTGATAGCGAGACAGGGTTTATGTATACGGGAGGTAATCTTGCCTGCATTACAAATCTAAATATAGTGGAAGTGTTAGAAAAGCGTTGCGGTGTGCATGTTACAGTGGAGAACGATGCAAAATGCGCAGCTCTCGCAGAAGTGTGGAAAGGCGCGCTGATGGATGTGAGTGATGCGATTGTTGTCGTATGCGGAACCGGAGTCGGCGGTGCGGTGATTCATGACCGTAAAGTATTAAGAGGCGTTCACAATATGGCGGGCGAGTTCAGCTATATCATGACGGATGCAGAGCCGGAATATGACTTAGATAATTCCCTCGCTGGAAATACTGGTATCAAATGTATGATGAAGTTCGTATCAAAGCACACGGGAATACCGGCGGAAGAGCTGGACGGAGAGAGGGCATTTTCGATGGCGAACTGTGGGGATGAAAAAGCAATCGCCGGAATCCGCGAATATGTCAAACATTTGGCAATTCAGATCAACAATTATCAGTTCATCTTCGATCCGGAGAAAATCGTAGTTGGTGGAGGAATCAGCGTACAGCCACTTTTCCTGCAGATGATTAAGGAAGAGTTAAAGAAAATCAATGCGGTGTATCCATGGGATTTACCAATTGCGGATGTAGAAGTATGTAAGTTCTTCAATGACGCCAATCTGATTGGTGCGGTTTACGTACATATCAAGTCAAAAGAACGCAAGATTGATGTGGACAAGATGAATGAGCTGTTAGATATGGTGAAAGACAGACGAGAAGGGCAGTATTTGATGGAGCTGCTTGGGAAATAATGAAACGTGGGGATGGGGCTAGTACCGTCCCCGTGGCTGAAAAGGAGGATATGTATGTTTCCAGAGAATTTTTTATGGGGCGGTGCAGTTGCCGCAAATCAATGCGAGGGCGCATATAACGCAGACGGAAAAGGTCTGTCGATTCAGGATGTGATGCCGCACGGAATCAAAGGTGCGAGAACCATTCGACCGACAGAAGATAACATGAAATTGGTCGGAATCGATTTTTACCACAGATACAAAGAAGATATCAAATTATTTGCGGAAATGGGTTTCAAGGTGTTCCGTACTTCGATTGCATGGAGCAGAATCTTCCCACGGGGGGATGAGGCTGAGCCAAACGAAGCAGGACTTGTATTTTACGATGACTTGTTTGATGAGTGCCACAAGTATGGTATCGAACCACTTGTTACCTTATCGCATTATGAGACGCCATTGTATCTGTCAGAGCATTATGACGGATGGGTGAATCCAAAGATGATTGGATTCTACGAAAACTATGTAACAACGGTATTCAAAAGATACAAAGACAAAGTGAAATACTGGCTGACATTTAATGAGATTAACTCTATTTTAAACTCGCCATTCATGAGTGGCGGAATCAATACGCCAAAAGAAGAACTGACAGAGTCACAGCTTTATCAGGCGATTCATCACGAGATGGTTGCAAGTGCATCGGCAGTAAAGATTGCGCATGAAATCAATCCAGACTTTCAGGTGGGCTGCATGATCTTAAGCATGCCGGTTTATCCACTGTCACCGGATCCGGCAGATGTGATTCAGGCAATGGAAGAATCACATTTGCACGATATGTTTACCGAGATTCATGTGCGCGGAGAATATCCGGGATACATGAAGCGTTATATGAGAGAGCATAACATTGAGGTGGCATTTGCACCGGGAGATGAGGAAATCTTAAAGAATACCGTAGACTTTATTTCCTTCAGTTATTACGTCAGCGTCTGCGCAACTGCAGATGAAGAGAAGAACATTCGCGGCGAAGGAAATCTTCTTGGCGGTGTTCCAAATCCAACATTAAAGGCGAGTGAATGGGGATGGCAGATTGATCCGAAAGGACTTCGCTATATCTTAAATACATTCTGGGATAAATATAGAAAGCCACTATTCATCGTGGAGAATGGACTTGGTGCAAAAGATGAGTTAGTAGATGATGGAAAAGGCGGCAAGACAGTCAATGACGATTATCGAATCGACTACATGAGAGACCATCTGATTCAGGTTGGAGAGGCAATCGAAGATGGCGTAGAAGTCATGGGCTATACGAGCTGGGGATGTATTGATTTGGTCAGTGCATCGACGGCAGAGCTGGCGAAACGTTATGGCTTCATCTATGTGGACCGCAACGATGATGGAAGTGGAACATTAAAGAGATATAAAAAGAAAAGTTTTGGCTGGTACAAAGAAGTGATTGCAAGTAACGGAGGAAACTTGTGATTAATTATGGGGCGTAAATAGTCAAAAATATTATTTACAGAAAATAGAGATTGTGTTATAGTGATGATACATTTCAGAGGGAATCTATTCCTCGTGTATCATCACTTTTTCTTGGCGTATCGCCATGTATTCAAAGGGAAAGACAAACAAAAGAAGAGGCAGGTGGGAGTATGAAGATATTATGATACAAATCACAAAAATAAGTAACTATAAATAATTTATCTTTTATTTTTTAGTATACATTATGTACGTAATTGACATTACGTACATTAAGTGTTAACGTAAAAAATAAAGGAGATGATGGAGATGTTAATGACGAATGCAACGGAAGTAAGAAAAGAATGGAGTAGTATTATTGACGGTGTAGTGCATGATAAACCTATTTTTATCAAGAGAACACGCGACAAAATGTGGCTGTCTAATTTGAGCATAATGAAAGATATCTTGTCAGTTGTGAAATACACAGCGGAAAGATTTGTGGAAGAAGATGGTTCGGTGACTCTTTCTCTCAATGAGATTGAATTGATAGAAAATGCGCCAACGGAAGCATTAGCGAGGGTTGGACTTGGAAATGCTATATTAAATTATTCTAATGATTTCTACGAAGATTTTTCATATTGGAGTAAAGCACCGAACAGGAAACAACATATTCCATATGTATTTAAAGCACTCCTTGCAGATGATGCGGAAATAATTGGAGATGAAATCATATGCCTAGATGGAAAGAATTAAAAAGGTTTTGCGACCGAGATGGGTGGGAACTATATAAAGATACAGATCACTATTATTATCGCAAACAAGATAGTGCAAGTGAATAATTTGGAATAAATATAAAAAGAGCAAAAAAAGGATATAATGAAACCGCCATTTTTGCTATGATGTAGTTATCAAAAATTGGAGGAGAAGTGAATCATGATCAGAAAATATCCAAATTTATGTAAACCAATCACACTCGGAAGAGTGACATTTAAAAACCGCATGTTCTCAGCGCCGATGGGTGGAACTGATATCACAAATGACGGCTGTATCGGGCCAAAGTCAACGGCATTTTATGAACTGCGTGCCAAAGGCGGCGCAGGTGCAGTGACGGTATCAGAATGTATGGTGCATCCACAGACCGATGCATCACATGCGTATCATTTGGACCCATCCATCTTAAATTCGCTTGCCTGCGCAACCTACACCGCAGATGCAATCAGGCGTCATGGCTGTATGCCATCGATTGAATTATCGCATTCGGGAATGTATGCCGGAACTTATATGACAGACAAGTCAAAGCAGAAGGAAATGTTCCAGTGGGGACCATCTGCCTGCATTCGACCTGACGGAGTAGAAGTGCATGAGCTGACGCAGGACGTCATCGACGATATCGTAAAAGCATATGGCGATACTGCAGCGATGGCAAAACGCGCAGGTTTTGAGATGGTCATGGTTCACGGCGGACATGGCTGGTTAATTAACCAGTTTTTATCACCATACTTTAATAAACGTACCGACAAATATGGTGGAAGTACAGAGAACAGATGCCGCTTTGCAGCAGAAGTGTTAGATGCAGTCAGGGCAGCAGTCGGACCATTCTTCCCAATCGAATTTCGTTTATCGGGTTCAGAATTATTCGAAGGTGGTTACGATTTAGAAGAAGGTGTGCGTATTGCACAGCAGTTAGAGTCAAAGATAGATTTATTACATGTATCAGCCGGTACTTATCAGAGGGGATTTGGAACGACACATCCATCTATGTTTAAAGAGCACGGATGTAATGTATATCTGGCGGCAGAGATTAAAAAGCATGTATCCGTACCGGTGGCAACACTTGGTGGATTAAATGATCCGGCACAGATGGAAGAAATCATTGCATCCGGAAAAGCAGATGTGGTAGAGATGGCGAGAGCACTTCTGGCAGATCCATATTTACCATCGAAGGTGATGCAGAATCGTGATGATGAAATCGTCCGCTGTCTCAGATGCTTCACCTGTATGGCAGAACGTGCCGCCACCTCCACAAGAAGATGTACGGTCAATCCGCTCATCGGGCGTGAAATAGAAGGGAATGAAATTTACCCGGCACCAGTGAAGAAGAAAGTCTTAGTAGCTGGCGGTGGACCGGGTGGACTCTATGCGGCATATACGGCAGCAAAACGCGGACATGAAGTTGTCTTATGCGAGAAGGAAAGTGAGTTCGGCGGAATCTTAAAGAGTGAGCAGGCACTTCCATTCAAGTATGAGATGTATCAGCTCACTGAAACGTATGAGAAGATGGCAAGAGATGCAGGTGCAGAGATTCGACTGAATGCAGAAGTGACGAAAGAGTACGTAGAAAAAGAAGCTCCGGACGCTGTGATTATCGCAGTCGGTTCTGCGCCGCTCGTGCCGCCAATCAAAGGACTGGATGGTGAGAATGTCATTATTGTCAACAACTACTATAAAGAAACAGAAAAATGTAAAGACAAAGTCATCGTCTTCGGTGGCGGTCTTGCGGGCTGCGAATGTGCCATTCATCTTGGAATGGAAGGGAAACAGGTCGAGCTTGTGGAAATGCGTGATGAACTTGCACCGGATGCAAATGTGCGCCATCGACCGCTGCTTCTTGCTGAGATTGAGAAGTATGTGAATGTACATACCGGACTTCGCGGCGTAGAAGTGTCAGAAAAGGGAATCCTTTGCAAAGATAAAGATGACAACGATGTGATGATTGAAGGAGAGACAGTGATCTGTGCACTTGGTCAGCGGTCAAGATTCGATGTAGTAGAAGAATTACGTGATAGTGCTCCGGTTGTGTCTGTGATCGGAGATGCAGCAAAAGTATCGACCATTACCAATGCGGTGTATTGGGGATATCATGCAGCGTTAGATATATCAGATGTGAGATGACTCCCATCTGATATACGCTCCGCGAGGATGTGCAGAGATTCGAGGAAGAAGATGTCAGCAAAGCTGACCGAATCTCGCACCAAGACTCGTGAGCGAGTCTTGAAAAGAATGAATGTTTCGGGAGGAAGAGAATGTCAGCGACAAGTGATCGTGTGAGAAAAATGTTTGGTGAAGGCGACACGCTTCGCGATGCCGGACTTACTATGCCGGATAACATCGAGAGATACGATGATATCTGTTATGGTACAGATTCAAAGTGGCAGATGCTTGATGTGTATCGACCAAAAGAAAAGCAGGGAGAGCTGCTTCCGGTATTGATCAATGTGCACGGTGGCGCATGGGTATATGGCGATAAAGAACGGTATCAGTATTATTGCATGAGTCTTGCGCAGCAGGGGTTTGCAGTTGTCAACTTCAGTTATCGTCTCGCACCGGAATACAAATTTCCTGCACCAGTAGAAGATATGAATCAAGTGATACACTGGATATTTGCACATAAAAAAGAATATGGTTTTGATATGGAACACATTTTTGCAGTGGGGGATTCTGCAGGAGCAAATCTGCTGAATCTGTACACGATGATCTGTATTAATCCGGAGTATGCGAAGAAATATGATATTAAGACACCACAGGGCTTCAAGCCGAACGCTGTTGCCTTAAATTGTGGCGCGTATATCGTAAAAGTAAATGATGATCCCAATGATTTGACTTCCTGTCTGATGAAAGATTATCTCCCACATGGCGGAAGTAGGGAAGAACTTGAAATGGTCAATGCACTTCCGTATATGACCGAAGAATATCCACCGGCATTTGTGATGACTGCGAATGAAGATTTCTTAAGGAGCGAAGCACCAGTGATGGTAAAGAGACTGCAGGAGCTTCAGATTCTACATGAATTTCGTTTGTATGGTAATGAGGAACATCCGCTGCAGCATGTATTTCATTGTAATATCAAGCTGGAAGAGGCTCGGAAATGTAATATGGAGGAATGTGCTTTCTTTCAGCGTTTTTTAGGATAGATATCGAAAATGAAAGGACGGCTTCTCTGTCTCAGAAGGAAGCAAAATTATGTGGAACTATGATTTTAAAGTACCAGAAAATAAAAAGATACGGTTGATTGTGCATACTGATTGTAAAAATGAAGCAGATGACCAATATGCATTAGCGCACCATCTGATGACGCCAAAATTCGAAGTGAAAGGAATCGTGGCAGGTCACTTTTGGAAAAACCCGCAGGAGTATGGAGAACTCGGAACCGCAAAGGCAAGTTATGAGGAAGTCATCAAAATCATGGACCTCATGGGTTTGAAAGATGAGTACCCGGTATTTCTTGGTGCGCCGCGGGGACTGGAAGATGAACAGACGCCAATCGAATCAGAAGGTGCGAAGTTTATCATTGAAGAAGCGTTGAAAGACGATAACAGACCGTTATATATTGCCTGTCAGGGGGCTGTAACCGATGTTGCGGCTGCACTTTTACTAAAGCCAGAAATTGCTGAGAAAATTGTGGTTATCTGGATTGGCGGAGCAGATTATCCGGAAGGAGGCTTTGAATTCAATCTGGCAATGGATATCGCGGCAGCCAATGTCATTTTTGCTTCGCAGGCAGAAGTATGGCAGATATTTATTCGAAGAATTAGTGGAAATGAATCAGAAAGCCGCGAAAGCAAATATCCAGTGGCCACACGGAGAACTATGGGGACTTGGAGATCAGGCAACCGTGGCAGTTCTCATGGAAGAATTAGAGAAAGTAAGCTACAAGATGATAGAAGCACCGCGCATTGCTGATGATATGACGTACATACATGGACAGGGAAATCGTAAAATTCGTGTGTATCATACGGTGGAAGTCAGACTTACACTGGAAGATTTCTTTGCAAAGCTGATGATCAATTATGGGGTTAAATAGTCAAAAAACAGTATTTACAGGAAATAAAAGCTGTGCTATAGTGATGATACATTTCAGGGGAAATCTATTCCTCGTGTATCATCACTTTTTCTTGGCGTATCGCCATGTATTCAAAGAAAAAGATTAAACAAAAGAAGAGGCAGGTGGTTGTATTGGAGAAACAAAAAGAATTTATTTCATCCTTGACAATGCGCATAGTACGCATTAAAATGAAACTACAGCGAGGTGATGTGCATGAGGTTTCGTGAAGTAGAGAAACTAATAAAGCAGGATGGCTGGTATGAAGTAAGACAAAAAGGTTCACATCATCAATATAAACATCCAGTGAAAGCAGGGACGGTTACAATACCGGAACATGGTGGAGATCTAAATATAGATACTGTGAAGTCGATTATGAAGCAAGCGATAATATTGTAATGGAAGAGTAGAATGGAGAGTGAATTTATGAAATTGATTTATCCAGCAGTTTTTTATCCATTTTCAGATGGCAGTGGGGGTTATGTTGTGGAATTCCCAGACTTACCGGGGTGTGTAACAGAGGGGAAAAATCTAGAAGAGGCATTCGAAATGGGAAATGATGCAGCAAGTGGATGGATTTTAGGCGAGATGGAGGAAGGTAATCTAATTCCGGAAGCATCTGCTTATGAAACGGTTCCGAAAAGGACTGGTGGGCAGGTTAACATGATGATTCTTGATATGGATGCTTATGCAGAAAAATATGGGGAAAAAGCGGTGCGAAAAAATCTGACTATTCCTGCATGGCTGAATACATTTGCGGAAAAACACAGTATTAATTTTTCTCAGGTATTGCAGGAGGCCTTGATGAAAAAAGCAAAAAAGTAGTTTGAGATACTGTTGTCTATCATGTTTTCGGTTGTGTTTACGTCTACTATCATTTGTAATGAAGAAAGAAACATGGGACAGAAACCATTACAACACCAGAAGATGCAGTTTATATGGGGACGAAGAATGATTGTTCGTTTTTGATTGGAAACTATCTGAATCTTTATGAGCATCAATTTACATTGAATCTCAATATGCCCTTGCGTGGGTGACTGTATTTCGCAAGCGTTCTGCAAGGTTTTTGGCAGTCGGGTGGTTGCATGGAGTTTACAGCTGTTATGTTGAATATCAATTTAGGGAATAATAAGGGGATTTCTTCTTAAAAATCGAAGCGAGGTGAGAAAGTTGATTCTTACAGAATATGATGAGAAAAAACATATGAATAGCATCGAGAAAAATGCAAAAGAAGAGGAGCGAATCAAGATCGCACTGAAATTGTGTGAGCAGGGCATATCTATGGATGTGATTTCGGAAGCAACCGGATTGACAGAGGAAGAGATTCGCACATTAGATGCGAAATAGTTGAATGATTGTGATGATACATTTCAGGGGAAATCTATTCCTCGTGTATCATCACTTTTTCTTTCAAGGGAATCCATGTCGAATCATCGACATCAGGCTGTTTCAAGCCAAGAAATCAATTGTTTTGAACATATATATAGAAAACAGAAAGAAAGGATTGCAATCAAACAACATTTAATTATATACTAATAATATATAATTGAAACAAGATGTGTCCTAATTGTGGGAAAGAAGGTATAAAACATGAATCTAAGTGAAATGGAAGAACTAAAAAAAGAGTATCAGTTGGATAATAAAATGATTTCAGCACAAACGGGAATTCCTATTTTGGTTTTACAGAATATTTTTGAGGGGGACTTAATGTCGCAAGAGTATCATACTTTGCTGTCATTGGGACGGTATTTTCGAGAACTACAAGAAAAGCCGGATCATGTTGCGGAAGCATTCGCTTATCATGTTAAAAAAAGGCAGGGAAACTATACGATAGAGGATTATTATGACTGGCCAGATGATCGGCGCATAGAGCTTATTGATGGTGTGATCTATGATATGGCAGCGCCAAGGTATATACACCAACGGATTATTGTGGAGATACTGTATCAAATTGAAAAATATATCCGTCAAAAAAATGGGAAATGTGAAGTATTGGTTGCACCTTTTGATGTTCAATTCGATAAATATAAGGCAGCAGGAGTGAAGGAATATTGGATGATAGATCCGGAAGAACAAACCGTGACGGTACATGACTTTGCGAACAATCTATTCCCTGCAAATTATTCATTCCATGATCAAATCCCAGTGAGGATATATGAGGGAGAGCTAAAGATTGATTTGACATTCATAAAGATGGAGTAGGCATAGGGAATGCATGGGGGATTTTTTGAACCTGATGCGTGAAATCTAACATGAAATAATATTGAGCGACATGTGATCAAAAAATAGTATTTACAGGAAATAAAAGTTGTGCTATAGTGATGATACGTTTCAGGGGAAATCTATTCCCTATGATCTAAATTTCAGACTATATCAGTCAGAAAATCAAAGAATTTGTAACAATTGAATAAAGAAAGAAGACGGCGATGAGCGTATATAAATAAAGACGACAGTTTGACAACAATACATTTGCTTATAATTATGGAAGTTCACTTGATTTTTGTACGAATAAATATATAATATAAGTATATATAAGTCCTCTTTCTTAAAACAAAGAAGGAAGGATGGAATATGGGAAAACTCGACATTACTATGAATGAATATGTGTCAGAAGCAGCACGGTTTGCAGAAATTGTCAATTACGCAATTTTTCAAAACGAGCAGGTGATTCATTCAGAAAAACTTTCAGAACTTGACACATCCAGCAGAAAGAAGCATGTGGCTGAAAAAACAAGAGATATTGTAAAACTGTATAATGGGGAAGCATTTTTTGTGATGATAGGTGTGGAGAATCAAGATAAAATACATTATCTCATGCCATTGCGCGTGATGGATTATGATATTCGGTCATATGAGAAACAAAGAAAAACAGTTGCACAGAAACATGCAGAATTGCATGATTTAGATGATGAGAATGAATTTATGAGTGGGTTTTCTAAGGAGGATAGATTAATACCGGTCATAACACTGGTACTTTATTATGGGAAAACGCCTTGGGATGGAGCAATGGATTTGCATGGGATTTTGGACATCCCGGAGGTGATGAAGCCATATCGTGACTTGATTGGAAATTATAAGATGCATCTGCTGGAAGTTGGTAAGATTCAAGATTTGGAGGGATTCAGTGACAATTTGAAAAGAGTATTTGGGTTTGTGAAATACCAATCGGATCAGGTTGAATTGAAGAAGTTTGTAGAAGAGAATGCAGATATTTTTGAAGCAATAAGTAAAGAGGATAGCGATGCAATCAAAGCATTGGCAAATTCGAAGAAACTGTTGGAATGTATAGAAAAGAATGAGAAAGAAGAAGGTGTTTACATGTGCAAGGCAATCAGGGACTGGGAAGAGGAAAATATACGAATTGGTGAAGCGCGAGGTGAAGCGCGAGGTGAAGCACGCGGTGAAGAGCGTGGTAGAGAAAAAATGCTAGTTGCTCTGGTCAGTAAAAAAATCCAAAAAGGAAAGACAATTTCAGAAATAGCCGATGCACTTGAGATGAGTGAAGCGGAAGTAAAGAAAGTGCATCGTATAGCGATGATGCAACGTTCCCAGCTGAGCGCATAACCGAACAGAGCTACTATAGGGAACGATATGGAGAGACAGCAGTGAGAAAAAGTCTCACAATATTTGACACAAACTCTTTGATAATACAAAGTAGTAAAATCCCCTCAACTATGAGATAATGAATATACTAACAAAAGGGGGAGCCGCAAAAATGGAAGAATACAGAGCTGCAGCAAACAACGTAATCGCAGAGGTTTCCAAAGCGATTGTCGGAAAAGAGCAGGAGATTCAAAAGACGATGATGGCGATTCTGGCAGGCGGACATATACTAGTAGAGGACATGCCGGGTGTGGGAAAGACCACGATGGCGGTCGCATTTGCAAGAGCACTCGGACTGGTGGAAAAGCGTGTGCAATTCACACCGGATGTGCTTCCATCTGATCTGACCGGATTTACCATTTATAAAAAAGAACTGGGCAAGTTCGCTTATCAGCCGGGTGCGGTGATGTGCAACCTGCTGTTGGCAGATGAGATCAACCGAACCTCGCCGAAGACGCAGTCTGCCCTTCTGGAGGTTATGGAAGAAAAGCAGGTGACGGTGGACGGGATCACAAGGAAGACCGGGGAGCCGTTCGTGGTCATTGCGACTCAGAATCCATCCGGCAGTGCCGGAACCCAGCTATTACCAGAGTCTCAGATGGACCGATTCATGATCTGCCTGAAGATGGGATATCCGACGGTAAAAGAAGAGGCAGAGATTTTAAAGCGGAACCAGCTTGGAAGAGCAACCGAGCAGGTTGGAAATGTCATTCAGGCAGAAGCCCTGATTGCGATACAGCAGGTCGTAGAGAAAATCTATGTACATGACCGAGTGTATCTGTATATCGCACAGCTTGCAAAGGCAACGCGTGAGAAAAAGGAAATCGAGATGGGGATGAGTCCGAGAGGAACCATCGCACTCTGCAAGATGGCAAAGGCAGGTGCGTTTATCAAAGGGCGGGATTATGTCATTCCGGAAGATGTGAAGATGGTATTTGCAGATGTTGCAGCGCATAGGATGGTTCTGACAACAAAGGCAAGGGTCGGTCATATCCGGATGGAAGATCTGCTGCAGGAGATTTTGGAGGAAGTGGAGACGCCTGCCTTAAAGCGGCGCTAGGAGGCAGTGATGGTAAAACGTATATGCGGCTATCTGATGGTGGTGATTCTTACCTGTTATTGGTTCTTTCTGTACGATAAGAGCAGCGCATCTTGGCTGCTGGCACTGGAGATCATTTATCCGGTATTTTCTTTTCTATATTTAAGAAATGTGACAAAAAAGACAGAGGCTTCACTGGTGCAGATTCAGGCTATGGGAGAAAAGAAAACCCCGGTCCGCATTGGTGTGCAGGTGAAGAATAAGTCGATGTTTCATCATGCAGGATACCGCCTGCAGATTTCCGTGAAAAATGGATTTTCTGGACGAACTATGAGCAAATGGATCACCGGCGTTACGGATGGGGCGGCAGAGACAATCAGCTGGTATGAGTTTATTTCAAATGAATGCGGAAGCATGGAGATTTCTCTGCAAAAGCTTCGCGTGTATGATTTTTTGGGCATTTTTGTCAGGACAATCCGACAGAATCAGATTGCAAAGGTTGCAATCTGGCCGGAATTTGCACTGATTCCGGTGGAAATCAGCAGGCGTACACGGGAATTTCTGGCGGAGGCGGATGATTTTTCGACAGAGAAGAGTGGTGAAGATCCGTCCGAAATCTATCAGATCCGTGAATATCAGGAACAGGATTCCGTCCACAAAATTCACTGGAAGCTCAGCGCAAAAGAAGATGACCTGATGATCAAAGAGAGTGGATTTCCGCTTGGCTGCGTGGTACTTCTATGGATTGATTTTTCGGAGACTGGGGCGGATGGTGTGAAATTCGGACAGCTGGTGGAGACAGTGGCATCATTGTCGATGACGCTCGCAGAGGAAAAATGTATTCATATGGCAGCGTGGTTTGAAGAGAAAAACAAACAAGTCGTAAAACAGAAAATCGATGGAGAAGAAGCGGTGTACGAGCTGATACAGAGACTGATTCTGCAGGAACCATGTCTGGAGAAAGAAGCGGCAAGACAATATTATGAAGATTCATTTCGCGGAAGTACATTTAGCAGTACTGTTGAAATCAGGGGGCGTGATGCGATTCTGGTAAATGGTCAGAAGCAGGATCTCCTGCAGTTATAGGGAGAAAAGTACTTTATAACTCAGATGCATTTTAGAGGTGTAGAAGATGGATGGCAGACATCGTTTAGGACGATTATATTTTAAGAAGCAGAGCAGCCAGCAGTCAGCTTGGTCCGGAAAAAACGGACGAGGTCTTCTTTTCGTGATAAGAACAGCAGTTGTGTGGTTTGTCCTATGTATCTGGTGGGTGACAATGGAGTCGTTTCTTCCAATACAGGTGAATTTTACCCGTCTCTTTGCCGGGCTTTTTGCCGTTACGATAGTCGGAGGAATTTTACTGAACAGTAAGAGAAGCTATCTCTGGCTGGCAGTCATTGGTATCGGAGCTGGAATCATAATCTGGAGGAATCAAAGTCTGTTTGCAACAGCAGTCAATCATCTGGCAAATGTATATTTGACACAATTTCCGAGCGATTCACTCGCGAGTCTGCGTTTTAATGAGTGGACGAGTGACCCAAAAGCACTCGCGATGGCATTTGTGATATTGCAGATACCAATGGTACTGATTCTGGCCGCAGTGATGAGGTCTGGCCGCGGAAGATTTCCTGCCGGAGTTCTGATTGCTGCACCACTGATTCTGGCCGCGATAGAAATGTGTTTTCCGCCAGTTATGGACTGCTGCATTTGGCTGATGGCGGCTGGGATTTATTTTGCACTGACAGGGTGTGACACCGGGGGCACTGCACTGAAAAAGGGAATCGTAACAGCCATGGTATTATTCGTGGTGCTGGCAGTGACTGTTTTTGCCGGTGGGCGGATTGAAGCACTGAAAAGAGCGAATCATCCGGTTTATACAAAGATAAAAAATGCAACAGAAGAAACCATTGCAAAGCCAATTCGAGAATGGACAGTTGAGCGGGAAGAAAACCAGAAGACTGCAGAGGAAAAGAAGCCGGAGAGCGCGACACAGAATAAGGAACTGCAGGCCGATATTCCAGATATAACATTCAATCAGACAGCTTACGGTGATATGTCGAATCTGAAAGCACTGGCATCTTTCATACCAAAAAGCGGAGAACTCGGCACACTGACATTGACATATAAACCAGAAAAAACGGTATATTCAGCGAAGATCTATGGAGAGGATTATGACGGGCAATCTTGGAGTGAGCGGGAGACTTCGGAACATGTATTTTCGGCGGACAGTATGGTCCCTGACAGCATCTTACGCCTGCGGGCATTCCGGGAGGAGAATGAGACGAATTCGCTGGAGGATACCGAACGCGTGATCCGCCGCGAATTCGAGGAAAATACGGTATACAGCTATACTCCGGGAACGACACCGGCAGATAAGGATTTTGCGGAATATTTCTTATTTGATCATCAAAAAGGCTTTTGTGTCCACTTCGCGACCACCGCGGTTTTACTGTATCGTCTTTACGGATATCCGGCAAGGTATGCAGAAGGATATGCCGTGGAACCATCGGAATTCACGCAGCAGGCAGATGGCACGTGGCAGGCTGAGATTACCGGAGCAATGGGACATGCTTGGTGTGAGGTGTATGATGGAGATACATGGATTGTAAAAGAACACACACTCGCGTACAGTGGAAATGAGGAACAGACCAATCCACCGGCGATGAGCACGCAACAGATTGATCAGGAAGAAAATGGAAAATCTGCAGAGGAAATGACTCTGGGACAAAAGATAATGAAACAAATGCTTCGTATTCTGTGTGCCGCTGTTGTGATCCTGCTGCTGTCTGGTTGTTTTTTGATTCAGGCAGCTGTCCGCAGAAAGAGAACGAAACGTTCCTTCTATAAAGGAAATGGCGCAGGAATACAGAACATGTACATGATCTTTTACAGAATTGCGGTATTTCTTAGTCAGGGAGAAAAAGAAAGTCAGAAGAAAATGCAGAAGGATATCTTGAGCCCGGACACACTGACATTTATGAAGAAGAATCTTCCGTATATTTCAGAGGACGAATGGGTATGGATGTCACAGCTGGTGTTAGAAAGTATGTTTTATAAACGCAAACCGGAGCGAGAGGAGCAGATAAAAATGCATGAGATTTACCTGCGAATGGAAAAACAGGTTCAAAGACAGCTGACGGGCTGGCAACTTGTAAAATACCGTTATGTGATCTGTCTGGGCTGAGGTCAGCTGTTGCCATCGAAGAAATGAAATGCACTGAGGATGCAGTACAATAAAAAGTTGTACTGCATCCTTAATTATTTCCCCTTAATCATCTCACGATAATCACTCGGTGTTATCTTCTGATATTTCTTAAAGGTCTTCGTAAAATAATTCAAATCCTTAATTCCACAGAGCACAGCGATATCCTGAATCGGAAATATCGTAGTATTCAAGAGGAATATCGCATGTTCCACCCGCTTCAGATTCACATAATAGGTAAGTGTAAAACCGGTTTCTTTCTTAAACAGAGTAGACAGATAACTGCTGTTTAACATCAAAAGCTTTGCAATCGTGGACAAACTAAGATCATCCGTCAGATGAAAAGAAATATAATTAATCGCCTGACGAATCGGCTGGGTATAGTTTTTCAATGAATGAGACTGCACCAGTAGACAATATTCCCGCACAATACGCCGGCGCATTCGCTGCAATTCCCTGCTTTCAGTGGCCTGCTCAATTTCGTATACATTTTTTTCAAAGGTCTCCTCCAGATATGCCGGATGAATATGACCCTTTTCTGCCGCTTTCCGGCAGAGCGTATTAAATGAGATAAGACTGTTTTTCTTATCGCGGAGTGAGAGCGGATTTTTCTGGTCTGGTGTAAATATATTTCCACCCTCGAGCATCTGATCGATTGTAATCAAATCCCCATTGGAAACAGCGTTCATGAGAAGCGCCTCATTCGCATATTGAAGTTCCAGACGGTGAAGCGTGTTCGGTGTCGGTGAGGGATGATCCACATTATAGACGGGTTTTAATAATTGATCCGATCCATACACTGCAAAATGTATTTTCTTATTCTTCCACATTGTTTCTGCGAGAAGTCTTGACATTCCCTTGACCCACCGTTCGTCAGAAACAAAAGGAAGCGTCTGGTAGTAGCGCTGTACAAAGGAAGTAAGGTTTCCTGGAATGTGCAGCTCATTACAAATCTCGATAATTCTGGACTCTGTCATTTTTTCATAAGTAAAAGGTCCGACAAGCAGAATGGTAAGACATGGATTATCCGGCAGACGCAGACAGATATATTCGCAGTGGTATTCATCTGTGACGCGTGAGAGAATGTTCTCTTTTGCGACATTTGTAAAACGGCGGGGCCATGAGACAGACAGCTGTGCAATCGTACTCTGGGGTAAAATCCCTTTCCTGAGCCCGCAGTCATAAATGGGACTCCAGTTAAACGGTTCTGTTATGACATGGGATTTTATTTGTAATTCACGTAAAAGTTTTTGAGCAAAATGTAATGTGTTAGTGTAAGGCATGAATGGCAGTTCCTTTCAATAAAATTCCTCTTTAGGACGTTGAGTGTCATTTTAGTTTGTAACAAGATTTCCCCTCTCATTTTACAGTCAGACTCTATTATTGAGTGTAAGCTTAATAAAATCAATTATAAATGAAAATAATACGAATATTCCAAAATATTCTCTCTGTTACAGTTATTAATTCGAACAGCCGTATTGACATTCGCGAAAATATTTGCTAACATATTTGTTAGTCACCTAACAGTTAGGAGGGAAACAAAAATGAAACAGGCACACAAAGATTGTAATGCAACGCTTGGGTTCGTAATCAAAGATTTGTCTAATATATTAAAACGGAAACTGGATCATGTTGTATTCGGTGATACGGAGGAGTTTATGTCCGGTGCTCATGGATGGCTCATCTGCTATTTGCATGAGGAAGGGAAGAAACGTGATATATATCAGCGCGATATCGAACAGCATTTTAATATTCGCCGATCATCCGTTACCGGTTTACTGCAGAAGATGGAGAAGAACGGACTCATTGTCCGGGAGTCGGTGGAGAATGATGCAAGGCTCAAGAAGATTATGCTCACACCGAGAGCAGTTGAGAACCATCTGATGATTACACAGAGAATTGATGCGTTCGATCAGATACTTGAGGCGGGGATTACACCGGAAGAACGGGAGATATTTATCCGGGTTGCAGACAAGATCAAACATAATTTAGAAAGCGGGGAGGATCAGTCAGAATGATAAAAACATTAACAAAACAGATCAAAGAATTCAAAAAAGATTCCATTCTTTCGATTGTATTCGTAACGATGGAAGTTGTATTTGAGATTATCATCCCAATTCTTATGGCATTCATCATTGACATGGGTGTCGAGAAAGGGAATATCCAATATGTATGGGGCATGGGAGCAGTCATGATTATCGTGGCAATGTGCTCACTCTTTTGCGGAGTTATGTCCGGAAAATATGCGGCCAGTGCAAGCACGGGGGTTGCGAGGAACTTACGAGATGCAATGTTCAGGAATATACAGAACTTTTCATTTTCGAATCTCGACAAGTATTCCACGGCGGGACTTGTGACAAGACTTACCACTGATGTGACCAATGTACAGAATGCCTACCAGATGATTGTCAGAATGTGTGCGAGAGCGCCGTTTATGCTGATTTTCGCAATGACGATGACAATCATTGTCAGTGGGAAATTATCGCTCATATTCTTGGGGGCGATTCTGTTTCTTGGAGTGGTCCTCGGATTTATCGTAACAAAAGCATTTCCTAAATTTGAGCAGGTATTTAAAAAGTATGATGCGTTAAATGCAAGTGTACAGGAGAATGTCAACGCAATCCGTGTTGTAAAGGCCTATGTAAGAGAAGATCATGAAGTGAAAAAATTCAACAAGGCAAGTGAAGCCGTGTATCGTTTATTTATTGGCGCTGAGAAGATGGTCGTACTGAATATGCCGGTGATGCAGTTTGTGATGTATGCCTGTATCCTGCTGCTGTCATGGCTCGGTGCGAAGATGATTGTCGCGGGAAATCTTACGACCGGTGAATTAATGAGTCTGTTTACCTATGTCATGAATATCCTGATGAGTCTGATGATGATTTCCATGGCATTTGTTATGATTACTTTATCCAAAGCCTCGGCAGAACGTATTGCGGAAGTCATCAACGAAGAGTCCAACCTTACCAATGGTGCGGATCCGGTTTATGAGGTGAAGGACGGTTCGATTGAATTCAATCACGTTGCCTTTGGATATCGTGAAGGTGTAGATGTACTCAGTGATCTTAATTTTAAAATCAATGCGGGTGAGACAATTGGAATTATCGGCGGAACCGGCAGTTCGAAGTCATCTCTGGTGCAACTGATTCCAAGGCTGTATGACGTAACTCAGGGACAGGTGAAGGTTGGAAATGTAGATGTTTGCAAGTATGATATTGAGACACTTCGTGATGAGGTGGCAATGGTTCTTCAGAAAAATGTATTGTTTTCCGGAACAATCAATGACAATATCCGCTGGGGAAATGCGAATGCCAGCGAAGAGGAGATTCAGCGTGTCTGCAGATTAGCACAGGCAGATGAATTCATCCAGACCTTTCCAAAGAAATATGAGACATATATTGAACAGGGCGGCAGCAATGTATCCGGCGGCCAGAAGCAGAGACTTTGTATCGCAAGAGCATTATTAAAGAAACCAAAGATCCTGATTCTGGATGACTCGACCAGCGCGGTTGATACGAAGACCGATACCTTAATCAGAAAGGCATTTTTAGAAGAGATTCCGGATACAACGAAACTTATTATCGCGCAGCGAATCAGCTCCGTACAGGATGCTGACAGAATCATGGTATTGAATGATGGTAAGATTATAGATTTTGGTACTCACGAGGAGTTGTTAAAGACAAGTGAAATCTACCGCGACGTATATGAATCACAGGTGAAAGGCGGTGGTATTGATGAATAATAAATCAAAAAAGAAAGTATCGAGCGGCTCAATCAAACGATTAACTGCTTATGTGATGAAATATTATAAAGTGCATTGTATTATCGTGTTACTTCTAATTATATTAAGCGCACTTGCAAATGTAATGGGAACCATGTTCATGCGTGACTTGATTGACGTGTATATCCTGCCGTTTATCAATCAGAAAAATCCGAGCTTTACGGCACTTGCACATGCACTGCTGTTTATGGCAGGTGTATACATGGCAGGAACCGTGGCAACGTGGGGATATAACCGTATTATGATCAATGTATCACAGGGGACTATTCTAAAACTGCGTAATGAGATTTTCTCTCATATGGAAAGTCTGCCAGTCAAATATTTTGATACCCATGCGCACGGCGATATCATGAGAGTGTATACGAATGATACCGATACACTTCGCCAGATGATCAGCCAGAGTCTGCCACAGACGGTATCTGCGGTCATCACAGTTGTAAGTG
>JAQUUC010000013.1 GCA_028694105.1 Hespellia sp.
CCAAAGTACTTTTATTCAATTTCTATTGTTTTTTTATTTTCTAATTCTTCTCTTTTTGGAATTGTGATTTTTAATAATCCATTAGTAAGACAGATAGAAAATGAAATTGCCGACTTTGCCTAAACTTTACAAAGAGTTAACGGGTTCTTGCTAGAATCAGAGTTTTTCATTTGTTATACTAAGCGAGCGCCTGAAGTTAAAAGGGCGTACACAAAACAGATATAAAAAATGAAAAGCAAAACAGGTAGAACAGAGGAGAGATTATGAAGAAAAAAATTATCAGCGTATTATTGGTGAGCGCGATGGTGGCATCATTAGCCGCAGGATGTGGAAGTTCGAAAGCATCAGCGCAGGAGACCGTAGACTTGAACAGTATGACAGTAGATGAAATCGCAGCAAAAGCAAAAGAAGATGGATCAGTGGAATCCGTAGGTATGCCGGATACATGGGCAAACTGGGGTGAGACATGGCAGGAAATTACAGATACATATGGCATCTCACACACAGATACTGATATGTCTTCTGCGGAAGAGATTTCCTTATTTAAGACAGAAGGTGCAGATGCAACAAAGGATATCGGTGATGTTGGTCAGGCATTCGGACCGGTCGCAGAAGAAGAGGGCGTTACATTAAAGTATAAGACAAGCAACTGGGATACCATTCCGGACTGGGCGAAAGATGATGATGGAGATTGGATCATCGGATATTACGGAACAATGTCAATCATTACAAATAACAAAATCGTAGACAAAGCGCCTACTTCATTTGATGATATTTTAAATGGTGACTACATGGTAGCAGTCGGTGACGTTGCATCAGCAACACAGGCACAATACGCTGTATTGGCAGCAGCCATTGCATACGGTGGAGACGAGTCTGACATTCAGCCGGGATTAGATTATTTCAAAAAGCTTGCAGAGCAGGGAAGACTTGACTTAGGTGAATTCACACAGGCACGTATCGAAAAAGGTGAAGTCGGAGTGGCATTCCTTTGGGATTACAACGCACTTGGATATCGTGAGCAGTTCGCAGCAAACAATGCAGATGCAGATTTTAATGTATGTATTCCTTCTGAGGCATCGATCCAGAGCGGCTACTGTACAATCATCAACGCATACACAAAGAGACCTTATGCAGCAGCAGTTGCAAGAGAATATATCTTAAGCGATGAGGGACAGATCAACCTTGCAAAAGGATATGCAAAACCGGTTCGTGATGTAGAGCTTCCGGAAGATGTGGCATCAAAACTGTTAGATGACAGCCAGTATACAAATGCAAGAATGGTAGAGGATCAGGAAGCATGGGATGCAACTGCAAAGACAATCGGTGCATTATGGCAGGAGCAGGTTGTTGCTTACGCAAAATAGAGTGACACCGGCACTGTAAATATTGAATAAAGAGCCGGAGGCTGCTGCGAATGCGGCAGCCTTCTTTCTTCAGAAAAGATGGAAAAGAAAACAAATTCTAAAAAGAGGTAAAAAAGGATGAAATCAAAAAAGAAAGCATATTTATTTGCCATGGTCCCGTTCCTGGCATTATGCATATTGTTTGAAATTATTCCGGTGGTCTATACCATAGTCAGAGGCTTCATGCCGGAGGGCGGTGCTTTGGGATTCACATTGGATAATTTCACGTACATTTTCACAACGATGCTTTACCGGAGAGCAATCACGAACAGTCTTCTGATTTCTGTATTATCAGCGCTGCTTGGTATCATTGTTGCATTTATTGGCGCAAAGGCAGTTCATGACGGCGTTGGCAAACTGAGTCAGGCATTTATGAGTATCTTGAACATGGTATCGAATTTTTCCGGAGTACCACTGGCATTTGCATATATCATCATGCTTGGAAATATCGGTGTCATGACGATGATCGGTAAGAATTACGGAATCGAATTTCTTGCGAATTTCCCACTGTATTCTGTTTGGGGACTTCTGCTGATTTATGTGTATTTCCAGATTCCACTTGCAACACTGCTGTTGATTCCTGCGTTCGAGTCGATTCGAAATGAATGGAAAGAGGCGGTCGCACTGCTTGGCGGAAATAAACTTACATTTTGGAGAAAAGTCGGAATACCGGTACTTCTTCCAAGTATTTTAGGAACATTTTCCGTCCTTTTCGCAAATGCGCTGGCAGCCTATGCGTCTGCGTATGCACTGCTGATGAACAACTTGACCCTGCTTCCGATTCGTCTGTCAGAACAGTTTGTCGGTGATATTCAGCAGAGACCGGAATTTGGTAGTGCAATCGCTGTCGTCATGATGGTATTCATGGTAATTGCAATTATGATTCAGGATAAAGTAACACCAAAACAGGGAGAGAAACGATAATGCAGAAGAAAAAGAACATCGGCGCGAAAATCATCGTAATCGTTGTGATTGCGTATTTACTCCTGCCGTTACTTATGACTTTGATTTACTCGTTGTTCAAGGAATGGATTGACGTGGTTCCGACCGGATTTACCTTTGCGGCATATGCAGAGCTTCTGGCGGATCCGGCCTTCTGGCAGTCGGTTCTGCGAACGGTAATTATATCAGTTATTCCGATTGCGCTCTGTACGGTATTTGTACTTCTGGCAATGTATGTCGTGGTGTTATATCATCCGGAATGGGATCGTTTTATGCAGGTTTTATGTACGATTCCATATGCAATTCAAGGCGTTATCCTTCCGATCTGTGTGCTGTCTCTCTATACAGGCGCACCGGAGCCACTGAACAATCGTATGGTGATGCTGGTAGCGACTTACATGGTGGTTATTCTTCCTTATGTATATCAGGGAATCCGCAATAACATCGCAGGAGTTGGTGCAGGAAGACTGATTGAAGCGGCGCAGATGCTCGGTGCAAGTAAACTGTACGCATTTTTCAGAGTCGTGATTCCGAACATCATGAGTGGCGTTACCGTATCGGTTATGCTTGCAATGGCAATTGTATTTGGAGATTTCGTTATCATCAATACACTGGCAGGCGGTCATTTTATGACAGCCCAGATGTATATGTATGATGTTATGAAGAAATCAGGACAGCGGACCTGCGCAGTTATCATTATATTATTTGTCGTAACCTTACTGATTTCCGGTTTTGCATTTGTGCTTCAGTCAAAACAGGGAAAGAAGAAAACGAAATAGATTCATTAGAGAAAGAGGATAAGTAAAATGGCTTATATTGAATTTAAAGATATTGATAAATTTTATGGGAAGAACCATGTATTAAGAGGGATTAACCTTGAAATAGAGCAGGGAGATTTTGTGACGCTTCTGGGACCTTCCGGATGTGGAAAAAGTACACTTCTTCGCTGTCTTGCAGGACTAGAGCAGACATCAGGCGGGAAGATCATTCTGGACGGAGAGGATATCACCCAGAAAGATCCAAAAGACCGTAACATTGGAATGGTATTCCAGCAGTACAGTTTATTTCCCAATATGACGGTAAAGGAAAACCTTGCATTTGGTCTGAAGCTGCAAAAGCTTCCGGCGAATGAGATTGAGAAGCGTGTTAAGGATTCCATTGAGATGGTAGAACTGATGGGGAAAGAGAATGAATATCCAAGTAATCTCTCCGGTGGACAGCAGCAGAGAGTCGCACTCGCAAGAGGAATTGTGATGCGTCCGAAAGTACTTCTTTTAGACGAGCCACTCAGTGCGATTGATGCAAAGCTTAGAAAATCACTGCAGACCAGTATCCGTGAGATACATAAAGAGCTTGGACTGACTTCGGTATTCGTTACCCACGATCAGGATGAAGCGATGGTTATGTCTGATGTGATTCATCTGTTCCATGACGGTATCATTGAGCAGTCAGGAAATCCGGTCAACATTTATACAAAACCGGCGACACCATTCGCGGCAGGATTTATCGGAAACTATAATATTTTAAATCGGGCAGATATGAAAAAACTGACCGGAAAAGACTGGGATGGAGACATTGCAATTCGTCCGGAGACACTCATTCTTTCACGCGAACAGATCAGTTCGGGAGAAAGCTACAAGATGCAGGGCGAAATTCTTGACCGCGTGCCGAGAGGAAATGTACTTCGTTATAAAGTTCGCACAAACGGTGTGGAGGTGTATGTCGATGTATTATTTAGAAGCGCATCTATGTATGAAATCGGAGATACTGCATTTATGGCACTTGCAGATCATAACTGTGTGAGACTGTAGGTGAGAGCCCGTCAGCAAAGCTGACCGAATCTCGAATCAAGACTCGCGAGCGAGTCTTGAAAATAAGTAACAGAGTTTTTTGTATAGGAGGAGATACGTGTGAAAAAAATTACAATACGAGGATTTACAGAAAAAGGGAGCTGGTATAAAGGAAATCTGCACAGCCACACCGTGAATTCAGACGGAATGCTGACACCGGAGGAATCGGTGAAGCTCTTTAAAGAACACGGATATCATTTTCTGTGCCTTTCCGAGCATGACAAATATACGGACTACCGAGAGAAATTCAATTGCGATAATTTTATTATCTTGCCGGGAATGGAGGCTTCAGCAGACTTATACGATTCAGAAGAGTCGGGTCTGCGCCTGAAGGTGCATCACATTCACGGTATCCTGGGCACGGAGGAAATGTTAAAGAATGCGAAGCTGCCACTGTATGAGCATAACGATATTCATATCGTTCCGAAATATTACGGAAGCTGGGACGGCGCAAAGGTGGCACAGGAGCTGGCGGATGAGATGACAGATCACGGACTGGTTGCCACATACAATCATCCAGTCTGGTCCCGTGTGCGCGAGGAGGAATTCATTTACACAAAGAATATCTGGGCATTGGAGATTTTCAATTATAACACCGTAAATGAGAGCAATACCGGATATGATGAGACATACTGGGATATCATGCTTCGCGAAGGAATTCAGATGAAGGCATTTGCATCGGATGATAATCACAATGAAGGTCTGTTCGATGATGCATGCGGCGGATATATTGTCGTGAAGGCAGAGACGCTGACACATGAGGATCTTGTGACAAATATGCTGGCGGGCAATTATTATTCTTCCTCAGGTCCGGAAATCTATGACTGGGGTATCCGCGATGGTGTCGCTTATGTAGAGTGCAGTCCGGTATACCGCATTGATTTCGTAGCAGGAAATGTAATCAATGATGGAATTACGCAATTATGTGATTCCTATGAGGAGACCATTTCCGGCGGCGAGTATGAATTAAAGGGACATGAGACTTATGTGCGTGTAAAATGTACAGATAAATATGGAAAAACGGCGTGGAGCAATCCTCTGTATATGGAGTGGTAGGAAATTTCTGTTTTAGAATGAGCCTGAAGGTGAAAGCCTTCAGGCTTTTTGTGTTGAAAATGTATTGTCTACTGTCTTGTCAGATGTAAAGACTTGTGTTATAATAGCCAACTGTAACATTCATTTATCTGTGACGGATTAAAATTTTCAGAATCAGTCTGAACCGCCACTGGAAAAAGACCATGTATCAGACATGGAGGGGAGGTTTTCAATGTCTTTAACAGAAGAGATCCAGAAGTTAAAAAAAGAAAAAGACGCAGTTATACTGGCGCACTATTATGTGCCCGGAGAGGTTCAGGACATCGCGGATTATGTAGGTGATTCCTTTTATCTCAGCAAGATTGCGACCGAATTAGAACATAAAGTGATTGTATTTGCAGGTGTGGAATTCATGGGTGAGAGCGCTAAGATTCTCAATCCGCAGAAGCGGGTTTTCATGCCGGATGCGACGGCGGACTGTCCGATGGCACATATGGTGGATGTGAAGCGGATTCAGGAAGTAAGAGAGCAGTATCCGGATGCAGCAGTGGTCTGTTACATCAACTCAACGGCAGAGACGAAGACATATTCTGATGTGTGCGTCACATCTTCCAACGCAGTGAAAATTGTAAAGAATCTGCCGAATCATGACATCTTCTTTATTCCGGATCAGCATCTCGGAAGCTATGTGGCGGAGCAGGTGCCGGAGAAACATATGATATTAAATGATGGCTACTGTCCAAGACACCATGTGATTACAGCAGAGCAGGTAAAGGATGCAAAAGCAGCGCATCCGGATGCATTATTCTTAGCACATCCGGAATGCCCGAAGGAAGTGCTGGACATCGCGGATTATATCGGAAGTACCTCGGGTATTATTCAGTATGCGGCAGAGCAGGATGCGAAAGAATACATCATCGGGACTGTTGAGGGTGTGTTCCACGAGCTGAAAAAACGATGTCCGGGCAAACAGTTCTATACCGTGAAACAGGACCAGATCTGCGTGAACATGATGAAGGTCACTTTGGAAAAGGTGAAAAAATGTTTAGAAGAAGAGTGCAATGAAGTATTCATTTCCGAGGAGCTTCGGAGAAAGGCAATGGCACCGTTAACAAGGATGCTTGAGATGGCGAAGTAAAATGAAAAAAACAGATGTAGTAATTGTGGGCAGCGGATGTTCGGGATTGTACTGCGCGCTTCAGCTGCCAAAGGAAAAACAGATTCTGATTGTGACGAAATCACAGGCGGAAAACAGCGACTCATTTCTCGCTCAGGGCGGGATGTGCATGCTGAGAGATGAAGAAGATTATAAGAGTTATTTTGAAGATACCATGCATGCAGGGCATTATGAAAATGATAAGAAATCCGTGGAAATCATGATCCGTTCTTCGCAGGACGTAGTGAAAGATTTACTGGATTACGGTGTGCGGTTCCAGAAGGATGATGCGGGGAATCTGATGTTCACAAGAGAAGGTGCGCACTCACAGAAACGCATTCTGTTCCATGAGGATGTGACCGGAAAAGAAATCACCAGCAATCTGCTCGCGCGGGTGCGGGAACTTCCGAATGTGACAGTCATCGAGAACACCACGATGCTTGATATCATCAGCAGGGACAATATCTGCAGTGGAATTGTGGTTGAGAAAGAGAACCACGAGCTGGAGGAAATTATTGCGGAGGTCACGGTGATGGCAACCGGCGGTATCGGTGGTTTGTATCAGCATTCTACGAATTTCCACCATTTGACCGGAGACGCGCTTGCGATTGCACTGCGGCATAAGGTGGAACTGGAAAATATCAATTACATTCAGATTCATCCGACAACACTTTATGCAGATGAAAGCCGGAGCTTCCTCATTTCCGAGTCTGTGCGGGGAGAGGGTGCGAAGCTGTATGATAAACAGATGAACCGGTTTGTGGATGAACTGCTGCCGCGGGATGTGCTGACGGATGCAATTCTAAAACAGATGGAAAAGGACGGGACGGATTTTGTGTGGGAGGATCTGCGGACCATTCCGGAGGATGAGCTGAAGGCACATTTCCCGAATATTGTACAGCACTGTCTGGAGATGGGATTTGATGTCACGAAAGAATGCATTCCGGTTGTGCCGGCGCAGCATTATTTCATGGGTGGTGTCAAAGTTGATTATAACAGCAAGACCTCCATGGAACAGCTGTATGCCGTGGGCGAGACCGCGTGCAACGGTGTCCATGGGAAAAACCGGCTGGCGAGCAATTCACTGCTTGAGAGTCTTGTGTTTGCAAAGCGTGCGGCGAAGTCCATTGCGGCGGAGAAACCGGCAGCTGTTCAGCTGCCGACAGCGAAAGCGTTGGCGGAAGTCTGTGCGACAGTCAATCTGCAGGACTACAAGGATGTGGAGATGCTGGAAAAATCTTACCGCAAGCAGGTAATGGAGGAAATAGAACGGGTAAACAGAGAAAAGGAGATTGGATAAATGTTTGATCAGGTTACAATGAAATTAAATGTAGACCCATTGATTTTAGGGGCATTAAAAGAAGATATCACGAGCGAGGATGTATCGACGAACTGCGTCATGCCGCATGCGCAGCAGGGCGAGGTAGACCTTATCTGTAAAGAGGACGGAATCATCTGCGGACTGCAGGTGTTCGCGAGAGTGTTTGAGCTGCTGGATGAGCGTGTAAATGTAGAATTCTATGTAAAAGACGGTGACGAAGTAACAAACGGACAGCCGGTTGGGAAGGTGACCGGAGATATCCGTGTACTGCTCAGCGGGGAGCGCACGGCACTGAATTATCTGCAGCGTATGAGTGGAATCGCAACCTATACCCATGGTGTTGCCTCACTTTTAAAAGGCAGCAGAACGAAGCTGCTTGACACCAGAAAAACCAGTCCAAACAACCGCATCTTCGAAAAATATTCTGTGCGAATCGGTGGCGGCAATAATCACCGCTATAATCTGACTGACGGTGTCATGCTGAAGGATAATCATATTGGTGCAGCCGGCGGTGTCCGTCAGGCTGTCGAGATGGCAAAAGAATACGCACCATTCGTCCGTAAGATCGAGGTAGAAGTCGAAAACCTGGAAATGGTGACCGAGGCAGTTGCAGCAGGAGCAGATATTATCATGCTCGACAATATGGACTGCGAAAAAATCCGCGAAGCAATGAACATCATCAACGGAAAAGCTGAAGTTGAAATCTCTGGAAATGTCACCAGAGAAAACATCGCAAAGCTGTCCGGTCTCGGTGTCGATTACATTTCCAGCGGAGCACTGACCCATTCCGCACCGATACTGGATCTGTCACTTAAAAATCTGCATGCAGTTGGAAAATTAGAAGTTGCCAAAACACATGCAATGTCTATATAATAAGGGTATCAATGATTAGAGGGAAGAGGAAGATCACACATGAGTGGAGCAGAGAGAAGAAACCGAATCATACAAATTCTGGAGACAAGTGAAAAGCCGGTACCGGGAGCCGAATTATCCCAGACTGTGGCAGTCAGCCGTCAGGTTATTGTGCAGGATATCGCGATTATTCGCGCCAATGGGTATGAAGTCATGGCAACCAACCGCGGCTACGTGCTGCACGCCAACGGCGAGATTCAGAGAGTGTTCAAGGTGAACCATATCGATGAGCAAATCGAACAGGAATTGACCGATATCGTTGATCTCGGCGGCAAAATCAAGGACGTCTTCGTCTACCACAAAGTATATGGAGTAGTCCGCGCAGAGATGAACCTAAAATCCAGACGAGATGTAAAAAAATACATGGAACAATTCCGTGACGGAAAATCTTCCCCCTTGAAAAATATCACCTCAGGATTTCATTATCACACGGTGATAGCGGACAGTATCGAGACATTAGATGAGATACAGGAACAACTGCAAAAAGACGGGTTCCTAGCCAGACTACAAGACTACGAACCCGTGAACTTCTGGGTGTGAATGACAGAGGCATCATCACCAAAAAGCTTTAAACCATAGTTCTATTACGATACTTTGCCAAAACATGCTGAATTCGTTCATTCGGATTCAGCAGATCACTAATTGACCCGTCATGGTTTAAGGTATCGATCAGCAGAGCAATATATTTACTCATATCACAATTAATATAATAAGGCTTGCTTAAGAGATCCGGAGTCTGATAAATCAAATTCGTTGTCAGAATTCCCTCAATCAGTCCATCTTCATAAGCTTTATCAAAAATCTCAAGACCATTTGTAAACAGACCAAAGGTTGCGGCTGCATACACACGGCCGGCCTTTCTTCTCTTTAATTCGCGGGCAACGTCCAGAATACTTTCTCCGGAAGAAATCATATCATCGATGATGATCACATCTTTCCCCTCAACAGAAGAACCTAAGAATTCATGAGCAACAATCGGATTGCGTCCGTCTACGATGTGAGCGTAGTCACGGCGCTTGTAGAACATACCCATATCAAGGCCGAGCACATTTGCAAGATAGATTGCACGGTGTGTACCGCCCTCATCCGGGCTGATGACCATCATGTGTTCGGAATCAATCTTTAAATCTTTCACCTTGCTAAGAAGGCTCTTAACAAACTGGTAAGTAGAAGGTACGGTCTCAAAACCACTCAGCGGAATGGCATTCTGAACACGTGGGTCGTGAGCGTCAAAGGTAAGGATATTATCGACACCCATCTTCACTAATTCCTGCAGTGCGAGTGCACAGTCGAGAGATTCACGTCCGCTTCTCTTGTGCTGGCGGCTCTCGTAAAGGAACGGCATAATGACATTGATGCGTCGGCCTTTTCCACCGACTGCGGCAATGATACGCTTTAAGTTCTGGAAATGGTCATCCGGAGACATGTGGTTGATATTGCCAGTAAGTGAGTATGTCACATTATAGTTACATACATCAACCATCAGGTAGAGATCCTTGCCCCGTACCGATTCTTTGATGATACCTTTTGCTTCGCCGGAACCGAATCTCGGAACCTGAGATTCAATAATAAAATTATCTTTCTCATAACCGGAGAATGCGATATCGTCTTTGTGCGAGGTAGCACTTTCCTTTCTCCATTTTACAAGGTAATCATTTACCTTCTTACCCATCTCCTGGCAGCCGTCAATTGGAATCAGCCCAAGTGCGCCTACCGGAATATTTTCTAAGCTTCGCTCTGAACGACGTAACATTATTGTTCCCCCTTGGAATTTCGTAATTTTTTCGTAAGTCTGACGTCATCTCCGATTAGCTTCAGCATCGTATAATTGCTGGTAATACGTGAAAATGTACGCTCAGTATATGTATCAACCAGAGTATCCAGCGAAAGATTCGTAGATATTATGGTAGATCGCTCTTTTAATAGTCTCTCATTAACACAAGAGAATAATTCAGAAGTGACGAAGGCATTGGTAAGTTCCGTACCCAGGTCATCAATGATCAGTAAATCGCAGTCGTAAATGTAGTCATACATATAAACCGCATCAATATCTTTGTCAAACGTGCTCTTTGCCATAATATGAAACAGCTCGGAGGCAGAAAAATAAATCACAGTGTAGGCCTGATCCATGAGTTCTTTTGCAATACAGTGGGATAAAAATGTCTTCCCGACACCGGTATCTCCATAAAGAAAAATATTATGAAATTCCCGGTCAAATGTATCCACAAAATTCCGACAGGTCGCAAGCGCATCTGTCATAATAGAAAGAGAAGAGCGGTTGCTTTTCGGGTCAATGTGATTGTTGGAATAGTAAGCAAGAGAAAAGGTGTCAAAATTCTCCTTTTGCAGTATACTACTTAAATTTGATTGTGCATAGAGTAAATTTGTAATTGCCTTCTTAAAACAGTGGCATTTCTTGTTGCCAATATAACCAGTATCCTGACAATCCGGACACTGATACACCGGGTCAAGGTAGTCTGCCGGAAATCCGGCTGATGCAAGAAGGTGCTTCCGGCTGTCCCGGAGTATTGCAAGCTCTTCTTTTAATGAGGTTGTCGCTGATTCGTCACCGTTAAGGAGACGTTTGCCATACTGGACGGCAAGAATCGCGATGGAATCCTCTAGGGATTTGTATTCCGGAATCTTCTGGTACACTGTTTCCTGATGTCTGGCCAGAATGTCCCGGTCCTGCAATTGCTTCTGCTGGTAATCCCGCATGATCGCGTCGTACTGAGAATGTTTTAATCCCAAAATGGTACTCCTTTGCTGAGAGATTAGTTACTGTTTAATAACTGTTCTTCCAATGAATCCATGTCGTAATCACGGCTCTGGAAGTTATTTGCTTTTGTAATTGTTTTCTTTGCAGAAGAAGCTTTTTTGGCTTTCTTGCTGGTCTGGAAAGCAAGGTCTAAACGCTCGACATCGGCCAGTGAGCGAACCTGCTTTTTGTCCCAATTTGCCAAAATGCCGTCCGTATATTCAAAACTGGGCTGATGTGTTGCGGAAATGGTTCTTCCACATGCCTCTAAAATAATATCCATGGCAAATCCATATTCGCCGGTCCATTTATTAATATAGGCCACTTCTGCGGGAGCAGGGGAACGGCCGTGAATTCCAAATGCCTTTAGTACAGCATAACAGCTTTTGTTATATGTCATGGCAGTCATCTTGGCATCCTCGACGGTGGTGATATTCTTATCCGCCCAAGACAAGGCAACTGTCTGAATATAGCGCATGCTCTTGTGTCCGTTCTCGACACAGTATTCAATCAGATATTCCACGAGATCAGCCGAAAAGCCTAACCCATCATAAAAATATGTAATCGTCTCAATGTCGGTCTTGGTAAGCGTCTTTGCCAGATACTGTTCTGCGATAAACAGCAGTGACTTGATCTCCTTCTGTGCTTTGAAAGAATCCATCGGAATGGTATTTTGTATATCCCGTGACTGATCTTCAGAATCAGAGTCGGAATCAGGGGTGACCGTGGATAAATCAGGAATCGGAATGGTTGTCTCCATCTCGATGCTGATAATCTTGTCATCGGCATCCCGTTCCAGATGCAGTAAGCCTGCCTTTTCCCAAAAGTTAAATGCACGCAGAATATCCCTCTCTGTATCATTCAGACAATCTGCGATGGTTGAGATTGTAAGTCTTGCACATGGATCATTGATATATCGAAGTAGAATCAGATATACTTTTACAAATTCTCCACTGGCTTTCACCATATAATGATCAATAAAATCATTCGGAACGATGGTTGCGTTGCTCTGGTTTTTGTTCTTTAATGTTAATGCCTTCATGGTGTGACCTCTACTCTCCAAAATTCGTGTAGGAGTATTATATCATCTCTCCAAATCTGGCAAAAGCACATTTTTGTGGATAAGGGTATGTGGAAAATGTGGATAACTCCTATTTGAGGAGATCTTCCCCGATGTTTACGACATCTCCGGCCCCCATAGTTATCAACAAATCGCCGCTGGCACAATTTTCTCTGAGGAAATCTTCAATCGCGGCAAAGCTTGGAAAATAGGTCGCATCTGCACCAAGTTCCTGAATTTTTCTGGCAAGATCGCTGGAGGAAATTCCGAGCGTATCGGTCTCTCTGGCGGCATAAATGTCCGCGAGGATGACATGGTCGGCGTGGGAAAGAGCTTCTGCAAATTCGCCAAAGAATGCCTTGGTTCTTGTGTAAGTATGAGGCTGGAATACACACCATAATTTTTTGTGAGGGTAATGCTTGGCAGCCGTAAGTGTTGCTTTGATCTCGGTTGGATGATGCGCGTAATCATCTACGATGGTCACTCCGTTTAATGTTCCTTTATATTCGAAACGGCGGTCCGTTCCGTGGAAGGAAAGAAGACCGGTCTTGGTGGTGTCCATCGGAATATCAAGAAGATCTGCAACCGCGATCGCAGACAGTGCATTTGATACATTGTGGTCACCGTTCACTGCAAGGACGATATGGTCGGTCTTTTTGCCGTGCTTTAATAAATCAAAGGATACATTTCCCTTCTCATCATACGTGATGTCGCGGGCGCAGTAATCGAATTCGGAAGAAGTGCCGTAGGTGACAACGTTACAGTCAAGACCTTCGTAAATCTCTTCATAGTCGGTAATGTTTCCGTTGATAACCAGTGTTCCGTCCGATGGCAGCAGAGCCGCAAACTGATGAAAGGACTGACGAATATCTTCTAAGTCCTTGAAAAAGTCAAGATGATCCTCTTCGATATTAAGAATGACCGCAATCTTAGGAAAGAAATGTAAAAAGCTGTTCGTGTACTCACATGCCTCGGTGATAAAGGTCTCAGCTCCGCCGACACGGATGTTGCCGCCGATTGCCTGAAGGATACCACCGACAGAAATCGTCGGGTCCATATCGCCCTCCAGAAGAATGTGTGAGATCATGGAGGTGGTTGTGGTTTTGCCGTGTGTTCCGGATACCGCAATCGGTGTCTTGTAGTTCTTCATCAGCTGTCCGAGAAGTTCAGCGCGGGTCAGCATCGGAATTTTTCTGGCAACCGCTTCGATCAGCTCCGGATTTTCGCGACTGATTGCAGCAGTATATACAACGGCATCAATTCCATCGATAATATTAGAGGCTTTCTGTCCGTAAAAAATCTGCGCACCACGGGACTCGAGCTGTTTCGTGAGCGCGGATTCTTTGGAGTCGGAACCGGATACTGTAAAGCCCTCCTCCAGCAAAATTTCAGCAAGTCCGCTCATGCTGATTCCGCCAATACCGATGAAATGAATGTGAATAGGTTTTTCGAAATTAATCTTATACATAAATTAGCCATCCTTTTTTAAAATAATTTTAAAATTAGTCATATTTTTTCTCTGTCTTCTATATTATACTATATATGTGTGAAAAACCAAGCCAATATTTTTTGTACATTATTAACAAAAAGTGGTTTACAATTCAAAATTCTTTGTAAAATATACACACAGTAAAGAAAAACATGTTATAATAACTACAATCAACTAGAAATGAGGTGACGACATGATTAAGAAAGAGATGATCGCCATGTTGCTCGCAGGAGGACAAGGCAGTCGATTAGGAGTTTTGACGGCGAAAGTTGCAAAACCGGCGGTATCATTTGGCGGTAAGTACCGCATTATTGATTTTCCGCTCAGTAACTGTATTAATTCAGGTGTAGATACGGTTGGAGTATTGACCCAGTATCAGCCATTAAGATTGAATACTCATATCGGAATTGGTATCCCGTGGGATCTGGACCGTAATGTGGGAGGCGTAACCGTATTGCCGCCGTACGAGAAGAGTACGAACAGCGAGTGGTATACGGGAACTGCGAATGCCATTTATCAGAATCTCAATTATATGGAGACATACAATCCTGATTACGTATTGATTCTTTCTGGAGATCATATCTACAAGATGGATTATGAGGTAATGTTGGACGAGCATAAGGCAAGTAACGCGGATGTTACGATTGCGGTCATGCCTGTGCCGATGGAAGAGGCGAGTCGCTTCGGTATTGTGGTGACAGATGAAGAGGGCCGGATTACAGAATTTCAGGAGAAGCCGGAGAACCCAAGCAGCAATCTGGCATCCATGGGAATCTACATATTCAGCTGGCCGGTTCTGAGGGATGCACTGATTAAATTATCCGAACAGCCAAATTGTGATTTCGGTAAACATATCATTCCATATTGCTTTGAGAATGACAAGAATCTTCAGGCCTATGAATTTAACGGATACTGGAAGGATGTTGGAACATTAGGCTCCTATTGGGAAGCAAACATGGAACTGATCGACATCATTCCGGAGTTCAACCTTTATGAAGAGTTCTGGAAGATTTATACGAACAGTTCAAATCTCCCGCCGCAGTACATTTCCGAAAACTCTGTGATTGAGAAGAGTATTATCAGTAATGGCTCGGAGATTTATGGAGATGTTCACAGTTCTGTACTCGGAGCCGGAGTGACCATTGGAAAAGGTACGGTGATCAAGGATTCGATTATTATGCAGGATGTAACGATCGGAGAGAACTGTGTGATCAACAAGGCGATTATTGCAGAAGACACGGTCATTGGAGCTAACGTTACACTTGGAATCGGAAGTGAGGTTCCGAATAAAGACAAGCCTGCAATTTATGCGGGGGGACTTGTGACAATCGGAGAGAATTCAGTGGTACCTGCTGATGTACAGGTCGGCGTGAACACAGCCATTAGCGGTGTTACAACCAAAGAAGATTACAAGGATTCCATGCTGGCAAGCGGTGAGACATTAATAAAGGCAGGTGAGCGCGTATGAGAGCAGTAGGAATTATTTTAGCAGGTGGTAATAATAGAAAGATGCGTGAATTGACTCAGAAACGTGCCGTGGCAGCGATGCCTGTTGCAGGCAGTTACAGAGCAATTGATTTCGCACTCAGTAATATGACGAATTCGCATATTCAGAAGGTTGCGGTGCTGACACAGTACAATGCAAGATCTCTGAATGAACATCTGAATTCCTCCAAATGGTGGGATTTCGGTAGAAAACAGGGTGGTTTATATGTGTTTACACCTACCATTACGGCAGATAACGGTGACTGGTACCGTGGAACTGCAGATGCGATTTATCAGAATCTGGATTTCCTGAGAAGATGCCATGAACCATATGTTATCATTGCCTCCGGCGATGCGGTATATAAGATGGATTACAACAAGGTTCTGGAATATCATATCGCGAAAAAGGCTGATATCACAGTCGTATGCAAGGATTTAGATGCCGGTGAGGATGCAACAAGATTTGGAACAATCCGCATGAATGAGAGCTGCCGTATTGAAGAATTCGAAGAGAAACCGATGGTTGCAAATTCAAGCACAATTTCGACCGGAATCTACATTATCCGCAGAAGACAGCTGATTGATATGGTAGAGCATTGTGCAGAAGAAGAGAGACATGATTTTGTGACGGATATTCTGATTCGTTATAAGAATCTCAAGAAGATATACGGATACAAGATCAATACATATTGGAGTAACATTTCCACAGTGGATGCTTACTACAAGACCAACATGGACTTCTTAAAACCGGAAGTGAGAAATTACTTTTTCAAAGAACTGCCGGAGATTTATTCGAAGGTTGGAGATCTTCCACCAGTCAAATATAATCCGGGTTCTGTGGTTAAGAATAGTTTGATTGCAAGCGGAAGTATCATTAATGGTACCGTCGAGAATTCCGTATTGTTCAAGAAAACATTTGTTGGAAATAACTGTGTGATCAAGAATTCGATTATTTTAAATGATGTCTATCTCGGAGATAATACTTATATCGAAAATTGTATCGTGGAGAGCCGTGATACGATTCGCGCTAATACGAGACATGTCGGAGAAAATGGCGTCAAGGTCGTTGTTGAAAAGAATGAGAGGTATGCTTTGTAGGAAAGCATCCGGTTATAGAACAAGAGAGAGCAAGAGCGTGAGGAAGGAGACTTGAAATGCAGATTACAGATGTACGCGTTAGAAAAGTTGCAAAAGAAGGTAAGTTAAAAGCAGTCGTATCTATTACAATCGATGAAGAATTTGTAGTTCATGATATCAAAGTAATAGAGGGCGAGAAAGGTTTGTTTATCGCAATGCCGAGCAAGAAGGCACTGGACGGGGAGTATCGTGATATTGCCCATCCGATTAATTCTGATACAAGAAACAGAATTCAATCCATGATTTTACAGAAATATGAAGAATCTCTTGCGGAAGAACCGGAAAACACCGTCGGTGAGATGTAATCCTCTAAGTAGCGAAAGCCATGACTATTCAAAGGTCATGGCTTTTTTTGTCTTTGGATGATGAAATTGCAGTTTATATGCACAGAGTTCTAATTTGGTTTTTGCGGGGTGTGCTGCATTGTCCGTGTTTTCCATAACAGTTCCGTATTTCTGGTCACCCACAATCGGACAGCCGAGACTGGCAAGCTGCACGCGAATCTGGTGATGTCTTCCGGTGTCGAGCAGAATGTCAAGGAGCGCAAAAGAATCGGTTTTGGATGTTACGGTATAGGTCAACCGGGCAAGCTTTGCCCCGGGTGTATTTTTATCGCAAATGCGCGAGGTATTGGTGCGTCCGTCCTTGACCATATAATGCTCTATCGTATCGGTTTCTTTTGGCGGACAGCCGTTTACCCGCGCGCGGTAGTGCTTGCAGAACCCGCCGCTTTGCAGCTCACGGCTCAGTTCCTTTGCGGCAAAGGGGGTCTTGGCAAATACCAGAAGCCCCTCAACCGGCTGATCGAGCCGGTGAATGACTGCAAGATATGGTTCACGCTTATCACGGCTGTTTTTGTATAAATAATTTTTTAATACACTGACCATATCCGGAGTTCTGAAATTTGCACTCTGCGTGGCAACCCCCGCCGGTTTTTTGCAGACAAGGATATGAGTATCTTCATATAATATATTCAAATCTGATAAATTCATAGAATCTCGCTTTCTTCTTGACTTATAGAATCGTGTTGTTTAAACTAAAGTTTATTAAAGCATAATTTTAATGGTGTTGTCAATGAGGGGACGTGGCGTGGAATGTCTTGTGGATGGAATTCTGATGCCGGGAAAAGACGGAAAGAGGAAAACTATGACATATGTGTTGTTGATTATTGGATTTTTTCTGCTCATTAAAGGAGCAGATTTTTTTGTGGATGGGTGTTCCAGCGTAGCAAAGCTGTTGAAAGTGCCATCCGTCATCATCGGTCTGACGGTTGTTGCGTTCGGAACGAGTATGCCGGAGGCATCGGTAAGTATTAACGCGGCGCTCAAGGGCGCAAATGATTTGGCGGTGAGCAACGTCATCGGATCGAACATTTTCAATCTGCTGGTTGTGCTTGGTGCATGCGCAGTCATCCGGCCGCTGAATGCAAAATGGTCCGTATTAAAAAAAGAATTTCCGTTTTCAATTGTTATTACGGTGATCTTACTGGCTGCAATGGGTGGACTGCAGATTAGCAGTGTCATCAAAGGGAAAGGGACCTTTGTGCTTGGCAGAGCTGGCGGAATTATCCTGTTCGTCCTGTTTATTGTTTTTGTGGTTTCCACGGTAAGGGATGCCGTCAGATCAAGACAGAGTATTGAAGAAGCCGGAGAGCCGGAAGAGGAGTACAAGATTCTCACACCGCTTCGCACTGCTGTTTATATTGTGGGCGGGGCAATTGGAATCGTTGCTGGCGGAAATGCAGTTGTCAGCAGTGCGACAGACATTGCGCTGCAGTTTGGACTCAGCCAGACCTTTATCGGACTTACGATTGTTGCGCTCGGAACCTCGCTCCCGGAGCTTGTCACTTCACTGGTGGCAGCCGGAAAAGGAGAAAATGATCTCGCACTCGGAAATGTAGTGGGCTCTAATGTCTTTAACATTTTATTGATTTTAGGTGTATCTGCAGCGATTCATCCGATTGCAGTTGATATTACCGCGGTGTATGACACGATGATACTGATTGTATCCAGCGTGATTGCGTATATCTGCGCAGTCAGCAGGAGGAAATTTTCAAAGTTTGAGGGGACGCTGTTTCTTATGATGTACCTTGCGTTCTTTGCATATATTATGATTCGGTAGAAACTGCTGATTCACATACTGATCCGTGAACCAAAGAAAGATGGCATTGGTTCACGGATTTTTTTACTTGTACAGCACACAAAATGGTTGTAAAATACTGATGAATGTGATAGTCTAACTATACGGATTCGAAAAAGGCATTCGTCTTTTATTGTCCGAAGCAATATCTGGTCAGTTCGACCAATAATCTTCCACACAAAATAACCTTACAGAAGATGTTCCTGCTTTTAAGCGAAGCTGCGTAAGGTTACGGGAAAACAGCAAAGCGGATTCTGAATATCTGCTGGACTTGGCGCAAGGGGGTGATGCCTATGGGATTTTTGTGTATTTTTACATGTAGAATATTATGGTGCTAAAAGAATAAATGTGGTATACTAAAAAAATACAAAAAGGAGTGATAGGTATGACAGATGAACATGCGGAATTAGTGCGAGAATTAACCGGTGCGATGTCTACGGTGATCAATCAGAAATTTGATGAAAAATTTAAAGAACATAATGCGTGCTGGAATGAGACGCTGGAACGAAAATTCGAAGAAAACAATGTCAGCTGGAATGAGACACTGGAACGAAAATTCGAAGAAAACAATGTCAGATGGAATGAGACACTGGAACGAAAATTCGAAGAAAATAATGTCAGATGGAATGAGACGCTGGAACGAAAATTCGAAGAAAATAATGTCAGATGGAACGAGACGCTGGAACGAAAATTCGAAGAAAATAATGTCAGATGGAATGAGATACTGGAACGGAGATTCGATGAAAATAATGTCCGCTGGAACGAGACACTGGAACGAAAATTCGAAGAAAACAATGTCAGATGGAATGAGACACTGGAACGGAGATTCGAAGAAAACAATGTCGAATGGAAAAAGATATTGGATGATCGATTCCGGGAGAACAATATTGTCTGGAAAAAGACTTTAGATTCCAGATTTCGAGAAAGTGAGAACATGGTACTAGGGGAAATTGACCGAGTGCACGAATCTCTGATTGATCATAAAGAAGACACAAAACGAAATTTTGCTCAGATGAAACGAAGATTAGATATCATGCAGCAAAAAATGGATGCTAATCATAATGAGATTCTGAGAGCATATTCGTGTATTAATAATCATGAAAGCCGTATACAGCGGGTGGAACAGAGAGTGTCATGAGTTAATAGGCAGGCGTACACTAAAATCAATTCTAAAAATAGGCATTATGCTGCTCCGGGTTGACAATCAGGCGATATTCGAGTAGAATTGTGATATTCAAGAAGAGTGATGAACAGGGTTAGTATATGTTGGATACATGACAGAGAGGGAACCGTTTGCTGAGAGGTTTCTTGTTTGAAGACATAGAACCTGCCTGGGAGCTTCCATATGAAAGTATGGTGTATCATCTGCATTAAAGGTGGAAAAAGTGATCTGTATCAGACAGATAATCAGGGTGGTACCGCCGAGATTTCGGCCCCTTTTGGGAGCATGGAATTTTGGCGGTTTTTTGTGCAATACATAAAAGATCTCCGGGGGATGCGCACTGCGCGCAAATGGAATATGGCACTGACGGAATCTTTGAGCGCCCAAAAGGCTCAACAATCAATCATAAAAAATGAAAAAAGGAGAAGATCAAGATGGCAAAGGAAAAAAAATTAGTAGAATCTATTACATCACGTGACGAAGATTTTGCACAGTGGTACACCGATGTGGTCCGCGAAGCAGAATTGTGCGATTATTCAGGAGTGAAAGGGTGTCTGAACTATTTACCGAACGGCTATGCGCTTTGGGAGAATATTCAGGCGGATTTAGACAGACGATTCAAAGAGACAGGTGTACAGAACGTATACCTCCCAGTACTCATTCCTGAGACGTTACTGCAGAAAGAGAAAGATCATATTGATGGTTTCGCACCGGAAGTTGCA
This sequence comes from Hespellia sp., assembly GCA_028694105.1. Classification (GTDB taxonomy): domain Bacteria; phylum Bacillota; class Clostridia; order Lachnospirales; family Lachnospiraceae; genus Hespellia. Next base: position 20,575 of record JAQUUC010000013.1, read on the forward strand.
TGGGTAACCAAGGGAGGCGAAGAGAATCTGACAGAACGTTTCTGTATCAGACCAACCTCCGAAACATTATTTTGTGATGTGTGGAGCAAGACGGTCCAGTCACACAGAGATTTGCCGAAAGTATGGAATCAGTGGTGCTCCGTTCTGCGCTGGGAGAAGACAACAAGACCGTTCCTTCGCTCGAGAGAGTTCTTATGGCAGGAAGGCCATACGATCCACGCAACATATGAAGAGGCGGAACAGCGCACCATTCAGATGTTAAATGTTTACAAGGATTTCGTGGAGCAGGATCTGGCCATTCCACTGGTAACAGGACGCAAGACAGAGAGTGAGAAATTTGCCGGAGCGCAGGACACATATACAATCGAAGCGCTCATGCATGACGGAAAAGCACTTCAGTCCGGAACGAGCCACTTCTTTGGAAATGGATTTGCAGATGCTTATGGAATTCAATATCTTGATAAAAACAATGAACTTCACAGTGTATATGAGACCTCATGGGGGTTATCTACCAGAATTATCGGCGCAATCATCATGGTTCACGGTGATGACAGCGGACTTGTGCTTCCACCAAGAATCGCACCAATCCAGACAAGAATTATTCCGGTTGCACAACACAAAGAAGGCGTCTTAGAAGCAGCAAATGAATTGATGAATCAATTGAAAGCAGCAGGATACCGCGTTGCGATCGATGATTCGGAGAAGAGTCCGGGATGGAAATTCTCAGAGCAGGAGATGCTTGGAATCCCGACACGTGTAGAAATCGGGCCAAAAGATATCGAGAAGAATCAGGCAGTCATCGTTCGCCGGGACACCAGAGAAAAGATCTTTGTTTCATTGGATGAAATCGACGCAAAATTGCAGGAAGTTTTAGAGGATGTACAGAAGAGTCTTTACGAAAAAGCTAAAACATTCTTGGATGACCATATCAGCGAAGCTGTAACAATGGACGAGATGAACGAAAAGTTCAACACGAAGAAGGGCTTTATCAAAGCGATGTGGTGCGGAGAAGAATCCTGCGAAGAGGAAATCAAGGCACAGACAGGTGGAGCAACATCACGTTGTATTCCGGAGAAGCAGGAGCAGCTTGCTGATACATGTATCTGCTGTGGAAAACCGGCGAAGCATATGGTTTACTGGGGCAAAGCTTATTAAATTCTTGGTTGTTTTTAGAGATTGAAGTCCGCGCGTGTGCGCCAGAGGCATTGTCCTCATCGGCTATCATCGTTCGCTAAGAATAGTTAAACAGAAAACGTGCAGGCCAATTGGGCATCGAGCCAATTCGAACAACACTCTTGATGAGTGTTGTTCTCAGTGACTCTGAATCCATGTGTATGTAACACATGGATTCTCCCAACTGACCTGCACGTTTTCTATTAACCTATTCTAAAGCTTCGCTGAATGCTGATGAGGACAATGCCTCTGGCGCACACGCGCTCACTCAAAGTTCTAAATTCAACAAGAGATTTATAGTAAGAAGCTAAGCCCTTTTTACTTTACAATTCTTGATTCGCGTAAAGTTTCTAAGAATGTCTAAAATGCTTTCCTGTGGCAGCGCCCTTGCATGCATTAAGTGGAGGTTTAGAAAAGGTTAAATTAAAGTAGGTGTTTCATAAGGCCACTTTAATTTTTAACTTTTCTTATCGAACGATTATAGCATGCAAGGGCGCTGCCACAAGAAAGCGTTTGGACGTCTTAAAAATCTCTACGTTAACCAAGAATTTAGTTTCTTCTATATAAAGTAGTCCAATCAAATTCATTTCCCAATATCTAGCTTTTACGCATTTTTAACAGAAAAAACTCTTGAATTTCCCTAGAAAATCCTTGACTTTCCAATAGAAAAGCAATATACTGATTTAGCGTGCATGAGAATGCATTATTATTTTTGTGCATAAAAGCAACGTTAACACAAGATGTTTAACGCAACCATGAAAAACATAGGAGGTGAAAAGAATGCCAACATTTAACCAGTTAGTTAGAAAAGGACGTCAGACTTCTGTAAAGAAATCTACTGCACCAGCTCTTCAGAAAGGATTTAACTCTTTGAAGAAAAAATCTACAAATCTTTCTGCACCACAGAAAAGAGGAGTATGTACAGCAGTTAAGACAGCTACACCTAAAAAACCTAACTCAGCTCTTAGAAAGATCGCCAGAGTTCGTCTTTCTAACGGTATTGAAGTAACAAGCTATATCCCAGGAGAAGGACATAACCTTCAGGAGCATAGTGTAGTACTGATCCGTGGTGGACGTATCAAGGATTTACCTGGTACAAGATACCATATCGTTAGAGGAACACTTGATACAGCAGGTGTCGCTAAGAGAAGACAGGCTCGTTCTAAATACGGTGCTAAGCGTCCAAAAGATGCGAAATAAAGCTAGAGCACTTAGAGAGGTTTTACACGAACTTAGTGCGTAGCTTGTTCTTTGGAACTTGGCGAGGTTTTGTCGAGCCTGGTCTCAAAGAACTGCATTATAATTAGAACACATTGTAACTAGAAGTTAAATCGTATCACAAACAGAACTATGATTTTCGTAGGTTGCGAATGAATATATGAATCGCGAGCAACGAACACATTTCATTAGAAAGACACATGTGAGTACCGATGAATTAATTGACTTGCAGGAGACTGTAAGTTATATGATTAAGGAGGGAAGGACCGTGCCACGTAAAGGACATAATATTAAAAGAGACGTATTAGCGGATCCAATTTACAATAATAAAGTGGTTACCAAGCTTATCAATAACATCATGTTAGACGGTAAGAAGGGTGTAGCACAGAAGATTGTATACGGAGCATTTGATAGAGTTGCTGAGAAGAGTGACAAGCCGGCTATCGAAGTATTTGAAGAGGCTATGAACAACATCATGCCACAGCTTGAAGTTAAAGCAAGACGTATTGGTGGAGCAACATATCAGGTACCAATCGAAGTAAGAGTAGACAGACGACAGGCTTTAGCACTTCGTTGGATTACATTGTATTCTCGTAACAGAGGAGAGAAGACGATGGAAGAAAGATTAGCAAATGAGATTCTTGATGCAGCTAACAACACTGGATCTTCTGTAAAGAAGAAAGAGGATATGCATAAGATGGCTGAGGCAAATAAAGCATTTGCTCACTACCGTTTCTAAATCTGAGACGCTTCGTGAGATTTCTCACGAACTTAGTGCGAAGATTGTTCTTCGAAATTTTGCGAGATTTTATCGAGCATAGTCTTGAAGAATTACATTATAATTAGGAGGAAAGAATCTTGGCTGGAAGAGAATATCCATTAGAGAGAACCAGAAATATCGGTATTATGGCTCATATTGATGCTGGTAAGACAACGCTTACAGAGCGTATCTTATACTATACCGGTGTTAACTATAAGATTGGTGATACTCATGAAGGAACTGCAACCATGGACTGGATGGAGCAGGAGCAGGAAAGAGGTATCACAATTACTTCAGCAGCTACAACATGTCATTGGACACTTGAGGATCATAACCAAGTGAAACCGGGTGCTCTGGAACACCGTATCAATATTATTGATACCCCGGGACACGTTGACTTTACTGTAGAGGTTGAGCGTTCACTTCGTGTACTTGATGGTGCCGTAGGTGTTTTCTGTGCAAAAGGTGGCGTTGAGCCACAGTCAGAGAACGTATGGCGTCAGGCAGACACATACAATGTACCAAGAATGGCATTCATCAACAAGATGGACATTTTAGGTGCGAATTTTTACGGAGCTGTTGAGCAGATTAAAGACAGACTTGGTAAGAATGCAATTTGTCTTCAGTTACCAATCGGTAAAGAAGACGACTTTAAAGGAATCATTGACCTGATGGAAATGGAAGCTTACATCTATAACGATGAAAAAGGCGAGGACGTTTCAATCGTTCCGATTCCGGAAGATATGAAAGATGACGCAGAGCTTTATCATACAGAATTAGTTGAGAAGATCTGTGAATTAGACGATGATCTGATGATGCAGTATCTTGAGGGTGAAGAGCCATCGGTTGATGAATTAAAAGCAGTCCTTAGAAAAGGTACTTGTGAATGTACAGCGGTTCCTGTTTGCTGTGGTACAGCTTACAGAAATAAAGGTGTACAGAAATTATTAGATGCAGTTATTGAATACATGCCAGCTCCAACTGACATCCCGGCTATCGAGGGTGTTGACGAAGATGGTAATGAAGTGGTGAGACATTCATCAGATGATGAGCCATTCTCAGCATTGGCATTTAAGATCATGACTGACCCATTCGTAGGTAAGTTAGCTTACTTCCGTGTATATTCAGGATCAGTTAACTCAGGTTCTTACGTATTAAATGCGACAAAGAACAAAAAAGAGCGTGTTGGACGTATCCTTCAGATGCATGCCAACAAGCGTGAAGAATTAGATAAAGTATACTCAGGCGATATTGCAGCAGCGATTGGTTTCAAGAATACAACGACAGGTGATACCATCTGTGATGAAAAGGCTCCAGTAATCTTAGAGTCTATGGAATTCCCAGAGCCAGTTATCGAGCTTGCAATTGAGCCTAAAACAAAAGCATCTCAGGGTAAACTTGGAGAGTCTCTTGCAAAACTTGCAGAAGAAGATCCTACCTTCCGTGCACATACAAATCACGAGACTGGTCAGACAATCATCGCTGGTATGGGAGAGCTTCATCTTGAAATCATCGTAGACAGACTTTTACGTGAATTTAAAGTAGAAGCTAACGTAGGTGCTCCACAGGTTGCGTACAAAGAATCCTTCACAAAGACGGTTGATGTTGACAGTAAATATGCAAAACAGTCTGGTGGACGTGGACAGTACGGACATTGTAAAGTTAAGTTTGAGCCAATGGATGTCAATGGCGAAGAGTCATACCTGTTCGAGTCTAAGGTAGTCGGTGGTGCGATTCCAAAAGAATACATCCCAGCTGTAGGCGAAGGTATTGAAGAAGCTATGAAATCCGGTATCCTTGGAGGATTCCCGGTTGTTGGTATCAAAGCGACAGTATTTGATGGTTCTTACCATGAAGTCGATTCTAACGAGATGGCATTCCACATTGCCGGATCTTTAGCATTCAAGGATGCTATGAAGAAGGCAGCTCCAGCACTTCTTGAGCCAATTATGAAGGTTGAAGTAACAATGCCTGAGGAATACATGGGAGATATCATTGGTGACTTAAACTCACGTCGTGGACGTATCGAAGGTATGGATGATCTTGGCGGTGGTAAAATCGTTCGAGCATTTGTTCCATTATCTGAGATGTTTGGTTACTCTACAGATCTTCGTTCCAGAACACAGGGACGTGGTAACTACTCAATGTTCTTTGAGAGCTATGAGTCAGTTCCGAAGTCAGTTCAGGAGAAAATTTTATCTCACAAAGAAGCTTAAACGGAAGTAATATTCAAATAGCAAACAAATTTATCAAAAACGCTTGAAAATCTATATGTTTTGAAATATAATCAGAGATAGCCGAGCAAACGTAAAAATCTAAAATTACCCAAGCCTGTAAGCTCCACCAAATAAGGCTGGAGCGGCTGGGTGCAAAATAAGGAGGATATTTAAAATGGCAAAAGCAAAATTTGAAAGAAGCAAACCGCATTGTAATATCGGTACTATTGGTCATGTCGATCATGGTAAAACAACTTTAACAGCTGCTATCACAAAAGTATTATCAGAGAGAGTTCCTGGAAATGCTAAAGTAGATTTCGAGAACATCGATAAGGCTCCAGAGGAAAGAGAACGTGGTATCACAATCTCTACAGCTCACGTTGAGTATGAGACAGCTAACCGTCACTACGCACACGTTGACTGCCCAGGACATGCCGATTACGTAAAGAACATGATCACTGGTGCTGCACAGATGGATGGAGCTATCTTAGTAGTAGCTGCAACTGATGGTGTTATGGCACAGACAAAAGAGCATATCTTACTTTCTCGTCAGGTAGGTGTACCTTACATCGTAGTATTCATGAACAAATGTGACATGGTTGACGATGAAGAGTTACTTGAATTAGTAGAGATGGAAATCACAGAAGTTCTTGAGGAATATGAATTCACAGATTGCCCAATCGTCAAAGGATCAGCTCTTAAAGCACTTGAAGATCCTGCAAGTGAGTGGGGAGACAAGATCATGGAACTTATGGATGCTGTAGACAGCTTTATTCCAGATCCAATCCGTGATACAGATAAACCTTTCCTTATGCCAATCGAGGATGTATTTACAATCACAGGTCGTGGTACAGTTGCTACAGGACGTGTTGAGCGTGGTACATTGAAATTAAATGATGAAGTTGAAATCATTGGTATCAAAGAAGAGATTCAGAAGACAGTTGTAACTGGTATCGAGATGTTCCGTAAACTTCTTGATCAGGCTGAAGCTGGAGATAACATTGGTGCATTACTTCGTGGTATTCAGAGAACAGACATCGAAAGAGGTCAGGTTCTTGTAAAACCGGGTTCAGTAACATGCCATACAAAATTCAAAGCTCAGGTTTACGTATTAACAAAAGATGAAGGTGGCCGTCATACACCATTCTTCAACAACTACCGTCCACAGTTCTACTTCAGAACAACAGACGTAACAGGTGAAATCAAACTTCCAGCAGGAACAGAGATGTGTATGCCTGGTGATAACGTACAGATGGAAATCGATCTGATTCATCCAGTAGCTATGGAGCAGGGTCTTACTTTCGCTATCCGTGAAGGTGGACGTACAGTAGGTTCTGGTAACGTTTCTGAAATCGTTGAATAATCAGCGTTATATCATATGTCGAGGTAATTCTCGATGAAACTAAATAAATCAGCCACAAATGTGTTTACATGTTTGTGGCTGTATTTTTTTGCCAGGTATGCAGGTAAGGTCTAGTGAACCTTTACCTTGTTGCCGTCTGGATTCAAGCGGGATTATATGGTAGAATAAGACGTAAAGTCGTTAAAACAAAAGAAAACAGAGGAAGAAAAGTTATGAATCAAGAACCAAATTTAGGAGAAGGAAAAATCGGAACACTGATGGTTAAGCTGGCGCTGCCTGCAATTGTAGCACAGCTGGTCAATCTTCTTTACAATATGGTAGACCGCATATATATTGGGCACGTTCCAGAGGTGGGGAGTCTGGCACTTACCGGACTGGGATTATGTTTCCCCATTCTTATGATTGTAACTGCATTTTCCAGTTTAATCGGATTTGGCGGAGCACCGCGCATTGCGATTTTCATGGGGAAAGGGCAGAATGACAAGGCGGAAGAAATTGTGGGAAACTGTACGAGTGCGATTGTGATTTCTGCACTTCTCATTACGATAATCATGGAAATTCTAGCAGTGCCGATGCTGAATCTCTTTGGCGCAAGTGAGAGTACACTGCCCTATGCTTTGTCCTATCTTCGGGTTTATCTGGTTGGATCGGTCTGTGTGCTGGTTGCTGTGGGAATGAATCCATTTATCACAACGCAGGGATTTTCCAAAACAGGGATGAAGACGGTACTGATCGGAGCGGCACTGAATATCATTCTGGATCCGATTTTTATCTTTGGGTTCCAGATGGGCGTTCAGGGTGCGGCGCTGGCAACGATCTTATCGCAGTCAGTCTCTGCAGTCTGGGTAATTCGCTTCTTGGTAGGAAAAAAGACGAAAATCAAAATAAAAAAAGAGCATTTGAAGATAAAAGCATCAGTTATTTTTCCGGTACTGGCACTTGGCGTGTCACCGTTTGTGATGATGCTGACAGAAAGCGCCCTCAACATTGCGTTCAATGCATCATTATCCCGCTATGGTGGTGATATTGCGGTCGGAGCGATGACGATACTTGCAAGTGTCATGCAATTTCTGTTTATTCCTGTGCAGGGGCTGACGCAGGGAACGCAGCCGATTATCAGCTTTAATTATGGTTCTGGTCAGATTGAACGAGTAAGAAAAGCTTATCGGAGGCTGATTGTATGCAGTCTCACCTATACGCTTGTATTTTGGGGAATCATCGAATTATTTCCGGAAACCTTCGTCCGGATTTTCAACAACAATTCACCGGAGCTGATTGCGACAACGACATGGGCATTGCGTGTATATATGGGTGCGGCCGGAATCTTTGGAATCCAGATGGCGGTGCAGCAGATTTTTATGGCACTGGGCCAGGCGAAAATCTCGCTTTTTATTGCGTGTCTGCGAAAAATTATTTTGCTGATACCACTGATCTATATTCTGCCATTGCTTCTGGAGGATAAGGTATTTGCAATATTCCTAGCGGAGCCGGTTGCGGATCTGCTGTCGGTTGTGATTGCATCCCTGCTGTTTGTCACGAATATCGGAAAGATACTGGGAAAAAAGAAATCTTAGGAATGGGAATGCATATGAAACAGAGAAACGTACAACAGGAAGAAAAAAAGTCAAGACAGCTGATGAGGATCGGTCTTAGTCTTTTGGGCTTTGTGATTGCCGGCGCAATTATTTATATAGGAGTACAGATGATAGCTGGAAAGAAAACAGCGACATCACCTGAGGCCTATCGATATCATTACGTATTTTTGGCGGATGACATGGACGATTTATTCTGGAAGGAAGTCTGCAGAGAGACGCAGGAGCAGGCGAAGAAAAAGGATGTTTACGTTGAGGATTTGTCGCAGATTTACGGAGAGAATCATGATAAAGCGCAGCTGCTGGAGATTGCAACCTCCATGAACGTAGATGGAATCATTATTCAGGGAGATGACAGTGATAAAACAAAGGAACTGATTCAGAAAGCGCAGGAGAAAGGGATTCCGGTGATTACCGCGCTGGAGGATGCGCCGGATAGTGGGCGAGTCAGCTTTATTGGTGTCGGGGACTATAATATCGGCAGGGAATATGGCAGAGAAATCATCAGGATTGCAACGAAAGACACCAAAAAGGTACTGCTTTTGGAAGAACATACCGAGAATCAGGATTTGATTTATTCCGGAATTCAGGATGTACTCCGCAATGAGGGAAATCATTTGAATCTGCAGATTGAGTCAATGAACAGCCAGACGGATACCACATTTGGACTGGAAGAACAGGTTCGGATCAAGCTGATGTCAGAAGAACAGAGACCGGATATTATCATTTGCACCAGCGAGCAGGACACGCTGAGCGTCAGCCACCTAATCGTGGATTATAATATGGTAAATCAGGTCAGAATACTGGGATATTACATGTCTGACCAGATTTTCAAGGGGATTCAGAGCGGAAGCATTTCCGCAAGTGTGACCATTGACACCAATGCGCTCGGCAAGGAGTGTGTAGATACGATGGAACAGTATCGGAAGGATGGTCATACCAGCGACTATGTGGCAATGGATGCACAGACAATTACAAGAAAAAACATTGAGGAATATATGAAGAATGATAAGACGGAAAAGTAACAAAGAAAAATACTATACCATTCAAACAAAGCTGATCTTAATATTTCTTGCCACCTTCCTCTGCGTTTTCTTTGTGAATCTGGCGGTATACTGGAACACGCAGCAGAAGATGAAGCAGATTGACCAGACCTACACAAGCAATGCCAATCTGATGCAGATTCAGGATAATTTATCTCAGATACAGTCTGCATTTTCCGATTATCTGTACATGAAGGACCGGGATTCGCTGGAAGAGTACTATAATTACATCAATGAACATCAGAAGCTGTGCAAATCCCTGAATGATAAGATTGTAGCGGATGAAGGAATGATGATGGAGCGAAACATCAAGGATATGGCAGAAACTTATCTCGAGAAGACGAGTCTGGCCATTACTGCAAAGCAGGGGCGCAACATTGAAAAATACCAGACTTACTATGATGAGGCCTGTACTCTGTACCAGTATCTGGATCAGGGAATTTATGGTCTGAATAACCTGCAGTTTCATAACAATTCTAAAAACTATGCGGAAATGCTGACCGCCATGAATGTGTCGGAGCGGACGAATCTGATTATTCTGGTCGTCACGGGATGCATCAATGTATTTTTGATTATGATTCTGACACAGCGTCTGACAAGACCGTTAGAAGAGCTGGCGGAGAGAGCCAGAGAGGTCGGAGCGGGAAATCTGGAGATACAGATTGCAGAGCCTGAGACGGATGATGAAATCGGCATAGTAATCCGGGAGTTCAACCACATGGTCTCGAGTCTGAAATATTACATACAGAAGCAGCAGGACAGTCTGGAGAAGGAAAATGCCATGAGAGAGCGGGAGATTCTGATGGATAATCATTTGAAGGACACGCAGCTCAAATATCTGCAGGCGCAGATCAATCCACATTTTCTGTTTAACACATTAAATGCGGGGGCACAGATGGCAATGATGGAAGAGGCAGACGGAACGTATCGCTACCTGCACAAGGTTTCTGATTTTTTCCGATATAACCTGAAGCTGGAAAAAGGGACATCCACCATCGAGAAAGAGATTGAACTGGTCGACAGTTATCTCTATATTATGAATGTGCGTTTCTCGAATGAAATCATTTTGGAGAAGGAGATTCATGCGGAGACATTAAAGATACCGATTCCGAGCATGATTTTACAGCCACTGGTTGAGAACAGTATCAAACATGGTTACGAGAACCGCAGCGGCGAGAAGCGGATTCATTTGCAGGTGAGCAGAGAAGAGCAGTGTATCTTTATTTCTGTGAAGGATTATGGCACCGGAATGTCCAAAGAGAAGATTCAGGAGGTGCTGCACAAAAATCTGCAGCCGGTAGACTTTGGCAGTGAGCCGGGAGGCGTCGGACTCGATAATGTGATTGGCAGACTGCGTTTGTTTTACGGAAGAGATGATATCATAGAATTCTACAGCGATGGGCCGGACAGCGGAACGGAAATCGTTATTTTCATACCACTACAGGAGGAACATGAAAATGTATAAAATCATGATTGCAGATGATGAGGGGATTGCGATCGATGCGATGACCTATATTATTAATAAAAATTTTGGCGAGGAATGTGTGATCCAGGCCGTAAAAAGCGGGAGGGATGCCATCGAGGCGGCAGAGCATTTCCGACCGGATATTGTGCTGATGGATATTCAGATGCCGGGAATCAATGGAATTGAGGCGATGGAAGAGATTCGAAACATCAGTCCGAGTTCGCTGTTTATTGTGGTCAGTGCCTATGATAATTTTGATTATGCAAAGGAAGCCATTCGTCTGGGGGCAATGTGCTATGTGAACAAACCGCTGGAAAAGGATGAAATCGTGCGGGTGCTCCGGCAGGCAATGAGACAGGTGAAGGATCTGCAAAAAAAGAGAAGCAGCGATCTGCGGGCGCGGGAAAAGCTGGAAATCGTGGTACCGATCATTGAAAATGGATTTATCTATTCTATGATTTTTCAGAAGGATCACGCGAACAGTGTCAATGAATTTAAGGGGCTGTTAGAGCTCTCAGATGACAGCGGATTCGTTATGGTACTGCAGTTCGGTGAAAAGACCGGGCGTGAAGTACTGGAGAATGCGGTAGGAGTCAGCGTGCGTGCACAGGGGCAGTACAATCATTTACGAGAGCTTGTGAAACGGTATTTCACCTGTGTGGTCGGTGCACTCATGGGAAATATGGTCACCATCTATGTGCCACATCCGCTTCTCGATAAGTCGGAGGAATATGAAGTGAGGCTTCAGGTGATTGACCGGGCGCGTAAGATGGTGCGTGAACTGTCACAGAAACTGGACATGAAGGTGCAGGCGGCCATTGGTTCCGTTGTGACAATCTCAGAGACAAAAAAATCCTATGATGAAGCCGTTCGTTCGCTTGATTATCTTAAGGGAAATGTCATTCATGTCAGAGATCTTCCACTGGAACGGGAGTATGAGGACAATTATCCGATTGATTTGGAAGATACCTTATTCACGGCGGTGGAAAAAGGTGATGTGGCAACAGCGAAGAGTAAGGCGGGTGCGTTTTTTGACTGGATGGAAGTAAACTATGGAGATTATTCGCAGGATGTGAAGCTAAAGGTGCTGGAATTCGTGCTGCGCGCAGAGTATATCGAGTACCGGAACGGCGGGCTGCCTTATCGCTTTACCAGCAGATCAGAATATCTGGCAGATGTAAACCGTATGGATGCATTTCCGGAGCTTAAGGAGTGGTTCCTCGGTAAGGTGGAAACTGTATGCTATCACATGGCAAATTATAAAGAAGATATGGATGACAATCTGATCAAGCACGCCAAAGAATACATTCAAAAAAATTTCGAACGTGATATCTGTCTGGATGAGGTGTCGGAACAGGTACAGATCAGCCCGTACTATCTCAGCAAATTATTTAAAAAGGAGACCGGAGAGAATTTTATTGAATACGTATCGAAACTCCGCATGGAGAAGGCGAAGGAGCTGTTAAAGGATCCGGACAAGACGATGAAGGAGATCAGCAGCGCGGTCGGATATTCGAACCCCAATTATTTCAGTCATACCTTCCGGAAGAATGTGGGCATGTCACCGTCCCAATATAAGGAGGGACTGCGATGAGACGAAATGGAATTTCAGTTCTTTTGATTCTGGTGCTTGTATCTTCCTTGATGACCGGCTGCGCATCGAAGGAGATGCCGGCGGAGTCATTGAAAGCGAATACAAAGATTAAAATTGGATTTTCATTTGATACATTTGTGATCCCGAGATGGCAGAGAGACCGGGAGGTCTTCGTGGCGAAGGCAAAGGAGCTGGGCGCTGAGGTTGATGTACAGAATGCAAATGGAAATGTGGACACGCAGGTGGAACAGATACAATACTTTATCGAAGAGGGCGTGGATGTGATTGCGGTAGTTCCCATCAAGTCAGAGTCTCTGAAAAATGTAGCAATCGAGGCAAAAAAAGCGGGAATACCGGTAATCTCTTATGACCGTCTTATGACGGACTGCAATGTGAATCTTTATGTGTCCTTCGATAACGAAGAGGTCGGGACGCTGATGGGAGAGACACTGCTAAAGCGGGTCCAGTCCGGGAACAAGGTTCTGATGCTCTGCGGACCGCTCGAGGATGCAAATGTATCGCAGGTCGAGCGTGGATTTGTAAGAGTCATGGAGAAGCACCAGATTGAGATTCTGGACAAGGCGTATATGTCCGAATGGAATGCCGATCATGTCACAGAATATATCGAAGCGAACCTGGATAAGGTAGAACAGGTGCAGGCGATTATGTGTGGAAATGATGCGCTGGCAGGGCAGGCAATCACGACACTTTCCGAACATCAGCTGCTGGATAAGATAGCAGTCATCGGACAGGATGCAGATCTGGATGCGTGCCAGCGGATTGTGGAAGATATTCAGTATATGACGGTGTATAAGCCGGTGGATCAGCTGGCAGAGAAGGCGGCACAGGCAGCAGTGCAGCTGGCAAAGGGCGAGAAACTAAAGACGGAGGAAAACATGCTGGATGGTACCTACCAGATTCCGTATATCAGGCTGACTCCGCTTGCTGTCGTGAAAGAGAATATGAATGCCACGGTCATCGACGGTGGGTTTCATACCAAAGAGGACGTGTATCTGAACCGTCCGGAGCTGATACAATAGGTGATTTTTTGCCAACAAAAAAAAGAAGACAATAATTTGAAGATGCAGAATACCTCCGGGTTTCCTTTGACAAATATTCACAGAAAGACACAAGTAATAACATGCAGTGTCGTGGTAAAGTGAATATAACAAAACAAGGGAAACCAAGGAGGTATTTTTAATGAAAAAGAAAGTATTAAGTCTGCTCTTAGCAGGAGCAATGGTAATGTCAATGTTAGCAGGATGCGGAAGCACGAAGCAGACAGATGCAGGAGCAGGATCTGCAGCGGCAGACAAAGGATCTGACAGCAAGGTAGAGGTTGGTGTAGTTCTTCCAACAAAGGATGAGCCAAGATGGTTACAGGATCAGTCACAGTTCGAATCTATCTTGGGAGATGCTGGATTTACCAATCAGGTATTATTCAGTCAGGGATCTTCCGCAACAGAGAAAACAAACGTTGAGACATTATTAAATCAGGGAATCAAAGTATTGATTATCTGTGCACAGGATGGTGCAGCAGCATCTGCAGCAGTAGAAGAAGCAAAAGATGCAGGCGTTACAGTTATCGCTTATGACCGTCTGATTACAGGTACAGATGCAGTTGATTATTATGTAACATTTGACAGCGTTGCAGTAGGCAAGGCTCAGGGCCAGTACTTAGTTGACAATGCAGGGGATAAGAAAGATGTTCCGTTATACTTATACGCAGGAGCAGCTACAGACAACAACGCATTCCTTTTCTTCCAAGGTGCATGGGAAGTTCTTCAGCCAAAAATCGCTGACGGAACATTTGTAATTGCAAACTCTTCAGAAGCAGAAGCAGTCAAAGACAAAGCTGAACTCACAAGAGAAGAAGAAGGCAAAATTATCGGACAGGTTTCAACAGACTGGGATTTCAACGTAGCAAAATCAAAAGCAGAGTCAAACCTTACAGCAGCTAATGAAAGCATGAAGGGTGATGTAGCAGTCTTAGCTCCAAACGATGGTACTTCTCGTTCAATCGCAGATGTATTTGCAACAGACAAAGATGTAACAAGCTATGCAATCACAGGTCAGGACACAGAGAAAGCTTCTGTACAGTATGTACTTGATGGAAAACAGTCTATGACAGTATTCAAAGATACTCGTAAACTTGCAGCAGATTCTGTTGACATGGCAGTATCAATCTTAAAAGGTGAGACACCAAAGACAGATACAACATATGACAACGATTCAAAAGAAGTTCCTGCAAAACAGACAGACATTCAGGTAGTAACAAAAGACAATGTAAAAGAAGCATTGATCGATTCTGGATACTACGAAGCATCCGAGTTCACAGGATTAGAGTAAGAAGTAATTTTACCAAATGGGGCTGTTGCGGTGCAACAGCCCTTTGTTTAAAAGGAGGTTTGTCATGAGTGAATATATTCTTGAAATGAAGAATATTGTAAAAGAATTCCCCGGCGTCAAAGCGTTAAATGATGTGAATTTCAAGGTGAAAAAAGGTGAAATCCATTGCCTTGTTGGAGAGAACGGTGCCGGTAAATCGACGCTGATGAAGGTTCTCTCAGGCGTACATCCATTTGGAACTTATACGGGAGACATCATCTATAACGATGAGGTACAGCAGTATAAGACGATCGCGGACAGCGAGGAAAAAGGAATTGTTATTATCTATCAGGAACTGGCACTGATTCCGGAGCTGAGTCTCTATGAGAATGTCTACTTCGGACATGAGATCATGAAGGGAAAGAATATCGACTGGAATGAAACCATTGTACAGGGTTCCGAGATGCTTAAGAAGGTTGGACTGGATGTAGATCCATCTATGAAGGTCAAGAATCTGGGCGTAGGAAAACAGCAGCTGGTAGAGATTGCAAAAGCACTGAGTAAAAATGTAAAAGTATTGATTCTCGATGAGCCGACAGCGGCGCTCAACGAGGATGACAGCCAGAATCTGCTGAATCTGATTCGCGAACTGAAGAATCAGGGCGTGACGTCTATTATGATTTCCCATAAACTTCGGGAGATTACAGCGATTGCAGACACGATTACGGTTCTGAGAGATGGCGCGACGATCTGTTCCATGGATTGTCATGAGCACGAGGTGACCGAGGCGGAGATTATCAAGCATATGGTTGGCCGTGAGATGGATAACATTTATCCAAAGAGAGAGAAAAAAGAGTACGGGGATATTGCGTTAGAGTTAAAAGACTGGACTGTGGAAGATCCGGCTAAGGGAAGAGAGATTCTTCATCATGTAAACATTAATGTTCGAAAAGGCGAGATTGTAGGACTTCAGGGACTTATGGGAGCAGGAAGAACCGAACTTGCCCTGAGTGTATTTGGCAATCCGAGCGGTTATAAGCTGACCGGAGGAGATGTCTATGTAGATGGAAAACAATGTCATTTTAAGAACCCCAAAGCAGCAATCAAAGAAGGGGTCGCATATGTGACAGAAGATAGAAAAGGCAATGGGCTGATATTAATTCAGGATATTCGTTATAACACGACCATTGCAAATCTGGAAAGTCTTACAGAGGGACTTGCAATCAATCAGAATGAAGAGATTAAGGTGGCAAATGAATATAAAGATGCCATCAATATCAAAGCACCGTCCATCGAGCAGAAGCTGAGCAACCTGAGTGGTGGAAACCAGCAGAAGGTACAGCTGGCAAAATGGATGTTCGTAAAACCGAAAGTACTGATTCTCGATGAGCCTACACGAGGAATCGATGTAGGAGCAAAATTTGAGATTTATACACTGATGAATAAATTGGTGGAGCAGGGAATGAGTATTATTATGATTTCCTCAGAACTTCCGGAGGTTCTCGGTATGAGTGACAGACTGTATGTTATGTCGGAGGGCAGGATTACCGGAGAATTTACCGCGGAAGAAGCAACAGAACAAAAAGTAATGGCTATGGCAGTGAAATCGTAAGGAGGATATAGAAGAATGGAGAAGAAAAATGAAAAGAAGGGGCTTGGAAGTGAAGTAGCCCAGATTATGAAAAGTAATATAAGAGATTATATGATGTATATCGCATTAGTCGTTATTATGGTGTTTTTCACATGGAAGACTTCCGGAGGATTTATGCAGGCACGTAACATCGCAAACCTGATTAATCAGGCAGGATACGTTGCGATCCTTGCAATTGGTATGACATTGATCCTGATTCTGGTACATATTGATCTTTCGGTTGGATATGTTGCCGGTTTCTGCGGAGCCGTTGCAGCGATTCTGATTACGAAGTACCATATTAACCAATGGATTGCAATTCTGGTCGTTCTGGTATTGGGACTGTGTATTGGTCTTTATCAGGGAACACTTGTCACAAGGGTCGGAGTTCCGGCATTTGTAACAACACTTGCGGGAATGTTTATTTTCCGAGGCCTGCTCAATCTGACACTGCAGGATACAGGTACAATCATCATCCCGAATGAAGGATTTAATGCATTATCAAATGGATTCATTCCAGACCTTCCATTTGGAAATGGCAGTATACATATTCTGACATTGTTAATCGGTGTTGTAGCAGTCATACTGATGATCTACTCACAGTTAAAGCAGCGCAATAACAAAGTGAAATACAATTTTGCGGTACCATCTATGCCGGTTTTCATCACAAAAATGGTATTTATTTCCGTAATTATTATGGCGATCATCTGGGTGCTTGCAAGCTACAGTGGACTTCCCTGGACAGCCGTGATTGTTGGTGTGGTTCTGATGGTTTATAATTATATGCTGAATAAGACCCGTCTTGGCCGTTATATTTATGGTATTGGCGGTAATGCGCAGGCGGCAGAGCTTTCCGGTATCAATGTAAAGAAAGTTACATTGTTTGCATTCTGTTCTATGAGCACTCTGGCAGCGCTTGCAGGTGTGCTTTATACTTCCCGTCTGCAGTCTGCTACTCCGACAGCCGGTCTTGGATTTGAGCTGGATGCGATCGCATCTTCTTATATCGGTGGTGTTGCTGTAAGTGGTGGTATTGGACGTGTAACGAATACAATTATTGGTACGCTGGTTATCATGTCTCTGACCAATGGTATGAACCTGATGGGCGTGGATATTTCTTATCAGTATGTTGTAAAGGGTATTATCTTTATTATCGCGGTTGCGTTTGATGTACGGACCAGAGGTAAGAGCAAATAGGATGAATTTTGATTCAGACAGAGACGATGAATATTGTCTCTGTCTGAATTTAATACGTGAAAGAAGCGTTATTTCGCTGAATTTCCAGCTGAAAAATGTAGTTCTCTCAGCCCTTCTGCCTCGTCACACACTTCTTTGAGACTGCAGATATGGCAATCCATTTTCAGGTCTTTGAAAATATGGTCTAAGGCTCCGGTAATCTGTTCCACTTTTAGACATTGTTCTTCCAAGGTCCTGTAATCAAAGGCGGAATCGGTAATGAACACGATCTTAACCGCTTCAATCTGCGGATGTTTCTTGTACGCATTCAGGTAAGCAATTCCAATCTTTTGAAAAGACAGTCCTTCTGCAATCGCAGATTTGCTGATGCGCACCGGCTCGCGGTGGTTTGCGGAGGAAATGCGGCTCATGTAGCCGTGCGGATGCACGTGGTATTTCGTGTAATCAATTTTTCGGATGGTATTATACAGCGCATCACCCTCACCGAGTGCCTCACCTTTTACCCGTAGAAATACAAGTCTTGCGTAAGCGGTGTCTGTTTTTAACTGATTCAAATCCGGGCCGTAGAGAAGGATCTCGTCTTCCGGCACCAATTCCCTGTCCTCGGTCATAGTCTGGCTGGAAATCGCTGGTAAAGTGCCTCCACCGAGCTCGTATGCCATGTCACTTCGAAAGATGACAGCATTATCATCATCCTCGGGCCAAACTGAATCTCTGCTTACACGATGTTCACCCGTACTCAGAGAAACGGGCGGCAAAATAGCACCGTCCGCCCCCATTAATTTCATCTCTGTTTTTATGACGTCATCATATAATTTCATCATTATAAATGTTTCTCTTTCTTTTTGCTGTCAAAATACTTTTCCAGAAGCGGAGAAATCTTTGCGGCACCCTTCATGTCGAGGTTGAAGTAGTAGATAATCAGGCTGGCAACGAAAAGTAACACACCGGTAATTATCAGTCCCTTGATTAATTTTTTTAGCTTCTTCATTCTAGTTTCCTCCTTTTTGTCTTGCAAATTCAGCGGCACCGAGAGCTCCCATCAGCTGCGGGTCAATTGGAAGATCAATGACTTTGAGCTTTAATACCTTTTCGATGGCTTCTTTTAGTCCGTCATTTTTTGCACATCCGCCAGTCAGTGTGATCTTGTCAACTGCTCCGGCTTTCTTGGACATGACAAAACATCTCTTTGCAACGGATAGTTCGATTCCGGCTGCAATCTCATCCATAGGTTTGCCCTCGCCGACCAGTGAAATAACTTCACTCTCTGCGAATACGGTACACTGCGCTGTGATGGGAATTACATTTTTTGCGCTGAGCGACAGTTTTGAGAACTGAGTCAGATCCATCTCGAATGCGCGGGCCATGGCCTCGAAGAAGCGTCCGGTTCCGGCGGCACATTTATCATTCATCGCAAAATTCAGGACGGTTCCGTCGGTGTCAACGGCGATTCCTTTGACATCCTGTCCACCGATATCAATAATTGCTTTCACGCTGGGGTCCGCTGTATGAACGCCCATGGCGTGGCAGCTGATTTCGGAGATATTCTCATCTGCAAATGGTACT
Organism: Hespellia sp.; assembly: GCA_028694105.1. Lineage (GTDB taxonomy): Bacteria > Bacillota > Clostridia > Lachnospirales > Lachnospiraceae > Hespellia. The sequence goes on from JAQUUC010000013.1 coordinate 39,720, forward strand.
TTGTTACGACCATAGCCTGTGCCGACGAGATAAGATAATTCTTCCGGGCTTGTCAGATCCGGTACCTGCGCGATTGCCTGATTCAGAGAATCCTGCGCGCTGAGCACGGAATTAATCCGGCTCCGTAAGGTCACATTCGCAGCCATCTTTCCAGTTTCATCTAATATGACACATTTCGTATAGGTACTTCCTGAGTCACATCCGCCATAATATTTCATGTTAATTTCCTCTTTTCTGTTCTTTATATATCATAATTCGCACTTTCAGTGCTTGACGCTGCTTTGCAGCTATCATGATCAACATTCGCCGTTTTACCAAGAATGCGTATCATCAATCTCCTCAAGACTCGGATCAATCGGTTCTTCCCGCATAACCGTTCTCATATAACGGTTCACATCGCAGCGCAGGCTGACTCTCGGCACAACTCTCGGATCCATCAGATCATGGCCAACCCAGATCAGCTTGATGCCATGCTCCCTTGCGCGCTCCTCGAACATGCCGTGCATACCATCCAGTGCCTTGCAGCTCATGTGCTCCCACAGGATGACAACATCAGCGCGGAACTCCTCACAGAATCGCCAGAGGTCATCCAGCAGCACTTCGTAGCCGCCGTGGGTACGGTTTCTCATAATCATGTTCTCATACAAATGTGCAATATCATAGATGGCCTGCTCCTTATCGTCCTCGGAAATCATTTCCGTAGAGACAAGACTGAGCATATCGACCAATGGCAGAATTCCACAGCAGTCCTGAAGCCAAGGAAGAAAATCCGTATAATACTGTGACTGCACACCCCAGACAATCGCGCGGTGGCGATACTCCGGAACCAGCATTTCCTTTTTGTCAAATGATTGGGCTGCCAGCTGCGTGATCTTCTGATCCGCAGATAAGAATGCAGGAACACGTCCGGCAACTACCATGTAGGCAGTCTCGCGGTAGAGCGCAAGGTTCGCGCCGATGACCTGCGGATAATCGGTCTTGGTCATGTCGAACCATTCCAGCAGTTCCCGCGTCTCGGCATTGATCTGTTTTGCGCATGTAAAGTAAGCATCCCAGTCCCATTTCTCACCGGTCTGGTCTTCGATAAACTTGATGGCATTGCGGATTTCCTGCGCGGCATACTCTTGTACACCCGGCTCGGTATGGCGAAGCGGTGTTGCTATCTGAAAGACCGGAACTCTACGCCGCTCATATTCTCTGGAAATGACTCCGTTGCCCATCAGGGAACCGTCGCAGGTGGTGTTGCACTGAACGGCGCACACACCAAAGTCCGGCATATCATCATCAATGCACACGCCGGCTTCCGCCGCCGGCATCGGACATACATCACCGGGCATACCACATTCCTGAATGACATCGAGGTAATGAGTAACCGCATCACCGCGAAGCAGCACCGGAATATAGACCGATGCGATTTCCCAGCTCAGACTTTTAAGATTTGGGAATCCACACATAATATGTGCCATTTCATTTTCATCTAAGATTACGACCTTTTTCGAGAATTCTTCATCATTTCCACAGTTTTTATCGGCGCGGAAAATGTTCTCCAGCAGCATCGCAACGTCTTCGGCCACGAGATCATATTCCTCGTGTGCGATGCGCAGATGGTTGCCGCGCAGTCCGATGGTGTGCTTATCAATCATCATCGGAACGGCCAGATAATTCATCATCCAGCGGTAGCGGAAAAAGCCCTTGATGTTATTTGGCTTTGCGACAAATTTGCTGAGCATCCCCATGGTTTTCAGCCATCTGGTGTAATCGTACCAAGTATCCTTGAAACCACGCCATTCACGGTGCCTGCGGACAGCGCCGCCGCCATAAATATCGCCTAAGTTTGTATTGCCGATTCCTTTGCCCATTATTTCGCACCTCCATGGATTTTCTTGATTTCGATACTTTCCACAAAAGCCTGCACGCGGGTACGGATCTGCCCGGAAGAGCCCACCGCATAAGGGCGGTCAAGCTGCAGCACCGGATAACCGTAGTCCTCTCGGAGTACATGTGTTCCGACCATGCGCTCATAGGCCCATGGATCGCAGAACTTCATCTGTTCGTAAATAATACCGTCTGCGTGATAATCTTTGGCAATCTCGCTGACATATTCGTGTCTGCGTTTCATTTTCGGAGAATCCATATGGCGCGGGCACATGCAGTTCATCATGTACTGGCGGCAGATTTGTGTCAGGACATCCTCGTTATCATTTAAAAGGATTTCCTCACGTCCCGGAAGAGAGCCGTAGCAGAAGCGGTCACCCACAACGAGTGCACCGGAATCTTCCACAAGCTTAATCATATCGACATCATCAATCTCGGAACCGACCACAACAACCTTTGCGCGGTACGCTTTTTTCTCGTCAGGTTTTCGTGTCTTTAATTCCTCTAAAGTTTCTTCTAATTTTTGAATTAACTTATCCTTTGGACAGACATAAGTTGCCATACAGATGATATGAAATTCATATCCCGTGATGCGCGGATTGTCTTCCTTGCGGTAATTGCCGATCTCCGTAATCAGACGGCAGGTTTTGTTATGTTCCGCCACCGATTTTCTGAGGGCTTCGTCCGAAGTGTCCAGTCCGAAGACCTCGGTAAGTGGATCCAGGATCTTATGACGGCATTCGGAAATGTAGAGGTTTAAGCCATTGTCATCGGCTTTCATCGGAACCTCTAAATACTTGAAAAAGAATTTGTCCCGGTTCATCGTTTGCAGCAGTTCCATATTCTCAACACAGCGGTTGATCATGGTACAGCCATCCGGTGCCATCAGACAGTCAAGAAACTGATATCCGCCCTCGATTGCGCGCTCTAAAAGTGCCCTCGAATATTCACACAGCAGACTTGTCATGTAATAGGTAGCCATCTCCATGGAACCGGTGCGCGGTGCGCGCAGCCTCACGGTAAATGCGCCCGGCAGATCCAACAGAACCTCCGGAATCTGATAACACACACTGCCGATACAGATGCGTCCCTCGTTCTGGGCTTCACGCACCAGCTCGTTGTTCGCTTCATCCAGCAGTTTTTCGAAATAGTACAGATGCTTTAAGTCTTTCATTGCTGCCTCCTTTTATCTGGTGTCAGGAAGGTGACACGTTTTTAGTTTTGGGATAAAATTCCGATCGCTTCAAGTGCTTCTTTCGCACCTTTTACAATCGCTGAATTGTCACTGAGATAGAACACGCTCTCGCCCTTCAGGTCAAATTCCGCAAGCGATGGATCTGATAAAATATAAGAAAGAACCGGAATGTCCCCCGTATCCATATACTGCTTCACATTCATATCTGGAATGCGGTTCGCGATTGCGCCGGCTTTTTCGTACATGACCAGATCATCCGCCACTTTTTTGATGGTCTGAATCACCTGACAGCCCTTTTTACTGGAATCTGTAACAAGCAGCAAATGCGTCACCTTTTCCATGACACGCCGGTTGATCTGTTCGATTCCGGCTTCTCCGTCAATCACCACATAATCATAATTGCTCGATAAAATAGAAATAACTTCCTTCAAATATGAATTGATTTTGCAATAACATCCCGCCGATTCCGGACGCCCGATCGCGATAAATGAAAAGCCGTCCTGTTCCACAAGTGCATCAAAAATCTCATATCTCGCCTCGCCCAAAAGTTCGATTGCAGCCTTGGTATTACCGTCTTGTGCCTGCGCAACCACCTTTTTTCGAATGTCATCGATGGTGGTTTCAACCTCAATACCAAGTGCGGTAGAAAGCCCAACCGCCGGGTCGGCATCAATTGCAAGAATCTTCTTATCCGGATAAGCCTGTACTAAAAGTTTCACCATAACAGCCGCCAGTGACGTCTTTCCGACACCACCCTTGCCGGCAACTGCGATCATTGTTGTAGGATTGTCCAATTTAAATTCCCCCGTTTCTTTTGTATGTCTCGTTCTTCCTGTCAGAGTATGCGGTCTGATCACGAGTAAACCACCGTAAATAAGGCAAGAATAACACACACACTTTACTACATTTTACCATATCCCCGCAAAATATTTGCCAATTATTTTTGGAAACTGGTATAAAATGAGCTGCAGGAATGTGCAAAGTGCGCATTTTGGTTGTTTTTCGCCGCTTTATGGGGTAAAATAAGTTTGAAAATACCGAGCATATAAGATATGATGTTATACAGGTTGTTTTATAGTTGGAGAAAACAGGAAGGACGATAGGAAATGAAAATCGCAATCGGAAATGATCATGCAGCAGTAACAATGAAGAATGAAATCATGAAATATGTAGAAGAGCTTGGACATGAAGTTATAAACTTCGGCACGGATACCAGTGACAGCTGTGACTATCCGGAATACGGGGAAAATGTCGGAAGGGCTGTTGTGAGCGGCGAGGCAGATTTCGGAATCTTAATCTGTGGAACCGGTGTGGGAATCTCGATATCTGCCAATAAAGTAAACGGAGTCCGGGCAGCAGTCTGCAGTGAGCCTGTAACGGCAAGACTTGTCAGAGCACATAATGATGCGAATATCATTGCATTTGGTGAGCGGATTGTGGGAATTGAGATCGCGAAGGAGATTGTGAGAGTATTCCTTACGACGGAGTTTGAAGGCGGAAGACATCAGAGACGCGTGGATCTGATGATGGAGATTGAGAGAAAGAACTTTTCGCTCTAAAGCTTAGGAAGCGCTATCTTCTGAATGATTTCCGGTGGCTCTTTGGAAAACTCGGTTGTGAACTTACCGTGGTATCGTTTGACACAGTCTGTAATAATCTTTATCCCGTAACCATGGCTTTCTTTGTGATTCTTCTTCGTCCGGAAATCCAGTTTTTCCCGGGAATCCATGCTATTTGCCACTTCCAGTGTAACATCTGGCAGCTGTGCCATGTGCAGGCGAATTCTCCGGGCTTCCCCTTCCGGCATACGTTCACAGGCCTCAATGGCATTATCCAGAAGATTGTGAAGCAGGGCAGCTAAATCCTTCTCATCAATCCCCGCATAATCCCCATTCTCTACATCAATGGCAAATGAAATCTGACTTTGTTCACAATGCTGCTTTCGGGAACTGAGGAGCGCATTGACAACATCATTTTTACAATACTGCGCTTCCACCAGCTGCTGGTATTTTTTCTGCAGAACACCAAGATATTCATGAAGTTCTGAGCTGTCTTCCTTCTGCGAGATCAGATACTCCAGCGTCTGAATATGGTTTGCAAGATCATGGCGGTAACACCGAATCCGTTCGATCTGTGTCTGTGTATCCTTATAATACTGGTTCAGCGTAAGAAGATAAGAGGCTGCCAGTCTGTTCTCCTGCCGCCTCTGTTCCAGTCGTGTACTGAAGTACACGACACAAAATCCCAGCGTGACAAGTATAAAAAAGACAGAAATAATCCATCCCATATATTCATTCTCCTTTTTAAGATGTCTGAGTCAATGCCCAGTTTACAAATGCCTGTTTGGCCGTTTTCAGATAAGAACGACTGATTAAGATTTCTTTTCCATTTTCCATAATAAAGCTGTTTTTCAGCATTTCCTTCACCGCCGGGCAGTAGATAATACAGCTGTTATGGCAACGGATAAAATCCGTCTTTGGAAGTGTATCATACACTTCCGGAATTTTGATCTGAACAGCATGGCTTTCCTTCTGTCTGGTGACAATCTCCGTAACTCTTACCTTTCGCTCAATATACAGAATATCCTTTGGCAGTATCCGAACAACATGTCCGCCTATCGTTTGAAAATAAAGCGGTTTTTCAATTTGTTCTAATTCGTGAAGTGCCTTTTTCATGAACAAATCAAGCTTCGCTTCAAACTGCTCTTTCAGTACAAAACAGACGTGCTTTGTCTGATAAACCTCTGTGGCAAAATAAAGGAAATTCGTCAGATAAATAATCTGACAGTCCGGCCATTTTTCATTGATTCGCGCTGCCGTCTGGATTCCATTTTCAGTCTCCTCCGAATCTGGCTCCAGACAGATATCCATAAACAGAAGATCCAGCTTCTTTTCCTGAAACACAAGCAGCTCTTCGCCAGTCTGGAAGCAGAAAATCTCTGCCTCATAGATTTGTTTTGCAATATATGCTTCCAATATGCGTTTTGCGGTGGTAAGCCAACTCTTGTTGTCATCACATAGTCCTATATTCATGTCGGTTCTCTTCCTGTCTTTCTAACGCCAATACAAGTCTGGCAATATTATTTTCTTTTGTAATCTGCAACGTGTATGTAAAACCTGACAGAAAGCTTCAGATTTGTCTTTCTGGCAGCTTTCTTTTTTCCTGCATGGGAAATGTCAGCTCAATAATCAGCTGGTTTGCAATCGTATTGACATGGAAGAACAACGTACGCTCTCCCGCAGTCTCCCTTATCTCAGTGCTTCCAAGATTGAGCAGAAACAAAATCAGATACAGCAGCTCCTGTCTGGGCATCTGACCGCAGTAAAATCCCGGAAGCGCGCAGTCAAATGTGATTCCTTCTGATTTGAGCAATTCTGCCTGAGAAAGCAGGGCTGCATCAATCATCCAGTCGTTGCAGTAAACAGCGTCACCAATCACATGGTAATCTTCCTGCAGGCCCTTGATATACTCCAGAATCTTCTTGCTCCGGACTTCTGGCGCAGCTTTACGAATCTCCTGCATCTGTTGTTCTATCAAGGTCTGGCTGTGAGCAATGTACTGTGCCTGCTTTTGTACCGAATTATAATGTGCCTCGGCAAGCTGCTGCTGTAAGTGTAAAAAGGACTTCTCATTCTCCAGAAATTCCCTCTGCTTTGCAGACCATAGCAAAGCGATGAAGAGCAAAAGCCACATCCAGAGGCATACAACAATACCGAAAAGGGCATCTGAATACAGAAAATGCAGTAAAGTCCATGTGGAACTGGTAATGTAAAAGCAAAATAGAACAGCCATAACTTTCGTATGCCGAATTTCGTACTGTTGTATCTTCGGGATCCATGGTGCCACCAAGCGCAAAACTAAAAAAGTACATGCCAGAGAAACAACCGGAATCAACAGATCCACTGGCTGAAAGGGGATACTTCCATTGTCTGAAAAGGAAAGCTCTCTGCCCGAGAGCAAATCTACTGTCAAAACTCCAACATGTCCCAGTACATTGCCAAGAATATCGCAAATGAGGGATACCAACATAATCTTATAAATGCTTCCCTTGAAAGTGTAATAATAGGCACAAAAAGACAGAAGTGCTGCCACACACATACTCACCTGGTAGCAGACTTGCAGATAATATGTATGCTCATAAAGTTCAGCGTAATAGGTTCTGATAACCAGACCGAGCAGCGTATTCACAAGGATTGCCTTTACGAGAAGATATCCGCACAGCACCCATAATTTTCTCTTTTTCCCCAAAAAATATGTGGCAAGAATCACACATACAGCAAGACAAGTCACCATAATTATCAAAAAATGCAATGCATTCTGCAACATTAAAAATAATTCATTATTCATATGATTCACCCGCCTTTTATTATAGAGGGTATACCTCTGCTGTGCAAGAATGTTTTTCCGTGCTGCAAAAACTGCAGCTTTTTCTTGAATTTCTGCAATTTTTAAAAAGTTCCAGCGTGATATAATGGATGAGGATTAAATTTTTTATGTAAGAAAGGAATAGAGTATGAAAAAGAAAATATGGATGACGTTGCTTCTGTCCTTTGTTCTGGTGTTTTCCAGTATATGCACTGCAAGCGCAGAGGAAAACGAAGGTGAAACACTGGCACAGCAGGAGGCAGCAGACACACCAGCACCACAAAATGAAGCAGACACACCAGCACAGCAGGAGACAACAACACCGTCGATTTCTTTGGAGTGGGAGGGAGCTTCTATGATAGACGGAGATGGCTCTACGTTCATTAGTCTTCAAATTGTGAATAATGGAGATACGGATTTGAATTTGTCAGAGTACACGCTGGATTCACCTAAGAGTCTGAAGCTTACCCCTTACTCCGATGATACGGACAATCTGACAGCAACCATAGCGCCCAACAGTAGGAAAGCGATTTCCTGGAAGGCATCACTGTATGAAGATTCTATTGAGGCTAAAGTTGCTATGGTCCAGCTTGGAGCCCGGTTGAGAAAAGATGGCAAGATCGTTGCTGAAAGAATTTGCGAGTATCCTGTGTTTTGGATTGATGAAGGGAGAAATATTCTAACCTACCATAGCTTTCAGGGCACAACGGCGGACGAACTATATAAATATCGTCTTCGCATGGAAGGCGATGCAAATACAGTTATCGGGAAGTACTTTCTCGTTGCCAGTGGCGGTAATGCAACTGAAATTGCCGGACCAGATGGCAGCGGTGAGACATACCTGGATCCGGAAAAGCCAGGTTATCCAAGTTTCGACGTGAAAGATGGTTATACACTGCAATCGGTAGAACTTGTTCCATCAGATGCCGGAACCATTGATAGAGCTGCCAATGCCGACCAGTTTCATATTTTTGTTGTACAGCTGAACAAACCGGCAACACTGAAGATTAAAAGGCTCCGGAGGTTTCAAACCCACCAGCGCAGCCGGGAACTACTCCAACGCAGCCGAAACCTGCGACGTTAAAGGGCGATGTTCCACAGACAGGAGATACCCAGTCAGTTGTACTCTGGATGCTGCTCTTTGCAGGCAGTATACTGTGTATCGCAGGTACTGGTGTTCTTAAGACATGAAAAGAAGATAGAACAGATAAGAAACGGGTCATGCACTGAAATAGGTTCTTTCAGAACTTTGGGTATCATTGATGAAGGAGCTGCGCACTGGCTGATTAAATTCAGCAGTGCGCAGCCCCTTTTCTTTACCTGAAAACCACAGCACACCACTGATTTATTCAGAATATAAAACTTCACAGCGAAATAAAAGTCTAATCATCCAGCTCATTCAACAAATCTTCCAGCACATCCTCCACAGAACTTGTGATATCGGTAGAATAGTAGGAGATTCCTGGTGCGGCGTTCGCCATGGCGTAGCTTGTACCGACGAACTGCAGCATTTCCACGTCATTATACTGATCACCAAAGGCGATACAGTCTTTCGGGTCGATGCCAAAGTGTTGTGTCAGTTTTTCAAGGGCAACAGCTTTGTTGGTATTTGGAGCAATAAAATCAATCCAGCGATTCCCGGAGGTTACGACCTTGATTTCACTGCCGAACATATCCTGCAGATGCTTCTGGTATTTGTCGACGATGTGCGTGCCGTCAACGGAGCTTCCAATGGCAATTTTAATGACCTTGTCGGTGTAATCAAGCAGATGATCGACCGGTGTGAGGTCGTTATGTACGACATTGATTAAGTGGTCAATGAATTCCGAAGAACGCTTGGTCACATACATGGAATCTTCGCGTGATACCGTAATATCGAACTGTGTCTGTGTGAGCAGCTCTTCAATGATACGGCGGACGAGATCTTCGTCGATCTCACCCCGGAACAGTACTTCATCGTGGTCGATGGCGAGGGAGCCGTTCTCACACACAAAGGAAATATCGTCCTTGATTGGAGCAAAAAGGGTCTTCATACTGTTGTATTGTCTGCCACTGGCGGCTACAAAGCGAATACCGCGGTCAGTCAGTTTCTTTATTAAGTCAATCGCGCGGGGCGTAATCGCCTGTGCACCGTTCTGGAGCAGCGTGCCGTCAAGATCACTTGCAATTAATTTTATCATGGGTAAATCCTCCTGTATCAGTGTTATTTTATATCATTATCCAGCAGCGAAGCTGCGTAAGGTTTTGAGTATCCGTCTGACAATTTCCATTGTGATTATACATGAGATTACAGAATTTGTACAGTTCGAAACGACGTATGTTCTTGAATTCAATACAGATTCGGTATATAATCAAAATGGTAAAAAAATTGAAATTCATTAATTGGAGGGAATTAATTATGATTAGCTGGAACAATCTGGATACTCTTGCTTCTTATCAGGAACTCGAGAAAGTAGAGCGCGTGAATATTATAGAAGCCATGGCTGGTGAGAATGGTGCAGAGCGTGTGAGAAATTACAGCGTACCGATGGCAGAAGGATTTGCTTATAACTATGCAGCGAAGAGCGTAGATGCTAAAGTGCTTGCCGCACTTGGAAATTTAGCCGAGGAAGCACAGCTTGCAGAGAAATTTGAAGCTGTTTATAACGGTGAAGTAGTGAATACAGGTGAGAAGCGTCTCGTGCTTCATCACATGACACGCGGACAGCTGGGGAATGCGGTCACAGCAGATGGCGTTGACAAGCGTGCGTTCTATACAGAGCAGCAGGCAAAGATTGCTGATTTTGCAAATAAAGTACATGCAGGCGAGATTACGAATGCAGCAGGCGAGAAATTTACGACCGTTGTTCAGATTGGTATCGGCGGCAGTGATTTAGGCCCTCGTGCAATCTACCTGGCACTTGAGAATTGGGCAAAAAAGAACAACACATTGAAACTGGAAGCTAAATTCATCAGCAATGTAGACCCGGATGATGCAGCTGCAGTGCTGAATTCCATTGACGTCGCACATTCACTGTTTATTATTGTTTCCAAATCAGGCACCACACTTGAGACATTAACCAATGAGTCTTTTGTGAAGGACGCTCTGAAGAATGCCGGATTAGATGCTTCTAAGCATATGACTGCAGTTACAAGCGAGACATCTCCGTTAGCACAGAGCGATGATTACCTTGCAGCCTTCTTCATGGATGACTATATCGGAGGCCGTTATTCTTCTACATCAGCGGTTGGAGGAGCCGTGTTATCACTGGCATTCGGACCGGAAGTATTTGCGCAGATTTTAGATGGCGCAGCCGCAGAGGACAAGCTTGCAACGAAGAAGAACATGATGGAAAATCCGGCAATGCTGGATGCCATGATTGGTGTATATGAGCGTAACGTGCTCGGATATCCAAGCACAGCCGTACTTCCATACTCACAGGCACTGAGCCGTTTCCCTGCACATCTTCAGCAGTTAGACATGGAGTCCAACGGAAAATCTGTCAACCGCTTCGGCGAGCCAGTCAGCTATCCGACCGGACCATCCATCTTCGGTGAGCCGGGAACCAACGGACAGCATTCCTTCTATCAGCTGCTTCATCAGGGAACAGACATTGTACCGCTTCAGTTTGTTGGATTTAAGAACAGCCAGATTGGTACCGATGTTGTGATTCAGGGCAGCACAAGCCAGCAGAAGTTATGTGCAAATGTTGCAGCGCAGATTGTAGCGTTCGCGTGTGGTAAAGCGGATGAAAACCGCAATAAGAATTTTGAAGGTGGACGTCCATCCAGCATCATCATTGGTGAGGATGTGAATCCAAGATCTCTCGGAGCTCTTTTAGCACACTTTGAGAATAAGGTGATGTTCCAAGGATTTGTATGGAATGTGAACAGCTTCGATCAGGAAGGCGTACAGCTTGGCAAATTACTGGCGAAGCGTGTGCTTGCACATGAGACGGATGGAGCGCTGGCTGTATTTAGCGAGCTGCTTAACATCTAAACATATATCAGCAAAATAGAGAACAAAAGTATTCATATACAATTCAACACTTTTATGCTGAATATTTACAAGGAGGATATGATAATGATTCAATTATATGACGGTGGCGCATATCTCGTAAATGGTACTGAGATTGTCACAGACGCAGCGGACCCGAGAGTGAATATTCCGCAGGAGGAAGCCGCGAAAAATTCAATGGCTTACAGTATTTTAGAGGCTCACAATACTTCTGGTAACATGGAGCGTCTTCAGATTAAATTCGACAAGATGACTTCCCACGATATCACATTTGTAGGGATCATCCAGACAGCGAGAGCTTCCGGGCTTGAGAAGTTCCCGATTCCCTATGTACTGACGAACTGTCACAACTCTCTCTGCGCGGTTGGCGGAACCATCAACGAGGATGATCACATGTTTGGTCTGACCTGCGCAAAGAAATACGGCGGAATCTACGTGCCACCGCATCAGGCGGTTATCCACCAGTTTGCGCGTGAGATGCTCGCAGGCGGCGGCAGAATGATTCTTGGCTCGGACAGCCACACACGTTACGGTGCACTTGGAACGATGGCGATGGGCGAGGGCGGACCGGAGCTTGTAAAACAGTTGTTAAATAAAACGTACGATATCAAGATGCCGGATGTTGTCGGAATCTATTTAGATGGAGAACCGGCAGTCGGCGTGGGCCCACAGGATGTGGCACTGGCTATTATCGGCGCCGTATTTGGAAATGGATATGTGAACAATAAAGTAATGGAATTTGTGGGGCCTGCCGTGAGCAGACTGTCTGCCGATTTCCGTATCGGTATTGACGTTATGACCACAGAGACAACCTGCCTGTCTTCTATCTGGACAACAGATGAGAAGATCAAAGAATTTTATGATATCCACGGCAGAGTCGAAGAATACAAAGAACTTGCACCCGGTGCAGTGACATATTATGACGGTATGGTTTATGTAAACTTAAGTGAAATCAAGCCGATGATTGCTATGCCATTTCACCCAAGCAATGTCTACACCATCGATGAAGTGAATGCGAATCTGAAGGACATTCTTCATGATGTTGAGCAGAAAGCACTTGTCAGCCTTGACGGACAGGTGGATTACTCGCTTCAGAATAAGATTGTAGATGGCAAATTATATGTAGAGCAGGGAATCATCGCCGGATGTGCCGGTGGTGGATTCGAAAATATCTGTGCAGCTACGGATATCATCCGTGGCAGGAACATCGGATCGGATGAATTTACATTCAGCGTATATCCTGCAAGTACACCGATTTATATGGAACTTGTGAAGAACGGATCGGTTGCTGACCTTATGGCAGCAGGTACGATTGTGAAGACTGCATTCTGCGGACCATGCTTCGGTGCCGGAGATACACCTGCAAACAATGCATTTAGTATTCGTCATTCTACCAGAAACTTCCCGAACCGTGAAGGCTCGAAGCTTCAGAACGGACAGATTTCTTCCGTAGCACTGATGGACGCACGTTCAATTGCAGCGACAGCAGCAAACAAAGGATTCTTAACATCTGCGACAGATCTGGATGTAGAATACAAAGGACCAAAATACCACTTCGACAAGAGCATTTACGCAAATCGTGTCTTCGACAGCCACGGTGTGCCGGATCCGGAAGTAGAAGTGAAATTCGGACCGAATATCAAGGACTGGCCGGAAATGTCGGCGCTTCCACAGAACCTGATTGTTAAAGTAGTATCTGAGATTCATGATCCGGTAACTACAACGGATGAGCTCATTCCATCCGGAGAGACTTCATCTTACCGTTCAAATCCACTCGGACTTGCGGAATTTGCTTTGTCAAGAAAAGACCCTGCATACGTTGGAAGAGCGAAAGAGATTCAGAAAGCACAGAAGGCAATTGAAGCAGGTGAGTGCCCGCTTGACGCAGTAGAAGAATTAAAACCGGTCCTGGCTAAGATTCATGAGACATATCCGGAAGTCGGCGAAGGAAATCTCGGAGTTGGAAGCACGATTTTTGCTGTAAAACCGGGGGATGGCTCTGCCCGTGAGCAGGCTGCGTCCTGTCAGAAGGTACTCGGCGGATGGGCGAACATCGCGAATGAATATGCAACCAAGAGATATCGCTCGAACCTCATCAACTGGGGGATGCTGCCGTTCTTAACAGAGGAAGATCATGAACATCTTTCATTTGCGAACGGAGACTATATCTTCGTGCCGGATGTGAGAAAAGCAGTGGAGGATAAACTGGATGTAATTAAAGCTTATGTTGTGAAGGAAGATGGAATGACAGAGCTGAATCTGAAGCTTGGCGATCTGACGGATCCTGAGCGGGAGATTATTCTGAAAGGTTGTCTGATTAACTATTATAGAGGATAAGAAGTGTGAAAGTAGAAGGGCTGTTGCTTAATTGTGCAACAGCCTGCTTTGTAATATCTTCTTTTCTTATCGCAACTTATCCAGTTTACAGAGGAACGGGAGAAAGTTTCCATAGAAAATCAAACACATGAACATGATAAGGAGCAGAGTCCATCAGCAGCGGCAATTGAAAAATGGCATAAGATGAGCCAGCTTCCGCTAAAGAAATTCTTTAACACAAGCGGTCTGGTATACAAAGAGCTGCAGCTAAAAGACAAGCTTCCGAATATGAGTGAACAGGAGCAATATGAGATTCTTGCAACAGACGGTATGCTGGTAAAACGACCTCTGGTGATTGGGGATGATTTTGTATTAACCGGATTTCGTGAAAAGGAGTGGAATGAGAAAATATGATAAGATAGGTGGTTTTCGGGTGCACCCGGGAATGTATGAAGTCAACGGAGCGACCGCAGTAAATGGAGCGGTGAATTTCACAATTACGTCTACGCAGGCGACTTACTGTGAGCTTGTGATTTTTCGAAGAGAAGCCAAAGAGCCGTATGCAATTCTGCCATTTCCAAAACATTATAAGATTGGCCACGTATTTTCTATGATGGTGTATGATCTGGATATTGAAACATTTGAGTATGCCTACCGGATGGATGGCCCGCATGATCCGGCAAAGGGGATGATATTTGACCGGACCAAATATCTGCTTGATCCTTACGCGAAAGCGGTGGTCGGACAGAGCAGATGGGGAGAAAACACAAGAAATCACGACTGCTACCGGGCGAGGGTGGTGCGCCATAATTTTGACTGGGGCACGCAGGAGAGACCGGATCTTTCGATGGAAGAACTGATTATCTACGAACTGCATGTGCGTGGATTTACGAAGGATGCCTCTTCGGGTGTGGAGGCGAAGGGCACATTTGCCGGACTTCGTGAGAAGATTCCGTATCTGAAGGAGCTGGGAATCAATGCGGTGGAGATGATGCCGATCTTTGAGTTTGATGAATGTAAAGGACATAAGGGACCGGATGGGAAGGAACTTTTGGACTATTGGGGGTATAATACGGTCTGCTTTTTTGCGCCGAATACCAGTTACGCGAAGAAGGCTGAGTACAACCGGGAAGGCAGAGAATTAAAAGAAGCCATTCAGGAACTGCATAAGAATGGAATTGAAGTAATTCTCGATGTGGTTTTTAACCATACGGCAGAAGGAAATGAGCATGGACCGTTTTTCTCGTTTAAGGGGCTGGATAACAATGTATATTATATGCTGACTCCCGAGGGGTATTATTATAATTTCAGCGGATGCGGAAATACACTGAACTGTAATCATCCGGTGGTCCAGGAGATGATAATGAATTGTCTGCGGTACTGGACGATTGAATACCGGGTGGACGGCTTTCGTTTTGATCTGGCATCCATTCTTGGGCGCAATGAGGACGGCTCACCAATGAGCCAGCCGCCGCTGCTTAAGAATCTTGCTTTTGATCCGATTTTAGGGAACGTGAAACTGATTGCGGAGGCGTGGGATGCCGGTGGAATGTATCAGGTGGGAAGTTTCCCGTCGTGGAACCGATGGGCGGAATGGAACGGAAAATACCGGGATGATATGAGAAGCTTTTTGAAAGGAGACGGCGGAAAACTTCATGCTGCTGCGCTTCGCATGATGGGTTCACCGGATTTGTACGATCCGGCGACCAGAGGAAGGGATGCATCTGTGAATTTCCTGAACTGTCACGATGGATTTACGCTCTATGATATGTATGCATACAATTCTAAGCATAATGAAGCAAACGGATGGAATAATTCAGACGGAGATAATAATAATCTGAGCTGGAACTGTGGATTTGAAGGAGAGACGGATGATGCTGAGATTATGAAGCTCAGAATCCGGATGATGAAAAATGCATGTACTGCACTGCTGATGAGCCGTGGAACGCCCATGTTTTTTGCAGGAGATGAATTTGGGAACACACAGTATGGAAATAATAATGGCTACTGTCAGGATAACCGGATTT
The DNA here is from genome assembly GCA_028694105.1 of Hespellia sp. GTDB lineage: Bacteria > Bacillota > Clostridia > Lachnospirales > Lachnospiraceae > Hespellia. The sequence continues at coordinate 55,495 of JAQUUC010000013.1, forward strand.
CGTGGCTGGACTGGGAACAAAAAGAGCGGTACCAGAATTTCTATGAGTTCTATCGTTTTATGATTCATTTCCGCAAACGGAATCCGGTTATTTACGCCAACCAGAAGACTTCGGTGATTGGACTTCCGCCGATGAGTTCACATAAAGCGAATCCGTGGGATCCGGATCTGGATGCCAGTGAGCAGGGGCTGGGCGTGCTCTATGCAGGGTGTCTCTCGGATGGAACCGAGGACATTGTGTATGTATTTTTAAATACGCACTGGGAAGCACTGCAGATGCAGCTTCCGGTGATGACAAAGGGCAGCTGGCAGCTGATTGTGGATACGGCACATGAGGAGAGTGTATTGGAGGATGAGCGGATTATGCTTGAAAATGGAGATTATCTCCTGCAGCCAAGGTCGGCGATTATATGCAAAGTTGTGTTTTCCGAAGAAAAATAAAAAGAATGCAACAGCAGACACTTTTTTCTACTCTAATAAATAAGAATGTAAAAAAACATTCAGAAAAATGCAGGAAAGGGGGAAAACTGCAATGTACGAATATGAGAATCAGTCAGAAATCTTTCTGATCAAGCGCGCGAAAAAGGGAGATACGAAAGCATTTGCGACGCTTTACGGACGAATCTATGTGGATTTATATCGTTTTGCACTCTACACGATGCAGCACCGGCAGGACGCCGAGGATGTTGTGAGTGAGGCGGTGATGGCGGGATTTTTGAATATCCGGAACTTGAAAAAAGAAGAAGCCTTTAAGAACTGGATGTTCACCATTCTCAGCAACAAGTGTAAGAAGAAGTTCGCAGAACAGTCGCGGACGGACTGTGAATTAAAGTGCGATGACATAGGAAGCGGGCACATTCTCACGCAGGAAGAGGAGCTGGTTGGAAGTCAGGATTTACATAATGCGCTGGGACAGCTGACGCAGGGAGAACGCCTGATTGTCACACTGATTGCGATGGAAGGGTATAACAGCAGTGAAGTCGGTGAGATGCTTGGAATGAATGCAAATACGGTTCGTTCAAAACAAAGCCGGTCCCTGGAAAAGATGAGGGCATATTTAGAGTAGAAAGGAGCGCGATGATTATGGATAAGAACTGGGAAGAGCTGCAGAAGAAGATGCGGGAAGATGTCGATCACGCCAAAATCGATGTGCCGGATGCTCTGAAGCCGGAGAATATTGAGGAAATGCTGGAAAAAAATACGCGGAAGAAATGGAAATTTGCGTATACAGGAGCTGCGGCAGCGGCATGTCTGTGTCTGATCATCGGAGGGGTGTTCGGAGGAAGATTTCTGGTGAAAAATGTGGCAAAACTGGCAGATGACGGTACGCAGGAGCAGAGCAGTACTTTCAGCGGTCTGGACGCAGATGAACCGGAGGCAGCGATCACGACAGCGAAGGATTATGACGAGATATATGAATATCTGAAAGAGCAGGAGCAGGAAGAAGTTACGACATATGGTACGATGGAGAACGAAATGGCTGCGGATACAGCTGCAGGTGTGGCATCGAATGCGGACGGCGCAAAGACAGGAGGCAGCGGGTATTCGGATACGAATGTCCGGCAGGAGGGTGTCGGAGAGGCGGATACCGTAAAGACGGATGGAAATTATATCTACAGTCTCAAGGATGGAATGTATATTCAGATTGTTGATATCCGGAATCCTCAGATGGAAGTTATCAGCACGATTGATCTGTCGGATGACGGGCAGGTCAGTGAATTCTATCTGAAGGATGACAAACTGTATGTCTGCTACACAGAAGAGGTTTCGGGAGAAACAACTTCATCCGGTGGATATTACAGCTACGTGCCAAATACATGCATCAAAACATTTGACATCAGTGACCGGGAAAACCCGGAGGAGGTTGCGAAGGTATCGCAGAGCGGAAATTACTATACCATGCGCGTGTCAGGCGATTATATTTATATGATCAGCCAGTTTTATGTATATGGGGTCGGAAATGCAGGAGATGACCCGGGAACCTACATTCCACTGGTGCAGGGAAAGACGTTGGATGCGGACCGGATCTATATGCCGGTGATGCCATCGGGCAGACAGTATACCATCATTTCCTCAATCCATATGAACCAGCCGGATGAGGTGTGTGATACAAAGGCACTGTTATCTGCATCGGGAATGTGCTATGTGAGTACCGAGAGCATTTATATGTGTGACAGCGTGTATTCCGATTCCGCAGCGTACAATCAGACTTCCATCCGTAAAATCAACTACAAGGACGGAACGCTCACTGCAGTCGGACAGACAAAGGTATGGGGCAGTTTGAATGATTCCTTCAGCATTGATGAGTACGAGGGAAATCTTCGCATGGTGACAACTGTGATACCGCAGACGAAATATAATGATGGAATCAATCCGCTCACCACGTTGAAGGATTTTATTCGTGAAGGCAGTGCGGAGGAAGATAAATCGGACGAAGTGAAAGAAGAGAAACAGACCAACGCACTCTACATACTGGATGAAAATTTAAAACAGGTCAGTAAGCTGGAAGGTCTGGCGGAGGAGGAGCAGATTTATTCCGCAAGATTTATGGGAGATACGGCATATTTTGTGACATATAAACAGGTGGATCCATTGTTTTCCGTTGATTTGTCCAATCCGAAGAAACCAAAGATTCTGGGTGAATTGAAGATTCCGGGATTTTCCGAATATCTGCATCCGTACAGCGAAGATCTGCTGCTCGGAATCGGGATAGATACAGATCCGGATGGAATGACAACCAATGGTGTGAAACTCTCCATGTTCGATATTTCGAATCCGGCAAGTGTGTCAGAGATTAACAAGCAGGTGCTGGAAAATGTATACGGCAGTAATGTTTTCTATGATTACAAAGCGGTTATGATTGACGGAGACAAGAATCTGATTGGATTTTCGGCATACGGGGACAGCATGCACTATTACGTATATTCTTATGATGAGAACAGTGGATTTACCTGCCTTCTGGATCGTGAGACTGGAACGAACTGGTACGGAACTATCCGTGGAATCTATGCCGGGAATACGCTTTACATCATTGAGGGATACGCAATTGAATCCTTTGATTTAACAACATTTGAAAAGATAGACGATATTGTGTTATAGTAAGAATATCCAGGAGGAAATATACACATGATATTCGATACACACGCACATTATGATGACAAACAATTTGATAAAGATAGAAAAGCATTATTAGATTCAATGAAAGAAGGCGGCGTAGGCACCATTGTAAACAGTGGGGCTACGCTTTCTTCGTGTAAAAGGAGTATAGAGCTTGCCGGGCAGTATCCGTTCATGTACGCGTCGGTCGGCATACATCCGGATGAGGCTGGCTCATTGAATGAAGAGACCTTTGCATGGCTGAAAGACCAGCTGACAAACGAGAAGGTGGTCGCGGTCGGGGAGATCGGGCTGGATTATTACTGGGACAGGGAGCAGCACGATACACAGAAAAAATGGTTTATCCGGCAGCTGGGGCTGGCGCGGGACATGCAGCTGCCCGTCGTGATTCACAGCCGGGATGCGGCGGAAGATACGATGGCGGTTCTGAAGGAACACGCGGCAGATTTGAAATGTGACATTCACTGTTATTCCTATTCTCTTGAAATGGTACGGGAGTATATGAAGATGGGGTATTATATCGGCGTGGGCGGTGTGGTTACCTTCTCCAATGCGAAGAAGCTGAAGCGTGTGGTTGCAGAAGTTCCGGTGGAACGTATATTACTTGAGACGGACTGTCCGTATCTTGCACCATCACCGCACCGCGGGAAACGTAATTCTTCATTGAACCTGAAGTATGTGGCGGAGGAGATTGGTCAGTTAAAAGGGATGAGCTGCGAGGAAGTCATTGCGCAGACAGAGAAAAATGCCCGGGAGTTTTACGGGATTGCAAAATAAATGAAACAGATAAAGGAGACCAGCTATGAAAAGTCAACCATAAGTTAGCAAAAAATTAGTTTTTAATATCGGTGGTAAAAAAGGGTAACTTTAATAGAGCTCCCTAAGGGTGCTTTTTCAAAATCTATCGATATTTGT
>JAQUUC010000061.1 GCA_028694105.1 Hespellia sp.
TGGCATCAACCTTTTGACTGAATGTGTCGGGATGTGTGGGGTCAAACTGCTCATTCGCCCACATGAGCGTCACCAAATCGTCTGTATCTGATAGGTTAATAATGTTGTGCGTATAGCCTGGAAGCATGCGGACAGCTTGTATGTGCTCTCCTGACACCTCGAAGTTCAGTACTTCATCGGAGCCAATCTTACGTTCCTGTATAAGTCCACGCCCTGCCACCACGATAAAGAATTCCCATTTGCTTTGATGCCAGTGTTCGCCCTTCGTGATACCGGGCTTTGAGATATTCACGGAGAACTGCCCACAGTTGGTGGTCTTTAGCAGTTCGGTGAAACTGCCTCTGTTGTCCACATTCATTTTGAGAGGGAATGCGACCTTATCGGCGGGGAGGTAGGAGAGATAGGTTGAGTAGAGCTTTTTGGCAAAGGAGTCCGGCGCGATCTCCGGCATGACGAGAGTCGTTGGCTGGGCTTTGAAGGTGTCCAACAAATCCACAATCTGTCCCAGTGTGACATGATGTGTCGTTGGAACGTAACAGTAGCGACCGTTGTCTTTGGACACAGGAGTTAATCCGTCATAGTCACACCGATGCTCTTTTCCCTCCAGAGCGTGGAGCATCTCGGCTATTAAGTCGTCGATGTAGAGCAGTTCCAGCTCTATATTACGGTCATTGACTGTTATCGGCAAATCATTAGCCGTATTATAGCAGAATGTAGCCACAGCCGAGTTGTAGTTAGGTCGGCACCACTTACCGAACAGGTTAGGGAATCTGTAGACGAGGACTGGAGAGCCTGTGTCTTGGCTATACTGGAAGAACAGTTCTTCGCCAGCAAGCTTACTCTTGCCATAGTCAGATGTACCGTAGCGACCTATTAACGTTGCCTGGATAGAACTGGAGAGCATCACAGGGCATTTGTTGTTATGCTTTTTCAAGTTATCCAACAGTTCAGATGCAAAGCCAAAATTGCCGGACATAAACTCGGCATTATCTTTCGGCCTGTTCACGCCAGCGAGGTTGAAGACAAAATCTGCTTTCCCACACCACTCGTCAAGCAGTACAGGGTCGGTAGCTACGTCATATTCGTAGATTTCGCCGATAGATAACGCTGGGCGCGTCCTATCCTTGTTATCTCGGATATTCTTCAGAGCTGTTGTCAGGTTCTTACCAACGAACCCGGCGGCGCCTGTGATCAAGATGTTCATTCCATACCTCTAGCCTTTAGCTCTTGCTGTACATACTCGGTGGTCAAGAGCTTCTTAACTGTTCCTTCCACATCAAGCCTTACAGTGTTATGGCTTGTATAAGCCTCGTCCCCCATCGTCTTGACCTGACCTTTTACGACGAACTTGTCATAGTTCAGGTCGCGGCTGTCGGCGGCAATCCTGTAATACTGACCCATGTCCTCACAGCGAAGCATCTCTTCCTGCGTGACCAGGGTTTCGTAGAGTTTCTCGCCATGACGGGTGCCAATCGTTCTGATGCCAGTGTCACCGAAAAGCTTCTGCACGGCCTTCGCCAGATCACCAATAGTACTAGCGTCGGCCTTCTGCACAAATAGGTCACCCGGATTCGCGTGTTCAAAGGCGTACATTACCAAAGCGACAGCCTCATCTAGATTCATCATAAACCTTGTCATGTTGGGATCAGTAATCGTTAGCTCCCTACCGGCCTTGATCTGGTCGATAAAGAGCGGGATGACAGAGCCTCTGGAACACATGACGTTACCGTAGCGAGTACATGATAACACAGTACCCCTGTTGGCGGCAACTCTGGCGTTGGAGTAAATTACTCTTTCAGCCATAGCCTTCGAGATGCCCATTGCATTGATGGGATAGGCAGCTTTATCTGTCGAGAGCAATACTACCGACTTAACGCCATTAGCCACAGCTGCATGAACGACGTTGTCCGTCCCCTCGACATTCGTCTTGTACGCCTGCATCGGGAAGAACTCACAGCTCGGCACTTCCTTTAAGGCCGCCGCGTGGAAGATGAAGTCCACGCCGGGCATAGCATCATTAAGAGATGACAGGTCACGGACGTCGCCGATGTAGAACTTGACTTTCGAATATTCCTCCGGGTAGGATGCCTGGAGAGAATGTCTGAGCAGTTCCTGTTTCAGCTCATCACGGGAAAAGATTCTGATCTCGCCGATGTCAGAGGTCAGGAACTTATGTAGCACAGTAGTACCGAAAGAGCCCGTACCGCCGGTAATCATTAGGGTTTTATCGTGGAATAAGGACATTTTTAGTTGATCCCCTATCTCATTTTTCTACTTCTTAACTGCATAGAAAAATATTAATCAGTGTTGTTAACGCGCACGAGAAAATACAGTAATATCAGGGAGTTCAGGAATGCGTAATTACATTTTTTGTGAATGCACACACGAAAGAACCGGTTCCACCCGTAATCATCAATGTTTTGTTGTTAAAAAGCGACATTTTAGTTGGTCTCCAATCTCATTTTTCTACTTCTTAACTGCATAGAAAAATATTAATCAGTGTTGCTAACGCACACGAGAAAATACAGTAATATCAGAGAGTTCAGAAATATACTATTACATTTTCTATGAATGCGCACATGAAGGAACCTGTACCACCGGCAATTATTAGGGTTTTATCGTGGAATACAGATAGAGGTGATGCTTGCTTATTCTCTTGCATAATTTTATGCTATTCCTCACTTTGATTGAGATCAAGAAATACATTTCTTTTTTACTAATTATTTTTTTTGAGAAAATCTTTTTCCAGCTCTAGGACTCCTTTTACTCTATCTTTAATGCGCCTACAGGGTATTCCTGCGTAAATACCCCAAGGTTTCAAGGAATCCTTGACAAGAGACATTGCGCCGACAGCTACCCCCTCGCCTAGAGTAACTCCCTGCAGTACCGTTGAACCGCTTCCAATAATCGCATGCCTGCATATTCTTGTTGGTGCATTTTGGACGTTTTTAAACATATCCGGAATGAGAGGATTCGTCATTGTCTCTCCCGAATAATCATCGCAGACGGCATAAATGCAGATTCTTGATGAGATATTCGCAAAATCTTCAATGACAATCCCTGCTTGACTCCCATATAGAGCGGTATATGCCGCAACGTGGACATAGTTACCTATCGTGATATTACCACTAAGTATGCAAAAGTCATCTATTCTAATGTTACTACTTAGCGATATATGCGAAGCTCCGTATATGCTAGCCTTTCGACTCAACATTACATTGTCGCCGATTTCTTTAAAGCCTATTTGATGGAGTTCTTCGACGCTATAAAAGCTATTCATTTCCGCTCCTTTCCAGTTTTGAAGAAAATTATCTATTCCTGTACATCCGCTCATAATAGTTCTGATAGTCTCCAGAAATGATCTCCTGCCACCAAGACCGATTGTTCACATACCAGTCGATAGTTAGTTTTATACCATCCACAAACTTCGTCTCCGGCAGCCAGCCAAGCTCGTTATGAATCTTCGTCGGGTCGATAGCGTAGCGCATATCGTGACCCTTTCTGTCGGTAACGTAGGTTATCAAGCTTTCCGGTTTTCCTAGAGCGGCACAGATGAGCTTCACGATATCGATATTCCGCATTTCGTTGTGTCCGCCGATATTGTAGACCTCTCCTACTCTGCCGTTGTGAATGATTAAGTCGATAGCCTTACAGTGATCGTCCACATAAAGCCAATCGCGGACGTTCAATCCCTCTCCATAAACAGGTAACGGCTTGTCATTTAGAGCGTTCGCAATCATCAGCGGAATAAGCTTCTCCGGGAACTGATAAGGTCCGTAGTTGTTAGAACATCTGGAAATCGTCACTGGTACTCCAAACGTGCGATGATAAGCTAATACTAAGAGATCAGCTGATGCCTTAGATGCGCTGTAGGGGGAACTGGTGTGTATAGGCGTTGCTTCAGTAAACAACAGCTCCGGCTTATCAAGTGGCAGATCGCCGTACACCTCGTCCGTGCTCACTTGATGGTAACGTTCGATGCCGTATTTCCGGCAAGCATCCATCATCACAGCGGTGCCCATGATGTTTGTTTCGAGAAATACGCCTGGGTTTTCAATAGAACGGTCAACATGGCTTTCAGCAGCGAAGTTAACCACAATGTTAGGCTTCTCTTCCTCAAAGAGGTTGAACACAGCTGTTCTGTCGCAGATATCAGCTTTAACAAATCTGAAATTAGCTTTATCCATAACAGGAGCCAACGTTGATAGGTTACCGGCATATGTCAGCTTGTCAAGGCAAACGAAACGGTAGTCTGGGTGCTTGTCCATCATGTAGAAGATGAAGTTCGAGCCGATGAATCCCGCGCCGCCGGTAACGAGGATGGTCTTGTTCGTCTTAGTCATTTTTCTTCGCCTCCTCAACGAGTGACAGCAGATACTGTCCGTAATCGGTCATTTTAAGCTCCATACCTATGGCTTCCAGCTGCTCAGTAGTTATGAACTTACGTCTCCACGCAATCTCCTCAATACAGCTTATGTAAAACCCCTGACGGCTCTGAACTGCTTCTACAAACTCAGCAGCTTTGAGCATTCCTTCGGGACTTCCCGTATCGAGCCACGCAATGCCACGGCCTAAGAGCTGTACGTTAAGCTCACCAAGGTATAGATACTCGTTGTTTACGGCTGTGATTTCGATTTCACCGCGCGCCGACGGCTTTACATTCTTCGCTATCTCAACGACCCTGTTATCGTAGAAATACAAGCCGGGGACAGCGTAGTTGGACTTAGGCTCTTTTGGCTTTTCTTCAATTGACATGACCTTATGCGTCTTGTCGAATTCCACCACACCAAACGATCTCGCATCCTTTACAGGGTATCCGAAGATACACGCACCACCGTTCGTCTCAATCTTTGCTATAGCGTTCCAGAGCGTTCTCGACATATCCTGTCCGAAAAACATATTGTCGCCAAGGATTAGACAGACGGAATCAGAGCCGATAAAATCAGCACCGAGTATGAATGCATCAGCCAATCCGCGCGGCGTGTCCTGAACCTGGTACTCGATTCTGACGCCAATCCTCTCGCCGTTGCCTAGCAGCCGTTCATAGACAGGCGTGTCCTCCGGCGTCGAGATGATGAGAATCTCTCGAATACCAGCCAAGAGGAGCATGGAGAGAGGGTAGTAAATCAACGGCTTATCATAGATAGGTAGTAGCTGTTTACTCACAGCCTTTGTCATCGGGTAAAGGCGAGTTCCTTTACCTCCGGCTAAGATAATTCCTTTCATTTTGAGTCTCCTGTTTTCTGAAGCCTTTCGAGGGCTTTTGTTATATCAACTGCGCAGTAGAGCATTAATTGCTCAGCAATCAATCTAGTATAATCGAACATATTCTTTCAACATCATCGAGAGACAAGTCAGAGTACATTGGTAAAGTCAAGACCCGATTGGCTATATGCGCTGCAATCGGTGTTTTTTCCGCGCCTGCCGTCGGATAATCCTGGTAAGCTTTTGTCGCGTTGATCAATGGGTAGAAATACTTCCGAGCGACGATATCGTGCGCTTTCAACCTGTCAAAGATCTCATCTCTTGTGTACTTGCAGCCGTCGAACACTACCGGGAAGTAAGCATAGTTAGGTCTCACATCCGCCTGTGGTTTACAGAGAATAATACCGGGGATGTTGGATAGGAGAGCCATGTACCGCTCGTAAACATGTTTTCTCTTCTCAATCTCAGCAGCCAAGTGCCTCAGGTTACAGATACCCATTGCTGCCTGGAACTCGTTCATCTTGGCGTTGCCACCAACGTAGTTCACATCTTCCGGACCGTGAATGCCAAAGTTCTTTAGGTCATTCAACAACTCAACCTTACTGTCATCATGGAAACATACAGCACCACCCTCGATAGTGTTGAACACCTTCGTGGCGTGAAAAGAGAACATAGAGATGTCACCGAAGTTTGCCGATGATATGCCTTTGTACTTCACTGCAAAGGCATGAGCCGCATCGTAGATGACCCTCAAATGATGACGGTCAGCTAACGCTTGTATAGCATCCACGTCGCACATATTGCCGTAGACATGAACAGGCAGAATCGCCACTGTTTTAGGCGTTATCAGCGACTCAATCTTTTTTGTATCGATAGTGTAAGTAGCTGGATTGACATCACAAAACACAGGCACTAATCCGTTCCTAGTAATCGCGTGGGTTGTCGAGGCGAAAGTAAACGGAGTCGTTATGACCTCAGACCCTGTGGGAAAGGCGAAGGAGGCTATGGCGGCTTCCAACGCGAGATGACCGTTGGTGTAGAGCGTCACGTGCGGGCAGTCGAAAAACACCTCCAGCTCGGCTTGCAACTGTTTATGCTTAATGCCCATATTGGTAAGCCAGTGCGAGTCCCAAATAGGCTTGATTTCTTCTATGTACTCCTCAATGGGTGGCATTGAGGAACGGGTAACATTAATTATGTTATTCATGAGCCGTCATCTCCTTCAATTGTTTGTTTCACTAGTTGGGCCACTCTGTTTTCTTTACAAATGGTATAACGATATTCATACTCCATGTATCTGCTTCGAGATTGATTAGGGGCATCGCGCTGAATGTAGTGTTACCGTCTGAAAACAGATAGAACAGACAGTATTGCATGGCGTATCTTTGTCATCAGACCGACTTTCTTTGCAGGCTCTCTCTCATGGTATCCAATTACATCTCCCAGATGAGGATCAATTCCGAGCTTTTCCACATACTCATGATAGATTTTTTCATCGAATTTACCTCTTACCAAAAGCCAGCCGCAGTCATAATCAAAAATTGGGGGTTCTCCTTTTTTGATTGTCAATATTCTATAATTAAACAGGCAGGCCCTTACACTTCCGTAATATTCAAATTTCCATGGATTTTCATTCAATCGGATGATTTTTTGTAAGGACGAAGACCGCCATAAGCCTATCTGCAGATTGCATAAGAACATTCTCTTTTTCAGATATCTCAAATATGGTATTTGAACATCCTTTTCTGAAGCGGAACGGAAATTTTCATAGGTAATTCCGTCAATATGAGAATTGTTACGGATAAAGCCGAGTGTTTCGGCAAACCGAGCATTGTCTACGGCGGATTTCATGAAAAAATCATCTAAAATAATGAAAACATATTCACAGTTTAAGCGATTAATGCATTCCAGTAATCGTTCTGAATAGGTGCTATTGCTATTCGACAACCCGATTGGTTGAATCACCAGCTTGTCCGAAGCGATAATCTTTTTTTCCTCCGCCATGGAGATATATCCGTCAAACGCAGTATCAAAGCCCGGCCAAAATCGGTTTAAAAGCCGAAAAAAATCAGGCCACAAAAAAGAGGTACCATCATATGTAGAAAAAACAAATCCGACTTTACCATTTTTGTCAATTTTTATCTTTGTCATAAACTTTTCCTTTTTATACCTCAATGGCTCAGATGTGAAGTTACACTATTTTTGATGTTGCTCAACAAAACATAGATCCGTCTTTTTATTCTCGAAGCCAGCGGCTTACGTTTCTCAATATGCCGCAAACTACATTTTATTCCCGAGTCCTTTAATGCTTCGTAATTCTCATTCCATTGTTTTTCGTCAAAAGGATGCGTCCTGTCAAAGGACTGGGCACCAAGGATTTCCTTCAAATCACCATTAAACAATTCAAAGTACGCTTTTGCTTCTTCGAGAAGCTGTTCCCCTTTTAGAGAGGAGGATATAATACAGGAAACCCCCTTTTTATTATCGATAAATCTGTTTCCCCAATAATCTCCTATTCTCAAGTCTGCATTGCCGATATTTTTTTTTGCTTCACAGTCATAACACGATTTATTAAAGAACTCTTTTGAGTAATACGCGTTAAAAAAAGCATCTCCGCTTCGCTTGGTCGGGATGGTTTTTCTGTTTGTTACAAATTCATTGGCAGGGATATGCCATCCGTAATGCTTTGTGCGAAATTTTACTTCTTTTACATCTTTAACTTTGCTTAATTTAATATATTCTTTCCAAACAAGCGGAGAAACGATGCCATGGCAAAACAATTCGACAAGATAGATATTTTTGATACGAAAATGACTCTTTGTTAAAAATCTTTTTATCCCGAGGATCTGGCAGGGAGTGCCGAAAAATACGATTTTTGAATCTACAGGTAAGCTTTTAAGGACAGAAACAGCGTCAGACATATCCGATTGAAAATATTTTGATCCGAGTATTTTAGGTATGTCTTTGATCTCACGTATGATACAATGCTTTGCTTTCTTTTCGTTATTATCATAGGTGCACCCGATTACCATAAAGCCGTTATGAATAGCCGCCTGGCATATGGCAGAGGTGATCCCGCCAGACGCGCTGTTCATCAACACGGAATGATCCTTATGCCAACCATAATATGCTTTCAAGCTATCCGCTGTGTTAAATGTATCTGCATGCGAATAACAAACATCCGTACAGAGTCCACAGCCGATACAGGCATCTAGATTGACATCCGGTTTGAAAAATCCGTTTCCATCGGGACACATATGGATGGCGTTCTTTGCACATATGGCGGAACAGGCGAAACACCCGGTACAGTCTCTGATTCTTCCGACATTTATGTTATTCATCACGAAGTGCCTCACATAAAAAGCTTACCGATTGCTTTCTCATCTGTTCTATAATTGGATTAACCATTGAATAATCAATATCATCCAGAACAGCTGTGTCTGAAGCAACATCATTACGAATGTATCTATCGGCGATATTCAGCCCATTTAATAATGATACGATTCTGGAATGCTGAGGAACACTTTTTTCATAATCTCTTTCATAGACAAAAAACTTCTTATTAAAAAGTATACTGAACAGCATTCCGTGGAAGGAATCGGTAAGAACGCATTCCGAATGGCAGATATACGATATAAATTCAAATGGAGAGAGGTCGGATACTTGTTTCGTTCCAGCAACATATTGGGGGAAATCACACTTGGATACCACATAAACGCTGCGGTTGTTTGCTATGTTTCTCCGGATTTCGGTAATGGCGTTTTCGGAAGGTTTATTTAAAAAATATCCGATAATAAACGGTGTATCCATATTTATACTCTTAAGCTTTTCTATCCAAAAGTCTTTTCCCGCTAAAAGCACAGGGTCAACACAAACTCGCGCAGAAATATGAAAATTATTCATCAGCAGCTGTCCTGCTGTTTCTTCTCTAACAGAAATATAGTTGATTTTGCTCACATACCTTCTAAAGGGCAAATAGTTATAATATGGTATTTTGTCGGCTCCGATGGATGCGGAATAGGAGATATTTTTAGATTTCGGAGAAAAGGTTAAAAAATTATCCTTTTTAAGATGGGTGCCGGTGGGATTCCACACCTGATCGCTTCCGGTAATACACCGCAAGCAGCTACGGCTTCTGGCAAGCTCTTTCATTTTTTTGCCGGATAAATAAGTCGGTGATAGTTCTGCTTCAATAAATACCATAAAATTATATTGTATCGCGTCGGAGTATCTGTTTTGGGGACACCTTTTTCTGAAATGACTTGTCCATGTATCTCTGAAAAGTCTCGGAGACAGAAAGCTTTTGAAAAAATTAACAGACACCGTTTCTAGTCTGCATAATTTTTTCATAAATCCGACTTCGTTTCGTTCTACGATAATACAATCAACCTTGAACTTTTCTTCTACATACTTCTTCAAAGCATACGCTTGCAGCGAAGAACCAAAATTGTCGCCACGGTAAACCGTATTTAGAAGAACATATTTTTTATCACCGCTCATGAGCTTTGCTATCCCCTCAGTAAATATCTGACTACTTTTCAATATTACGATGTATCTTTCGTTCGAAAGCATCCTTTATTGCCGAAATGTTTAGCGTGAATACATATCTTAATAGCGTCATGATTTTGGAGTTGTGAAGCTGTTTCAATACTTTTTTGGTATAGTCGGAATCCACCAATACAAATTCCGGATGACATATTTCATCAATCTCGTATGTTTTCATAAAATACAGTGCCTGAATATTCTTCGGCATATTTTTGTAATCGGAAGCATGCGCCGCATTGTTTGTAGCCCCCACACAGTTGATCATATTTTTTTTCGGAATGATAGAGCATGCGTGTTGTGTGCACATATAATGCTGAAGCCAAAACTCATCGCCCGCAATATGGTTACCGTACATCGGATTGTGCGGGTAATTCATTATTTTATCCAAAATAATTGTTTTATTGGTTCTTGCAAGTTCCTCCTTGATCAATTGTTTTTGATACGCATCGTCCCCATATGACAAGCTGTGAGATTCATATACTCTTTTCCAAGTTGCCACACCCCATATGGACATATAGGAGGAAAAGAAGTAGCTTTCCTTCGGTTTATCATAAACGCCCATATGGTTCATGCCGCAAATACAGGCAATTCGTTTGTCATCCTTATACTTTTCCAGCAATTCGGCACAGAAGCTGAAGAAAGACACCGATGGTATGTGGTCATCCTCAAGAAAAATGCAACGGTCAACATGTGACCAAACAAGCTCGTTGTACTTGCTTATCATAGTATAGATGCCGCAATTTTCCACTTCATATTTCCTATATACTGTACAATCCCAGTCAATGGAAGAATCGATCATTTCTCTGTTTTTCTTAATGGCTTCCCATTCTGTTTCGTTTCTGCCACCATCAGAAATCAAGAACAACACACTGGGACGAGCTTTCCGGATTACCTCCCACTGCTTGCTTTGGCATTCCGGCCGGATCCATATATTGATTTTTACCGGCACATCTGTTAAATACGATCTCATGTTTTTTTCCTTTTCATTTTTTTCATATAGTTCAATATGGATTTCTTTTCAGAGGAGGAAAGTGAAAACAGGAAAATGAAAATCAAATATGAGACAAATACTATTGCCGTAAGCAAGATCAGCCGACTCCAGGAGGAGCAGGCAATAAACCGTTGCAGAATAAAGCCCTCGGCAACAATGATCACCAGAGGAATGGAGTGCTTAAAATAAACATCAAAGAAAAAGCTGCGGTATCTCATCCCCAACAATCTCTTAAATAACAACAATATTATGATCAGGCTTATGATTCTGGCAATTGCAATGGAGATTCCGGCTCCTATAACACCAACGTATTTTGTACATACAAACACCAGGAAGACATTAATGATACCGGATACCAAAGTAATCAGCGCCTGCTCTTTGACTCTGTTTTTTACGGTCAGTGCAATATTCCCGATGGAAAATGCAGAACCAAAGAGCTCCGAGAACAAAATCAAGCACAGGATGTAATAGGAATCAGCATAATCATTTCCGACCCATATTTGGATAAATGATTTGCCAAAAACCAAGAATCCAGCAAAAATAATTCCAAATACAGCAAAATTATATCTTCCAATCTTGGTCATCAACGGTTGAATATCTGCATTTTCATCGTTAGCATACAGTCTGGCGACCGAAGGCATGAAAAAACCGTTAATAGCGGTTACGATTGAATACGTATAGTTTTCGATGGTGGACGCAATCCCGAAAACGGAAATCGCGGCAGTTCCGAGGGTAATGGCCAATATCGAAGGAACAATCGAAAAGATCAGTCTCTGAGCCAGCAGGCTAACGGTTACCCAAATGGAAAACTTGAATATATCCTTTAGCAAAGCGGAATCAAAAAATTTCAGATTTGGCTTCGCGAGCTTCGTCCTTTTTATCAGCAGTAGTTTTAAGACAATAAACAGGAGCCCTACACCGACATTGACAAACACAACTGCATAAAGCCCGTAGCCAAGTTCCAGAAGTATCAGCATCAGTGCTACAATCAAAAGGCGGCTCATGATGTCAAACAATCGGATTTGAATAAATTTTTCTCTTGCATATAGTATTCCGTTTAAAGTGATAAACGGGAAGTTTGCCAATGTATATAATCCCAGAACGATAAATACCAATTTAAACTTCTGTAATTCCATTACGGTTAGAGTTGTATATATTTTACCAATGAAGAAATATAAGACCACCAGGACAATTAGAATTATGACATCGATAAGCAGGTATAGCTTATACACAAGACCCAGCATGTCATTTGCTTTTTCTTCCTGATGCTTAGAGTAATACACCGACAAAAAGCGCGATACAGCATTGCTCAAACCAAAATCAACAATAAAAAGAGAGATTAATGAATTGGCTAATGTAAAAAGTCCATAATCGCTTTGTCCGATGCATTTTATCATCCAAGGAGTATATATCATGCCGGATAACACGGAAATTACAATGGACACATATGAAAGAACAGCCCCGATTTTCACTTGCTTATCTGTTGATATTATTTTCATTAAATACTATGTATGATTAGCACAAATGTAAGCATACTTTCCTTTCCCGTTTTTTGAAGTGTAAAACTGCCCCCCATATGTCAATGAATGCAACGTGCATTACAATAGAAAAGAATGGACCCTATCGATCCGGTTGTCACTTGGTAGTATATGGTGCGGATCTCCCATCGTCTTCACTGGTGGAAAACAATATAAACACAGCAGTTAAAATGCCAATTCCGTTTCCTCCGTTATAAACAGCTGCTTCAAACACACCAAGTATAATTGTCGCAATAAAAGCATAATAGTACACTAGCTTGTACCCGCCGATGCGCTGTCTGGAAGATAAGGTATTCAGAATGCTGTGCAGATATTTAATAAATAAAACAAACGGGACAATACCAAATGCTCCGAGAATATCCAAATGGCTGTTATGCAGCTGGAATATTGAAGAATCACCGCACAACTGCGTATAGCCGCCGAATACAAAATGATCTTTAAGCACGTTATAGGCATTTTCCCATACATGCACGCGGGAGTTGAGATCCTTGCCATCTTCAATAAGAAAAGAGAAAAATCTTGTTACAGAGGCGCTTTTGATAAGGAATAAATACAGAATGGTGAAAACGAACGGGAAAATCGTGATAAAGAAATTGGTCGCTTTCGATATTCTTACTGTCCGTTTTCTCCTGAATACCAATATGAAGGCAACCATAAATCCCAAAATAACAATTAATGCATTTCTTGAATGCGTTTCATATATGAAGTAAAAAAAGCAAACGGCAAACAATAAGAATATTGACTTTAATACTATTTTTTTTCTTTGATAAAACTGAATTGTATTCGAAATCGCAATAAACAGTAAAAACAATCCGGCTTTATTGGGGTTTTCTAAATTAAAAGTCAAATATTTGGTTACAACGCCATGGTACAAATGCATATCAGCACCTTTCGTTGCATAGAGTAATATATATGCTATTGATACAATAAAAATAAAAAACGAAAACCACATTTCTATCCTCTTTGTATTGCATTTACATAATGCAACACGGTACATGACAAGCGTTGATATGAAAAAGAGAATTTTTTTTACGTTCTCGAACGTAAATGCTCCGTCACTTAAAATGATATTTAAAAACACATTAATAGAACAAAGCAAGAATAATACGATAATAATTTTATTCAGCTTGTCTTTTATGGAAAAATCGCTAATAATCCAGCAAAAGAACAAAATAACAAAGGACGAATAGAATAATATACTGGTTACTTTCACTAAGCCTATACTTTCAAATATAATTTGAGTAAAGCACAAGCCGATCAGTACAATTATTAAGCTGTCCTTTAACCGCGTTTTATCTTTCATATTGCTCCCACACGTTTTTCATATTGCTCCCACATGCAATTCATTGTATATACGTACATA
>JAQUUC010000014.1 GCA_028694105.1 Hespellia sp.
AACAGAAACACCACCGGAATTAGTAGGAAAGATAATTGCGGTGATGATGTCCATTTCCATGTGTGCCCAGCCAATTGGCCAGGCACTGTATGGTGTAATATTTGATTTGTTTCAAAACCATACGGGGTTGATTTTGCTGTGTGTGGCAGCATTATCCGCGCTGGTTTCCCTTGCGTCGAAGAAAGTGTTTCGATGCATAAAATAAAGTACCTCGACTTCATTACATATATTTCTGAACGGCATGACGGAGAGCGTTAGTATGGGTTCTGCGCTCCCACGGCAGTGCACTTTCGGGCTTCCCGAAATGTCCATAGACTGAGGTTTTCGAATACAGGGGAGTTCTTAGTTCTAAAAATTCAATAATCCCTTTTGGGGTGAGCGGAAATATGTTACGGATAATATCGCAAAGGTCATTGTCTGAGATGACACCTGTGCCAAATGTATCAACAGAAACGGAAGTGGGGTTGGCAACACCAATTGCATAAGAAAGCTGTACTTCGCAAGTGTCTGCCACCTTGGCATCAACAACATTTTTAGCGATATATCGTGCCATATAAGCTGCAGAACGGTCTACCTTCGTACAGTCCTTTCCGGAGAAAGCACCGCCGCCATGATGTGCATATCCGCCATAGGTATCTGCAATGATCTTTCTTCCGGTCAGTCCGGTATCTGCCGCCGGACCACCAAGCACGAATTTTCCGGTCGGATTGATATACAATTTTGTATTTTCATCCATCAAATGCAGAGGAAGTATCGGTAAAATCAAATGGTTGCAGATATCCTCACGAAGCTGCCGGATTGATATGTCGGGATCATGCTGGGTGGATACGACAACAGCCGCGATACGAGCCGGTTGATTGTCATGATATTCTACTGTGACCTGTGCTTTTCCATCTGGACGAAGATAAGGCAGAACCTTATTTTTTCTCAAATGTGTCAGATTCATAGTCAGGCTGTTGGCAAGTGAAATTGCCAGAGGCATATAAGAAGAGGTGTCACGGCATGCATAACCAAACATCATTCCCTGATCCCCGGCGCCAAGGTGATCTTCGCCGTTTTGTTCCTGCTCAACTGCACAGTCCACACCGCAGGCAATATCAGGAGACTGTTCATGCAGAGTGGAGGAGAACCTGCAGGAATCTGTAAATCCATACTCCTCTTTTGTGTAACCAATATTACGAATGACGGTGCGCGCACACGCTTCGTAGTCCACCGTTGCATTTGTTGTGATTTCTCCCATCACATGTACTGCGCCCGGTTCTACTGTAACTTCGCAGGCACAGCGGCTGCCCGGGTCCTGTGTTAATAATTCATCTAGAATTTTATCTGCAATCTGATCGCAGATTTTATCTGGATGTCCTTCTGTAACAGATTCCGATGTCATGAATCGAATTTCCATAAAAATACCTACCTTTCATTTGTAAATGATTTTTTTTGTTTTGCTTCCCGTCTTGCAATATCTTTTTTTACTAATTGATACAAAATAGTGGTAATCGGAACGCTGATCAGCATCCCCCATATTCCCAACAGTCCACCTCCTACGCTGATACTGAGCAGTACCCACATGCCGGGAAGACCGATTTTCCTTCCCACGACACGGGGATAGATGACATTTCCTTCAAACTGCTGCAGTATGATTAAAAAAATTAAAAATATCAATGCTTTCTGCGGCGAGACAAACAAGAGCAGGATCACGCCGATTGCACCTCCGATATAGGCACCTGCAATGGGTACCAGTGCGGTAAATGTGATGACAACACTGACAAGTCCGGAATAATCCAGCCGGAGGATTGTCATACCGGCGAAGCACAAAGAACCTAAGATCAGAGCCTCTTTACACTGCCCTGCCACATAATCTTCAAATACCTGCAAGATAATTTGAGATAAAGACTTTGCAGGCACATGTGCTTCTTCGGGCAGATAGACCAGTACCGTTCGTTTTAGCTGAGCAAGGAGATAATCCTTCCCGCTCAGGATATAAACAGATAGTACAATTGAAATAAATACGGTAGCAACGGTGGATACAAAGCTGGCAGTCACCTCAATAATCTGCGGGAGTGTATTATTTAACGAACTTGCCAGCGTTGAGAGATATCGTTCTGCCTTGGTGATCATGGATGATATATCTACATTTCGAAAGCCTAGAAAATCTGTAATCCCGTTTATAAATATCTGCAATTCATTTAAATAATGATTTGCGTTCGATATAAACATGTTCAAGTTCTTGATCACTTCCGGAATTACAAGAGATAACAGAAGAACACACGCTCCAAATGCCAGTATGTAGATGGTAATAATAGCAAAAATTTTGGAAGGCGTTTTCCTGAGTTTCCATTTGCTGTGAAAAAATCCCTGAAACATTTCAAAGGGACGGTTAAACACAAAAGCAATCGTGATTCCCATGAATAAAGGGCTAAGCAGATGAAACGCGAATCCGATTCCTTTTAATACCGTTTTGAAATGAATCACTACTAGGATCAAAGCTAAAATATAAGCAATCAGAAGCAGATAAAATTTCAACTTTTTCTTTTCTATAAAATCACTTCTTTCCTTCTTTTTTTTCATTATAACAAGAGAGATACTCAAAAAGCTTTGGACAAAAATGAGCGATTGTCTTTAAAAGTAACAGGTTTTGATGAATGTCCTGTTTTTGGACAAAGACCGGACTTTGGGTAATGAATAAAAGAAGGTTTTGCTTTACGATCGAAGCATACGAAAGAAAGTGAGGAAACACATATGAGTAATATTGGAGAAAAAACAAAAGCAGCAGCCATTTCAGCATCCTTAAGTCAGGCAATTAAATATCTGGATAAAGATCCGGACACCAACATTGTAAAAATCATGGATTTAGTAGACAAGGTATCGGCAGATGGCTGGTATGAAGAACAACGGAAAGTCGTTCGTAATGTAATCGAGGAGAAAAACCACTGGTACGACTTGCTCATGAAGATCTGGGAACTGGACCCGGGCGTAAGGAACACATTTTTAAAGAACTTCATTGTAAACGCCAGTCTTTCGGGGAGTGCAACGCAGGTATCAAAACGAGAAGAGGAAGGGTGTAATATACCGTGGGCGATTCTGCTGGACCCGACATCCGCTTGCAATCTCCATTGTACAGGCTGCTGGGCAGCAGAATATGGAAATCATCTGAATCTTACATTTGAGGAGATGGATTCGATCGTAACACAGGGAAAAGCACTTGGAACCTATATGTATATCTTTACAGGTGGAGAGCCTCTGGTAAGAAAAAAAGATATCATCGCACTCTGTGAGAAGCATTCCGATTGTGAATTCTTAAGCTTTACGAATGGAACGTTGATTGACGAGGCGTTCTGTCTGGAGATGTTAAGAGTGAAAAACTTTGTACCTGCAATCAGTCTGGAAGGATTTGAGAATGCCAACGACGGAAGAAGAGGTGAAGGCGTATTTGACAAGGTAATGGCAGCCATGCGTCTTTTGAAAGAACATAAACTTCCATTTGGAATTTCGACCTGCTATACAAGTGTGAATTATAAAGATATCAGCAGCGAAGAGTTCTTTGACATGATGATTGACGCAGGCGCGCTGTTCGTATGGTTCTTCCATTATATGCCGGTCGGAAACGGTGCCGCTCCACAGCTCCTGCCAACACCACAGCAGCGCACGGAAATGTACCACAAAATCCGGGAGTACAGAAATAGAAAGGCTATTTTCTCTATGGATTTCCAGAATGATGCAGAGTACGTAGGTGGCTGTATTGCAGGCGGAAGAAGATATTTACATATCAATGCCAAGGGCGATGTAGAGCCGTGTGTATTTATTCACTATTCCAATGCAAATATTCGTGAATGTACGTTATTAGAGGCATTAAAGAGTCCGATCTTCATGGCTTATCATGACGGGCAGCCGTTTAATGACAATATGCTTCGTCCATGTCCGATGCTGGAGAATCCGGAGAAAATACGCGCAATCGTAAAAGAAACCGGGGCACAGTCAACAGATTATGAATCACCGGAGACGATTGACAGTCTCTGTGACAGATGCAGTCCGTATGCGAAGGATTGGGAGCCGGCAGCAGATCGCTTGTGGCATGCCTGCGCAGGATGTGAAAAGAGTTGTTAGGAGAAGGTGAGAGGCATGAGGAAATACCAATTAATTACGGATGCAACCGCGGATCTTGCACCAAAAGCTCTGAATGAAATACCGGAGTTAGAGATCATTCCGATGGAGGTAATTCTAGATGGGGAAGTGCGGATATATGGACCGGGCGGAGATTTAAGTGTGGAAGAATTCTACGAAGCACTTCGTCAAGGGAAATATGGAAGTACAAGCCAGATTAATCAGAATACATATATGCAATATTTTGAGAAATATTTGAAGCGTGGTCAGGACATTTTGTATCTCTGTCTTTCTACGGGATTGTCTGCAACTTATCAAAATGCGTGCATTTGTGCGAATGAATTAAAAGAGAAATATCCGCAAAGAAGCATCAAATGTATTGACAGCTTATGTGCCTGTGCAGGAGAAGGTCTGTTCGTATATGATGCAGCAAAAAGGTGGCAGGACGGAGCGTGTTTGGAAGAACTTTTTGATTGGATGATAAAAAGGCGTCTCAATGTATGCCACTGGTTTACAGTGGATACGATGGAGTTCTTGAAAAAGGGCGGAAGAGTCAATGCTGCTGCGGCAGCAGTTGGAACGATTCTTCAAATTAAGCCGCTTTTACGCATAGACGAGGACGGGCGGCTGGTGCTTGCCGGTAAACCGAGGGGACGCCGTCAGGCGCAGGAAGAAAAAATCAGGTGCCTAAAAGAAAGCTGGAATCCTTCGCTTGGAAGAACGATTATGATTGCCCACGGTGACTGTTATGAAGAAGCGGCAGCATTAAAAGAGGAAATTGAAGCACAGTTTGTAGAAGCAGATTGTATGATAGCACCCGTAGGACCGATTATTGGTATGCATACTGGTCCGGGAATGGTGGCATGCTGTTTTTGGGGAACACGATGAAAAAAATAAAAGTTTGGATATAGGATTTCAACGAAAGATGTGTTATCCTTAAAAGGAATCAAGCAAATATGAGGACCGAATAGATGCAGAGCGATTTGAATAAAATTTTAATAGAAAGCATGCTGAAAAAAGCAGTCAAAGATATCCAGAGTTCCCCCGGACGAACCGTAAGGAATCTAATTGATTTAGGGGTGAATTTCTCCAAAGGGCGTTTTCAAAAGCGATTTCTAAGTGTGGTACAGGAGATGCTGCAGAATCCGGAAAGTGCTTATTATACGCTGTTTACAGATATTACCCAAAATGTAGATATGGATTTATTGATGCAATTTGGGATGAATTTAGGATATAATAGCTGTACTCAGGGTGCAAAAATAATACGCCAGATTGAAGCGGAAAAAGAATTTAATGTTCCGTGGTCATTAACCTTAGGAATGGATTCTGAAAAGCTGTATACAGATCCGGAGTGTTATGCTTCGATTCTGCAGCAGGGAGTTTCAATGGGAATCTATACGTATTTTCTGTTTTTACCATCGGGGGATGCCGAGAAATTAATGCCTCTTTTGGAAGGACAGCCAGATTGTGCCTTTGTTATATTCCTCAGAGGACATCAGATTACAGAGCGGTTTATGGAACGTGCAAAGAAAAGTAAAAATGTTATGATTGCTGTTGACAAGGATACGGAGATGCCGGATGTGTGCGCAAAGCTGCGGGATCATAAGATGTTATTTGCAATCTATCAGAGATATCTGGACGGTGATGTCGAAGAGGTGATTAGTGACCATTGGATTTCCGAAGTACAGCAGTATCATCCGCAGATGGCTTTATTAGCAGCGCACCCATCGTGCAGTGATCAGACCAGAAAAAGAGTTTATGAGCATGTGCATGCTGTGCGTGAAAGTCAAAAGCAGCGCGTATTATTTATAGATCTTGTAGGAGATGCATGGCAGATTGATCAAATCATATCAGAGGATGCATTCGTAGTCGGATTTGATCGTGATGGAAATATGTCTGCTTACGATGGTGTGAGAAAAGATGCAGGCTATAATATTTTCCACAGCACGCTGGAAGAGGTTCTTCAGAATGCAATTAAAAAGTAAAGCTACAAAACGGACAGCCAAATGAGCGGCTGTCCATTTTTTTGCCAAGCATTTTTGTTTATCCTTCGCTTTCAAAGTCTTGTGTAGCAATTGCGATATGAATGCACTGCTTTAGGAACTTGGTGAAATTCTGTGGTGACATACAGTCTTTTTGGTAAATCCACTTCTTAATAGCACAGACAATGGCATCCGCATAAAATTGGGAAAATGGTTCGGGATTCATATCCTGCGGAATGTAAGGGCTGATATCTTCGGAAACGATGGATTTGATAATATCGGAGAAATACTCCGTAAAAGAGTTCTGCCCCTCTACGATAAATGTTTTCTGATAAAAAAGGCGATTATCATAGAAGTAAGTACAGATCGTTTCCAGTAATTCAAAATGGATTAAGGTTTCGTCTTTTTTTATGATAGTCAAAAAGTCGGTATAATAAATCCAATTCACCAAATCATATTTATCTCTGAAATGGTAATAAAAGCTTTTACGGTTCATTCCGCATTTTTCACAGATATTCCCCACGCTGATTTTTTCTAAATTCTGGGTTAGGAGTAATTCTTTCAGTGCCTGTGATAAAGCATGTTTTGTAATATTCGAATCAGCCAAAAGTAAGTCACCTCTTTCTTCGTTTCTTTCCTCTTACGCTTCATTTTTCATAAATCTGATTGGAGTTCACTTTAAATAACGTATAATTGTATTATACCTAATTGCTGGCGTAATGTCATACGAATTCTTAAAAAAGACAGATTGACACATTATTTTAATCTGTTATAATTTATGTTGTCCCGGGGTGTCGATGAACGACTGAGATGTGTAACCCGTTGAACCTGAACTGTATCATAACAGCGGAGGGAGCGACAAGAGAGCATAGTATGGTATAGTTGTATGATATCAAGCCTTCTGGACAAATAATCCGGGAGGTTTTTATTTTATGGCAGAAAAAGAATATGTAACTTATGGAAAGAAGTCAGGCTGCGGCTGTGGTTGCGGAATGACGGGTGCTTCACAGGAAATTACGGGATGCCGTTTTTCGCTGTCACCGATGACGGATCGCTTTGTCGAGGTGATCTTAGGTGCGATTGAGAAGGTGGACACCAGCAAGGTATGGAAGGCAACGGACAAGCTTTCCACCGTATACCGCGGAAAACAGATTCATGTGGAGGATGCGCTGAAGGCAACCTTTGTTCAGGCATATCAGGACGGTGTACATATGACGATGGAGGCAACATTTTCCAAGGGCTGTCCGGGCGATACGGATGCAGACTTCATTCTGAAAGAGGATGATATAGCGGTAAATGAAGCTGCAATCAAGGACATTCATTTCCCCGTAGCATGCAAGATTGCGCTGTATCCAATGGGAATTGAAAATTATATGGAGTATATTGCAACGGTTGTCAATCATGCAATTGACATGGGAATCTACGAAGGATCCTCCCACTACTGCACGATTTTAAACTGCGATGTACAGAAACTGTTTGAGTATTTTCATGATGTCAATGCGTATTGTGGAAAAGAACTTAGTCATTATATTTTTGAGATAACCTGTTCGGTGAACAGCCCGACGGCGGAATAAAGGAAAGAGGAAAGAGAAATGAAAGTGAATTGGAAATTAAAAGATGTTTTAATGATTGCGATTGTGAGTGTATTGTTTGGTGTAGTATTTCTGGGAGCGACCTACACGGGCGGTTTTTTGAGTGGTCTGCTGACTCCTGCGGGGCTTACCTCACTGGGGTATGAGCCGTTTTATGGTATTTATTTTATGGCAGCAGCGTTTGCGGCTTATGTCATTCGTAAACCGGGAGCAGGTATCATTGCGGAAATGCTGGCGGCGATCATTGAATGTCTTCTGGGAAACTATTTTGGACCGATTATCATTTTATCTGGTCTGGTTCAGGGAATTGGATTTGAGATCATCATTGCCTTGTTCCGCTATAAGAAGTACGATTTAAAGACCATGTGTCTGGCAAGCTGCGTGTGCTCGGTAGTCACGTTGGTGTACAATCTGTTTATCAGCGGTTACAGCCAGATTGCAGTGCCGGTATTGCTTCTGATGCTGGCAGTACGTCTGGTAAGCTCTATTATTTTCACTGCCGTTATCACAAAACTGCTCGCAGACAAGCTTGCCAAAGCAGGTGTTTTAAACGGCTATGCAATTGGTCAGAACACCGCAGTTGATTTAGAGGCATAAGGGAACGTATTCATGAGAAAAGAAGAATTTCCGGTACTTCAGTTGGAACATGTGACATTTCGGTATTATGAAAATGCAAAAAGAAATATTCTGGACGATGTGTCTCTGTCCATTTTGGCAGGCGGCATTACCGTTCTGATGGGCAGCAGTGGATGTGGAAAAAGCACATTGGCTGCTGTTTCTTGTGGATTACTTCCGGAAAATGGCGGTTATCTGGAGCAGGGCGAGATCCTTCTTTATGGAAAAAATCTTGCAGAAATGAATCAGAGCAGGCGGGCGGCGTATGTAACCATGATGTTCCAAAATCCAGATCTGCAGTTTTGCATGGACACGCTGCGCAAAGAGATGCAGTTCTGTCTGGAAAATATTTGCGTTCCATCCAGTGAAATGGATTCGCGCATCGAAAAGGCGGTTAGGGAGCTTGGGGTGGAAGAGCTGCTGGATAAGAAGCTTCACAGTCTTTCCGGCGGAGAGAAACAAAAGGCGGCGCTTTGCTGTCTGTACGTGATGGAAAGTAAATGCATGATTTTGGATGAACCTTTTGCCAATATTGATGAAGAGGGAACCCGGGAACTGATTCAGCTTCTGACCAAGATGAAAAAGCTTCGGAATCAGACGATCATTGTGATTGACCACCGGATGAAGCACTGGCTGGATATTGTGGATGAAATGATTCTTCTTGGCGAGGGCGGTAAGGTGCTTGCAAGAGGAATTACCAGAGAAAACATAGAAGAATGTTATCCTCTGTTCCAAAAGGAAGGTGTCTTTTATCCGGGTGTATGCCAGAGGACAACTCCGGTTCGAAACATGGAGATGGCAGCATGTCATCTGGATCAGGTGTCCATTTTGGTTGAGGCAGGAAGAGGGCGGTGGAAGCGTAAGGACAGACGCCGTCAGTTGCTTCATCAGGTAAATGTCCGGTTTCCAAAAGGTGCTATGACTGCAATTCTTGGTCCGAGTGGATGCGGCAAGACCACCTTGTTTCTGGCGATGTTAAGACAGATATCTTATGAGGGTAATATTCAATTTGGTGAGAAGGCTTGGACAAAGAAAGAACAGTTTCAGCATATGGGAATTGTATTTCAGAATCCGGCGAATCAGTTTATCACCCAGAATGTGAGGCAGGAGGTCGAGAGCAGCATAATGCAGTGGAATCCCGGCATCAAGGATGAAGAATGTGCATGCCTTGCAGACCGCATGATGGAGGAATACGGTCTTTTGCGGTTTCACAGGTATTCGCCATATATGCTGAGTCAGGGGCAGCAGCGAAGACTGGCAGTATTGTCCGTGCTGGCGGGAAAGCAGAACATCCTGCTGTTAGATGAGCCGACCTATGGGCAGGATTACCGCTCTACGACAGCAATCATGGAACAGCTCACCGAAAAAATCCAAAAAGACGGTCTGACTGTCATCTTTACGACCCATGATGAAGAGCTTGCCCATGCATGGGCAGATAAAATTTACCGGGTGCAGGAACAGAAACTGCAGGAGGAAATGATATGAAACTGGAAAAACTAAATCCTTCCGTGAAAGCAGCCACGGTCTTATGCAGCGTAATTATGCTTTCGTTTCAATACAATATTACATTGAATCTTACGGTGTTTTTCAGCTGTCTGTTGTTACTGCTGTTTTTTTCCAATGCGCGAATCAAACATATCATCGTCATTCTGGCTCCGGCCCTTCTGGCAGCCTTTGGTATGTTTATGATGGGGCTTTATTATGCAAAAGGAAATAGTATCACATCCGCGGAGCTTACGGAGCTTTCGGCGGTGCCCTATGCAGTGAGGGCAGCAATGTCTACGAATCTGAAAAGTGCGCTGCAGCTTGGAACCAGAATTCTGTCTTATGCAGGCCTTGGCATTTTATTTGCCCTGTCTACAGATGGAGAGGAATTTATCAGCAGCCTCATGCACCAGTGTCATCTGTCCCCCAAATTTGCATATGGAATTTTGGCGGCATTTCATCTGATGCCGAGCATGGTGCGGGAATTTTCGCAGGCGAGGCTGGCACTTCGAACCAGAGGAATGCACGTGGGTCCATTTTCGCTAAAACCGGTTTTTGCCATGCTTGTCAATAGTATACGGTGGTCTGAAAGTATGGCAATGGCGATGGAATCCAAAGGCTTTGCAGGAAATGAACCTCGTACATTCTATTCGGTAACAAAGGTACACTGGTATGATCTGGTGTTCTCGGTGGTATGTATTGGCAGCATTTTGATCTTTATTTGATATCTGGTTGTTATTGAAAAAAACACTTTAGCGAAGTGGTATTATATGATATGATAATACTGTAAAGCATTTCGGAGTATGGCGTAGCTTGGTAGCGCGTTCGGCTGGGGGCCGAGAGGTCGCAGGTTCAAATCCTGTTGCTCCGATGAGGTTCATTTTCGTAATGGACAAAGAAAGCAGTGGCCGCATTTCCACGTGTGGTCACAGATACTGGGAACTGTAAGGAGAATGAAATGATCAGGAATATTGTATTTGACATGGGGCGTGTTCTGATAGAATATGATCCAATGAAAGTATGTAATGCATTTGTCGAGGAAAAGGACCGTGAGCAGATCTGTGATGCATTGTTCCGTGCGCCGGAGTGGATTGAGATGGACCGCGGCACGATGACAGAAGAAGATGCGATGGTAAGTGTAAAAGAACGTCTTCCAGAGCAGCGTTTAAAGGATGCTGCGCAGCAATGCATGGATCATTGGGATGAGTATAATATGTGTCCGAAAGTGGGAATGAAGGATGTGGTGACGGAGATGAAGAACAGGGGATATCACATTTATCTTCTGTCAAATGCACCGCTGCGCATAAGACGTTTCCAGCACATCATTCCGGGCATCGAGCTGTTCGATGGAATGGTTGTATCGGCAGAAGAATTGTGTATCAAACCGGAGGCGAAAATCTACGAACGTCTTTTTGAAAAATATAATCTAAATCCAAGCGAGTGCTTTTTTATTGATGACCTGCAGGTAAATGTGGATGGTGCGAAAGCATGTGGCATGGATGGCTACTGTTTTGCAGACGGCGATGTAGCACGTCTTAAACATGCACTTTTGCAGCTGTAAGTTTCCTGAGATCCGAATCAATGTTCAATTTCCCGCGAAGAGCGCTATACGGTTTTTCCGTACGCGCTCGCGGTACAGTCAAATCCCTGGTCATAATCCGATCCGGCATATTCTATGATCGTTCTTTTCCTTGAAAAATATATCCATATGCTATTCCACACAGAAACAGACGTTAGGAAAAAGCAATCAATCCGGAGAACAATGCTTCCATGTGGCCGGATTTTGTCAGCATGCACTCTGGATGCCATTGCACACCGAGTACATATGTTTCATGCGGCAATTCAATTCCCTCTATGACATGGTCGGCAGAGTGTGCGGAGACGATCAGTCCTCTCCCAAGACGGTGGACGGCCTGATGGTGATAGCTGTTCGTAAATGTTCTGACAGTCTTAAGCTGCCGGTAAAGCTGTGTGCCGTATCTGATTTTTACCAGATGGCTGGGGTCCTGCCTGCAGGGACAGTTCTGCATGTGGCTGAAGGTCCGCTGTGGACGAAGGGAAAGATCCTGATAAATTGTGCCGCCCAAGGCAATGTTTAGAACCTGCATGCCACGGCAGATGGCAAGAACCGGTTTGTGCGAGGACAGAATGTTCTGCATCAGCCGGATTTGAAAAATATCGAGCGATATATTTACGGAATCCGCGTCAGAGTGTGGCTGCCTGCCGAAGAGAAGCGGCGAGACATCGCCGCCGCCACAGAAGAGAAAACCGTCGCAAAGCAGAACGTATTGTCTCAGACACGAGAAGGAATGAACCAGCGGCAGCACGACAGGGAGCCCGCCGCCGCGTTTGACGGCAGTAATGTAGGTGTCTGTTACATATTGCCGTTCTTGTGTCAGAGCGCACATGACAATACCGATGACAGGCCGCGGTTTTCGTTTTGGGGATGGAAAACTGCTGGACTGAAGAGAACCTGAGTGCATAGAGTGATACCTCCGGCATAAAATGTGTGTAAAACCATAGGAAATGATACATCAAAATAATATATTCGGGGAGAAGGATGACTATGAAACTGATTGATCTGCATTGTGATACGATATGGAAGCTGGAGAAGGCAGAAAGAGGATGCGGTGGAGAGAAACCGCGGCATGAAACCCTGTATCAAAACACGGGACATATTGATATTGCAGGTATGAAAAAAGCGGGAACCACGGCACAGTTTTTTGCGAATTTTATTTACAAAGAATGTTATGAAAATGATTGGGATAAGGCGTATGAAGGTGCGCTTCATATGATAGAGAGGATCAGCCGGGAAATCGATGCGGCGAAGCAGGATATGGAGCTTCTGACTTCTTATCAGCAGCTGATCAGCATGCAGGAGACATTTCCACAGAGAATCGGCGCGTTCTTAACGATTGAGGAAGGCGGTATTCTGAACGGTCATATGGAACGGCTGCATTACCTTTATAAGAAGGGGATACGTCTGATGACGCTGATATGGAATTATGAGAACTGCATCGGATATCCAAACAGTGATGATGCAGAGCGGATGCAAATGGGATTGAAGCCGTTTGGCATGGAGATTGTGGAAGAGATGAACCGGATGGGAATGATTGTGGATGTATCACATTTGTCGGATGGAGGTTTCTGGGATGTGGTGAAAAACAGCAAAAAACCGGTGACGGCATCACATTCGAATGCGCGGAAAATCTGCAGTGTCCGCCGTAATCTGACGGATGAGATGTTAAAAGCACTGGGGGAGAACGGCGGTGTGGCAGGTGTGAATTTCTACCCATGCTTTGTGCGGGAAAATGCGAAATCAACGGCAGCAGATCTCGCAGTGCATGTGCAGCATATGATTCAGACGGGTGGAGAAGATTTGCCGGCAGTGGGAACAGACTTTGATGGATTCGATATTGGAGAATCGGAGATCACTCATGTCAGCCAGATGGAAAAGTTCTATGATGCGCTTGCAAAGGCCGGTCTGTCCTCAAGGCAGATTGAAAAAGTGTGCTGCGAGAATGCGCAGCGCCTGCTGGGGGCGGTTTTGTCAAAGTGAAATGATGTTCATAAAATCTTGTTAAGACAGATTTACGTTGAGAAGTGTGGATATTGATGCTATAATACAAAGGCTGCTTAGAAATAGGTATGATATTGAGGAGAAGAAATATTTATGGAAGAAACAAAATTAAGAGAAAACAAAATGGGAGTCCTTCCCATTCCGAAACTGTTAATATCAATGTCGCTGCCGATGATGATATCGATGCTGGTACAGGCACTTTACAATGTCGTGGACAGCGTCTTTGTCGCACAGATCAGTGAAGATGCGCTGACCGCGGTATCGCTGGCATTTCCGGTTCAGAATCTGATGATTGCAATTGCGGCGGGGACCGGAGTTGGAATTAACGCGCTGATATCGCGGTATCTGGGAATGAAACAGTTCGAGACGGCGAATAAGGTTGCAAGAAACGGCATTTTTCTTGGAATCGCAAGCTTTCTGGTATTTGCACTTTTAGGTGCAGGTGCAGCCCATGCATTCTTTGGATTTCAGACAGACAATCAGACAATCGTAAACTATGGAACAACATATATGCGGATTATATCGATTTTTTCAATCGGAATCTTTCTGCAGGTTACATTTGAACGATTGATGCAGTCAACTGGTAAGACCATCTACAACATGATTACACAGGGAACAGGCGCTATTATTAATATTGTGTTAGATCCGATTTTAATCTTTGGATTGTTTGGTTTTCCGCGGCTTGAGGTTGCCGGGGCAGCGATAGCAACCATTATCGGTCAGCTGGTGGCGCTTACAATGTCATTTTACTTCAATCATGCAAAGAATAAAGAACTGGATATCCGTATGCGCGGATTCAGACCGGATAAACAGATCATTTCGCAGATTTATGCAATCGGAGTGCCATCTATTATCATGCAGTCAATCGGATCGATTATGGTTTTTGGAATGAACAAGATTTTGATGATGTTCTCATCTACCGCGACCGCAGTATTCGGTGTCTATTTTAAATTACAGAGTTTCGTATTCATGCCGGTGTTTGGATTGAATAATGGTATGATTCCGATTGTTGCTTACAATTATGGCGCGGGACACAAGAAGAGAATTCTGGATACCATCAAGTTGAGTGTGGGGATTGCAGTCGGGATTATGCTGATTGGTCTGTTAATCTTCCAGCTGGTTCCGGGAGAACTGCTCCGTCTGTTCGATGCATCGGATCACATGCTGGAAATCGGTATTCCGGCGCTCCGGATTATCAGTCTCAGCTTTATCTTTGCCGGATACTGTATCATTATAGGCTCTGTGTTCCAAGCCTTGGGAAATGGAGTGTATAGTCTGATTGTATCGGTCGCGAGACAGCTGCTGATTATCCTGCCGGTTGCCTATACATTTGCAATGGTATTCGGACTGCACATGGTATGGTGGGCGATTCCGATTGCGGAGATTGCATCGGTTATATTGTCAACACTGTTGTTTAAGCGGATCAACCGGCTGAAGATCAAACCGTTGGACGAAAAATAATGATTGTGTCACACAAAAATGGGGAAATGCCTGATTATCAAGCATTTCCCTATTTTAAAAGTAGTGGACCTGACTGTGTCAATGTCGAACGCTCACGATTCCCCGTAATCTCGGTTATTTCCGCGCAACATAGTCAAATGCTATTCTTTCCCCATTGCGAACATATATAATTCCACATTTTCTAAAACCATACTTTTCAAGTGCGGCCTGCATTGCTTTATTGTTCTGATGCGTGTCAATCCTAAGATAATCAATTCTTTCAGTACAATAATCAAAACAAGCCTTTGTTAATCCTTTCATCTTGCCCGACGAAGCAATTCTATGAATCGTTCCGTACTCTTTTTCCAGATTCCAATTTCCCTGCTCTATTACTTGATATGTTGGTTCTTCTCCTATTGTAAAGACAAACGCTCCAAGAATATCTTCATTCTGCTCTACCAAAAACAATTGTTCCTGAGAAATATCGTATCTAATTAATGCTTCATCTGGATAGCCATTCTCCCATTGATTTGGATTTCCGTTATCCTTCATGTATGCTCTTGCCATATCATATAGTTTCATTATTTTGTCTACATCACTTTTATTTGCAATTCTGATTTTCATTCATTTATCCTTTCATAAATCGTATACTTTCCCAGATTGTATGATGATGAACTTTTGAGATTTGGAAGTCCATCATTTTGTAAAATAGATCAATGAATACACTGATCCCAAACACATTTATCACAGTACCAATCCCGACAGTTCCACCTAGTGACCAGCCTGTCAGGAATACAGTTCCTTCAATGGCACAACGTATCATGCCTACTGGGAGATGTGTTCTCATTGTAAGAACACTCATTAATCCATCTCTTGGACCGCATCCTAACTCACAACTGATATACAAATAGCTTCCGATGGCATTAAACATCATACTAAGAACAAGCATCATAATTCCCTGTCCCATAGAAGCAGCATCTGGAATCAGATGAAAATAGTCAAGGACATCGACCATAATGCCAATAAACAGCATATTATATATGGTTCCTATTCCCACTCTCAATCCCAGAAAGCTCACAATTAAAACAATCATCAGACTAATAACAATACTTGTCAGTCCAAAAGAAATGCCCATTTTTCTTGCTATTCCCTGATGAAATACTCCCCATGGACTCAATCCAAGATTAGAATGAATTGCAAATACGGTGCATAATGAACAAAAAAACAATCCAAGGAATAATTTAGGCATATTGTTATTACTTATACGCTTCAATGTTCTGACACATCCTTTCAAGATAGTGTATAGCCTGCTGTTGCTCTTTTTTCGTAAAGCCTTTAAAACATAATTCTGCTCTGATATTTTCCTCGTCAATTATATGCTCATAAACATCGATAGCCTGCTCCGTCGGAAATAAAAGTAATACTTTCTGATTATTTTTCGGATGAATCTTAATGATATAACCTGCTTTCTCCAATTTTTGAATTGCTTTTGTAGTTGTTGATTTATCTACATTCAACATTTGTGTTAATTCCATTAAATTGCTTCCGGGATGTTCGCATACTCGAACAAGAAAAATATGCTGTCCTTTTTGTAAATTGTATTTTTTGAATTTAATATCTGATTTTGAAGCTACTATTCTGGAAATTGTTCCTATCTTTCTTAATACATTATTTTTTAACATTGCCCCTCCTTCGTTGAACTTTCAACTATTTCAGAATACATCTCTTTTGTTGAAATGTCAACTATTTGTTTTGGGAAAACAGGTGCTTTTTAACAAATACTAATTCATGATTTACACAAAAAAAGAACAGATTACTCTGTTCTTAATTTCGATACCACGCAAAACATATTCTTGTAAATAACGATGTTATAAAAAGAGTTCGTCTTAACGTGGTCAAGTGGACCTGGCGGGAATCGAACCCGCGTCCAAAAGCCTATCCCATGTACTTCTACTATCATAGTCAGTTATTTAACATTCCCTCTGCCACACGAGAACTAACACCCTTGTGGTTTCAGTAGCTTCATCATACGCCCACTGACTCAAAGCTTTGCCAATGTCGTTTCTCACAAAGTCGATGCCAGATTCTTAATGTGTGAGTGCACTAAGGCTGACACGCAGCAACTAGGCTGCGAACGCTAAATTTTCGTCTGCGTTTAAATTTAATGTTGCGGTTTGACGCACCTTCCTACGGATAGCTTCTCCATCTTCAAAACCCCTGTCGAAACCAGTACAAGCCCTAAGTGATCACTTAGAATGGAAATGCAGCAGCACTTCACATATGCTGGTGTACAGACGATGTTCATTTATTCTATGCCAAATAGAACAAAAAGTCAAGTGAATTTGCATGAAAATATTGACAAAGTACGGATACAACGGTACTATAAATGTAGTTTCGCGCTTTAAAACAATAAAGCAAAAATAAGTGCAGAAAATTGATTTTGGAGGAAGAAAAATGGAGATGACAGTCAATCTGGGGGAGAAGAGCTACCCGATTTATATACAGAACGGCATTTTAAAAGAAGCGAAAAGCTACATTGAGAAAAAGTACACGGGAAAACGCATCATGATTATTTCGGATGATAATGTGTATCCGATTTACGGGGATGCACTGACGGGAAATTTATCTGAGAGATATGAGTGTTCTCATTACGTGGTACCACACGGAGAATTGTCCAAGGACTTCCAGATGCTTCCGGGAATTTATTCGGCGATGCTGGAAGCCGGGATTACAAGGAGTGATCTTGTGATTGCACTTGGCGGAGGTGTGATTGGAGATTTGGCGGGATTTGCGGCTTCTTCGTACTTGAGGGGAATCCCGTTTGTTCAGATTCCGACCTCACTTCTCGCGCAGGTTGATTCTTCGGTCGGGGGAAAGGTTGCGGTAGACCTGCCACAGGGAAAGAATCTGGTTGGCGCGTTTTACCAGCCGAAACTTGTATTGATTGATCCGACTGTGCTTGATACACTGCCGGAGAAATTTATCAATGACGGAATGGGTGAAGTAATTAAATATGGCTGCATTTTCGATCAGGAATTGTTTGAGACACTTGCAGACGCAGGGTCTTTTGAAGGATTGAAAAGCCGGTTAGAAGAGATTATATATAAATGTGTAGATTGTAAGAGAATCGTTGTAGAAGAAGACCAGTTTGATTTTGGAAGCCGTATGTTGCTTAATTTTGGACATACACTGGCGCACACGATTGAACAGCATTTCCACTATGAGCGTGAGAGCCACGGCGAGGCAGTGGCGATTGGCATGTATCAGATTTCCAGAATTGCGGAAATGAAAGGGCTGACGAAAGAAGGAACGGCGAAAAAAATCAAAGAGGTTTTGGAACGTTATCAGTTACCGTACAGCTGCGGCCTTTCGATGAATGTACTGCTGGGCGCAATTCATCTGGACAAAAAGAATCTGGACGGACATCTGAATGTGGTGCTGCTCCGTGAGATTGGGGAGAGCTATGTATATCAGACGGACACTTCGTTTTTTGCGGATGCGGAAGGAGAAGTTTAGCGATTTCTAAAAATAAAATGAAAAGAAGTGCGGATTTCGCACTTCTTTTTTTCAATATGATATAATGAAAGCAATAAAAGCAGATAATAGGAGAGAATCATTATTATTTTCGAAGTTTATTCACAAGGAGACTGCCATGGATAATTTTGTACAATTACAGGAGATTACGAAAGTATATAAAATGGGTGAAGTGGAGATTCGCGCGGTGGACGGGATTGACTTTCACATTAAAAAGGGTGAGCTGGTTGTAATTGTCGGACCGAGTGGCGCCGGTAAGACAACGGTTCTTAATATCCTTGGCGGAATGGACACGGCTACATCCGGCAAGATCACGGTGGATGGGAGAGATATCACCGGGTTTAATGCCAGAAGTCTGACCACATACCGCAGGGATGATATAGGATTTGTCTTCCAGTTCTATAATCTGATTCCGAACCTGACCGCATTAGAGAATGTGGAGATGGCTCTGCAGATCTGTAAGAATCCGTTGGACGCAAGAGAGGTTCTGGAGGAAGTGGAACTGGCGGACCGCATGGATAATTTCCCGGCACAGCTCTCCGGCGGAGAACAGCAGCGTGTCTCCATAGCAAGGGCACTGGCGAAGAACCCGAAGCTCCTGCTCTGTGATGAACCGACCGGAGCACTGGATTATAACACCGGTAAATCAATTTTGAAACTGTTGCAGGATATGTGCCGCTCGCGTGGCATGACGGTTATTATCATCACACATAATTCGGCACTGGCACCGATGGCCGACCGGCTGATTAAGATTAAGAACGGAAAAGTATCCAATATGGTAACCAATGATAAACCGGAGTCAATTGATTCGATTGAGTGGTAATGCACATGAAAAAAAGGGCGTTAAGAAAAGATTTTTACATGGAAATAAAAAAGAGCCCCGGAAGATTTATGTCAATTTTCTTCATCGTAGCGATTGGAGTGGCATTTTTCTCGGGAATACGTTCGGCAGAACCTGATATGAAGGAGACTGGTGATGCTTATTATGATGAGCAGAATCTGATGGATATTAAGGTAATTTCCACACTGGGACTGACGGATGAGGATGTATCGGCGCTAAAAAAGGTTGACGGTGTAAAGGATGTGAACACCGGATATATGACGGATGTTCTGTGCGACAACAACGATAGCAAGAACGTTCTGCACGTAGAGTCGATTTTATCGGATTTGAACAAGATTACCGTGACAGAAGGGCGGCTTCCGAAGACATCGAAGGAGTGTCTGGTGGATGCAAATTATCTGGAAAAGAGTGATTACAAGGTAGGAGATACCGTTACATTTTCCTCTGGAAATGCGGATCCGGTGACGGATACTCTGGCAACAGATACCTACACGATTGTCGGCGCGGGAACCAGTCCTGCATATCTTTCGATTTACAGGGGAAGTTCAACCATCGGGGATGGTAATGTGGATGGATTCGTGTATCTGGCCAGGAGCGGATTTTCTCAGGAGGCCTACAGCCAGATTTGCCTGACGGTGGACGGAGCGAAGGAACTGACTGCATATTCAAAGGAATATGACAGCAGGGTGAATGAGGTCCTGGATTATGTCAAGGCAATCAAAAAGGAACGTCAGGAAGCAAGATATCATGAAATTGTGGACGAGGCAACGGAAAAGTTAGACGATGCCAAGGCGGAGCTTGCGGATGCAAAATCGGAGGCGGAGGAAAAGCTGAGTGATGCCAAGGCGCAGATTGATGATGGCAACAGCCAGCTGAATGCGGCAAAAGATGAGCTCGCGAGTGCAAGGCAGAAGATTGCGGACAGCAGAGCGGAACTGATTGCGCAGCAGAATACGATCGATCAGAATCAGGCGGAGATCGACCGTAATTTTGCGGAGCTGCAGACGAAGACGGATGAGCTTAATGCATCGATTGAACAGCTCAACGCGTTAAAGGAGCAGTATAACGCGTTAGCGGCAAGCGGGCAGACGGATGAGCAGACGATGCAGACCCTGCAGATGATGGCGGCACAGATACAGGCAGGAGACGCGGCCATTGCAGATGGCAAGACGCAGATAGAAGCGGGGCAGGCGCAGCTGGCGGATGCACAGAATCAGCTCAACGATGGACAGATCCAGATCAACAACGGATGGGAGCAGATACACAGCGGCGAGGCCGAGCTCGCGGATGGCGAGGCAGAGATTACAGAGAATGAACAGAAACTGCTGGATGCACAGACAGAGTATGATGATGCGAAAGCGGAAGCGGATGAGAAGATTGCAGACGGTGAAAAGAAGATTGCAGATGCAGAAGAGGAAGTCCGTAAGATCGAACATGCAAAATGGTATGTTTATGATCGGAGCAACATCACAGAATACGATGGGTTTGGCGAGAATGCAGACCGTATGAAGGCCATCGGCGAGGTGTTCCCGGTTCTGTTTTTCCTTGTTGCGGCACTGATCAGTCTGACAAGTATGACACGTATGGTGGAAGAACAGCGGACTCAGATCGGAACGCTGAAAGCACTCGGCTACAGCAGAATCAATATTTCTTCCAAATATCTGGGCTATGCGTTTTTGGCAACAGTTGGAGGAAGCATTCTCGGTGTGATTGTCGGAGAAAAGACGCTGCCGTATATCATTGTGAATGCATATGGCATTATGTACCCACATATCGACGACATCAAGGTTCCATTCCAGATGCAGTATGCCTATATGGCCGGGATTGCCGCGTTTATATGCACAATGGGGGCAACGATATTCTCATGCTACAAGGAACTGGCGATGCAGGCAGCGGAGCTGATGCGTCCGCCGACACCGAAGAATGGCAAGCGCGTCTTTATGGAGCGGATTACGATTATCTGGAAGCATTTAAGCTTTATCTGGAAGGCAACCGTGCGTAATCTGATGCGGTATAAAAAACGTTTCTTCATGACTATATTTGGAATCGGCGGTTCTATGGCACTGATGCTGGTTGGCTTTGGAATCAAGGACTCCATTTCCAATATTGCAGTCCTTCAATATGACAGCCTTCAGCTGTATGACGGAATGATTATCATGGAGGAGGATGCCAGCGAAAGTGAGCTTGACCATGTAAAAGATACGCTAAA
Organism: Hespellia sp.; assembly: GCA_028694105.1. Taxonomy (GTDB): domain Bacteria; phylum Bacillota; class Clostridia; order Lachnospirales; family Lachnospiraceae; genus Hespellia. The sequence continues at coordinate 21,377 of JAQUUC010000014.1, forward strand.
GTCTGATTCGCGCGTCAGTGGTGCGATGGAGCTTGTAATGGAAAATGTCAGTGCATCCAGTGAGAAAAAGACCATGGATGTCTATCTGAATGTCCCGAAGAACCTGAAAGATCTGAGCCAGTATCTGGTATTTCGTGACCGCGTGTCAGGAGAAGAATATAAGCTCGATGAAGACGGGGTGATTCTGACAGAAAAAACAGCGAAGCTGCTGGATGTGCAGGTGGGAGATACGGTGCAGATCAAGGATGATACGCTGGGCGATATCGAAGTGAAGATTTCAGCAATCTGTGAGAATTATCTCCAGCATTATATGTATATGTCTCCGGAGCTGTATCAGAAACTGTACCAGAAGACACCGCAGTATAATGCCGCATATTTCGAATTAAAAGAGTTCGATCAGAAGGCAATGGAAATGATCGGCGAAAATGCACTGAACTGCGACGGCGCGCTCAGTGCGAGCTACACGAATGATGTGCAGGATCAGCTGGACCAGATGCTTGGAAGTCTTGATTTTATTATCGTTGTGCTGATTATCTCAGCCGGAATGCTGGCATTTGTCGTACTGTATAATCTGAACAATATTAACATTTCCGAGAGACAGCGGGAACTTGCAACATTGAAGGTGCTTGGATTCTATGATAAGGAAGTGTCATCGTATGTGTTCCGTGAGAATGTGATACTGACGTTGATCGGTGTGATTGTGGGTTCCGTGCTGGGAATGATTCTGCACCGATTCATTATTGTGACGGTGGAGATTGATACCTGTATGTTCGGCCGAACAATCAATGCAGTCAGTTATGCGTACAGCGCACTCATTACCATTGCATTTTCACTATTTGTGAACTGGGTGATGTATTTCAAACTAAAAAAAATCAACATGGTTGAGTCATTAAAGAGTGTGGAATAGCTGTTTTCTTCACAAAACCAACATAATTGTCTGATATGATTACGTCATCATGTGAAAAATGTAATAGAATATAGACGGATACGCAGATTGGAAAGTGAGGAAAGTTATGGATAAATCAAAGATTTTGATTGTGGATGATGAAAGCAGAATGCGCAAGCTCGTCAAAGATTTTCTGGTGCGCGAAGGTCACGAAGTGCTGGAAGCCGGCGATGGAATGGAAGCCATGGATATTTTCTATGAAGATAAAGATATCGCATTGATTATTCTGGATGTGATGATGCCGAAGATGGATGGGTGGCAGGTGTGCCGTGAGATTCGCGAGACATCGAAGGTTCCGATCATTATGCTGACTGCAAGAGCTGAGGAGCGTGATGAACTGCAGGGCTTTGATCTCGGTGTGGACGAATATATATCGAAACCCTTCAGCCCGAAGATTCTGGTTGCCAGAGTGGAAGCCATTCTTCGCAGAACCCTTGGAAAGAGTGCGGGGGATGTGACGGATTCCGGTGGAATTAAGGTAGACAAGGCGGCGCATATCGTACAGATTGCCGATGAGACGATTGACCTTAGTTTCAAAGAATTTGAACTTCTGACCTATTTTATTGAGAATGAAGGCATTGCATTATCCCGCGAGAAGATTCTGAATAACGTATGGAATTATGATTACTTTGGTGATGCGCGGACCATTGATACCCACGTGAAAAAACTCCGCAGCAAGCTTGGAGAAAAGGGCGATTATATCAAGACCATCTGGGGTATGGGATATAAGTTCGAGGTGGAATAATGAAAAAATCGTTAAAGAAACAGATGATTGTTGTCTTTGTCGGTCTCATAGTCTTTGTTCTTGCTGTTGTTTTTGCAGTGAATTCCTGCTTTCTGGAGAAGTATTATATCGCGAACAAGCAGGGGGATCTCGCCGCGATGTATGAATCGCTGGAGGAGGCAATCGAGGAGGGAAATATCAGCGATTCATCGGTACAGTCTGATTTGAGTATGCTGTCTGAACGCGCCAATATTTCCGCGATGGTGGTTGCGCGGGAGGATATACAGGATGGAGAGGTTATGCCCACCTTCATGACTGCACGGGAGGATAACAACAGACTGTTCCTGCAGCTATTGGGTTATGTGTACGGAAAGAATCAGAATCAGACGCAGGTGATAGGGACTACGGATACGTATGAGATACAGGAGACTTCTGACCCGGTTTCCCGCACGAAATATATTGAACTGTGGGGGACGATGTCGGACTCGAATTATTATTTCCTGATGAGGAGTCCTCTTGAGAGCATTCAGGAGAGCGCAGAGATTGCAAACCGTTTTCTGATTTATATCGGAAGTGCGGCGGTTCTGTTCAGTGTGCTTGCGGTCTGGTATTTTGCAAAGAAGATCACCCGCCCGATTCTGGAGCTGGTTGCTCTGTCGCAGAAGATGGCGGGACTTGATTTTGAAGCAAAATACAGCAGCGGAGGCTCAGATGAAATTGGTATTTTGGGTGCTAATTTCAACACAATGTCCACGGCACTTGAGACTACGATTTCGGAGCTTAAGAGCGCGAACTTTGAATTGCAGAAGGACATTGAGAAAAAGGATAAACTGGAGGCAATGCGAACCGAATTCTTAGGAAATGTATCGCATGAGCTGAAGACGCCGATCGCCCTGATTCAGGGGTATGCAGAAGGCTTGAAGGAAGGGGTCAATGACGATCCGGAAAGCCGGGAATTTTACTGTGATGTCATCATGGATGAAGCAAATAAAATGAATCAGATGGTCAAGAATCTGCTTACGCTCAACCAGCTTGAATTTGGAGAGGACGATACGCAGTTTGCCAGATTTGATGTCACAGCGATCATCAGCGGTGTGCTTCAGAGTCTGGATATCCTGATCAGGCAGGCAGATGCAACCGTTGAATTTGTGGACTGCGGACCGACCTTTGTATGGGCGGATGAATTTAAGACGGAGCAGGTAATCCGAAATTATCTGACCAATGCGATTCACCATGCGGGAAATGAAAAGCGGATTGAAGTGCGGCTGGCAAGGCAGGAAAATCATGTCCGCATCAGTGTGTTTAACAGCGGCATGCCGATACCGGAAGAGGATATTCCAAAGCTGTGGGATAAATTCTATAAGGTTGATAAAGCACATACAAGAGAGTACGGTGGAAATGGAATCGGATTATCGATTGTAAAAGCGATTATGGAATCCTTCCATCAGCAGTATGGTGTGAAGAATTTTGATAATGGCGTTGAATTCTGGTTTGAACTGGATACAAAATAGGTGTAAAATATATCAAGAGACGATGTGGTTTCATGTATGAAAACTGCACCGTTTCTTTTTTTATCATCTTATGCTAAACTAATAATAAATAAGGAAGAAGGAGCAAATTATGATTGCAATTATAGATTATGATGCGGGGAATATCAAAAGTGTGGAGAAGGCACTGATTCTTTTGGAACAGGAGGTTGTGATTACAAGAGACAGAGAGCAGATTCTGAAGGCGGATAAGGTAATCCTTCCCGGGGTTGGTGCATTTGGTGATGCCATGGGCAAACTAAAACAGTATGGATTAGATCAGGTGATTCATGAAGTTGTGGAGAGAGAGATTCCGTTTCTTGGCATCTGTCTTGGTCTTCAGCTGTTGTTTGAATCAAGCGGTGAGGCACCCGGAGTAGAGGGTCTTGGGATTTTAAAGGGACAGATTCTTCGCATTCCGGATGCAGAGGGACTTAAGATTCCGCACATGGGCTGGAATTCATTACATTTAGAACATGACGGAAGATTATTCAAAGGCATTTCCGAGCAGACATATGTATATTTTGTACACTCCTATTATCTGAAAGCGGCAGAGGAGCAGATTGTAAAAGCGTCGACGGAATACAGTACACATATTCACGCGTCGGTAGAGCAGGGCAATGTATTCGCGTGTCAGTTCCATCCGGAGAAGAGCAGCGATGTGGGATTACAGATTTTGAAAAATTTTGTGGAATTATAGACGGAGGATAAGAGATGTTTACAAAAAGAATCATTCCATGTCTGGATGTGCATGCAGGGCGTGTGGTAAAAGGCGTGAATTTTGTGGATTTAAAGGATGCCGGTGATCCGGTGGAGATTGCGAAAGCGTATGATAAGGCAGGTGCGGACGAGCTGGTGTTTTTAGATATCACGGCCTCGTCCGATGCAAGAGAGACGGTTGTTGATATGGTGAGAAAGGTTGCGGACTGTGTATTTATTCCGTTTACGGTAGGCGGCGGAATCCGCACAGTGGATGATTTTAAAGCGCTTCTTCGGGAAGGTGCAGATAAAATTTCAATCAATTCGTCCGCAATCAATACACCGGAGCTGATCGCACAGGCGGCGGAGAAGTTCGGGAGCCAGTGCGTGGTGGTTGCGATCGACGCAAAAAAACGGGCAGATGGAAGTGGATGGAACATCTATAAGAACGGCGGACGTATCGATGTGGGAATCGATGCAGTCGAGTGGGCAGAGAAGGTCGAGTCACTGGGAGCCGGTGAGATTCTTTTGACCAGTATGGACTGTGACGGAACGAAGGCCGGATATGATCTGGAACTGACAAAAGCAATCGCCGAAGCGGTTTCGATTCCGGTTATCGCATCGGGAGGCGCGGGAACCTTAGAGCATTTTAAAGAGGCTCTGACAGACGGAAAAGCAGATGCGGCACTTGCGGCATCTCTGTTTCACTACAAAGAACTGGAAATCAAAGAAGTGAAGAAATATTTGCAGGGAGAGGGCATTTCTGTCCGTCTATAAAGCATAAAAAGAAGGAGTGACTGGTATGAAAATTGAGAAGGTAACACTGATTGGCTTAGGGGCAATGGGAGCTTTTTTTGCACCCAAGCTGCATGAACATCTCGGAGACAATTTCCGCGTGGTTGCGGAGGGCAAACGAAAAGAAAAACTGGAAACGAAGGGAGTCACCATCAACAAACGAAATTACCGACTTCCGATTGTGACACCGGATGAGACTGGTAATCCAGCGGATCTGGTCATCATTGCCGTAAAAGGGTACGCTCTGGAGCAGGCCATTGCGGATATCCGAAACCAGGTGGGAGAAAACACTCTGATCTTACCGGTGCTAAACGGTGTGGACAGTGAAGAAAAACTGGCTGCAGCATTTGGTGAGGAGCATGTCCTCTATGCATATATGAAAGTGTCAATTGTGATGCAGAATAATGCTGCGAATTATGATCCGACGTTGGGAGAGGTCCATTTCGGAGAAAAGAAAAACGAGGGGATTTCCCGCAGGGTACAGTCGGTGAAGGAGTTATTTGACGCCTGTGATATCGGTTATCATATTGATGAGGATATGGAGCTCGGCATCTGGTTTAAATTCATGTGTAATGTAGGACAGAATCTGACCTGTGCATTGCTTGGAATTCCGTTTGGGGCATACCGTGTGAGCGGACATGCAAATTACCTGCGGAGAAATGCGATGCGTGAGGTAATCGCAATTGCTCAGGCGCAGGGAATCGGGCTCAATGACTCCTTTATTGAATTACAGGAGGAGACCATCAAAAAGATTCCGCCGCATAACAAACCATCGACACTGCAGGATCTGGAAAACAAACGGAATACCGAGATTGAGATGTTTGCCGGAACCGTAGTGCGTATGGGGCGAAGACTGGAAGTCGATACGCCGATGGCAGATTTTTTCTATCATGCGATCCGTGTGCTGGAAGAGAAGAATGCAGGCATTATCGAAGGCTAGACAGCAAAAAAGGATTGCAGCTTATAAAAGCTGTAATCCTTTTTCTTTTGCAACTGTCCAGATATCCTCCGGCCAGAGTGAAGACTGAACCTCTCCGATATGCGCTTTGCGAAGAAAGAACATACAGATACGGGACTGTCCGATACCACCGCCGATGGTGTAAGGGAGTTCCCCGTTTAATAAAGCTTTCTGGAAAGGAAGTTCTGCGCGGTCGACGCAGCCTGCGATTTTAAGCTGCTCAGCCAAAGCGTTCTCATCCACACGGATTCCCATGGAAGATAATTCAAGTGCCATATCAAGAACCGGATAGTAGACGATGATGTCACCGTTTAATGACCAGTCATCGTAGTCCGGTGCACGTCCGTCGTGTGGCTCACCGGAATTGAGGGTTCCGCCAATCTGCATGACAAATACAGCTCCGTTCTCTTTCGCCGCGCTGTATTCACGTTCTTTCGGGGTGAGGCTTGGATACATATCTTCCAGTTCCTGCGAAGTGATAAATGTAATCTCTTCCGGAAGGAAGCATTCGATGTAGGAATACTTGTTTGCCATATATTTTTCCGTGACACGAAGTGCCTCGTATACAGCTTTCACTGTTTCAATCAATGTGTCGGTCGTACGGTCATTCTGGCTGATGATCTTTTCCCAGTCCCACTGGTCGACATAAATCGAATGGATATTATCGGTCTCTTCATCGCGGCGGATCGCGCTCATATCCGTGTAAAGACCTTCCCCAATCTCAAAGCCGTAATTCTTCAGCGCAACTCGTTTCCATTTGGCAAGAGACTGTACAATCTCTGCACGCTGTCCGCGCTGTTCCTTGATTCCAAATGAAACCGGACGTTCCACTCCGTTCAAGTTATCGTTCAGACCGGATTCAGGTGTAACGAAAAGCGGTGCGGATACACGCTTTAGATTCAGCTGAATTGCAAGTTCTCTCTGGAAAAAGTCTTTGACCTGTTTAATTGCGATCTGCGTCTCTCTAATGTTTAGCTCGGACATGTAGCCGTCCGGAATGTTAATGATACTCATACCAATAATCCTCCAATTCCTTACCAATAGTTCTTCAACAATCTTTTTCTATGTTACCATTTTCCTGTGGAAATGTAAATAAAAACCATGATGAGAGCGCATTCTCATGATATAATGATTCTACTAAAAATGAAACAATGGAGAAAGATTAGCAAAATGACAGATAGAAAGAAAAAAGAACTGGATTATTTTTATATTGGAAACTCATATGGCGGCAATCAGGACTGGTTTCACAATCCCATGATGCATCTGGGGGGATGCGGAGCGGCAACGGCCTGCGATAGCTGTCTTTATTTTGAGATGAAGAAGATGAAGAAAAATGTGTACCCATATGAATTTGAAGCGCTGGATAAAAAGTCATATGAGGCATTTGCGATGATGATGCGTCCGTATCTCAGACCAAGATGGGGAGGAATCGACACGCTGGACATTTATATGGATGGAATGCGCAGATATCTGCTGGACCGGGGAAACTCTGACCTGAAGATGTCAGGTTTTGACGGCAATGAGTCTGTACTGTATGCGGAGAAGGTCGTGAAGCAGCAGATGGAACATAATGTTCCGGTACCGTTCCTGTTATTGAGCCATAAGAATCAGGCACTGAAAGATTTCCACTGGCACTGGTTTTTGCTGGTGGGCTATGAAGAGCGCGCAGACGGACTTTATGTAAAGGCTGCGACTTACGGTGAGGCGGTCTGGCTGTCCTTAAGAGAACTCTGGAATACTGGTTATCAAAAAAAGGGTGGAATGATACTATATCGATAATTGCCTGCTGCTGGCAGCCATTTTGCATACTATGGCAAATAAAAAGAACCTGCAGACATGAAGTCTGCAGGCTTTTTATATAGCGTGCGTGAGAAGATTCGAACTCCCGGCCTTTTGGTCCGTAGCCAAACGCTCTATCCAGCTGAGCTACACGCACATGCGTAAAACAAATGTTTCACAGCAAGATATATTCTATAACATTATTTGAAGTTTGTCAATCACAAAAATTAAAATATAATAGAAATATTGAATCGGGTTCGCATGCAGGCTGTCTGCACTTGTGTTTTTGGCAATGTAGATTTATACTGTTTTTAAGGATATGTAACAGAATGTTAGCGAGAGAGAAAGGAAGAAATATGATGAACAAAGAAGGTATTGTAGCAGGTAAAGTGGCCATTGTGACAGGTGGAACGAGAGGAATCGGATTCGCAATCGTAAAAGCGTATCTGGACAATGGTGCAAAGGTCGCACTTTGTGGATCAAGACAGGAGACCGTGGATAAGGCACTTGCAAAGCTAAAAGAGGAGAATCCCGATTATCCGGTGATAGGACTTTGCCCGAATCTTGCGAACTATAAGGAAGTGGAAGAGGCTGCAGCAAAAGTGAAGGAGGAGTTTGGACGAATTGATATTCTTGCAAACAATGCGGGTATTTCCGCAAGAGAATCCATTTACGAGTATGATCCGGATGCTTTTTCAAAGATTATGGATTTGAATGTCACGGCAGTTTTTAATGGCTGCAAAGCAGTAGCACCAATTATGAAGGCTCAGGGAGGCGGTTCCATTATCAATACAAGCTCCATGGTAAGCATTTACGGACAGCGTTCCGGCTGTGGCTATCCAACCTCGAAGTTCGCGGTGAACGGCATGACAAAATCACTTGCAAGAGAGCTTGGACCGGATCAGATCCGTGTAAATGCAGTTGCACCGGGTGTGACCAGAACCGATATGGTGGCAGCACTTCCGGAGGATATGGTAGCACGTCTGGCAGCCACGATTCCACTTGGCCGCGTGGGCGAACCGGAAGAGGTTGCAAATGTATTTTTGTTCTTAGGCAGTGATATGGCAAGCTATGTGACGGGAACTATAATTTCTGTGGATGGAGCGACAATTTCATAGCGGATTCCGAAAATGTCATATTATATAGCAAAAAGAGAGGTATCAACTATGAATTATCGTGAACTGGGAAATACGGGAATCAAAGTAAGTGAAATTGGCATGGGCTGTGAGGGATTTTTGGAGAAACCTTATGAGCAGGTCAAAGAATTCGTTGACCGGATGGAAGAATATGGAGTGAACTGCATTGACCTCTATGCGCCGAATCCGGAATTTCGTGTGAATCTTGGAAAAGCACTGGAGGGGCGGAGAGAGAAGTTCGTACTTCAGGCCCATCTCTGTTCGGTATGGAAAAACGGACAGTATAAGAGAACCCGCGATATTGAGGAAGTAAAAGAAGGATTTGCGGAGCAGCTTAAACTGCTGCAGACGGATTATGTGGAGATCGGAATGATCCACTATGTGGATTCTATGGCGGACTGGGAAGTCATAAAGGACGGCGATGTGATGAAATATGCGCAGGAGCTGAAAGCTGCCGGCATCATCGGCTGTGTCGGAATGTCCAGCCACAACCCGCTGGCGGCACTTGCGGCGGTAAGAAGCGGACTTGTGGATGTGCTGATGTTCAGCGTGAATCCGTGCTATGATCTGCAGCCGGCAGATGAGAATGTGGAAGAATTGTGGAATGAAGAGAAATACACCCATCAGCTGACGAACATGGATCCGGACAGGGAGAAGCTGTATGAGACCTGTCAGAGGCTCGGTGTCGGAATTACGGTTATGAAAGCATTTGGCGGTGGCGATTTACTTGATGCAAAACTTTCCCCGGCAGGAAAAGAGCTGACTGCAATCCAGTGTATTCACTATGCGCTGACCAGACCGGCGGTGGCAACCGTTCTGGCAGGAGCAAGATCATTGGAGGATTTAAAACAGAGCACTGCATATGAGACGGCAACGGAGGAAGAGAAAGACTATGCGGTCGCATTTGCGAACATGCCCCGTATCAGCTGGGAGGGACACTGTATGTACTGCAGTCATTGTGCACCTTGTCCAAAACAGATTGATGTAGCGACTGTGACGAAATTTTTAAACCTTGCAATTGCGCAGGGAGAGGTTCCGGAGACGGTGAGGGAGCACTACGCCGTGCTCGAACATAAGGCATCTGAGTGTATTGCCTGTGGTGCCTGCGAAAGCAGATGTCCGTTCGGGGTGTCGATTATGGAGAACATGAAGAAGGCTGTGCAGGTGTTTGGAGCATAAAAAGTGTGAGTGTTCAAGAAATGCATTTGATGGTATAATAAATTGTAATTGATAAACTATATCATGAAGGGCAGGAAAAATGAACATAGAAGCACATAAATTAAGCGAATTACCGATTGGAAAAATCGCAACGATTACCGCAGTCGGTGGAGAGGGTGCACTGAGACAGCATTTCCTCGATATGGGGGTAATTCCAGACGCAGAGATTACATTAATAAAATTTGCACCGATGGGAGATCCCATGGAATTTATGATCCATGGATATGAACTGACGCTCCGCGTGGCAGATGCAGAAGCGATAGAGATTAAAGAGATCAGAGAACGCAGACAGAACGAAACTGATTTAAAGCAGAGAAAAAAGGCGGCGAGCGCTCATCCCGGTTTCGGTGAGGGCGGTAAATATCATGTGAAAGCAGATGAGCATCCGGTGCCGGAGGGCGAGACGCTCACCTTTGCGCTGGCGGGAAATCAGAACTGTGGCAAGACCACGCTATTTAATCAGCTGACCGGATCGAATCAGCATGTCGGAAATTTCCCGGGAGTCACGGTTGACAGAAAGGATGGTGTCATCAAAGGCCATCCGAATACACTGATCACGGATTTACCGGGCATTTATTCCATGTCACCGTATTCCAATGAGGAGATTGTTACCAGATCCTTCGTATTAAATGAACATCCCAAGGGCATCATCAATATCGTGGATGCGTCGAATATCGAACGGAATCTGTATCTGACAATGCAGCTTCTGGAATTGGATGTGCCAATGGTGCTTGCGCTGAACATGATGGATGAGGTGCGGGAGAATGGTGGGTCGATTCTGGTAAATGAGATGGAATCGATGCTCGGAATTCCGGTCGTGCCGATTTCTGCATCGAAGAATGAAGGTATTGACGAGCTGATCGACCATGCGATACATGTCGCAAAATATCAGGAACGTCCGGGACGAAAGGATTTCTGCAAGGATGATGAAAATGGCGGTGCAGTGCACCGTTGTCTGCATGCAATCATGCATCTGATTGAAGATCATGCGGGAGAAGCCGGAATTCCGGTTCGTTTTGCTGCAAGTAAGCTGGCGGAAGGCGATGAGCGCGTCAGCGAAAAACTGAAGTTAGACCAGAACGAGAAGGAGATGCTGGAACACATTATCTGCCAGATGGAGGCGGAGGGCGGTCTGGACCGTTCGGCGGCGATTGCCAATATGCGTTTTTCCTTTATTCAGGATATCTGCGATGTGACGGTCATCAAACCGAGAGAGAGTAAGGAGCATGCGAGAAGTGCAAGAATTGACCGGATTTTAACCGGAAAATATACAGCAATCCCTGCATTTATTGGAATTATGGGAATTGTATTCTGGCTCACCTTTAATGTGATCGGAGCATTTCTGCAGAATCTGTTTGATTTGGGGATTACACAGCTTGGGGATGCCATAGACCGTGCAATGACAGCGGGAAATGTCAACGAAGTATTACATTCACTGGTGATTGACGGAATCTTTAATGGAGTCGGAAGTATCCTTAGTTTCCTGCCAATTATTGTGACATTGTTTTTCTTCTTATCATTGATGGAGGACAGTGGATATATTGCAAGAGTAGCGTTTGTAATGGATAAATTACTGCGTAAGATCGGATTGTCCGGAAGAAGTATCGTACCGATGCTGATTGGATTTGGCTGTACGGTGCCGGGGGTTATGGCAACCAGAACACTTCCTTCAGAGCGTGACCGTAAGATGACGATTCTGCTGACACCGTTTATGAGCTGTTCTGCAAAGCTGCCGATTTATGCATTTTTTACAGCGGCATTTTTCCCAAAACATGGTGCGCTGGTCATGATTGGACTGTATGTGCTTGGAATCGTTCTTGGAATCGTGTTTGCACTGCTGTTAAAGGGAACAATGTTCCGCGGTGAGGCTGTGCCGTTCGTGATGGAGCTGCCGAATTACCGTATGCCGGGAGTCAAGAATGTCGCGCAGCTGCTTTGGGAGAAGGCAAAGGACTTTTTGCAGAGAGCATTTACCGTTATTTTTGTGGCAACAATTATTATCTGGTTTTTGCAGACCTTTGATACACATTTGAATGTTGTGACGGATTCACAGAACAGTATGCTCGCCGTAGTGGCAGGCTGGATCGCACCTGTATTTTCACCGCTGGGCTTTGGAGACTGGAGAATATCTACCGCACTGATTACCGGATTTATGGCAAAAGAGAGCGTCGTGTCAACGCTCTCCGTATTATTCGGTGCAACCGGAACGATACTCACCGTGATCTCACCTGTTGCAGCCGCAGCGCTTCTGGTGTTCTGTCTTCTGTATACACCTTGTGTGGCGGCAATTGCATCCGTCAAACGGGAACTGGGTGGTATATGGGCCGTCGGTGTCGTAGCCGGGCAGTGCGTCATTGCATGGGCGGCAGCTTTTGTGGTACATATGATTGGTATGCTGCTGTAGATCCGGAAGAATTCCTACCAGATTCCAAGCAGATGCTGCATCAGAAGACTGATCGCTGTAATTCCAACCCAGCAGCAGAGTCCCATCAAGATTGGTTTTCCACCGGTCTTGATTAATTTAACAATATTCGTATTGATACCGATCGCCGACATTGCAAGTATGATGAAGAATTTGCTGAGCTCTTTCAGCGGTGTGAAGAATTCAATTGCGACACCGAAGTTTACAGCAACAGTTGTAATGACTGACGCTGCAATAAAGTAGAGAATGAAGAATGGAAAGATCTGTTTGAACGATACTTTCTTACCGTCTGTGCCGTTCTTCTTCTCTTTTTTTGTGCGCAAAAATGCGAGCACAAGTGTAATCGGAATGATTGCAAGTGTTCTGGTGAGCTTTACGGTTACCGCTTTGTCCAGAGTTGCGGAGCCGAGTGCGTACATACTGTCCCATGTCGAGGCGGCTGCAGTCACAGAGGAGGTATCGTTGATGGCGGTTCCTGCGAACACACCGAATGCATTTCCGGTATCCTGCGCAAACCCGAGAATCGTACCAAAGGTCGGAAAGAGGATGGCAGCGAGTACGTTAAAGAAAAAAATGACGGAGATGGCCTGAGCAACTTCCTCGTCATCTGCATCGATGACCGGTGCGGTGGCAGCAATTGCAGAACCGCCGCAGATGGAAGAGCCGACTCCGATCAATGTGGAAATCTTACTCGGAATATGCAGGACCTTATGAAGTACAAATGCGATTACGAGTGAGGTTGTAATGGTTGCGAGAATAATGGGGAGGGACTGTTTCCCCGTCTCAAGAATGACATTTAAGTTCAGTCCGAATCCAAGCAGAATGACTGCCCACTGCAGTATTTTCTTCGCAGAGAAAGTAATTCCCGGCTGAAGCACGGTTTTGTCTTTGATAAATAATGTGAGAATCATTCCGGCAACGATTGCGATGACCGGTCCTCCGATAATTGGAAATTGTTTTCCGAGAAGCCACGATGGGATTGCGATAACAAGGCACAGCAATAAGCCGCTGCCGTTCTTTTTTATAAAATTCATAATAGTATCCTTTCTTTGTTCTATTTCATTTTCTCCTCAATTAGAATACCATAATATAACAATAAAATGAACTGTTTAAGGAACTAAAGTGAGTGAAACACTTGCATTTCCTATTGCGTACCTATTATAATAGAGAAAGTTAAAAAGACAAAGGAAGGATAAGGCACATGGGATTTCGTAGAAATTTAGTGATTAGATTTGCAAAATGGGCCAGCAACATGAGTCAGAAGATCCGCGGCGGACAAGGCGTGACGCTGCCGGGATACATCGCTCGCAAACTGGATCATAATATATTGACAGCTTTAAATGGAGATGTGAGAAAGAAGACCTTCGTGGTACTTGGAACGAATGGCAAGACAACGACGAACAGTATTTTATACAATGCGCTGACTGCTGAGGGTGAGAAGGTCATCATCAATAAGACCGGTTCGAACATGATGAACGGAGTTACTTCGGCGTATGTTCTTGCGACAGACAAGAAGGGCAGATTAGATGCGGATTATGCCTGCATCGAGGTGGACGAGCTTGCATCACTGACTGTTCTGCCGGAGATCAGACCGGATTATCTGATTCTGACGAACATTTACAGAGACCAGCTTGACCGTTTTGGAGAGGTAGATATTACATTCCAGAAATTAAAAGAAGCGATTAAGAAGACACCGAATACCGTACTTCTCATTAACGGAGACGATGTACTGTCCTACACACTTGCCAAGGAGAGTGGCAATGAGTTCCATGTCTATGGAATCAACGAGCAGATTTTCGATGACACCAGCCGTTCGGAGATTCGCGAGAGCATTTTCTGCCGCCAGTGCGGACATAAGTTAGAATATAAGTTTTTCCATTATGGGCAGCTGGGGGATTATGCATGTCCGAACTGCGGACTGACCCGCCCGGAGGCAGAGTATTCGGCTTCGAATATCCGGTTGACGAATGTAGGGTCTACATTTGACGTGGGAGACCGTTCCTTTACGACAGGCGCAAAAGCACCTTATAATATTTACAATACCATGGCTGCTTACGCGGCACTTCGTATGGCGGGGCTTGAGGCAGCATATTTTGAGGAGATGATTGCGGCATATGATTACGGCAACAGCCGTGAGAGCCAGTTCGATATAGCAGGAACACATCTGCAGATTCATCTGGCGAAGAACCCGGTAGGCTTTCAGCAGAAGGTTTCACTGGTGCTCCGCGATGATACGCCGAAGGACATTATTATCTTGATTAATGACGAGGCGCAGGACGGAAAAGACGTGTCGTGGCTTTGGGATGTGGATTTCCAATATCTTGTGGATGCCAATGCGAACTCAATCATTGCCGCGGGAAAACGTGGCTACGATATGCAGCTTCGTCTGAAATACGAAGACATACCGTGTGAAGTAACACAGAATTTAAAAGAGACAATCTGTGACTGCATTGATAACCGCAGCAGCAATCTCTATATAATCGTCAATTATACGGGGCTTTACAGCACGAATACACTGCTGAAGAATCTTGAGACAGAATATGCCGGAAAGGAGGGGCAGTCATGAAATTAAACATTGCTCATTTATATCCGGATTTACTAAATCTTTACGGGGACCGCGGAAATATCCAGTGTTTTCGCAAACGTCTTGAATGGCGCGGCATCGAATGTGAAGTCACGCAGTATCTGCAGGGGGATACAATTGATTTTTCCGATGTAGACATTGTGCTCCTTGGCGGTGGCTCTGACCGAGAACAGGAGATCGTCTGCGAAGAATTAAAGAAAATCAAAGACGATTTCAAAGAATATGTGGAAAATGACGGCGTTGTTCTGGCCGTATGCGGCGGCTATCAGCTTCTGGGAAAATATTATAAGACGAATACGAAGTCTATCGAGGGACTTGGAATTCTGGATATTTATACCGAGTGGGAGCCGGAGCGTCTGATCCAGAATATTATTCTGGAGAGCGATTTGTTCGACATGCCGATTGTCGGGTTTGAGAACCATGGCGGGCGTACTTATATCGGCAATCATACACCGCTCGGCAAGGTCTTTTACGGACTTGGCAATATAGGGAAGGGTGATTTTGAAGGTGTTGTATATAAGAATGTCATTGCAACCTATCTCCATGGACCACTGCTTCCGAAGAATCCACAGGTATGCGACTATCTGCTGAAAAAGGCACTCGACCGCAAGTATGGCACAGACGTAGAGTTCGCACCGTTAGAGGACGAGATGGAGAAGGCAGCGAACAATTACATTTACGCAAGATACAGCAATAAGGGAAATGTATTGCAGGAGAATATTAAAAAACGACTTTAGGAAGTATGCAGCAGGATGTCTGGCGATTGTCAGGCATCTTTTATGAGGATGAGAGGAACATGAAAGATGAACAAGAAAAGAGCACAGAGTAACAGCTCTTGGTTTCGAAAAGGGATGAAGGATGGAATGCCAATCGCTTTGGGGTATTTTGCGGTGGCATTTACACTTGGAATTACAGCGAGAAATGCAGGGTTAAATGCGCTTCAGGCAACACTTGCCAGTCTGACGCTGAACGCATCGGCGGGCGAATACGTGGGCTTTACTTTGATTGCGGCGGGCGCAGGATATGTGGAAATCGCAATCATGGAGCTGGTGGCAAATGCAAGATATCTTTTGATGTCCTGTGCGCTCAGTCAGAAATTATCGGAGGATGTGCCGTTATGGCAGAGACTTCTGATCGGATATGATGTGACGGATGAGATTTTTGGAATATCCATCGGTGTACCGGGAAAGTTAAATCCGTTCTATACCTTTGGAGCAATTGTTGTGGCGGTTCCGGGATGGTCCGGCGGAACCTTTCTGGGTGTCGTGCTGGGAAATGTACTTCCGCTCCGTGCAGTCAGTGCCCTGAGTGTGGGACTTTACGGAATGTTTCTTGCAATTATCATTCCGGCGGCAAAGAAAGAGAAAATTGTGGCAGTGTTGATTATGATTTCCTTTGGCCTGAGTTTTCTGGTGAATAAATGGTCGGTTTTCGATTTTATTTCTTCGGGAATGAAGACGATTCTTTTAACGGTACTGATTGCAGGGGCGGCAGCGATTCTCTTTCCTGTTAAGGAAGAGGCGAAGCCGGAAGAATTTGATCCGCATGAAAAACTGACGGAACAGGAGGCTGATCATGAAGCATAATATCTATATCTACATCCTGATTATGGCAGTGGTCACATATCTGATCCGCGTGCTTCCGCTGACTTTGATTCGAAAAGAAATTAAGAACCGGACGATTCGGTCGTTTTTGTATTATGTACCGTATGTGACACTTGCAGTGATGACATTTCCGGCAATTCTGGATGCGACCCAGAGTACTTGGTCGGGGCTTCTGGCTCTGGCTGCCGGAGTCCTTCTGGCATGGTTTGGGGCGAGTCTTTTCAGCGTGTCGGTCGCGTGCTGTGTGGTTGTATTTTTGTTGGAGCTGATGATCTTATGAGAAAAAAACTGAAAGCAGCAGTCGTTATTCTTATATGTATGTTATTAGTGGGCGTTGTCTTTGTGATGAGCCCATTTTTTCCGTACGTCCGGAGTCTGGCCGTGATGGCGGTCTACAGTCATGTCTGTGAAGAAGACAGCATTATGGAAACGGAAGACTTTGCGCTGCAGATTCCGGGTGGAGGTGCGACCAATGAAACCGACTGGTATCCGTTTGTCATGACATTTACCGCGGATCAGGAGTTTTCAAGCTTTGTAGGAAAACCGGGAGAGAAGCTGACGATACTGTATAACTTTCCTGCCTTTAATCTGAAGAAGGGCTGCAGCCGTCTCTATGATACAAAGTCACAGTATTACAATGGGTTCTATGGAGCCTATCTCGTGCAGCAGGCGGACGGAACACCTTACGGATTTACTGCGGATGGAAATATCGACGCGGAAGCGGTATCTGATGTGGCGCGGTTTGATTTCTTTTCGCTGGTCTTAGAAGATTTTGGACTTCAAAAGGAAGAGGAGGTCTTCACGTGTGATCATGTGGAGACAGATGACGGCTATCGTATGGCGGGATATGATGGATGGATTCGAATGAGCTCTGACATACTGGTAAACGGCGCAGCACATAAAAAGCAGGAAGGTGTTACCTCGTACCTGCAGTATGGCGCGCCGGAATTTCCCGTGAGTGAACCATTCGCACCAGTGGAAATGAAGAGCGTGGTGTATGGAAGATATTTTGAAGAATATCAGGCGAGTATCTTCTTTTATGTGATGGCTGTGGATGAGAATGTATGCCGGAGATGTGAGAATGAGGTGTTGAGAGCCAGTGTGATTGAGTAGCTAAAACACCCCAATCACCTCTGGCAGCAACAGAAACTAATGTTATATGCATGACTTATGCGTTTTTGAATTTCTCAGCCTGTGCAGCAATTAGTTCCGCATCATCGAAATAATTGATCTGCATAGCCGCCTTTACTTCGGACAGAGTCTGTGCGCCAACACCGCGTGCGTACTCTGTACCTTCTTTTAGAATCTGGTATACACCGGGAATATCCTGCTCTAATTCTTTTCTTCTCGCTCGAATTGGTTCCAGGGTGTCCTCTAATACTTTGATCAAAAACTTTTTAATCTTGACATCGCCGAGTCCGCCACGCATGTAGTGGTCTTTGACTTCCTGAAGATTCTTATATTCCGGCCAGAATCTCTCGAAATGCTCGTCCGTAGAAAATGCATCCAGATAGGTAAATACGCTGTTGCCTTCTACTTTGCCCGGATCTTCAATCTTAATGTGAGTCGGGTCGGTGAACATGCTCATAACCTTGGTCTTCACCTCTTTGGCAGAATCAGACAGATAAATGCAGTTGCCGAGAGATTTACTCATCTTTGCCTTTCCGTCTGTACCCGGAAGCCGCGAGCAGATCTTATTGTCCGGAAGCAGTTCTTTCGGCTCTACCAGAATACCTTCCCCGTAGACACTGTCAAAGCTTCGCACAATCTCACGAGCCTGCTCCAGCATTGGAAGCTGATCCTCCCCTACCGGAACGGTGGTTGCCTTAAATAATGTAATATCAGCAGCCTGACTGATTGGATATGTGAAGAATCCGACTGGGATGCTTGCCTGAAAATCTCTTGCCTTGATCTCGGATTTTACCGTAGGGTTGCGCTGCAGTCTTGCGACTGTAACTAAGTTCATGAAGTAAAAGCTCAGTTCGCATAATTCCTGAATCTGAGACTGAATGAAGATATGAGACTTCTTCGGATCGATGCCGCAGGAAAGATAATCAAGAGCAACCTCAATGATGTTCTGTCTGATCTTCTCCGGGTTGTCGGCGTTGTCTGTCAGTGCCTGTGCATCTGCAATCATGATAAAAATGTCGTCGTACTCGCCGGAATTCTGTAATTCCACGCGACGCTTTAAAGAACCGACGTAATGTCCTAAATGTAATCTTCCTGTAGGTCTGTCACCTGTTAAAATAATCTTTGCCAATGTAGTTTCCCTTTGCCTTTCTGAACGATATATTTCCGCTTTTCTTATTATAACATAGATTTCTTTGCGTGCAAGTGGGGAGTTGGAAAGTGGTGATTTCGCACAGGGTTGGAGGGCGTCCATGTAGTGGAAATACATGGGCACCCTCCATTTGTCATCTCATATTTTTAAAATAACACTCTTATGCACTGTTAACGAGGACATTCAAATTCGGTTGGACTCTCAATGAGTGACGCAACCTGAAATTCATGCTTGTGTCCGTCTTCCGATTGTGTACATGCTTTTGCATAGTGCACATGTTTTCCGCCGCCCACATCAACTGCAGGACCGGATTTTCCACAAAACTCATGGTAATGGTCATCGGCAAAGTCGGTTCGAAATTTAATTTCGTGCACATGGCTGCATCCGACGGAAATTGCTTCTCCGGATACAGTGGCAAAGCGATGATTGTGACATTCGCCACATTCATTTTGATAGTCTGTAATACCTGTCACTTCATGGACATGGCGCTGTTTATTACAATAGTCATATTCTTGATTATTCATATTTATTTCCTATTCCGTAGATTACTATATTATATGCAGTTTGACAAAAAGGGTTCGGATGTGTCTGACGATGCATGTCACTAACGGATGAAATTTCCTCTTTTCTTTCGGGATTGCAATATAAAAATGTCTGTGTTCTGTATCTTATGTTTTTTGTTGTGTTTACTTCTACTATCATTTATAATGGAGGAAGAAAACATGAAACAGAAACAAGTACTAGAGATTATCTACGAAGGAAAGACAGTTAAAGTAAAAAAGTCATGGCTGATGCGCATTTTGCGCAAGATTTTCCGCGTGAATCGGAAGCAGAAGGATCGCCTGTTTCTGAAAGTGTTCAGTGAGAAAAAGGCATTACTGGATATGAACATCAATCGACATTTAATCCCAATATGCCGCTGCGGGGCTTACTCTATTTTGCAGGTGTTCTACAAGGATTTTTAGCAGTGAGTCAGGAGAATATCTATGGCGAGAAACTGATAAAGATTCCTACACCAAAGTATATTGTATTTTATAATGGGACAGATGCCTGCGAAGACCGGGTAGAACTTAGGTTGTCAGATGCTTTTGAACATCCGGATGGCTGCATGGAGTTTACGGCTGTCATGTTGAACATCAATCTGGGACATAATAAGGTGATTATGAATCAGTGCAAATTGTTAGAAGAATATGCAACATTTATCGAGCAGATTCGTGTGTTTCAAGGAGAAGGTTTTGAACTGGATGAAGCGATTGATATGGCAAGTGAATACTGTATAGAACATGACGTGTTAAGGGAGTTTCTTCTGAAAAATCGAAATGAGGTGAGACAGTTGATTCTTACAGAATATGATGAGAAAAAACAGAGAGCGTTGGATAGGCGGGATGCAAGAGCCGAAGGAAGAGCTGAGGGTAAAGCCGAAGGAAGTGAAGAGGAACGCATCAAGATAGCTCTGAAATTACGCGAACAAGGTATTTCGATGGATGTGATTTCGGTGGCAACAGGCTTGACAGAAGATGAGATCCGCGCGTTAGATACAGAATAGATTGCAAGACAAAAGCAGGAACATGTGAAATAGAGAAAGAATGGTGAACACAGATGATAACCAAAGGTCAGATTCGCAAAATGACGCGGAATCAGTCCTATGCAAAAGGGGAACAGATATACAGGCAGGGCGGAGTGCTCGAATTTTCTGTTGAGGTAGATGAGTATGCGGAATATGAGGAGCTGGTCGCGCTTGTAGAAGGCAGCAGGGGAAGTCTTTATCAAGTATCCATGAGCGTGAGCCTGTTAGACGACGAGATCGAGGAGGTTGATTGCGATTGTCCGGCGTTTGAGTCATATAGCGGGATTTGTAAACATTGTGTTGCGGTCCTGTTAAAATACATGGAGTATTGTGAGAATGAGCAGCAGGAGGAATTTGCCAAAATCAATGGACAGAATCTTTTGGAATCGGGCAGATTCAATATTCAAAAAGGAATCAAGCCTGCAACAACGCCTGCCCTTATGCAGTTGCTTAAGAGAAAAGAACAGGCACATATTTTGCCACTCTTAGAACAGGAATCTTATGGAAAAGTACAGTTAGAGCCGACCATACACTGTGAGGCAACGAATATATATGTTTCATTCCGAATTGGGATAACACAGATGTATGTGGTAAAGGATGTATTTGAGTTGATACGTCTCATTCATAGGCGAGGAAGACATCGATATGGTAAAAATTTGGAATTCCTTCATTCAATCGAAGCGTTTGACGAAACGTCAAGACCACTTGTCCAATTTATCGAAAAATGGACGAGAGAGAATGAGGATAAATATCGGAGCACCAGTTATTATGGATACTATAACTATGGTCGTTCCGAGGCAAAAAGCAAGGAAATGTATTTGGGAACAGATGAAATAGAAGCGTATCTGAACTTGATGCGCGGACAGATTTTTCAAATGCATGTTTGCGGAATGGCAAATACGACGTGGCAGATTTCTGAAACGCCGATCCCAAAGAAAATGAAGCTTACTGGGGAAAAGAACGGAGTCAGGATGGAACTTCCTTTTTTCGCGGGATATGCAGCAGATAAATCCAACATATTTTTTTATGAAGACAAGGTATATATTGAGCCGTTGCCTCAGAGTGAAATCATTAGAGAAGTTATGGAAGCAATGCAGCAGACACCAAATAAGACAGCGTTTATTGAAAATGCAGACATTCCGGCTTTTTGCAGAGAACTTCTTCCAACACTGGAAGCGTATTATGAGTGTGCGATGATCGATTTTGACAAAGAGCAGTATGGCATTGAGAGCCCGGAATTCTGTATTTATCTTGACGCGCCGCAGAGCAATATGATTACATGCAGACCGACCGCGAAGTATGGCGAAAAAGAATATTCCTTATATGAGACCGGCAATGTATCCCTCCGCAGTATGGAGGAGGAACAGGCGGTCAGAAAGCTGGTGCATGAATACGGAAATGCATTTGATAACGAGAGCGGCAGTGTTGTGGCAATTGATGATGAGGAAATCATCTATGAGCTGCTGGTCTATGGTGTTGCGCGAATGCAGCAGGTTGCGGAGGTATTCGTTTCGGATGCAATTAAGCGGATGGAAGTAAAGTCGGCACCGAAGATTACCGTTGGTGTTTCAATTGAAAGCGGACTGATGAATCTGTCCTTAGATTCTGGGGAAATGTCCCGCGAGGAATTAATCGAAGTATTGTCTCGTTACAATAGAAAGAAAAAGTTCTACCGCCTGAAGGATGGTTCATTTATCAATGCGGAAAACTCGGGATTCGAAGAGATACTGGAGCTGAAGGAAGGCCTTCAGATTACAGATAAACAGTTGAAGCAGGATCAAATTCAATTTGAGAAATATCGTTCGCTTTATGTGGATGCACAACTCAAGGAGAGCTCAGCCATTGCTTCGGTGAGAGATAAGAGCTTTCGCGAGCTGATTCGAAATATGAAGACGGTAGAGGATAATGATTTTGAAGTGCCGAGCAGTCTGGAAGGGACACTAAGAGAGTACCAAAAGAGGGGATTTCTGTGGTTAAAGACCTTGAAACATAACGGGTTTGGAGGAATTCTGGCAGATGATATGGGACTGGGAAAGACACTGCAGGTCATTACTTTTCTGCGGTCGGAATATGAGGAGAATCCGAAGTGTGGAAAGATTCTGATAGTGACTCCCGCATCCCTTGTCTTTAACTGGTATGAAGAATTCCAAAAATTTGCACCGGAACTCAAAACGAACATGATACTGGGGAGCGCGGCGCAGAGATGTAAGATGATTTGTGCGTTGTCAGAGGGTGAGATTGCCATTACTTCTTACGATCTGCTAAAGAGAGATATCAAGGTGTACGAAGATGTAACATTTGCGGCGGAGTTCATCGATGAGGCGCAGTACATCAAGAATCATAATACACAGGCTGCAAAGGCGGTAAAGGATGTGCACGCATCGTTTAAGGTGGCTTTGACGGGAACCCCGGTGGAGAACCGGTTAAGTGAACTTTGGAGCATTTTTGATTTTCTGATGCCGGGATTTTTGTATAGTTATAAGAGATTCCGCGACGAGCTGGAGACGCCGATTGTGCAGAGTCAGGACGAAGCGGCAACAGAACGTTTGAGAAAAATGATTCATCCATTTGTACTGCGAAGATTGAAGAAAGAGGTACTCAAAGACCTTCCGGATAAGCTGGAAGAAAATGTATATGCGAAGATGGAGCGTGAGCAGCAGAAGATCTATGATGCGCATGTACAGAGATTGAAACTGCTGTTAGATAAGCAAACGGAGGAAGAGTTTAAGAGTTCGAAAATCGTAGTTCTTTCTGAACTGACAAAGCTCAGACAACTATGCTGTGATCCGGCACTGATTCTAGAAGGATATAAGGGCAGTTCTGCGAAAAAAGAGATGTGCATTACATTTATACAAAATGCGGTGGATAATGGGCACAAGGTACTGTTGTTTTCCCAGTTTACAACGATGCTGGGCGAATTGGCAGAGGAACTCGAAAAAGCAGGAATCAGTCATTATATGCTGACCGGTTCCACCAGCAAGGAAAAGCGCAGACAGCTTGTAAATACATTCAATCAGGATGATACGTCCGTATTTTGTATTTCTCTAAAGGCAGGTGGAACGGGATTAAATCTTACGGCAGCAGACGTGGTGATTCATTATGATCCATGGTGGAATCTGGCAGTCCAGAATCAGGCAACAGACCGTGCGCACCGCATTGGACAGGAGCATGTGGTAAATGTCTATAAGCTGATTGTGAAGGGCAGTATTGAAGAGAATATTGTCAAGATGCAGGAAAAGAAGAAGGAGCTGGCAGATCAGATATTAAGCGGAGAGGGCATGGATGGTGGAAGCTTTACAAGGGAAGCCCTGTTGGAGATTTTGAACGGATGATGACGAAGGAGAATCGCTGGTTTTGTCTTCCGTCATTGCTTATTCTTATAAGACTATATACATAATTATTAACAAAATTACCGCAGTCAAAAGCGGTAATTTTGTTACATGGAGGATCAATCGATAGTAACCGAGACTGCTTTGGCGATGGAAATCGCCGGATCACTGTAAGGAATCAGGGTTGCCTGAAGCGCGTGGTATATGTCGGATTTCCCAGGCCAGACCGTTTCCATGAGTCGGTTGTTCTGGTCAAGCTGATGAAACCAGGATCCATTTGTGTGGTCCAGAACAAGTTCATCCAGGTAGGAAAGGAATTGTGCGTAGTCCGATGCAAAACGTTCTTTTTTGGTCACGTGGGCTAGTACCGCAGAAGTATTGATTGCCTCTGCCAAAGTCCAGTGCATTCTGTCGTGTACGACCGGCTGCCCATTCCAGTCAGTGGTGTAGACAATACCGGGTGCACCATCCACGTTCCATGCATCGGAAATGGCATGGTCATACAGCTTTTCGGAGGCGGTGATATAGGTCTGGGCGGAAGAAGAATCACTCTGGTAAGTAGAAAGCGCCCACTGCGTAATCAGTCTTGCCCATTCGATTCCATGACCCGGCGTGGCACCATACGGCTTAAAAGGGTCATCCGGCTGCTCTTTATTGCATTCCAGATCAGGGCACCACTGTTTGGTGAAATGTTCTGGAATCCGCCAGTCATTCTGAGAAGCCCAGTCAATTACATGATTGATGATCCGCCCGGCTCTTGTTCGATATTCCTCCAGTTCGGCTGCATCGGCAACAGCCAGAAATGCTTCAACGGTATGCATGTTGGCATTTAGACCGCGATAATCATCTAGAATTGTAAACTCGGTATTCCATGTATCACATGCAAGTCCTTCCTCCTCGTTCCAGAAGTAGTGGTTATAGATGGCAAGAGCGTCTTGCAAAAGTTCACTGGCCCCGGGTCTTTTCGCGAGAAGGGCAGAGGTGGCAGCCAAAATCACAAATGCATGAGCATAGCATTGTTTATTTGGAAGAATCTCATCGGTGGCAGTAATTCCTGCATACCACCCACCGTGATCCTTGTCGCAGAGTTTTCCGCGGATACCCATCATGCCGGCATCGGCAAGTGCTTCACTGCCCGGATGAGAGAGCAGGCTTCCAATACTATAGACATGGATCATACGACAGGTAATCCATGTCTCACGGCTGCGGTCCGTCCACGGAGTACCGTCATCTCCAAGATAATAAGAAGAACCATCCGGAGAAGGAAAGCGATGCCCGAAGTTTAAAAGCTCATCGCGAAGCTTCTTCATAAAAAGCTTATTTTCTTCTGTGTCAAGTTGATATTTTGATTTCATATTCTGCCTCCTGTTTTTCATCTGGGTTCGTGCTCTTTGAAACACCATGCGCAAAAACTCCTCTTCGTGTTATTATGAGTTTAATATAGATAGAATTCTGTGAAAAGTCAATAACTTACAAGAGAAGATAATTTAGCATTGTGTTCCTATATCAGGCACGCTATAATGGAACTACCAAAAAGAGAAATAGCTGATCATGGAGGGAAACATGGAATTCTGGGATATATATGACAAAGAGAAACAACGCACGGGACGAACGATGCAGCGCAATGACTGGTGCCTGAAGGATGACGAATATCATTTGACCGTACTCGGTGTAATCAAACGGACAGACGGAAGATTCCTGATTACGAAACGCGTTATGACAAAGAACTGGGCACCCGGCTGGTGGGAAGTCTCCGGTGGGGCTGCGATGGCTGGCGAGGAATCACTGGATGCGGTTATACGGGAAGTGAAAGAAGAGACCGGGCTGGACGTGTCTGATTGCGATGGCGGATACCAGTTCACATATCAGAGAGAGAATCCGGGAGAGGGTGATAACTATTTTGTTGATGTGTACCGCTTTGTCATGGATTTTGATGAACGTGATCTGCATCTTCAGGAAGCGGAAACTGCGGGATATATGCTTGCAACACCGGAAGAAATCAAAACATTTGCAAAGCAGGGAATCTTTTTACATTATGATAGTATCAAACGAGTATTTGAAGAAGGAGATAAGAAGAAATGAACGATGTGAATTACACAAATTTAGTAGATGAAGAGATTATCGTAACACTTACGACGATGGAAGATGAAGAGGTGGAGTGTCTTGCATTGTGTAAAATCAAGATCGAAGAGCAGGAATACATTGCTTTATTACCGCTGATGGAAGACGGCAGCCAGAACCCGGATGGCGATGTGATTTTCTATACATTTGCAGTGAGTGAATCCAACGATCCGATTCTTGGAGACATCGAAGACGATGAGATTTATGAAGAAGTCTCACTTCGATTTGACAACTGGCTTGATCTTATGGAGCAGAATGAAGTACAGGAAGCTTTGGATGCAGAAGAGTAGGGAATAAGCGGCTATATTTCCACCCTTGCAGATGGAACGGCTACCCATTCTTTTTCAAATCCGAGCAGCATTGCAGCGATACATGCAGGAATCACACAGAACCATCCGGCTTTTGCGCCCATGCTCAGGTACAATACAAACGAGATGGCAGCACCGACATGGTAGAAAAGCAGAGTTCCACCGAATACCTTGGTCTTGCGCAAATGTTTTGTATCTTTATCACAAAGATATTCGAAAAAAGAAGTCGTAAACTGGCGAAGATTGTTTGTTGAAAAAATGGTGGAGCTGACAAATCCGTCAACCTCGCGGAAACTATTCCACTGGAAAGTACGGGACACAATTTAGGACGTAGTATTTTTCAAAAATACTACGTCCTAAATTGCGTTTTACCCGTCAGAAAACTGCGTTTTACCCGTCAGAAAACTGCGTTTTGCCCGTCAGAAAATGCGATTGACAAAGAGGGAAACAGGTGATATGATACCGATATACCCACAGGGGGTATGTATGCTGGCAAAAATGTATAAAATAGTTGTCAGTGGTAAGAACTAAAGTTACTTAGAAGTTAAGACAGGAGGATATATTTTGGATAAATATCATATAACAGGCATGACATGTGCGGCATGCTCCGCCCATGTAGAAAAAGCAGTGTGCAGTGTTCCGGGCGTGGATTCAGTTACGGTCAGCCTGCTCACGAATTCAATGAATATAGAAGGAAGTGCAGAATCTGACGCGATTATTGCCGCAGTTGAGAAAGCCGGATACGGTGCATCCGCAGCGGGCGAGCGTCAGGAGGGGAGCACAGGAACACAGGAGGAATCGCTGGCAGACCGTGAAACACCGCTCCTGAAAAAGCGCCTGATTGCATCCTTATGTTTTCTGGCACCGCTGATGTACATTTCGATGGGGCATATGATGTGGGGATGGCCGCTTCCCGGATTTCTGGATGGGAATCACGTGGCGATGGGACTTACAGAATTGCTGTTGACGGTGATTGTGATGATTGTCAATCAGCGCTTCTTTACCAGTGGATTTACCAGTCTGATTCACGGCGCACCCAATATGGATACACTGGTCGCACTTGGCGCATCTGCAGCATTTGTGTACAGCACATACGCACTCTATGCCATGACAGGTGCAATGATGATCGGCGATGCAGCAGCCGTGGAAATGTACATGATGGAGTTTTACTTTGAATCATCCGCTATGATTCTGACGCTGATCACGGTCGGGAAGATGCTCGAGGCCCATTCAAAGGGCAAGACAACGGATGCATTAAAGAATCTGATGAAGCTTGCACCCAAGACCGCAACACTTCTCATTGACGGGGAAGAGAAAACAGTCGAAATCGAACAGGTTCAGTTGGGCGATCTATTTGTGGTAAGACCCGGGGAGAGTATCCCGGTCGACGGAGTCATCACAGACGGAAGCTGTGCAGTTGACGAGTCTGCGCTGACAGGGGAAAGCATTCCGGTCGATAAAGAAGCAGGGCACACGGTTTCTGCAGCAACTATCAATCAGTCTGGCTTCATTACCTGCCGTGCAACGCGGGTTGGAAATGATACGACACTTTCACAGATCATCCAGATGGTGAGTGATGCCGCAGCGACGAAAGCACCGATTGCGAAGATTGCAGATCAGGTATCAGGCATCTTCGTCCCGGTAGTAATTGTCATTGCACTGGTAACGCTGGCTGTGTGGCTGTTTGTGGGGCAGACAGTCGGATTTGCACTTGCAAGAGCAATTTCTGTGCTGGTCATCAGTTGTCCATGTGCGCTGGGTCTTGCGACACCGGTTGCGATTATGGTTGGAAATGGAAAAGCTGCTAAGAATGGAATTCTGTTCAAGACAGCCGCTTCGCTTGAGGCGACCGGAAGAACCGAAATCATTGCGATGGATAAGACCGGCACCCTCACTTACGGAAAGCCAAGTGTAACAGACATTATCCCCGCAGAGGGAGTCAGTGAGCATGATTTACTGGTTGCAGCATATTCGCTGGAGCAGAAGAGTGAGCATCCGCTGGCAAATGCAATCGTGACATATGGACGCGAAGCCAACCTTCCGATTCTGGACAGTACAGATTTCCGGGTCGCATCAGGAAACGGATTGTCCGCCATCATTGGTGAAGTGAAGATCATCGGTGGGAATGCAGCATTTATTGAAAAGCAAATGAAAGGTTCTGCGAATGCGGCAGTCATCACGGCAGATATCCGGCAAACTGCAGATGACCTAGCAATGGAAGGGAAGACACCGCTGTATTTTGCAAAGGAAAATCAGCTGCTTGGTATCATCGCGGTTGCCGATGTCATTAAGGAAAATGCGAAAGAGGTCGTAAGTGAACTGCGGGGCATGGGAATTGAGGTCGTGATGCTGACCGGTGATAACCGCCGCACGGCAAATGCGATCGGCAGACAGATTGGAGTTGACGAGGTCATTGCCGATGTACTTCCTGCGGGCAAGGAAGAGCAGATTCGCAGGCTTTCTGAGTATGGAAAAGTTGCGATGGTCGGTGATGGCATCAACGATGCACCGGCACTTACCCGGGCAGATGTAGGTATCGCAATCGGCGCGGGAACCGATGTGGCAATTGATGCAGCGGATGTGATCCTCGTAAAAAGTGAGCTGCAGGATATTCCGGCAGCGGTGCGCTTAAGCAGAAGCGTGATTCAGAACATTCACGAGAACCTGTTCTGGGCATTTATTTACAATGTCATCGGAATTCCGCTGGCAGCAGGAGTGTGGATTCATCTCTTTGGATGGCAGTTAAATCCAATGTTCGGTGCGGCGGCAATGAGTTTATCCAGTGTCTGTGTTGTGACAAATGCATTGCGCCTGAACTTCGTACAGATGTATAATGCAGGTAAGGACAAGAAACGTAAAAACCAGATTCATCTCAACCTGAACCGTGAGAATGATGGGAGCGCGCAGGTTGTGGATCAATATAAAAAAGAAAAGGAGAATCAGGAAATGACAAAGACAATGACAATCAAAGGAATGATGTGCGGACACTGTGAGGCAAGTGTAAAAAAGGCATTAGAGGCAGTGGAAGGTGTGACGGGAGCAGAAGTGAGTCATGAAGCAGGAACAGCAGTCGTATCCATGGAACAGGAAGTCAGTGATGAGGTGCTCACAAAGGCGGTGACAGATCAGGATTATGAAGTAGTGAGTGTGGCGCGTACAGAAATATAGAAATTTATTCGGAAAGTTTTACCTACAATTTACAGAAACAAGGTGGATGGTAAAGAGGATAGTTTATTATAATGAGAACAAATATATCGTTTAGGAGGAAATATAATGCTCTCAGTAGGTGATAAAGTAGTCCATAGTCCAGAAGGTGTATGTAAAGTAGAAGAAATCTGTATCTTAGAAACGCAAAAACAGAAGCGTGAATATTACAGATTGCGCTCGGTCGTAGATGATAAGGTTGTTGTGTATATTCCAACGGACAACACAAAAATCCAGACACGCAAACTGAAGTCAAGGGAAGAGATTCAAAGCATTCTTCAGATGGAACCGGATGGAACGAAGTTCCTGCAACAGAACATGCAGAAAAGAGCAGCCGCACAGAAAAAGGCAATTTACGAAGATAATTCAGCATTGGTTATGAAGATGATTAAACTGTATGTAAGAAAAAATGAGCAGGCATATTTATCAATCATGGATAAAAACTGGTTGAAACTTGCGGAACGGTATTTATTTTCAGAGATTGCAGAAGTGATGGGATGCGAGTATGCTGCGTTTGTGCAGGAAAGTCATAGAAATATATGTTTTAGTTAGCTTGTTTAGGGCATCGTGTTTGTTAGAAATGCGATGTCCTAAACTGGTTTCAACCCATTGCTTTTAGCCAGTCAGATTTTGCAGTTGCTTTTCGGTTAGCTACATGCATCTTATTTCGAAGACTTCATTTTCGAAACTACCATTATTTTAATTTTGAAATTGAATCTTTACAAAGCTGCAGGGGTAAGAGAGTATTGGATTGTAGATCCAGAAAAAGAAACGGTAACCGTTCATGATTTTGCAAACAGTCATTTTCCAATGGACTACACATTTGAAGATGTAATTCCAATGGGAATTTATCGTGGTGATTTTAAAATGGATATGGCGGAAATAAGTATATATTTAAAACATTTCTTTGCTGATTAGCAGATAGGTGGCTTGACAATATCCGATATCGGACTTAATATGTAATAAGTCCGATATCGGATATTCTTTTTCTGGAAGAGCAGGAAAAAGTGAATGGAATCAGGAGGATGCTACGTATGAATGATAAAATCAGGGAACAAATGAAGGTCTACGACCAATTATATAAAGAGCAGGCCGATTTCTACTGCAAAGCAGCGCAGTGGGCAGGGCTATCAGATGCTGCGCACTGGGTGCTATACCGTCTCTATGGAGAAAAGCGCGATATGATGCAAAGCGAACTGTGTAAAGAATGGTTTTATTCTAAGCAGACGATCAATTCCGCCGTTGCCAAGTTGATAGAGGCAGGCTATGTGGAATTGAAACAGGAGAGTGGGAAAGGTCATAGAAAATGGATTATGCTTACGAAGACCGGGAAGAGCTTCAGCAGGAAATATGTCGCTCCCATTTTGACAGCAGAGCAGAATTCATTTGAAATTCTAACAGATGAGGAACGGGAGATTCTGATTCGATTGATGAAGAAGCAGTTAGAGGAATTGAACAAAGGAGTAGAAGGGCTATGGCAGTAAAGATATCAGATCACTTTACTTTTAAAAGGTTAATACGGTTTGTTGCACCGTGTATTGCGATGATGATTGTGACATCTGTTTACAGTATTGTAGATGGATTCTTTGTGTCGAATTTTGCCGGAAAGAATGCATTCGCAGCGGTAAATCTAATCATGCCTGTATTAATGGGGCTTTCTGCTTTCGGATTTATGATTGGAACGGGTGGAAGCGCACTGGTTGCGTTTACCTTTGGACAGGGGAAAAAAGAGCGGGCAAATCAGATTTTTTCTATGTTAATAGAGCTTGTTTTTCTGGCTGGAGTTACAGTTTCTATTCTGGGAACTGTTTTCATGCCACAGATTGTACATGCACTTGGCGCAAGTGACTTGATTTTTGCCGACAGTGTATTATATGGAAGAATTATGTTGATATCCCTGACTTTTTATATGATGCAGAACAGCTTTCAAAGCTTTCTGGCCACAGCGGAACGCGCCAAGATGGGGCTTATGATTTCTGTCGCAATGGGGCTTTTGAACGTGTTTTTGGATTTTCTATTTGTCTATGTACTGCATCTGGGAATTGCAGGTGCCGGAATCGCAACTGCAATTGCAGAGATTCTGGGAGGGACAATACCGTTTTTTTACTTTGCGCGTGAGAATGCAAGCCGGCTGCGCTTTCATATCACGAAGCTGGATTTTCGAGCAATTCGCAAAGCATGTGCAAATGGTTCGTCCGAAATGCTTACGAATTTATCCACCTCCATTGTTGGAATCCTCTATAATTTCCAATTAATGAAATATGCGGCAGAAAATGGAGTGGCGGCATATGGTGTTGTCATGTATGTGTCATTTATATTCATGGCATTTTATTTTGGCTATGCAATCGGAATCGGACCGGTGGTCGGGTATCATTATGGAGCCGGTCATCGAGACGAGCTAAAAAACTTACTGCGTAAGAGTCTGCTGGTCACCACGGTAGCAGCGGTTGTAATGACATGTCTCGGACAATTCGGTGCAGAACCAATTGCGAAGGTGTTTGTAGGGTACGATGCAGAGCTGCTTTCAATTACAGCAAGAGCACTTCAGATTTATTCATTTGCATTTTTACTCAATGGGTTTAACATTTTTGGCTCGGCATTCTTTACCGGACTGAATAATGGAAAGATTTCTGCGATGATTTCGGTTCTGAGAACCCTTGTCATTCAGGTGAGTGCCATCTTGATTCTTCCGATTTTCTTTGGCATCGATGGAGTCTGGTGCGCGATTATAGTGGCGGAAGGGATCACACTGTTTATCACGGCTTTTTTCCTTCTTGTGAAGCAAAAAAATTATGGATATTAGCCTGTGATTTGCGAAATTCGCGGGGCGTACAGCGATATTGTTGGAGAAACAGCTTGGAATAATAACTTGGATTGTTAAATCCGCATTCCAATGCAATCTCGGTGATTGCCAGAGTCGTGGAATTACTTCTGATTCCATTTATTTTTAGTCATGTGGGAAATCTGACGGAGACTGCGCAGGGATATCTACGCGTGATGCTGTTTATCTGTGCTTACTATATGATTGGAAAATCCGTTAATTCTACAGTGGTTGCAGGAATCTTCTGCGCGGGCGGAGATACGAAATTCGGGTTGATTTGTGACATAATCACAATGTGGTGCATAATCACGCCGATCGGATTATTGGAATTATGAATATCAGGAGGGCAAGAGCCAGCAGGAGTATCAGGAGCATTATTATAAAGCAATTTACGATGTGATGAAGAGGTATAAGTCTTATTCTGTATTAGGACACCTTGATATGATTAAACGATACGATAAGTACGGTGATTTCCCAGATGAAAAGATCATGAAATATGTCGAGCCGATCTTAAAGCTGGTGATTGAAGACGGCAAAGGAATCGAGATCAACACCTCCAGTTTCAAATATGGGTTAAAAGATCTCATGCCTTGCGGATCATATTCCAGAAGTGAAAGAAGAGCTGAAGATGATGGGATATCAGACATTTTGCACATTTGAGCGGATGAAACCAATCATTTACAATTTATAAGGATAAAAGCATTGGATTTCTATTTTTTGTGTGGTAAAATTTCAATAAAGATACAGGCACTTTTGCTTAGATGATGCAACTAAAATTACGGAGGTACTCTTATGAAAGCATATCAGATTAAAGTCACAGTGAAAGATTCGAAGCCACCGGTATGGCGCAGGATGATCATTCCGGCAGGCATTACATTTCGAGCATTCAGCGCAATGCTTAACGAAGCAATGGAATGGTGCGGATACCACTTGTATAATTTCACATTTTCGAAGCTAGGCGTTTGCTTTGAAGAGGAGATAGATGATTTTGGGTATGGTAACATGGAAAGACTGGAGGCAGGAGAGTCTATAATTGATTCCTATCTTGAGGGGCAGAAATCATTTACGTATTGCTATGATTTTGGTGACGATTGGGTCCACACAATTACGGTAGAAGATATTGTGGACGATTATGATCAGGCATGTGCACAGGTTGTGAAGTACAAGGGAGACAGTTTCCCGGAGGATTGTGGTGGTATCTGGGGCTATTATGAATTGATGGAGACATTGGCAAACCCAAAAGACCCGGAATACGAGAATATGAAAGAGTGGTACGAGGATGCCTTTCCGGGTGAGTACGATATGGATGTGATCAATGATATGCTGTATGATCTGGGGATGGGAGATAAGATGGACTTACCGGAAGAGACAGATATCCTTCTGGTGATCGATATGCAGAATGATTTCATTGACGGTGCACTAGGTACAGAAGAAGCAAAAGCAATCGTGCCAAAAGTAGCCGCTCGTATTGAAGATTTTGAAGGTCTGGTGCTGTTTACACAGGACACACATGAGGACGACTATCTTGAAACGCAGGAAGGGAAAAACCTACCGGTTAAGCATTGTATCCGTGATACACGAGGCTGGGAGATTCATCCCGAGATTGCGAAGTGGATTGAGCGTGAAGAGACGGTTATTGAAAAACCGACATTTGGCAGCGCACAATTAGCTGGGATGCTCGGAATGATGAGCGCAGATATACAGATTAACTCTGTGACGCTGATTGGTCTGTGCACGGACATCTGTGTGATTTCAAATGCGATGCTGCTGAAAGCGTTTATGCCGGAGGTACCGATTATCGTGGATGCTTCCTGCTGTGCAGGCGTGACACCGGAGAGCCACAGAACTGCACTGCAGGCGATGAAGGCATGTCAGATTGAGATTTCAGAAGGGTAAACAGAGAAATTCAACTTGAAAAAATAATGGCCAGTTATAGGGAAAACCTATAACTGGCTATTATTTTTTTGCATTTTTCAAAAGTGGAATGTGGTGTTACAATCAAACACATCAAACTTATCAAAAAAGTAGGAAATAAAAAGAAGGGAATCTATGAAATGGCACAAATAGTATTAGATCACATTTCAAAACGATTTGAGATAGAGGGAAAAACAGTCGATGCCCTGCAGGATATCAGCCTTGAGATTGACAAAGGTGAAATCTACGGCATCATCGGAATGTCCGGTGCCGGCAAAAGTACACTGGTTCGATGTTTGAACTTTTTGGAAAAGCCGACGGAAGGAAAGGTTCTGATTGAGGGACATAATCTTGGAACATTGAGCGAGAAGCAGCTGCGGGAGCAGAGAAGAGATATCGCAATGATTTTCCAGCACTTCAATCTCCTGATGCAGAAAACCGTATTGGACAACATTGCATTTCCACTTGTGATTCAGGGGGAGAAAAAAACAGCGGCGAGAAAACGTGCAAAAGAGCTTCTTACCGTGGTGGGGCTGGAAGAGAAAGAGAAAGCATATCCCTCGCAGCTCTCCGGAGGTCAGAAGCAGCGGGTTGCAATCGCCAGAGCACTGGCATCGAATCCACATATTCTGCTCTGCGACGAGGCAACCAGTGCGCTGGACCCGCAGACAACACAGTCGATTTTGAAATTATTGAAAGAAATCAATCAGAAATATGGAATTACAATCGTCATTATTACGCATCAGATGGATGTGATTCGCGAAGTCTGCGAGAAGGTCGCAATTATCGAGGCGGGGCATTTAGTGGAGCACGGCAGTGTGGTGGATATTTTCAATCATCCAAAATCGGCAGCCGGGAAGAAGCTGATCATCGGCGAAAAAGCATCGCCGGTAGTTACCGGGGAGAAGAGTCAGGTCGGAAATGACGTGATACTTCGAACCGTATTCTCCGAAAACTCGGCATTTGAACCGGTCATTGCCAATATGATTCTTCGCATCGGAGAGCCAATCAGCATTTTAAAGGCAGATACGATGAATGTAAATGGAATTGCCAAGGGCGAGATGCTGCTCGGCATTCCGAAAAACCGGCAGCCGGAAATCGAGAGCTATCTGTCTGAGAAAGGTTTGGAAGTAGAGGAGGTGGAGCAGTATGTTTAACAGTGAAGTGACATCCATGATTCTCAAAGGAATCGGGGAGACATTATATATGACCGTATTTGCGACCGGATTCGGATATCTGCTGGGGCTTCCGCTTGGAATCATCCTCGCGGTATCAGATAAAGACGGAATCAAACCAAATGCATTTCTGTACCGGATATTAGATGTGTTATCCAACATCCTGCGGAGCATACCGTTTCTGATTTTACTGATTCTGCTCATTCCGTTTACAAGAACCATCGTTGGAAAGAGCTACGGTTCAACCGCAACCATTGTGCCGCTTGTCATTGCGGCAGCACCATTCATTGCAAGAATGGTGGAATCGTCCATCAAAGAGGTGGATGGCGGTGTGATTGAAGCCGCAAAATCAATGGGAGCATCGACAGTTACGATTATTGGAAAGGTGCTTCTGGTGGAGGCAAGAACATCGATCCTCACCGGAGCAACGATTGCAATCGGAACGATATTAGGGTATTCCGCAATGGCAGGAACTGTCGGCGGAGGCGGGCTCGGTGACATCGCAGTCCGTTATGGATATTATCGCTATCAGGAAGACATCATGATAGTGACCGTTATTTTGTTGATCGTATTGGTGCAGTTATTTCAGCTTATAGGAATGAAATTAGCAGCCAGATTTGATCATAGATAAAAAACAACAAAGGGAAAAACAGGAGGAAAAGATTATGAAGAAAAGAATTTTATCAGCATTATTAGCAGGAAGCGTGGTACTCGCAGCACTGACAGGATGCGGAAATGCAGACGCAGCCACAGCCGGATCGGCAGCAGGTTCGTCCGCATCGACAGATGATTCCAAGACAATCAAGATCGCAGCATCGGCAACACCACATGCGGAAATTTTAGAGCAGGCAAAACCGATTCTGGCAAAAGAAGGATACACACTTGATATTACCGTATTTGATGATTATGTACAGCCAAATGAGGTTGTAGAGAGCGGCGAGTTTGATGCCAATTATACGCAGCACGTTCCGTACATGGAGAGTTTTAACGAAGAAAAGGGAACACATCTGGTCGATGCCGGAGACATCCATTATGAACCGTTCGGAATCTATCCGGGAACCAAGAAAAGCCTTGACGATATTGCAGACGGAGACACCATCGCTGTTCCAAATGACACGACAAACGAAGCGAGAGCACTCTTACTGTTACAGGACAATGGAATCATCACACTCAGCAAAGATGCAGGCTTAGAGGCAACGGTCAATGATATCACCGAGAACCCACACAACATTCAGATTGAAGAGCTGGAGGCGGCACAGGTATCACGTGTGACAGCGGAAGTGGCATATGTCGTATTGAACGGAAACTATGCATTGGAAGCAGGCTATACCGTGGACAAGGATGCACTTGCATATGAGAAATCCGATTCAGAAGCAGCCAAGACCTATGTGAATATCATCGCAGTAAAAGAAGGAAATGAAGACAACGAAGCGATTCAGGCACTGGTGAAGGTATTAAAATCAGACGAAATCAAACAGTACATAGAGGATACATATGAAGGTGCCGTGATTCCATTTGAAGGATAAGATAAGGGGCCATAGAAAATGAACTGGGAATACATACACAAATTTTTACCGCTGTATGAAAAGGCAGCCAGACTCACAATCAAGTTAGGCGTGATAGGAATCTTATTTGCAATCATGATTGGTCTGGTCTGCGCAGTTATCCAATATTATAAGATTCCGGTCATCAGAACGATTGTTGCAATCTATATCGAACTGAGCAGAAACACCCCACTTTTGGTCCAGCTTTTCTTTCTCTATTACGGGCTGCCAAAAGCCGGGATCACAACAGATGCAGAAACGTGTGGAATCGCGGGACTTGCGTTCCTTGGCGGCAGTTATATGGCAGAAAGCTTTCGAAGTGGATTCGAGGCAATTGATCAGATACAGGAAGAAAGTGCGATGAGTTTAGGCATGAACACCTGTCAGACGATGCGTTATGTGATTCTGCCACAGGCGATATCCATCAGTGTTCCGGCATTCGTGGCAAATATCATCTTTCTATTGAAGGAGACCAGCGTATTTTCAGCAATCAGCCTGATGGATCTCATGTTTACGGCAAAAGATCTGATTGGTTTGTATTACAAAACCACAGAAAGCCTGCTTCTGCTGGTTGTGTTCTATCTGCTCATCCTTCTTCCGGTTTCGCTGCTTGGAACATGGGTTGAAAGGAGGGTGCGATATGCCGGATTTGGGACTTGAAGTACTTTTAAAAGGCACCAATATCATGCGTCTTCTTGCAGGACTGTGGGTGGCACTTCGCATTAGCCTGATCTCAGTAGCAGGCAGCATTCCCATTGGAATCGTCCTCGGGACACTGATGGCAGGAAGGAATATCGTATTAAAAGCAATCTTAAAAATCTATCTGGAATTTATACGGATCATGCCGCAGCTGGTACTACTCTTTCTCGTATTTTTTGGGAGTACGAGAATGTTTGGCTGGCAGCCGACGGGAGAGGTATCTGCGGTAATCGTATTTACACTCTGGGGAGCAGCAGAGATGAGCGACCTTGTCAGAGGTGCACTGATCAGTATTCCGCTTCACCAGTATGAAAGCAGTGAAGCATTGGGCCTTTCTAAGACACAGACCTATTGGTATATTATCA
>JAQUUC010000015.1 GCA_028694105.1 Hespellia sp.
CCGTATTATGATCAATGTATCACAGGGGACTATTCTAAAACTGCGTAATGAGATTTTCTCTCATATGGAAAGTCTGCCAGTCAAATATTTTGATACCCATGCGCACGGCGATATCATGAGTGTGTATACGAATGATACCGATACACTTCGCCAGATGATCAGCCAGAGTCTGCCACAGACGGTATCTGCGGTCATCACAGTTGTAAGTGTGACAATTTCCATGATTATTTTAAGTATTCCGCTTACAGTCCTTACCTTTGTTATGGTTGCGATTATGCTGGCGGTTACGAAGAATATCGCATCTAAGAGTGGAAAGCATTTCGGAGACCAGCAGCGCCGTTTAGGTTCCATCAACGGATATATTGAGGAAATGATGGAAGGACAGAAGGTTGTGAAGGTATTCTGTCATGAAGAGGCAACGATCAAAGAGTTTGAGAAGAGAAACGAGGAACTTTTTGACAGTGCAAACAAGGCAAACAAATATGCCAATATTCTGATGCCGGTATTGGGGAACCTTGGAAATTTAAACTATGTAGTAAACGCGATGGCTGGTGCGATTTTAGCCATTTATTCTGTTGGTGGTTTTACCCTTGGCGGAATTGCATCTTTCTTACAGTTTACCAAGAGCTTTAACCAGCCGATTGGCCAGATGTCACAGCAGTTAAATGCAATCGTTATGGCAATTGCAGGTTCAGAGCGTATCTTCAGGCTGCTCGATGAAGACGCAGAGGTAGATGACGGTTATGTAGAGCTTGTAAATGCAGATATTGCAGCCGATGGTACAATCACAGAGAATGAGAAGCGGACTGGTCGCTGGGCTTGGAAGCATTTCCACAAAGCAGAGGGAACAACCACATACCAGCCGCTGGAAGGTGACGTTGTATTTGACGATGTAGATTTTGGATATAACGATGAAAAGATCGTACTTCACAATATTAAGTTATTTGCCAAACCGGGTGAGAAGATCGCTTTTGTAGGAGCCACCGGAGCCGGCAAGACAACCATCACGAACCTGATCAACCGTTTCTATGACATTCAGGACGGAAAAATCCGCTATGATGGAATCAACATTAATAAGATTAAGAAAAACGATCTTCGCCGTTCACTGGGAATCGTATTACAGGATACGCATTTGTTCACGGGAACTGTCATGGAAAATATTCGTTTCGGTAAATTAGACGCGACGGATGAGGAAGTAATCGCAGCAGCGAAGCTTGCGAATGCAGATGTATTTGTGAAACATCTGCCGGATGGCTATCAGACCGTGCTGACCGGAGACGGCGGCAATCTTTCACAGGGACAGCGCCAGCTCCTTGCAATCGCGAGGGCGGCAGTTGCAGACCCGCCGGTACTGATTCTTGACGAAGCGACCTCCAGCATCGATACCCGCACCGAAAAACTGGTGCAGGAAGGTATGGATAAGCTGATGAATGGAAGAACCGTATTTGTTATTGCGCACAGACTGTCGACAATTAAGAATTCTAATGTTATTATGGTATTAGATCAGGGCAGAATCATTGAGCGTGGGAACCATGACGATCTGATTCAGGAGAAGGGAATCTATTACCAGCTCTACACAGGTGCTCTGGAACAGGATTAGGAGCAGGAGGAAAGTGATGTGTTTTATTCATTAGATAAGAGGCTGATTCCATTGCCGGAAGGTGAGACGATACAGGAGGGTGAGCTCTATGTCGAGATTATGACAAAACAAGAGTTTGCCGTAAAGTATGATAGGCTGGTGCGCGATCATCTGCTGATGAGAAGTATGGAAAAGATTCAGCATTGCAAAGCGGATATTTTACCGGACTGCATCATCGGAACAATACTAATGCCACGGAAAGAGAATCTGCAGGCAAAGAAAATCGGGTTTGGATTTTATATGGATCAGAAGAAATTGATCTTTGTAGATGACAGCGGAGAAGTCGAGCAAATGTTTTCTGAATTTGAAAAGATTCAGATTTTGGAAAAATCATATGTGGCGCATGCTTTTTATGAATTTCTGGATTATATGCTGAGTCAGGATGCGGAATTTTTGGAGCAGTATGAGGAATCATTAAGTGCGAAAGAAGATGAGATGGCAGAGAATGTAAATGAGATACCGAAAGATTTCGAACAGTATGTGCTTGGAACCAGAAAGGATTTGATGGCATTGCATTCTTATTATAAGCAGCTTGTCGATATGGGGCTTTCGCTGGAGCACTGTCCGAATGGAATCATAAGTGCTCAGGACTGTTCTTTATTTGCACTCTTTGTGGATCATGTACAGAGATTGTTTTCAGATGCGCAGATGCTGCGGGAATATA
Organism: Hespellia sp.; assembly: GCA_028694105.1. GTDB lineage: Bacteria > Bacillota > Clostridia > Lachnospirales > Lachnospiraceae > Hespellia. The sequence goes on from JAQUUC010000015.1 coordinate 2,304, forward strand.
CGCTGCAGATTCGTGATATGTATCAGGCAAAGATCGATGCCCGTCAGAACAAAGTCATGCAGTTTCTGACCATTGTAACAACGATTTTTATGCCGCTGACATTGATTACCGGGTGGTACGGAATGAACTTTAGTATTATGCCGGAGCTTCATTGGGCATATGGATATGGAACGATTATTCTTCTTGCTGCCTTTATCATCATTACAGAAATTATCATCTTTAAGAAGAAGAAATGGCTTTAATTGATAATAATACGCAATAAGGCGCGTCATGATTGACGTGTCTTATTCTTTATGATAGAGTTAGCTAGAACTAACAAAAGTAAATAATAACTCACGCAAAGGAGGATACAGATGAGTATTGTAATCATAGGTGGTCATGAAAGAATGGAGACACAGTATAAGAACATTTGTAAAAAATATCACTGCAAGGCAAAGGTATTCACAAAGATGCAGGCGGATTTGAAAAATAAGATTGGATGTCCGGATCTGATGATTCTGTTCACATCCACCGTCTCTCATAAAATGGTTCATTGCGCAATCACAGAATCTGAACGTAATCATGCAATTGTAGAGCGGAGCCACAGCAGCAGTGCCAATGCACTGATTGGAATTCTGGAGCAGTATGCTTCCTGAACAATCGGGGAAGACTGATTGGTAGAATGAAGAGAAGGGAGCAGGAAGATATGCCCAAGGAAGTTCTTAGACAGTATCTTGGTCTGCAGGACGAATATGAGAAGAAAAAACTGCAGCTTATCCTGCAGTGTGCACCGCTTCTAAAAGGTGTGAAAATGTCCTGCATTCTTGTGATGGAGGCTGCATATCTGCAGATCATTGCGGAAGAACTAAGGCACACACAGATATGTCTGAAGGTTTTGTGCAGGAAGTCAGGGAAATATACCATTTTATTATACCGGGAGAATCTTTTGGAAATCTATCTGAGTCAGGAAAATGTGACGGCATTTTTGAAACAGTATGGATATCAGAAACGTGTGGACAGCTTAGGACAGTACCTGTCACAGAGTCTTTCACTCTTGGGAAAACGTGTCTCTTATTTTCGTGGTAAAGAAGGAAATTTCCCACACGAAATCGGTGTGTTTCTGGGGTATCCGCTGGAGGATGTTATCGGTTTTATTGAGAACGCAGGCAAGAATTTTCTGCTAAACGGATACTGGAAGGTATATGCGGATGCCAAAGCGGCCAAGGTACGTTTCCAATCGTATGACGAAGCGAAAATCACAGCGGCAAAGGAAATGTTTGCCGGGAAAACAATCAGAGAAATAGCCGGATAAAAAAGGATGGCAGAAGGAAGATCCTTATGCCAAATACAAAGGAGAATAAGAAGATGAACAAAGTAGCAATTGTATATTGGAGCGGAACAGGTAATACAGAGAATATGGCAAATATGCTTGCAGAGGGAGCGAAAGCTGCAGGCGCAGAGGTACAGCTTCGAAGTGTAGATGCAGCGGACGCAGAGGAGCTTGTAAGCTATGAGGGCTTTGCACTCGGCTGCCCGTCAATGGGAGCGGAAGAACTGGAAGAGTCAGAGATGGAGCCGTTTGTAAGCTCGCTGAAAGGGAAAGTACAGGGAAAGAAAGTGGTTTTGTTCGGGTCCTATGGATGGGGCGATGGAGAATGGATGCGTAATTGGGCAGAGCAGATGCAGGGCGCAGGTGCGGAAATCATTGGAGGTGAAGGAATCATTTGCAATGACGCGCCGGACGCTGAGGCGGAAGCAAGACTCAAAGAGGCCGGAAAAATATTAGCACAAATGTAACCTTACAAAAGATGTCCCCCGCCTGACCGTAAAAAGTAAATGAGGGTTTGCCTTTGCCCGAAAACTGTAATATACTGAATATATGTATAAGCATAAAAGCAGGTTTATTGTTATGATAGAAGAAAGAAGGCAAAAAATATGGTAGAGACAGGCGTTATTCATGGTCGTTTTCAGGTATTGCATTTAAAACATATGGAATATCTGCTTGCAGCAAAGATGCGCTGCAAAACATTATATATTGGAATTACACATCCGGATGATCTGTATCTGGGCGGAATTGAAGAGGACCGCCACGGAATTCGCAAATCGGACAATCCGCTGACTTATCTGGAGCGCTACCAGATGATTCATGATGCGCTCATTGATTTTGGTGTGAAGAGAGATCAGTTTGAGATTGTACCATTTCCAATTTCTCGTCCTGATTATATTACACAGTACGTTCCAAAGGATGCGACCTTTTATATGAGCATCTGCGATGACTGGGGCGAGAAGAAGTATCAGATGTTCACGGAGATGGGGATGAGTGTCGAAGTTCTCTGGCGAAAGACTGAGGAAGATCGCGGCGTGACCGGAACACAGGTCCGGGCGGCGATTGCTTCCGGTAAGGACTGGCAGAATCTGGTTCCGAAGACGGTATATGACTACATGGTGAGACATGGAATTGATGAACGTGTAAGAAAATTGTCGATGCTGACGGATATGGCGGAAACGGAGTGATTAAGTATGCAGATTAAGAATTTTATGAGTTCAAATCCAATAGTGAAAGGCATTATTTTATGTGCAGCATTTGTATTTCCAATATTATGTGTACTATATGTTGGCAGCGGCAAACCCAACGCGTTTAACTTTGTCTGGATCGCCTTTTACAGTTCAGTGCTGTTTTGTGTAGTATTCCAGTCTAAGGTGGCGAAAGCAATTATATGCTGCATGAACGGGATATCGGTTATTGGTCTTACCTTATTTTTTCTGATGGGAGGAACACAAATCATAGGGGGCGTAATCTGGAACGCCATAGTACCATTTCTTCCAAACCCATGGTATTAATTGATAAAGTTTTTCAACAAGGGTAAATAAGCCAAGTTATGCTTGAATAATCCGATTTTCAGGGTCTATAATAACCAGAATACATAGACTGGTAGAACATGGAATTGTTTTGCCGTACAATGACAAGGAGGATGACAGATATGGCAGATTGGAAGAAAATTGCGTTATTCGCAGGTGGAACATTATTTGGAACCGCAGGGGTGAAAGTGCTCAGCAGTGACGATGCGAAAAGGTTTTACACAAACTGTACAGCCGCTGTATTAAGAGGAAAGAGCTGCGTAATGAAGACAGCAACAACGGTTCAGGAGAATGCAGAGGATATTCTCGCGGATGCAAAGGTGATCAATGAGGAGCGCGATGCTGCAAAGGGTGTCTATGCAGATGAAGCTGTTTCGGCAGAAGAAACAGCAGAGGCATAAGATATGAGATTTTCAATAAAGCATGAGTCCAGAGGCAGAATGAGAATCAGCTTTACAGCTGAGAAAATGACCTGTCATCAGGCCGACCTGCTTGAATATTATCTGTATGACCAGATGAATGTAACAGATGCAAAGGTATATGAAAGAACCGCAGATGCAGTGATCTATTACGTGGGATGCCGCGCAGATGTGATCACTGCTCTTCAAAAGTTCAGTTATATATCTGCGGAGGAAGCAAAGCTTGTTCCGGATCACACCGGACGGGAATTGAAGTCGCAATATCAGGAGAAGCTGGTCAATAAGGTTGTATTACATTATGCATGCAGACTAATTCTTCCGGCACCGGTCCGTATGGCGGTGGCGGCAGTGAAGTCAGCGAAATATATCTGGCAGGGACTCCGGTGTCTGCTCCGGCGTAAGATTGAAGTGCCGGTACTGGATGCCACTGCGATTGTGGTGTCACTTCTTCGCAGGGATTTTGAGACGGCAGCGTCTGTGATGTTCTTACTCGGTATCGGTGAGATATTAGAAGAATGGACACACAAAAAATCCGTGGATGATCTGGCCCGCAGCATGTCACTGAATGTCAGCAGGGTATGGCTAAAGACCCGGAATCAGGATGTGCTGGTTCCCGTAAAAGAGATCAAAGAAAATGATGTCATCACGATTCATATGGGAAATGTGATTCCGCTGGATGGAATTGTTATCAAAGGCGAAGGAATGGTCAATCAGGCATCGCTTACCGGAGAACCGCTATCGGTTCACAAAGCGGAGGACGCCTATGTATATGCCGGAACGGTATTGGAGGAAGGGCAGCTTGAGATTCAGGTGAAGACAACTTCCGGTACCACGAAGTATGAGAAGATTGTAAAGATGATTGAAGATTCTGAAAAATTGAAATCCTCGCTCGAAGGAAAGGCAGAACATCTGGCAGACAGGCTGGTACCGTATTCACTTGGCGGAACTGTTCTGACCTATCTGTTGACGAGAAATGTGACAAAAGCACTGTCGATTCTGATGGTAGACTTTTCGTGTGCGTTAAAGCTTGCGATGCCAATTGCTGTATTGTCGGCAATGCGCGAATCCGGCCAGTATCACATTACCGTAAAGGGCGGCAAATATCTGGAAGCGGTAGCTGTTGCGGATACCATTGTCTTTGATAAGACGGGTACACTCACAAAAGCACAGCCGTTGGTGGCGAAGATCGTAGTCTTTGACAACAAGACCGAGGAGGAGATGCTAAGGCTTGCGGCTTGTCTGGAAGAACATTTTCCACATTCGATGGCAAATGCTGTCGTGGAGGAAGCTGTAAAGCGTAATTTAGAACATCAGGAGATGCATTCAAAGGTGGATTACATTGTTGCACATGGAATTTCGTCTTATGTACAGGAGCATAAAGTTGTCATTGGCAGTCACCATTTTGTATTTGACGATGAGAGCTGTAAAATTCCGGAGGGAGAGACCGAGAAGTTTGAGCATCTTCCGGAAGAATATTCACATCTGTTTCTTGCAATTGATGGAACACTGGCAGCGGTCATCTGTATCGAAGACCCAATTCGCGTAGAGGCGGAGGCGGTGATTCATTCGCTTCGTTTATCCGGAATCAGCAAAATTGTGATGATGACCGGAGACAGTGAGCGTACGGCAAGAGCAGTTGCGGCGAAGGTAGGTGTGGATGAGTACTATTCAGAAGTACTGCCGGAAGACAAGGCAGGATTTGTGGAGAAAGAAAAGGCTCTCGGCCGAAGCGTAATTATGATTGGGGATGGAATGAACGATTCGCCGGCATTATCGGCGGCTGATGTGGGAATCGCAATCAGCGATGGCGCAGAGATTGCAAGAGAGATAGCTGATATCACGATTTCGGCGGATGATTTATATCAGATTGTGACATTGAAACTGATTAGTAATGGGCTGATGAAGCGAATCGGCAGAAATTACCGGTTTGTCATTGGATTTAACCTGGGTCTGATTATTCTGGGGGTATCAGGAATACTTTCGCCGGCAACCTCGGCACTGCTTCACAATGCATCGACGCTGGGGATTAGTATGAAGAGTATGCAAAATTTACTTTAATAGCATGTAACTGGGGACGTAGTGTATTTAAAATACTGCGTTCCTGTTTTTTTGCAAATTTTCAGCTCTTGTGATTTTTGGCTGTAGGTCGTTATGACAAATAAAAATAAGGAAAAACTAACAATGAGAATTGACAACTAAAGACAATTAGTTTATACTAACCACGTAAAGGAACGAAGGCGATACTATTCGGGAGGCGTGTGGAATGCAGCAAGAAGTACAAAGGGAGCGAATTGTGCAGGAATTGAAGAATATGGGGTGCAGAATCACGAAACAGAGACTGCTTCTGCTTGACGTTATCCTGAATGAGGAATGCACCTGCTGTAAGGAAATCTATTATAAAGCGCGGAATCGAAAGATTGATGTGGGAATCGCAACGGTATACCGTATGGTAAATACTCTTGAAAATATCGGTGCGATAGACCGTAAGAAGATGTATCAGGTGGCATATCAGGATCCGCAGGACCATCATTATATTGTGGAGATGGATGATGGAACGACCTACCATTTTACGGAGAAAAAGATGGATCAAGTTCTGTCGGAAGGTTTGAAGGCGGTCGGATATGCGAATGGAAAAAAAGTACAGAAAATTAAAATGAGTGCAAACAGTTAGGGGAAGCCGGCAGGGTTCCCCGTTTTTCTATTAAATGTATCAATAAAGAGGTGAAAATCATGTTTTTAGAAATCAATAATATCAAAAAATCATTTGGTGAAGGCGACAGCCGCATCGAAGTTCTAAAAGGAATCGGTTTAGGAATTGAACGAGGAGAATTCTGTGTGCTGCTTGGACCATCTGGCTGTGGAAAATCTACACTGCTGAATATCATTGGCGGAATCGATCACTCCGATGAAGGGTACATTTCCATCGACGGTGAAAAGACCGGGGAGATGAAGGAAAAGAAGCTGACACTTTACCGGAGAAAGCATCTGGGCTACATTTTCCAAATGTACAATCTGATTCCGAATCTTACCGTGCGCGAGAATATTGAAGTTGGCGCCTATCTCAGCGATCATCCGTTTGACATCAATGAGATGTTAAAAACCCTTGGAATATACGAACATCAATACAAATTGCCGAACCAGCTTTCCGGAGGACAGCAGCAGCGAACCGCAATCGGACGGGCACTGATTAAGAATCCGGACATTCTGCTCTGCGACGAGCCGACCGGGGCACTGGACTACAGGACCTCAAAGGAAATATTAAAGCTGATTGAGACTGTCAACCAAAAGTATGGCAACACGATTGTCATGGTAACACATAATGATGCAATCAAACATATGGCGGACTACGTGGTGCATCTTAAGGACGGTACGATTCGCAAAAAATACCGGAATGAGAACAAAATATCGGCGGATGAGCTGGATTGGTAAGGAGCGGGATGATGAAAAATCCTTTGAATAAAAGATTTATAAGAGAACTGAAACAAGAGGCGGGAAAATATCTTGTCATCTTTATTCTGTTGGTAACCATCATTGGATTTGTGTCCGGATTTCTGGTGGCAGATGGCAGCATGCGCATCACCTACGATGGCAGTTTTGAGAAATATAATATTGAAGACGGATATTTTGACGTGTCAAAAGAGATGACAGAGAATCAGAAAGCCGCAGTGGAAGAGAATGATGTGGCGGTGTATGAGAACTATTACGTGGAGCAGAATCTTACCAATGAAAGTACACTCCGCATTTTCCAAAACCGGACGGACGTTGACAAGGCATGCCTGATGGAAGGCGCATTTCCAGCAAAAGCAGGTGAGATAGCGATCGACCGGATGTACGCCGACAATAACAAGATTCAGATCGGAGATACCATAAGTACTGGCAGCCGCAAGTGGAGGGTCACTGGTTATGTGGCATTGTCCGATTACAGCGCGTTATTTTCCAACAACAATGATACGATGTTTGATGCAGTGAAATTTGGTGTGGCGGTCGTGGCTGCGGAAGAGTTCGAGACCTTTCGCACGAAGGAGTTGAATTACCGCTACTCGTGGGTCTATGATACAAAGCCTGCAAATGAAACAAAAGAAAATAATATCGCTGAGGATTTGATGAAATCTATCGGAAAAGTGGTGACCCTGGAAGCGTTTGTTCCACAGTATCAGAATCAGTCCATTCATTTCACGGGAAACGATATGGGCAGCGATAAAGCGATGATGGAAATGTTGTTATACATTGTTGTCGTGATTCTGGCATTTGTATTCGGAAGCACCATTAGCAATACCATCACGAGGGAGGCGAACACCATCGGAACACTCCGGGCCTCCGGATATACCAGATGTGAGCTTGTGCGTCATTATCTGGTGCTTCCGCTGATTGTAACCATCGCAGGTGCAGCGGTAGGAAATGTTTTAGGCTATACGGTGATGCCGAACATTGTAAAGAATATGTATTACGGCAGTTATAGTCTCACCAAATATGAAACCATATTAAATGCAGATGCATTTTTTAGAACGACGGTCATCCCACTTGTAGCGATGCTTGTCATCAATCTTCTGATTTTAAGCTATAAGCTGACATTATCGCCACTGCAGTTTTTGCGAAGAGATTTAAGAAGACGAAAAGCGAAACGGGCGATTCGACTCGGAAATCGGATTTCGTTTTTCGCAAGATTCCGTCTTCGGATTATTTTCCAGAACCGCAGCAATTATCTGATGCTGTTTATCGGAATTTTATTTGCGAATCTGTTGTTATTGTTCGGAATGGGACTGCCGGTAGTGCTGGAGCATTATCAGGAAAACATCCAGCAGAACATGTTCAGCAAGTACCAGTATATGCTGAATGTTCCAACCAGTATTTTAAGCAGTGACAGTAAGGTGAAAAGCCTGCTGTCAATGATGGAATTTTCTTACGGGGTTGAGACGGATAATGAGACGGCAGAAAAGTTCTCGGCATATTCGCTGAACACCACAGATGACATTTGCGACAGCGAAGAGATTCTGCTTTACGGAATCGTGGATGACAGCAAATATATTTCCATTGATTTTGCGGATTTGGCCGCTGAGTCAGACACCGAAAAGCAGGGCACTTCCAATCAGGAGTTGACAAATAGTGTATATGTATCGAGTGCGTACGCAGACAAATACCAGTTAAAGCCGGGCGATACCGTGAATTTGAAAGAAAAATACAAAGATGATACCTATCAGTTTCAAGTGAGTGGCATTTATCCGTATATCGGAACGCTGTGCATCTTCATGCCGCAGGAACAGTTAAACCGTATCTTTGATATGGAGGATGATTATTTCGCCGGATATTTTGCTGATACGGAAATTACGGACATCAATACGAAATACATTGGCTCGGTGGTGGATTTGGAAGCACTGACCAAGGTGTCGCGTCAGCTTGATGTTTCTATGGGAAACATGATGTATCTGGTGGATGGTTTTGCAATCCTGATATTTATTGTATTGATTTATCTGCTTTCGAAGCTGGTCATTGAAAAGAATGCACAGTCCATTTCCATGACAAAGATTCTCGGATACAGCAATGGAGAAATTGGACGCCTCTATATTTTTGCAACCTCGTTGATGGTTGTTTTATCATTGCTGGTTACCATAGTGGTCGACTATTTCCTGATTGTATGGCTGTTCCGGGTGATGATGCTAAAGAGTATGAGCGGGTGGATCCAGTTTGAGATTGACAAGAGCGTCTATATACATATGTTCATCACGGGGATTTTAACATATGCGGTCGTTGCGCTGATGGAGTTTAGAAAAATCCAAAAGGTGCCAATGGATGAGGCTTTGAAAAATGCAGAGTAACCTGGTGGAAAAAAGGAGGGCGGAAATGAAGAAAAAGATTCAGAAAAAAATCATTGGCTGGAGCGCGTTTTATTTATGCATTATATTAGTGGGTCTGCTTGTCGTACATGCGACTGGAAATCAATCGGATCAGGTGGCGGCTGCGGCTGACAAGGCAGAAAGCGAACCGGCTGCAAAAGCTGTCAGTGAAGATGAATCCGGTATGATTTATCTGGATGCAGATGCAGCCGGAACATTGACTGAGGACGATGCGGGTGATGTTCCGGTGTCAGTAAAGGTAACGTATTATCTGAATGATCAATCAGTCAGTGCAGATGAAATCGCCGGGAAATCCGGAAATATAAAGATTCGGTTTGATTATGAAAATCTGGTACAAAAAGAAGTTCAGATTGGAGATAAGATAATCAGTGTAAATGTTCCGTTCATGGTTCTTTCCGCGGCTGTAATGCCAACGGATATCTTTTCGAATGTAGAGGTTTCAAACGGGAAAGTCATGACGGAAGATGACCGAAATATTGTGGTAGGAACTGCATTTCCGGGATGGAAGGAGAGTCTGAAGCTGGACAGCATAGAGGAGATGAAGGATATCAACCTTCCCAATTATGTGGAAATCACAGCGGATGCGCAAAATTTCGAATTAGATTTCACCGCGAGTATTATCTCGTTGGTTGGAATGGATGAGCTGGATACGGAAAATCTGAATGATGCAGAGGATTTGACAGACAGCATGGATGAATTGTCAGAGGCTTCCACGGCACTTGTGGATGGGACGGGAACGCTCCTGAGTGGAATGAGGACATACCAGACGGCAATCACTTCCTATACGGAAGGAACAGAACAGCTGCAGAATGGCATCAGAGCAATCAATTCCGCCATGGCGCAGTTTACTGCTCTCGGTGATGACGGCACAGCAGCAATCATGACGGCCGCGCAGACACTTGCTGCGGATGCACAGACTTTGTGTGAGGGGATGATATCGTTGCAAACAAATCTGAATGGACTTCCGGAATTTTTAGCGCGTGTAAAAGAATATCAGAATACAGTGGAAGCGGCGAAAGAAGCAAAGACAACAGCAACGGCTGATATTCAAAATGCGAAAGCTGTTTTAAGTGGAATGGAAGAATCGGATTCGAAAACAGCGATAGCAGCAGCGCTTGACGATGCACAGACGCAGCTGAACGAAGTGGACGCAATTGGAACACTCGACATCCCAAATCTTACGGTGGATACGGGCAGTATTATGACAATTCTCGGTGATATGCAGAACCAGCTTACAGTTCTGGCCGGCTTTTCAGAGAACATGTCCGGGCTAAGTGACGGAATCAAGCAGCTTTCCGCTTCATTAAGTGAGCTGCAGACCGGCGCAGATCAGCTGACCTCTTACAATACCCAGCTGCTGGAAGGAATTGGTGCACTGACAGAGGGAACCGGCAGCCTTCGGGAAGGCATGGTGACATTTGATAAGGAAGGCATTCAGAAGTTAAAGGATCTCGCCGGAGATGACCTTCAGAATGTATTAAATCGTGTGAAAGCACTCAAAGAAGCAGAAGCACAGTATAAAAGAGAGCATGCTGGTGCCGATGGCGAGGCGGGAAGCTATGTGATTGAAACAGCATCCATTGCATACGACAAGTAAAATCTGCCACAGAGAAGAAAAAGAATTAAATCAAAAGAAGATGATCGTACTCATTCCGTTTCAATTACTAAAACTTCGAAACTTGATTCAGAAAAAACCGACAAAAGAAAACTTTGCATTATTGCAGAATCTTATACTGAATGATATAATCGGTAGTATAAAAGCAAACCTTACTGTTGGAAATATCACAAAGCGTGATGCGGATGAATTAATTAGTTTGACATTGCAGCTCTACGAACATATTTACCAGCATAAGGAAGCAAAAGAAAAAGCGGAGCAATACAGCCGCGCTAACGAAACACTGTCAGCCGAGAACGAAAGGCTAAAAAAAGAGCTGGCAAAATTATTGAAATAAATTTCACCAATGGAAAGCATCAGATAAAAGAATAGTGAGAATCCCAGAGGAAATCACGAAAGCTATGTGCGGGAGTGATTTCCTTTTTGCGAAAGTGTTTTTTCGACCCAGAGATTGAGTGAATCAATCACCATTGACATCTGCTTAAGGTTTTCTTTGATGCTCATAAAATCAGGCAGCTCCTCTTCGGAGATGACGCCATCGGAGACAATGTTGATGAATCGGTCTTTATTGCAGGTAAGTTCGTTTAGGGTGGCAAGAACCTCAATGGTTATCTGTGTGAGATTTTTTTCTTTTACTTCAGGGACGCGCTCTCGTCCAAGGGCACAGTCATGAGAACAATAATAGTTGCACAGGGACAGATTGTGATATGCCTGTGACATTGCAATGACCTCCTCTGGAGTTGGAAGCGATGTGTCATATTCGATCTTTTCGAGACGGCTGCGGGAAATGTGAAGGTTCTCAGCCGCAGCATCTCTTGTTAAACCGGAAGCTTCACGATTGGTAAAGTAAATGTTTTTATTCTTTCTTGTAGATTTCTGTCCCATGATTTTGTCCTCACATATTTCTAATACCTTTTGAAAAATGCATTAGAAGAATCTATTGTTGATATGCAAATGTATATTTATTGCTCGTTTTATTATAAACTAATTTTATCTCAAAGGAAAACAAAATAAAGGAAAATATAAAATTTGAGATAGAGGAGAGGAAGCGTATGACAAGAGAAGAGATACGAAAAGAGATCAGGGAAGCGAAAGATGCGGGAAACCGATCACTTATGAGCCTCCGCAATGCGCAACAATTGCTGAGTAGCGCGGGCAATTGGGGGTTACTTGATATGTTTGGCGGTGGATTGATTTCCGGAATGATGAAGCATTCTAAGTTAAGCAGTGCGAATCAGCAGATGGAAGCGGCGAGATATCAGGTGCAGAGCTTTCAAAAAGAATTACAGGACATCAATGTTCCGGGGGATTTTGGTGTAAATATCAGTGATTTTCTGATGTTTGCGGATTTTTTCTTTGATGGAATCATTGCAGACTGGATGGTCCAGTCTAAGATCGGGGAAGCGAAACAACAGGTAAATGAAGCAATTGAGAAAATTGAGAACATATTAAATGATCTCAATTCGTGGGAAAGACAGATAGGAGGCATGTAGAATGTTAACTTTAGTATTTGTTATTCTGATGTTTGTAGTATTTGGAAAACTGATTGGATTGGCGATTCGAGCAACGTGGGGGATTACAAAGGTACTATTTACAATTGTATTTCTTCCGGTAATCTTAATCTGCATGGTGGTTGGCGGTCTGATATCGGTCGCACTTCCGGTGCTCGCGGTGATTGGGGTTGTGGCATTGATTGGATCAAAAGCATAATCAAAAAAACGTGGTCGTATTTTGGTGAGTGGAGGAAGATAAATGATATTGAAAGATTCAAAGAAAGTCACAATTTTAGTAGTGATGCTGGTGGTTATGCTGCTTTCGATCTTTGTATTTTCGAAGGTAACAACAACACCCGAATTTCATGCAAAGACAATCGAGTCATTGGACGATAAGAAGGCAACAGTCTTAAAACTGACGGCGGCATCCGCAGCAGCGGCAACTGCAATTGCAGCCATACCGGGAGATGCTACCACTCCGATTGCAAATAAACTTGCTGATTTAGCGTCGTATTTCGTCATAATACTGACGATGATTTTTCTCGAAAAATATCTGGTTACCTTGATTGGATATGCGACATTTACGGTCATTATACCGATTGCGTGCATCCTTTTCACGATTGGATTATGCATGGACAAGATCGTGCTAAAGTGGTTAGCGGCGAAACTGGCAGTGTTTGGACTCGTGATTTTCTTTGTGATTCCGGTGAGTATGAAGGTATCTAATATCATAGACGATACGTATGATTCATCTGTTACGACAACCGTACAGGCAGCGCAGGATACAGCAGATGAAATCAATGAAACGACAGACTCAGACGGAAATGTGATTGACAGACTGATCTCTAAAATCGAAGGTGGAATCACGGGTCTCGTCACAAAGGGAGAAGAACTGCTGAATCATTTTATCGAGTCGATTGCGGTGATGCTGGTCACTTCTTGTGTGATTCCGATACTGGTGCTTTTATTTGCGGTCTGGTTAGTAAAAATATTGTTTGGAATCGAGATAAAAGTTCCGAGCGATTTGCCAAAAAGAATCTCCAGACATAAAGCTGTGAAAAGTAATTAGCGGCTGGCGGTATCTTAGTTCACTGGTGGTAGCAGAAATACATACATCATAATAAAATGGCAGATGCTTCCACTGAGCACGAACAAGTGAAAAATCTCATGACTTCCGAAATTTTTGTGCTTTGTATTGAATATTGGGAGCTTCAAAGCGTAGATGACACCACCGACCGTGTAGATGATTCCGCCGGCAAGAAGCCAGCCAAATGCTGCAGGGGGCATCGCGTTTAATATCTTCGAAAATGCGAGGACGCACACCCAGCCCATGCCGATATATAATACGGAGGATATCCATTTCGGACAGAATACCCAGAATGCTTTGAACAGGATTCCGAGGATTGCAATTCCCCATACGAGCGCTAACATGATATATCCGGTGCGGCCGCCGAGTACCAGAAGACAGATCGGAGTGTAGCTGCCGGCAATCAGAACGAAAATCATCATATGATCCAATTTTTTCAGGATGGTGTTCGAACGTTCTGATAAATCAAAGGAGTGGTAGCTGGTGCTTGCGGTGTACAGCAGAATCAGACTGATCACATAGATTGTGAGTGAAATGATATAAATTCTGCCGGGTTCCTGTGCAGCTTTGATGAGTAATGGAACAGCGGCGAAGATTGCCATCAGCATACCGATAAAATGTGTAATTGCGCTTCCCGGGTCTTTGAGATGTTTGGTCATAATGTAATACCTCCTGATTTGTACTATGATTAAATGTTGGTTACGATTCATATTCTGTAGATGAATGCTGGCAGATACGTGCGACAAAGTTTTCAATAAATCGACAAGTAGTTTTAAAAACTACATCTGACACATATTAATAGTACACCGAGTGCAAAAAAATATCAAGGACATTTTTTCATCCTTGATATTTTTGGCTTTTTTTATAAAATTATTCTTTTCCGTTCCAGCAATATGTACATAATTTACATGGATCGATTCCAATTGATTCAATCATGTCATCTAGGCGGTGGTAGAGCAGAGAAGAGAAGTTTAGTTCCCGCTCAATGGTTTTGGTCATTGCCTGATAACGGTCTGTGGTCGGATTGGTGTATTCTTCGAGATACTGCTGATCATTCTCACCTTCCAAGCGCTTGATGACCTTGCGGGCAATTAATTCCATCTCCGAGGTGGAACGGGAGAAGTTCAGATACTTACAGCCGTACACGATCGGTGGACATGCGGTGCGGATATGGACTTCTCGTGCACCACTCTGATATAAGAATTCTGTTGTCTCACGAAGCTGTGTTCCACGGACAATCGAATCATCAATCAGAAGAAGACTCTTTTTCTGAATCAATTCATGAATTGGAATTAATTTCATTTTTGCAATCAGATTACGCTGGCTCTGGATTGTCGGCATGAAGGAACGCGGCCAGGTCGGTGTATATTTAATGAATGGTCTGGAAAAAGGAATGCCGGATGCATTGGCATAACCAACCGCGTGGGCGATTCCGGAATCCGGAACTCCGGCAACTGTATCAGGAGCAGCATCATCTCTGCTCGCCAGCAATTCACCGCATTTGTAACGCATCTGTTCAACGCTGACTCCTTCATAGGAAGAAGACGGGTAGCCATAATATACCCACAGGAAGGTACAGATCTTCATGTCGGTACCGGGCTGGACGAGTGTGACAACAGCCTCCGGTGTCATGACAACAATCTCGCCGGGACCGAGCTCTTTGTATTCCTGATAACCCAGATTGAGATAAGCGAAGCTCTCAAAGCTGGCACAAAAAGCACCATCCTTTTTGCCAATTGCAACCGGTGTCCGTCCCATGCGGTCACGAGCAAGATAAATTCCCTTAGGCGTCATACAGAGCATCGTCATGGAACCCTCAATCTTCTCCTGCGCATACTGCAGACCTTCCACCAGATTACTCTTCTGGTTGATGATAGCGGCAACCAGTTCAGTTGCGTTGATATCGCCGCCGCTCATTTCCAAAAAGTGCGTGTGTCCGGCTTTAAATAAATCCTTCATCAGCTCGGTCTGGTTGTTAATCTTACCAACGGTAGCCAGAGCGTATGTTCCGTGATGAGAACGAATCAGAAGCGGCTGCGGCTCATAGTCGGAAATGCAGCCAATTCCCATATTTCCTTTCATTTCGTTGACATCTTTTTCGAATTTCGTACGAAACGGCGAATTTTCGATGTTGTGGATAGAACGGTCGAACCCGTCCTTTCCGTATGCTGCCAAACCACCACGTCTTGTCCCGAGGTGAGAATGATAGTCTGTTCCAAAAAAAAGATCAAAGACGCAATCGTCTTTTGATGCTACTGCAAAAAAACCACCCATGTGTAAACCTCCTATAATAAAATCTCAATGAAAAAAATCACTTTACACAAGTTTAACATAAGAATAGAAAATGTGCTATACTTCTATGTAAGACTTGCAGAGGAAAACAAAAAACGAGGATAAAACGATGCAGAAAGTTACAATTATAATTTTTTTAAAAGAGGAGTGGCGATATCTGCTGGCGGCCTTTGGACTGGCAGTGGCGTCGTCGGCTCTGATGTGCATTCCACTGATTCAGCCGTGTATGGCCGACTATGGAGAATTATTTTTCAGCTATACCGTAATATGTGCACTGTGGACAGGGATTTATCTGTTATGCGCAGTGTTTCCGGCTTTTTTGTGGCTGGGGCGTTACGGAATCTTTTCGGGATTTTTCACCGGAATTTTCAAGAAAAAAAAGCAGCAGGATAGGCGTCAGACTGCAGTAAGACTGCTTCGGCTGGCAATCGCCTGCTTTGGACTATATGAGATTATGACCTATCACCGTTTTTCCATGCGTGTGGTGATTATTTCAATATTTCGCAACCGCTCAGGGGCATACCTGCAGTTTTTGCTGGGACTGGTTTTTTTCGTGATTCTTCTGACCGACTGGAAGAAGGCGGCGAAAGCGTTTTTGCGATGGGATCAGAAATATCCGTGGATGCTCAAGAGTGTGCTGGTATTGTTTGTCTCCTTTATGGGCTTTTTTATCATCGAGATGTTCTGCGAGAGCAAGATGCTGACTTATATGGATATGCGTTTCCTAAATATCTGCTATTGGGGAATTCTGCTGTTGTTTCTCTATCTGATTTTCCGACAACTGAAGATCAGTGCGGTCATAACCCTTGTGACAGCCTATGTGCTGGGCCTTGCTAATTATCTGGTCGTGATGTTCCGCGGAAATGAAATTCTCTGGGGTGATATTCAGGCAGCGGGAACGGCAATGGAGGTCGTAGATAACTATTCTTTTAAGCCAGACCAGTATTTTCCGATGGTTACGATTGCATTTGTATTATCTGTTTTGGTGATTCTGGTGCTGCCACTGAAAGAGAAACGGCAAAAGGTTGATAAAAAGCGTGTGATACAGACTTTGATTTCAGAAGCACTTCTGATTGCAGTTCTTTTGA
This sequence comes from Hespellia sp., assembly GCA_028694105.1. Lineage (GTDB taxonomy): Bacteria > Bacillota > Clostridia > Lachnospirales > Lachnospiraceae > Hespellia. The sequence continues at coordinate 18,988 of JAQUUC010000015.1, forward strand.
TTGCAAATGTGAGCGGTGTGCTCTACGGATTTATTCAGGGAAATTATTGGGACTATACAGCGATGATGACAAACACTGGATACATTCCCTACTTTATCAGTAACGTGAATTATTCGGCATCGGTGAAGCTGGAGAATTATTCGGCAAGCTCCGCGAAAAAGACACTGGAAAAGAGCAGTGCCCTCTTAGGAGATGATGCGGCAGTGGCAGATACAAGCGCGGAGGAGACAGCACAAGCCCCCAATATTATTATGATTATGGATGAGGCTTTTTCGGATCTGGCAGTTAATGGTGATTTAGAGACGAATCAGGACTATATGCCGTTCATACATAACATGGAAGATAATACGATCAAGGGGTATTTGCACTTATCTATCTGCGGAGCACCGACTGCAAATACAGAGTTCGAAGTACTGACGAGGAGTTCGATGGCATTTCTGCCGGTGGGCAGCATTCCGTATAACCAGTATGTGACATCCAAGATTCCATCGCTTGCAAGTGTGCTTGCAAACAGTGAAGACGAATATCAGACATTTGCGTACCACAGTTATTCGTGCACCGGATATAACCGTCCGAAGGCATACGATTTCCTCGGGTTTGATGACAGTCTGTTCGTGGAGGAAGAGGATATGGATGCGTATGAAGCGGTTCGTGGGTATGTCAGTGATGCTTCGGATTTTAAAAAGCTGGAAGAGATATATGAAGAGAAAAAAGACGGGAATCCGTTGTTTCTGTTTAATGTCACCATGCAGAATCACGGTGGATATATGACATATTTTGACCAGGGTGAGGATGCCATTGAGGTTACGAATTTTGACGCGGATTATCAGCTGGAGAATTACTTGACGCTGATTAAGAAATCAGACAATGCAGTGAAGGAATTGGTTACATATTTCCAAAAGGAGGAAGAACCGACGATGATCATCTTCTTTGGAGATCATCAGCCGAAGCTTGCAGATGAAATATTAGAACCGTTCATGGCAGACAGTGGAAGCGATGAAGCTGCGGCAGACGGAAGCAGCCGGTACACCAATGTATCGAGCCGTTATGAGGTTCCGTTCTTTATTTGGACGAACTATGATATCAAAGAGCAGCAGAATGTGGACATTTCCGCAAATTATCTGTCTTCTTACGTGCTGGAGCATGCGGGAATCCCGCTGACCTCTTACGATGATTTCCTGCTGGAGCTGCGGCAGTCGTATCCTATATTAACGGCAAAAGAATACTGGGATGCGGATGGAAATGTGATGAGCTGGGATGGCGAGAAACCGAGCGCAATCAGCAGTTATGAGAATATTCAGTACAACTGTCTGTTTGATAAGGATCATAAGCTGAGCACGTTCTTTAACGGGACGGGCGATTGACTTTTCAAAGAAAATCTGTTATGATAAGCAACGGTAACTAGTAAAGGCCCTTTGCCTGTGGTATCAGGCGAAGGGTCTTTGTGCGCGACAGCATAGCGGCTGCAGATGATGTATTTGCAGAATGATGGGAGTAATCTTATGTGTTGTCGGCAATAATGACAACATACAAGAATGGAGAATTATGTCAGGAATTAGATTTGAAGAGCTGGGGCTTACCCCGGAAATTGAAAAAGCAGTAAAATACATGGGATTTGAGGAGGCTTCACCGATTCAGGCGAAGACGATTCCGGTCATCAAGGAAGGCAGAGATATCATCGGACAGGCACAGACCGGTACAGGTAAGACTGCGGCATTTGGTATTCCAATGCTGGAGAAGATTGAACCGAAGAATAAGAAGCTGCAGGGAATTATCCTCTGCCCGACCAGAGAACTTGCAATTCAGGTTGCGGAAGAGATTCGTAACCTCGCAAAATATATGCATGCAATTAAGGTACTGCCGATTTACGGAGGACAGGATATTGTAAAGCAGATTCGCTCCTTAAAGGCCGGCACACAATTGATCATCGGTACACCGGGACGAGTGATGGACCATATGCGCCGTAAGACAATCAAGATGGACGAAGTTCATACGGTAATCTTAGATGAGGCAGATGAGATGCTTAACATGGGATTCCGCGAGGATATTGAGACAATTTTAGAGGGAGTACCGGAAGAGAGACAGACGATTTTATTCTCAGCAACGATGCCGAAAGCAATCATGGATATCACAAAGAAATTCCAGAAGAACGCTGAGATTATCAAGGTTGTGAAAAAAGAACTGACCGTTCCGAACATCGAACAGTTTTATTATGAAGTAAGACCAAAGAATAAAGAAGAAGTATTATCCCGTCTGCTGGATATTTATTCACCAAAGCTTGCAGTTGTATTCTGTAACAAGAAGAGAACCGTAGATGAGCTGGTGACAGCACTTCAGGGACGAGGATACTTTGCAGCAGGACTTCACGGAGATTTGAAGCAGACGCAGAGAGACCGTGTGATGCAGAGCTTTAGAAGCGGACGTACCGAAGTATTATGTGCAACAGATGTAGCGGCACGTGGTATTGATGTCGATGATGTCGAGGCGGTATTTAACTATGACCTGCCACAGGATGACGAGTATTATGTACATCGGATCGGAAGAACCGGACGTGCCGGAAGAGTGGGCCGTTCCTTCTCATTTGTATCAGGAAAAGAAGTATATAAGTTAAAAGAAATTCAGAGATACTGTAAGACCAAGATCAAAGCACAGAGCATTCCTTCTGTGGACGATGTCGCAAATACCAAGATGGATAAAATCATGGAAGAAGTGACGGGCATCATCGAGAATGAGGATTTGACAGCGATGATCAATGCAATCCAGAGTCAGGTCAATGATTCGGATTACACCGCTATGGACATGGCAGCAGCTTTCTTAAAGATGCAGATTGGTTCTGAACAGGAGCCGGAGATGCAGGAAACTTCCAGCATGGACTTTGGCGATACCGGAGCGGAAGAGCCGGGAATGGTACGTCTGTTCGTCAACATCGGTAAAAAGCAGAAAGCAAGACCGGGAGACATCGTGGGAGCACTTGCGGGCGAAAGCGGTATGCCGGGCAAATTAATCGGATCGATTGACATGTTCGACAACTACACCTTTGTGGAAGTTCCGCGTGAATATACGATGGATGTATTAAATGCAATGAAGCATGCAAAGATCAAAGGAAAAAGTATTGCGATTGAGCCTGCGAACAGAAAATAAAACTGGCTTGGCTAAAAAATGAAAAACTGGCTGTTTCTATCCATCCACTCGGGTGATATTATCTATCTGACGCATATGCAAAAGCAAAAGACAGAAACGAGGAATGAATATGGAAAACAGAAATAATACAATCATCAAATTAGCACAGACAGCACTGCTTGCAGCACTCTGTTTCGTGTCATTTACATTTTTACAGATTAAGATACCGATGCCGGGTGGGGATGCAACCTCACTTCATATAGGAAATGCATTCTGTGTACTGGCAGCATTGCTTCTTGGGGGCGGATACGGCGGACTTGCAGGAGCAATCGGTATGACGATCGCGGACATCATTGATCCGGTCTATATTACCGGAGCACCGAAGACCTTTGTACTGAAATTATGTATCGGCCTGATTGTTGGTCTTGTCGCTCATCACGTTGCACATATTAACGAGAGTACCGATAAGAAATATATTTTCAAATGGAGCGTGCTTGCTTCTGTAGCCGGATTGGGATTTAATGTAATTGCAGATCCGATTGTAGGATATTTCTACAAGATGTATATTCTGGGACAGCCGCAGCAGATGGCAGAGGTGCTTGCGAAATGGAGTACAGCGACAACATTTGTCAATGCAGTTGTATCGACACTGCTTGTAGCACTCCTTTATAATGTACTGAGACCGGTACTGCTAAAAGCCGGATTACTCACATTTCAGCCTGCGAAGGCCGTGAAATAGAAAACAAAATCGGCAACCGTGATTTCTTCGTGAATCTCGGTTGCTTTTTTGTCTGAAAAATACTATAATTTCCATATGACAAATCTTGGAGGATAAGAATATGAAGAAAAAAGCAGTTGTCGCTCTCGGACACCGTGCACTGGGTACGACACTTCCGGAACAGAAGGTGGCAGTTAAGAATACAGCAAAAGCGATCGCAGATCTGATTGAAAAGGGATATCAGATTGTGATTACACATAGTAATGCACCTCAGGTGGGGATGATTCATATGGCAATGAACGAATTCGGAAAGCATCATGATGATTATACCGCAGCACCGATGAGTGTGTGTTCTGCGATGTCGCAGGGGTATATCGGATATGACCTTCAGAACAGCATCCGTCAGGAACTGCTGAATCGTGGGATTTTCCGCACGGTAAGTACGATATTGACACAAGTGATCGTTGACCCTTATGATGAGGCCTTCTACACACCAACCAAAGTGCTGGGACGCTATATGAGTGAAGAAGATGCGATGGAAGAGCGTAAGAAGGGTAATTATGTAGTGGAAGAACCCGGAAAGGGGTTCCGCCGAGTTGTATCAGCACCGAATCCGGTCAGCATCGTGGAGATTGATGCTGTGAAGGCACTGGTGGACGCGGGACAGATTGTAATTGCAGCAGGCGGCGGCGGTATTCCGGTCCTTCAGCAGGATCATGCACTAAAGGGAGCGAGTGCCGTAATTGAGAAGGATTTAGCCGCAGGTAAGCTGGCAGAAGGAATTGATGCAGACGAACTCATCATTCTGACCAGTGTTGAGAAGGTGGCTATCAACCGGGGAAAAGAGAATGAAGAGCACCTTGGTGAGATTACCGTAGAAGAAGCAAAGAAATATATGGAAGAAGGACACTTCGGTGTGTACAACATGCTTCCGAAATTCAGCGCATCCGTTGAATTTATTGAAAAGCGGGAGGGGCGTCAGGCATTGATTACCTCTTTCGATAAATTAAGTGAAGGACTTGAAGGCAAGAACGGAACCATTATCAAATAACCTTACAAAAGTATTCCCCGCTTGAATGGCAGAGCTTACACACTTGGAGGAGAATCCGCATATGATAATAATATGAAGCTTTGATGTGTGAAGTGAGGCTGGGTATGCGACTATGTGAATTGCGGGACAAAGAAGTGATTAATACTTGTACCTGTACGAAGCTTGGCAGCGTTGTGGATCTGGAGATCAATGAATGTGAAGGCTGTGTGGAAGCAATCATTGTGCCCGGGCCTTGTAAAACATGGTGTATTCTCGGGACGGACAGTGAATACGTGATTCCGTATTCCTGCATCAAAAATATCGGGGAAGATATTATCCTTGTGGAAATACGTGAAGAGAAGTTTCTTAAAAAATGTGAAGAATAAGATAAGATGATAGGGAAAGGTGGAAAAGAGTATGAAATGTCCATATTGCGGCCATCCGGATACCAGAGTAATTGATTCCAGACCGGCAGAAGACAAGAGCTCCATTAGAAGAAGACGTTCCTGCGATGTATGCGGGAAGCGTTTTACAACTTATGAGAAGGTTGAGACGATCCCTTTGATTATTATCAAAAAGGATAATAACCGTGAACAATATAACCGCTCTAAGATTGAACAGGGCGTTCTGCGCGCGTGTTACAAAAGGCCGGTGTCGGCGGCAGACATTCAGAAGACCATCGACAGCATCGAGATTGAGCTGTTCAACCGTGAGGAGAAGGAGATACCAAGTGCGGTCATCGGTGAGATCGTCATGGACAAGCTGCGAGATTTAGATCCGGTTGCATATGTCAGATTTGCTTCGGTCTATCGTGAATTCAAAGACGTGAATACATTCATGTCAGAGCTGAAAAAAATATTAGATAAATAAAGGAAAACGTAGAAAAGAGTGTAGGAACTGTGTGTGATTTACATACAGTTCCTACACTCTTTTATTGTGTAATAGGAAAGTTCTCTGAACTTCCCCATTACACAATAACCCTCCGGGGGATGCGCACTACGCGCAAGAAGAATATGGTCACTGAAGAGACCGCGCTTCGGCGCGAGAGTTTCGGCAAGCGAAACTCTTTTTAACAAAGCAGGCAAGTGATGGCTATAAATGAATGCCCTGCAATATCTGCTCGAGCAGATAGACACGGTTAAATGGGAACGAGAAATAGTAGCCGTCTGCAAAGTCTGCAGTGGACTCAATCATTTCCTTGGCAAGTGCGATGCCGACCGCCTCGCCAGCCGCCTTCGTCCCATGTTCCGGATAGCGGGCGATTACGTCATCTGTCACCTGAACACCCGCAATTTCATTCATCATGAACATTGCATTTCGCCTGCTGATTAAAGGCATGATGCCGCAGAGAATCCTTGCGCCGGTCTGTTCCTTGATTCTGCGAAGGCAATCGGCAGAATCTTTTGTAAAGATAGGCTGAGTCAGGAAAAATTCAGCACCGGCCTCCATTTTTTTCTTTATGCGGTTTATCTCCACATCCAGATTCCGTCTGCCCTGATTGATGGAACCGCCATAGCACATCGGTTTATCGGCAAAGACATCTTCATTCATTTCCTGCAGAATCTTCATCAGCCTTACGGAGTCAAAATCAAAGACGGACTTGACGGACTGGCGGTTCGTACTTGGAACCGGGTCTCCGGTGATAATCAAAAAATCTTCAATGTCATTGATTTTCGCGCCGAGAAAAAGAGAACGCATGGCAATTGCATTTTTATCGCGGCAGCAGATGTGCGGCATGACACGCAGCCCGGTTTCGTGGTGAATCTTGCTTGCCATTAAGACAGAATCGATTCGGGTCCGGCCCGACGGAGAGTCCGGAAATGTCAGTACATCAATTCCGGCATGCTCCAGAATCCGCGCGGCGGCCAGAATCCGGCTATCCTCCGCATTGAGAGGAGGTGCCAGTTCTACGGCAATCAGCTTGTGCTCCTTTCTCTGACCATTTTCATGGTAGAGGAACCCATGTTTGGAAGTGGGAAGAGACTGTCCTTCCAGCGAGACTGTAACCGGTATCCGTTTTTTTGGCGTAAGATCGATCGTCTCGGTCATGATCTGAATACATTCCGGAGTCGTACCGCAGCAGCCGCCGATAATGTCAGCTCCCAGATTTGCCAAATCTGACATTTTTGCGGCAAAGTAATCCGGCTGGTTTGCAAATACAATCCGGTTGCGGATCATGGTAGGATAACCGCCATTTGGAATTGCGATGACATATTTATTGTGATTCTGGTTTAAATCTTTAAAAATCTGTTCCATATGTGCCGGTCCGATTCCGCAGTTGAATCCGATGGCATCAATTGTCTCTGACTCAGCCATAGAGGCAAAGAGCTTAGAAGCCCGGAAACCGGTCGTGCTGTAGCCGAACTGATTGATGCAGAGCTGTACCATGATAAACGGATCAGTTCCCCATTCACTGCGAATCCGGTCAATGACAGGTGTGATGATCTCAGCGTCCGGAAATGTTTCAAAGGTCAGGACTGTAAGACCCTCATTCAGGAAAAGACTTGCAATCTGGTAGTATTCTTCCTGCACCTGCGAAAGAGGGCGGCCCGGTTCAAAGGCAATCGGACCAATATCGCCGGCAAGCACGATTTCATCTTCGTGGCCTGTCACCTCTTTTGCAATCTGAACGGCGGCCAAAATATGCTGCTGCACCGCTGACCAGTCTTTTTGTAATGCGACGGTATTGCAGGCAAAGGTGTTTGTCCGAAGCAGATGCGCGCCTGCTTTGATGTAGGAACTGTGAATTTCTTTTACACGTTCCGGATGCAGCAGATTCGCATATTCCGGCATCTCGTCGGTGTGGTATTTCTCAGAATAATAGGTCCCGAAGGCACCGTCTGTAATTAATTTATGTTCTTTTAAATAAGTTCGAATGTTCATGTGATTACCTCGCTGTCTGTGGCCGGTTATATGGTTAACGTTTCGATATCTGCGGTGAGCGCGTCGATTTCCGACTGTGTCGTGCTCCATGCTGTGCAGAAACGGACGATGGAGTGGAAATCATCGTATTTTCCCTCAAATTCAAATACATATTTTGGTGAGAGCTGATCAATCTGTTCCTGAGTCAGTATGACGAACTGCTGGTTCGTCGGACTCTCAATGTAAGCCGGTATGCCTTTTGTCTGGAAGGCATTTCGGATCTGCATCGCATAATCGACCGCTTTCTTTGCGATATCAAAATATAATCCATCCTGAAATAAGGTATAAAACTGCAGTCCGAGCAGCCAGCCTTTAGCCAGCATGGCGCCGTTCTGCTTGATATAGCTGCGAAAATGAGGCTGAAGCTCAAGATTTGTAATAACAAGTGCCTCGCCAAACATGGCACCGCACTTAGTTCCTCCAATATAGAAAAGGTCGGATAATGCCGCCAGATCCCGAAGTGTTACATCATTTTCTTCTGAGCCAAGACCGTATCCCATGCGGGCACCATCAATAAACAGATAAAGCTGATATTCCCTGCAGACGGTGTGAATCGTCTCCAGCTCCGCTTTGGAATAGAGGGTTCCGTATTCGGTCGGAAAGGACAGGTAGACCATCTTCGGCTGCGTGATGTGCTCCGGAATATCGCTGGTGCGGTAGCTGTTGGCGGCCTCCTTTATCTGAGCGGCTGTGATTTTGCCATCGACACCCAAAAGCGTCTCAATCTTATGTCCTGCATTTTCAACTGCGCCGGTCTCGTGCACATTGATGTGTCCGCTGTCCGCGCAGAGAACGCTCTGGTATGGTCTTAGAGAGGCGGCAATGGCAGTGTAATTCACTTGTGTGCCACCGAGAAGGTAGTGGATGGCAGCCTGCGGGCAGTCAAGGTATTTCTTGATTTCATCAGAGGCCTTCCGGCACCATTCGTCCAGGCCATATCCCCCGTAGCTTTCAGTATTTGTCTGCGCCAGCGCCTCCAGAATCCGTGGGTGAGCGCCGTGGTTATAGTCGTTGTTAAATCTGATCATTTATGTATCTCCAATTCTTTTTATGAAAATGTGTGGCTCTATCATATATTTTTTGGACGGAAAAAGCAAGGACACCGGCGGATAAATGAAAGGAAAATTCATGAATGAAGTGTCTTTTTCGATGTAAATATAATCTAAATATGTTAAACTATTGTATGTGACATTAAATATTGCAGGAAATGAAAGGCAATTATGAGAACATACAAATTAACGATAGCCTACGACGGCTCCCGGTTTCGCGGCTGGCAGAGACAGCCGGACACAGACCTGACGATTCAGGGAACATTAGAACGGATTGTTTCTGAATTGGCAGGATATCCGGTGGAGGTTCAGGGCTCCGGGCGAACAGATGGCGGTGTACATGCGTCTGCACAGGTGGCAAGCATCATTTTATCCGGAAAAATCGAGGAAGAAGCATACAAAAAAGAAATCAATCGGAAGCTGCCAGAAGATATCCGGGTACTGGATATCGCATTGATGAAAAATGGGTTTCATGCGAGAAAAAAAGCGCATGGAAAGCATTATGTCTACACGGTTGACACGCGGGAAAAGGCGGATGTATTTACAAGGAAATATGCGTACCATTTCCCAGAGAAGATCGATGTGGTCCGTATGGGCGAAGCGGCAGAGCGATTGATTGGGAAACATGATTTTGCAGCCTTCACGGATCGAATGGAACCGGGAAAATCAACGGTGCGCGAGATTTATCAGATTTCCATTGACGCATCGGATGATAAAATCAGGATAGATTATAATGGAAGCGGATTTATGTATCATATGGTGCGGATTCTGACGGGAACACTCTTAGAGACCGGAACGGGGGCCAGAAAACCGGAGCAGATTACGGAGGCACTGGAAACAAAAGTCAGACAGATGGCAGGACCGCTGGCACCGTCTCAGGGGCTGTGTCTGACGGAAGTGGATTATGAAGCATAGCTTTGCCGTGAACTGAAAGGAAAGACGAGAATGATTAGGAGGATACACGTATGAAAATGATATCATGGAATGTAAACGGAATTCGCGCATGTGTGCAGAAAGGGTTCCTCGATTTTTTTCGGGAGGCAGATGCGGACATTTTCTGCATTCAGGAGAGCAAAATGCAGGAAGGACAGTTAGAACTTGAGTTAGAAGGGTATCATCAATATTGGAACTATGCGGTGAAGAAGGGGTATTCGGGAACTGCGATTTTTACAAAGCAGGAGCCAGTGTCGGTGTCGTATGGTTTGGGAATAGAAGAGCATGATCAGGAGGGGCGTGTTATCACACTGGAATTCAAAGATTTTTATTTTATTACCGTGTATACACCAAACTCCAAAAGTGAATTGGAACGGCTCGATTACCGCATGCAGTGGGAAGATGATTTTCTTGCATATATGAAACAATTAGAAGAGACAAAACCGGTGATTTTCTGTGGCGATTTGAATGTTGCACATGAGGAAATCGATTTGAAGAATCCAAAGTCCAATCGAAAAAATGCCGGATTTACCGATGAAGAACGTGCAAAATTCACCCAGCTTATCAACGCCGGATTTATCGATACATTCCGCTACTTTTATCCGGATGCCGAGGGCATTTATTCTTGGTGGTCATATCGGTTCAAGGCACGCGAAAAGAACGCAGGATGGAGAATTGATTATTTCTGTGTGTCAGAGAGTTTGAAGAATCGCTTAAAAGGTGCTAAAATATTAACGGATGTGTTTGGCTCGGATCATTGTCCGGTTGAACTGACCATAGAATAGGCGGCAGTGTGAGCACGGACAGAAATGAAACGTGCAGGAGATGTAGAAGCTGGCCAAATAATGAAAAGAAAGAAGAGAGAAAAAATGACAAAAATAGACATCATCTCAGGATTTCTGGGAGCAGGTAAAACAACATTAATCAAAAAATTATTAGAAGAGGCATTCAAGGAGGAACAGGTGGTTCTGATTGAAAATGAATTCGGTGAGATCGGAATTGATGGCGGATTCTTAAAGGATGCCGGTATTGAGATCAAAGAAATGAATTCCGGCTGCATCTGCTGTTCACTGGTAGGTGATTTCGGCAAATCACTGCAGGAAGTCGTTGAGAAATATCATCCGGACCGCATTCTGATTGAGCCATCCGGTGTTGGCAAATTATCCGATGTCATGAAAGCGGTGAACGATGTAACCGCAACGGTCGATGTAAAACTGAACAGCTTTACGACTGTAGTTGATGTCAGCAAATGCAAATTATACAAGAATAACTTTGGTGAGTTCTTCAGCAACCAGATTGAGTATGCCGGCGCGATTATCTTAAGCAGAACAGATACGGCGGATGAAGCAAAAGCACAGCAGAGTATTGAAATTATCCGTGGCTTAAATGCAAAAGCACCGTTGATTACGACACCGATCACGCAGCTTTCCGGTGAGAAGATTCTTGAGACGATGGAACACAGCCAGTCGATGGAAGCGGAGATGATGGCTGAGGCTGAGCGCCTTCATGAAGAGCATGAGCATGAACATCACCACGACCATGAGGAGCATGAACACCATCATCACGAAGGGGAGTGCAGCTGCGGACATGACCATCACCATGATCATGACGGACATCATCATGCGGACGATGTATTTACAAGCTGGGGCAAAGAGACGATCAGGAAATATGCAAAGGAAGAGATTGAATCTATCCTGGAGACCTTTACCACAGACAAGTCATACGGCAATATCTTACGTGCCAAAGGTATGGTAGAAGGCACAGACGGCACATGGATTTACTTCGATATGGTTCCGGGAGAGTGCGAGGTGCGTACGGGCGAGCCGGAATATACCGGAAGACTCTGCGTAATCGGAGCAGATATTGACGAAGCTAAGATCGATGCAATTTTCGGATAAGGAATAAGTAGAAGGAAGACAGGAATATGGATGAATATGAAGTAATGGTCTATCTGATGACCGGATTTTTGGAGAGTGGTAAATCTTCGTTTTTGAAGTTTACTCTGGCACAGGATTATTTTCAGATAGATGGGACAACGCTTCTGATTCTCTGTGAACAGGGCGAAGAAGAGTTTGACGCAAAGACATTAAAGAAAAACGGCGTTGTAATTGAGACCGTAAAAAATCAGGATGAAATCAATGAGGCATATTTCAAAGCAATGGATGCCAGATATGACCCGGAACGTGTCATCATCGAATGGAACGGTATGTGGAAGGTCAGCGATATGGAGCAGACAGCGCTTCCAAAGGGCTGGGGAATCACACAGAAGCTGACAACTGTTGATGCCAGCACCTTTCAGGTATATATGCAGGCATTAAAGCCACTGTTTGTGGAGATGGTAAAGGGCGCAGATCTCGTGCTGTTCAATCGGTGCAAGGACATTGAACCGTTGGCCGGATACCGCCGGAGCGTCAAGGTGGTCAGCCCGCAGGCGGAGGTTGTGTTCGAGGATGAGAAAGGTGAAATCGAAAATATTTTCGGGGACAGTGTTCCGTATGATATGAACGCACCGGTCATTCAGATTGCAAATGAAGATTACGGTATCTGGTATGTGGATGTGATGGAAAATCCAGACCGCTATAAAGGGCGCAAGGTGGAAATCATCGCAAAGGCAAAGCAGCCGCTGGGCTTCCCGGCGCGTTATATTCAGGCGGGAAGAAGAGCAATGACCTGCTGTGCGGATGATGTGCAGTACATCGGATATGTTGGCAGACTTCCGGAACATGTGACGGTGGAGAAGGACTCCTGGCTGAAGATCCGCGCAGTGATCGGGTTTAAACATCTGTCCGTTTACCGCGGCAGAGGACCGGTATTGGAAATCGAATCCGTCGAGAAGACAGAACCGGTAGAGGAACTGGTATATTTCAATTAGTGTAAAACAGGGGAGAACGATATGACAAAAGACTATGATTCTTTATCGGCAGAGGAAAAGCTTCTGATTGTAAATGGACAGACACTGGTAAATGAGACGAGAGAAAAAGTGAAAATGCGAACAAAGGCATTGGATCTGACCTGCAGATTTCAATTGCGGGATGACTGCAAAGCAATTGAAAAATGCATTCAGAAGCTCAGTAGATCAGGTGGGAGTGAGCCGGATATGAAAAAACTGGAACTTGCTATAATACGATTGCAGACTTCTGCGAAAGGCATTCTTGAATCATAGATATCAGGTTATTTCCAACTCTTCTTATAAATCAAATACAATGGAACTCCCACAATCAGCATTCCGCCAATGATATTTCCAAGCGTTACAGGAAGGAAGCTGTGCAGGCTGCTTAGTAAATTCAGGCTGGAAATCTGTGCGTCGGTCAGACCATAGATTTCCTGAGCTTTGGCTACGTAAGCAGGATTGACTGCGGCGAGGATGCCTGCAGGTATGTAATACATGTTGGCAACGCAATGCTCGAAGCCGCCGACAACGAAGGCACAGATCGGGAAGAAAATAGCCCATACTTTTCCGGCGATATCCTTTGCAGAGGTAGCCATGAGTACCGCGAGGCAGACAAGAATATTACACAGAATTCCCGAGGTAATGGTCTGTGCCGGTGACATTGCGATTTTGCAGGCTGCAACTTTTATGGTGTAGGCACCGAGCAGTCCGTCGGAGTAATTCAGGTTTCCGCTATAGTAAATCAAAAATACGACAATCAGTGAACCAATCAGATTGGTAAAATATACGATGACAAGATCGCGGACCAGACTGAGGCAGGTGACACGTTTGTCAAGCACATCTAATATAATCAGACAGTTTCCTGTAAACAATTCTCCGCCGAGAAAGACAATCAGCATCAGGCCGACCGGAAAGATGACACCGGCAACGAGTCTGGCAAGACCGACATTGGTGACTGCATGTGCGGCAGTGCTGCTGGTCGCTGCGCCGAATGCGATGAATAAGCCGGCCATGATGCCGAGCAGAATCATTTTGCCGAGAGGCAGCTTTGTTTTATTTTCGCACGAGTTGATGCTTAAATTGATAATTTCCGAAGGTGTATTAAACTGATTTTCCATGGATATCTCCTCTTTTTCATAGTGTGTTAATAAAATAACAAATCGGATATATTTTATACAGAAGTGGTAAATAATGCAAGGAAAATCGTACATGTTTTTCAATAGATACAAAAATAGCGCATTTTGTAGTATAATAGGGAAGAATAAATCGATGAGGTATAACACGAATGAACATAGAGCATGTAAAAGAACGAATGATTATAAGGGTGAGGGAACAAAAAAAATTATTTTTCTCCCTTATAAAATGGATTTTGCTGGCGAGCGTTACGGGAGCGATTATCGGAACCATTGCAAGCGGATTTGCAAAAGCAATCACATGGGCGACAGAATTCCGTATTACACACCCGATGGTGATATTCGGACTGCCGGTGGGAGGGCTGATTATTGTAGGGCTTTACCAGCTGCTTCGTGAAGAGAAGAATTCCGGAACCAATCTGATGATCAATTCGGTCCGGTCCGGTGAAGAGATTCCTCTTCGCATCACACCACTTATTTTAATATCAACAGTTATCACACATTTTTTCGGAGGCTCCTCCGGACGTGAAGGTGCTGCACTGCAATTCGGCGGCAGTGTCGGTGCGTATATCGCAGATGTGCTCCGGCTGAATGAGGATGACAAGAAGATACTGATTCTTGCGAGCATGAGTGCGGCATTCTCAGCACTGTTTGGAACCCCGATGGCGGCGGCACTGTTTCCGATGGAGGTCATCAGCATCGGAGTCATGTATTATGCGGCACTGGTACCGTGTGTCTTTGCGTCATTTATGGCACAGCGCATTGCGGTATTCTTTTCGATTCGAACGATTCAGATTCCATTTCCGGTGACGGATGTTCCAGAATTTTACAGCAGTGCAGCACTGAAAATTCTGCTTCTGGCGGTTGCGTGCGCACTGGTCGGCTCACTCTTCTGTATTCTTTTGAGACAGACCGGAAAACTGTATAAGAACTATATCGAAAACCGTTACATCCGTGTCTTTGTCGGCGGCGCACTTGTCATCGGACTGACCTTCCTTGTAGGGAATCAGGACTATCTGGGTCTGGGAACGGAAATCATACATAGCAGTTTTGAAAAGCCAGTGGGATTGCAGGTTTTTCTTCTTAAAATTATATTTACCTGTGTGACATTATGTGCCGGATACAAGGGCGGTGAGATTGTTCCGACTCTGTTTATCGGCGCGACGCTCGGTTCAGCAATGTCGGCATTTCTGGGCGTGCCGGTGGATATCTGTACGGCGTGTGGCATGGTCGGCGTATTCTGCGCGGTAACGAACAGTCCGATCAGTTCCCTCTTGATTGCATTTGAGTTATTCGGATTTGATGGGATGCCCTATTTCTGCTCGGTTGTAGCAATCAGTTACGTGCTTTCCGGATATTACAGTTTATATTCGGCACAGAAGATTGTATACTCGAAGGTAACACCGAAATTTATTGACCGCAAAACAAATTAGGAGGAAATCAATTGAAGGATTTAAAACATCTGTATTATTTTGAAAATTTACTGCAGGAGGCCAACAATGATCTGGTCAGACAGGCGGTGGAAGAAGGAAAGACTGCAATCGGAAGTGTCTGTTCCCAGATTCCGGAGCCGCTTCTGAATCTGCCGGGCTGCTTTTCGGTCAGACTCCGTGCACCGAGGACCGGTTCAATTGATATGGGAACCTACTATATGACAAGTCTTCTATGCGAATGTGCCCGTGCGTTGTTAGAACGTGCACTTGAGGGCGGATATAATTTTCTGGACTGTATTCTGGCACCGGATGCCTGCTCACAGATGAACCGCTGCGTGGAAAATATTGAAAAACTGGAGCTCTGCAAGAAAGAAACGTTCTTTGTCGAGTATGCGGATGTTCCGATGAAATCTGACGAGACAGCGTTAAGACACTATGTCAGACAGATGAAAGAGCATTTACTTTTGCCGCTTCATAACAGCTTCGGAGTCGACATTTCCGATGAGGCTTTGCGAAAAGCGGTAGAGGAGCACAATGAAATCTGCTGTCTGTTAAATGAAATTGGTTCGTATCGAAAAGAGGAGAATCCGAGAATCACCGGATATGAATTTGCAGTATTTTGTCTGGCAAGCTATGCATGTCCGAAATATCTGCTGGTTGATAAATTAAAAGAGACCGTCAAAGAGCTAAAGGCGAGAAAGCCGGATAAGAAGAACCGTTTCCGGGCAAGGGTTGTCCTGATTGGATCTGAAGTGGATGATCTGGATCTGATTAAACTGATTGAAGAATCAGGAGCGATGGTGGTTGCGGACCGTTTCTGCTTCGGATCCTTTCCGGGCCGTGAGCTCATTCCGATGAACAGCTCGGAGGACGCGCTCCTGCAGATCTGCCGGTTCTATATGACCAGCGGACAGTGTCCGCGATTTATGAATACGGAGAAAATCAAGGAACGAAAAGAATATGTAGATCGTCTTGCGAAAGAATATAAGGCGGATGGCCTCATTTACCAGCAGATGAAGTTCTGCGATTACTGGGGCTATGAGCGTGCAAATGCGACCCACATTATGAGAGAAACGTATGGGTATCCGGTACTTTCGGTTGACCGTCCGTATGTGGTCGGAGGTTCGGGACAGCTGCGAACGAGAACGCAGGCATTTGTGGAGAGCATTGAGATGAAGAAGCTGCAGAATACGATTGAGAAAGGTGGCGCTGCAAATGAGTAAGAAATTAGGAAGTGTATTACTTGGAAAATTATATGGTGGCGGTGTTGCCAGAGAACATAGAGAGTGGCGGGGCGTGAAGGACACGTGGTACGATTACACGGAGTGGCTTAAGACTTGGAAGACGCTGGTGACATTTACGGCGAAACCGAACAATATCAAAGGATTCTTTCGCTACCGCTGGATGCTCAATTACCTTGCGGTGCCGGATTTCTTCGACCGTCATACCGAGGGAATGCGCGGAACACAGCTTCGCATGGCGCATATGGGACTTGGATTGATTGTCCGTGATATGTGTGACATGGTAACGACCATTTTCAAGGCAGACCCTGAGATTGGAAATGATACCAAATTAAACAGCAAGATTGTCCTGTTTGATGAAAATATGATGAGTGAGATTATGAGTGGCTTCCCGAACCTGACTTGGCTTTCCGTGGAAGTTCCATCCATTTACACGAGTGCGATGATGTCCCAGAAGGGCGTATCCCACTATCTGGATGTGTGCGAGGCATACGGAATTCCAAGCGATGTGTGTCCAATGCCGGCGGCAGAGCTTGGCGTTGTGATCGATAACGACTTCCCCAAAATCGGAAAATGCGCAGTACAATGTAACACGACCTGTGACGGCAGTGCAATGGGAAATGGAATTCAGTCACAGTTTATGGATATTCCGTCCTTCCAGCTGGCAGTTCCAATCCGGCACCGTCAGGAAAGTGTGCAGGAGTATGCGGCGGAGGAAATCAAAAATGCCATCCGTTTTATCGAAGAACAGACCGGAGAGAAGTTTGACTGGGAGTATTTCTTCTCCTGCATGAAACGATTCAACAAAGAGACCGAGCACATGCTGGACTGGTTTGACATTTCCACGACAGATTATCCACAGATGATCGGGGTCAATCTGGCACTTTACCGCTATGGTGTCTATCAGGCAGCGGGCGGGCGAAATGAAGAATTCCTGACTACGGATAAGAAGCTGTCCAAACTTGCAAGGGACGCGTTTAACAAGAAGGAGCTGACGGTTACAGAACCCCGCCACCGTGCAATTACATGGGGAGTGCAGGCAGCATATTATACCGCACTTCCAGTATGGCTGCAGAACTGCTGGGGCATCGTGCCGCTCTGCGACATGCTGAGTCTGGTGTCGACCAAGATGATTGATACGGAGGATAAGGAACAGGCCATGCTGGATCTGGCGTACCTCTATGAAAATATGATTATGAGAAACCGCTCCAATGGCGGCTATGAGACAGGTGTGGAAGCACTTTGGCGCTACTGCGAATACTTCCACGCAGACATGGTCATTATGTATGCGCATATGGGATGCAAAGCGATGTCCGGATATCACGGATTATTTGAAGAAGAGGCGAGAAAACACGGCATTCACCTGATCTGGGTAACCCACGGGTTAATGCAGCCGCAGGACGCATCCAGAAAAGAAATGCGTATGGAAGTCAATCGTTATATGAGAACGGTTCTGAGAGAAGAACCGCTCGATCCGTCGCTGGAAGACTATGACGATTCTATGTGCTGGTAAGAGCGGGGCGGTACAAAGGAAGAAAGGGTTGAAGTATGCAATATCAATATGACATACCGTCATCGTTCTGGGGATTATTTCGCTCCGTGAACCGTGACACGTATATCGAGGCACTTCTCTGTATCAGTGAAGAATATGAATACAATAATTATTTCCTGAGCCGGGAAGTCTGTCTGCAGGTACTGGGTGATTTATATGCAAAACAGCGAATCACGCTGGAGAAGGAAGAACTGGAAAGTGATCTGGATGTGCTGGAGACTCCGGCGAACCGCATCCTCAACTGGCTGGTAAAAACGCAGTGGCTCAAGAAGCTCGAGGACTACAATACAATGACAACGAATATTGTGATTCCGGACTACTCGGCGGTTTTTATCGATGCATTTGACCGGCTGGTAAATGAGCAGCTTGAGGATACCGAAGTCTATATCCAGAATGTCTACGCGACTTTGTTTTCGTTCAGAAATGATTCCAAAGCGAACGTCAGCATGCTAAAAACTGCGCTGGTCAACACCAGAAAGCTGAATAAGGCGCTGCAGGACATGCTGCACAACATGGATAAATTCTTTGGAAAGCTTCTGGACTCCAAGTATTACGGGGATGTGCTCTCGGAACATTTAGAGGGTTATGTGGAAGAGGTCGTGAAGAAAAAATACCACATTCTGAAAACGAGCGACAACTTTTACATTTACAAAAATGATATCAAGCAGTGCCTGAAGGAAATACGTGAGGATGAGGCGATGATAGACAGTTTTGAGACGCTGGATCTGATAGAACGCGGCTTCGATGACATTGAGCAGCGCATTGCAAATATGGATAAGGAGCACAGTAAATATATCCGTGCGACGGTGACGAGACTGAACTATCTCTTAAGTGATGAGCGGGATATGCAGGGGCTGGTCGCACAGCTTCTTACGGCAATCGGTGATGAGAAAAAAGGCGAAAAACATTTGAATGCAATCAGCGAGAAGATGAATTGTTCGACGGTGGAGGTACTGTCGGAGAATTCGCTCTACACAAGACGCCGCCGCAAGAATTTTGTCAGCGAGATGGAGCCGGACGAGAAGATGCCGGAATTATCGCGTGAGGACGTTCTGCGGATGAATAAGCTGCACCACCGGTACAGCAAAAAGCAGATTGAAGAATTTATTCGGGGACACATGACGGAAGGGCTGCTCCGGATGGAGGAACTTGCAGTCGATGACGATGAGACCTTTGAAAAACTGATTCTTGCATACGACTACAGCATTCGGAGAGAAAGTAAATTCAAGACGATGCCGGGCGATGCGAAAGTCATTGATAATGGAAAATACAGTTATCCGGGGTTCGTATTTGTCGCGACGGGAAAAAACGAAGCATCCACGAGTGAAGAGCCGGCAGAGGAATAAAAGGAGAAGATTTATGATAGAGTATTACGATCAGCTGACGCAGGAAGAACAGGAACAGATTGAGCATGTCATTGGAATTCTGCTCAAGCAGACCTACGTTCTTGAGCGGAAATACGATAAGCGCGCAGGCAGAATGACATTTAACAGGGATTTCCGTATCTGCAATAAACATTTGGAATTTCTGCGGGATTATTTCAAAATTGCAGGAATTCGTCTGATGGACAACAGCCAGATGGGAATGATCTATATTCAGGGTGAGAGTATACTGGGAGAAAAACTTCCGAAGCTCGCGACCATCTATCTGCTTATTTTAAAACTTCTTTACGATGAGAAGATGGCGGTGTCATCTACCAGTGTCAATGTGATTGTCACGCTTGGTGAAATCAGCGGAAAGGCGGGAGATCTTCGTGTTTTGAAAAGTTTGTCTTCTATTACGGAGATTCGTAAAACAATCGCATTGCTCAAAAAATACCAGATGATTGAACCACTGGATGTGTTAGAAGAAATCAATGAGAATACGCGAATGGTGGTTTATCCGAGTATCCATGCGGTGCTGCTTAGTGCGGATGCCACAAAGCTGCTGGAAAGCTTCCGGGAAGACGATTTCGAATATGAGGAAGAGGAGGATATCGATGGAAGAGAAGAAACAGAGTTATAAGGCGCTGTCGAAAATCTGCCTGAACAACTGGCATTATATCGACCATAAGGTATTGTCCTTAAACGAGAACATTAACTTCTTTACCGGTCATTCCGGAAGCGGAAAGTCCACGGTTATCGATGCGCTGCAGATTGTATTGTATGCGAACACGGATGGACGTGGATTTTTTAATAAAGCTGCAGCAGATGATTCGGACCGAAGCCTGATAGAGTACCTTCGCGGCATGGTCAGCATCGGTGAAAATAACGATGTAGAATATCTGCGGAATAAAAATTTCTCGGCAACCATTGTGATTGAACTGACCAACACCAAGACGCTGGACAGAGACTGTGTCGGGATTGTTTTTGATGTCACGACAGCGACAAATGAAATAAACCGCATGTTTTTCTGGCATAAGGGTCCGCTGATGGACATGCTGTACCGCTACAAAGACCGCTGCATGGCAACATCGGAAGTGAAGGAATATCTGCAGAGAAACTTTTCAAAAGAAGAGTGTTTTTTCACTTCAAACAATGAACATTTCCGGAGAAATCTGTATGATATTTATCTTGGCGGGCTGGACATGGAGAAATTTCCACGGCTTTTCAAACGCACGATTCCCTTCCGAATGAATATCAAGCTGGAGGATTTCGTGAAGGAATACATTTGCATGGAGCAGGATATCCATATTGAGGATATGCAGGAAAGTGTCATGCAGTATGGGCGTATGCGCAAGAAAATCGAGGACACGCTGACGGAAATCCGCGAGCTGGAAGATATTCGTGATACCTTCGAGTATTATGAGGAAAAGCAGAATCTGGCCGACAGTCTTACATATCGCATGAAGTGTCTGGAAATGAAGGAGCTGGAACAGGGGCTTTCGGAGCTGCAGGATAAAATCGGGCAGGCAAAGCAGGAGGGCGAGCTTCAGGAGAAGTTAAAGGCAGAACTGGAAATCCGCAAGCATGAAATCACGGAAATGCATCTTGCGATTCGTCAGAAAATCAATAACAGTGGCTATGACCAGCTGGAAATAAAGCTTTTGGCAGTCAATGAGATGCTGGAGCGTCTGGAAAAAAGTAAAGGCAGATGGCAGCAGATCGCGGAGGCAGTCGGGCAGTGGAAAGAGCAGGATATCACGCCGAACCAGACCCTCTGGGATATAGAAAAGTTCCAGAAGGGGAACATTTCCGAGGGAGAGCTTTCGCGTCTGAAAAATGATCTGGAAGAGATTCTGGAGGAAATCAAGGAGGATCTGACCTCCGGCAAACGAGAATTAAAGGAAATGCGCGAAGATCTGCAGCGAATTACCGAGGAGTTAAAGATTCTTCGCGGCGGTGAAAAAGGTTACCCGAAAATTCTGGAGGAGGCGCGTTATGAGCTGCGGAATAAACTGCGCGAGCGTGTCGGTAAATTTGTCAACGTGCATATTTTAGCAGATCTTCTGGATGTGAGGAATGAAGAATGGCACAATGCAGTCGAGGGCTATCTGGGATGGAACAAGCTGGCACTGATTGTGGAACCGAAGTACGTCAGGGATGCCTTTGAAATCTACGAGGAAATGGATAAAAAGCGTTTTTGGAGAGTCTCAATCGTGGATACCCTTCGCGTGTCAAAGAAGGAATGGGAAGTGAAGGAACATGCGCTGGCGGAGGAAGTGACGGCAAAGGAGGATTATGCGCAGAGCTTTGTGGATTTCCTGCTTGGAAAAGTCATTAAGTGTGAAAATGTGCAGGAGCTTCGCAGATACCGGATTGCCGTGACGAAGGATTGTCTGCTGTATCAGAATTTCCAACTGCGCCGTATGAATCCGGATAATTATACCGTTCATGCGTATATCGGAGATTCCTCGCTGCGTCAGAGAATCAAACGTCTCGATGAAGAGCGAAAAGCCAGGCAGAACCGGATGCTTCCGCTGGAAGAGAGCTTAAATCAGCTGCGGATTGTATCCAATATGCAGCAATTGGTGCTTCCGGTATCCGAATATGTGGAAATGCAGAAGGACATGAAAGACATTTCCACAAAACAGCGGGAAAAAGATACGCTCATGAAGCAGATGGAGAAGCTGAAGGAAGAGTCCGTATCAGTCCTGAAGGAGGAAGAGACGCGCATCCTTGAGCAGGAAAAATCGGTAAATGCGGAGTGGGATAAGCTGACGGCAGATATTCATGACAAAGAGCGTGATCTGAGCCGCTGTCAGGAGCAGATTCTGATGGACAATGAAGAGCTTGTACAGATGCAGCGTGAATTTACGAAAGATCCAGATTTTGAACAGGAGTTCCATGTGTTCTTGGAGGAGAAGAAGGATAAGACCATCGATTCGATGAAGAATGCAACGGTGCGCAGGCAGAATCGCGTGCAGGAGGAAGTTGCTGAGGCGCATGATAAGCTGATAGATATCCGTACGCAATATCTGACCAAATATCCGAACCGCAATTTCTCGCCCAGCAAGAAAGAGAATACAGAGTACGACGGGCTGCTCACGGAAATGCAGTGCGATGAGCTGGAAAAATTCAAAGAGAAAGCAAAGGAGCAGGCAAAATCTGCTGTGGAGCACTTTAAGGATGATTTTATCTTCAAAATTCGAAGCGCAATCAAAGAGGCGTACCAGCGCCGCGATGAGCTGAACCGTATTATCAACAGACTGGATTTTGGCAAGGACAAATATCAGTTCCGTATTACGAAAAACAAAGGACCGGACGGCGAGTATTATAAGATGTTTATGGATGATTCTCTTGAGATTGATCCGTCCAGCCTGACGAATAACATGGACCGCCAGATGGACATTTTCTCGATGGAGCATGAAGACCAGTATGGCGAGCTTATGAATGACCTGATTAACATTTTCATTCCACCGGACAATGCGACGCCGGAAGAGCTGGAAGCCGCAAAACGCAACATGGATAAATATGCGGATTACCGCACCTATCTGTCCTTTGATATGGAACAGATTATTCAGGGGGAAGACCGCCTGACCATCGGCCTTAGCCGGATGATTAAGAAAAATTCAGGTGGAGAGGGGCAGAACCCGCTCTATGTGGCACTTCTCGCCAGCTTCGCACAGGCTTATAAGGTCGGAATGCCCGCGAAATTGCAGCGTTATCCATCGATTCGTCTTGTGATTCTGGATGAGGCATTTTCAAAGATGGATGCGGAGAAGGTTGCAAGCTGTATCGCATTGATTCGCGGATTGGGATTTCAGGCAATTATCAGTGCCACGAACGACAAGATTCAGAATTATCTGGAAAATGTAGATAAGACCTTTGTGTATGCGAATCCGAATAAGAAGAGTATTTCGATTCAGGAATTTGAGAAGAAGGAGTTTGCAGAGCTGGTGGCTGAGGAAGATGCCGGTTAATGTGAAGAAACTTTATGAGACAGTAGTGAAATATGGAATCTGATATACATTCCAAGTGAAAACAGTGCAAATATGATCAGGACCCAGATGGCCATATTTGCATACAGCTGTTTCATTTCAGGAAGCAGCAGAAGCAGGACACATCCAAGATCTACAATCATGGTGCAGGCCTTACCATACCATTTCGCACCGTATACAATCTCTTTTTTTAGAAGATACAGTCCCATCAATCCCATATAGAGTTCCTTAATTACAAATAGAATCATAAAGGGGAGCATCAGCGTATGCTGAAACAGCAGTACAAAAATAATGGCAAACTGCGTCAGTTTGTCAGCAACCGGATCAAGAATTTTGCCAAACGGAGTAATCATGTCGAAATGTCTTGCGATTTTACCGTCAAAAAAGTCAGTAATCAGTGACAGGCACAGCGCGCCAAGCGCGAGATAATATTCTCTGACGGAATCTGCGCGCAGATAGAGTGTGATGAATACCGGAATCATAATAATCCGAAAATATCCCATCATGTTCGGAATGTTGAAATAATCTTTTCTTTTCATATTCATGAAAATTTCGCCCCACTTTCCACCGATTATTTTAGTTCCTTTATAATAGTTAGTATAACATAAAAGAGCGGTATTGACAAAAGATGGAAATGTGTGTTATCTCATTGATACCTTCCTTGTCGGAGGATTAGCGAAGAAGATGACATTTGGTATATTCAATCCAAAAGAGGATAAGCAGATTTTTATTGTGTTATCAATTTCAGTCTTTTCCGTAATGTTCATGTGCCCACTGATGAGTCTTGCTGCTACATTGCTGATCAAAAGAGCATTTGACGCGCAGATTATCTGTACATGGATTTCTACAACAATCAAAAATTTCCCGATGGCTTTTTTCTGGCAATTGTGTTTTGCCGGTCCGGTCGTCAGATTCTTATTTGGAAAGATATTCAAAGATAATTAAAAATAGTCAGTGAAAAAGGAGCTGCCAATTTCGGCAGCTCCTTTTTTCGGAAAGTGATCCTTAATTATGCTTTGTAACCTACCTTAAAGCTGTGATAATATTCGTTGAAAAATGCGCGGATTGCTGTTAATTTCTTCATTGTAATTCCTCCTTCCTTTTGTTGAATTAAGAATAACATGTTGACGATACAATGTAAAATACATATAATGATAACATAGATATACCCTAAAGGTATAGAAAGGGAGGGGCCGAATGGAACTAAGACATTTCCGATATTTTCTTGAAGTAGCAAATGAACTGAGTTTTACAAAAGCTGCGGCAGCACTTTGCATTGCGCAGCCGCCACTGAGCCGGCAGATACAGGACTTGGAGCATGAATTGGGCGTGAAGCTGTTTATCCGTAACCCGAAGTCGCTGAAATTAACAGAAGAAGGGTTACTATTCAAACAACATGCGCAGCA
The DNA here is from genome assembly GCA_028694105.1 of Hespellia sp. GTDB lineage: Bacteria > Bacillota > Clostridia > Lachnospirales > Lachnospiraceae > Hespellia. The sequence goes on from JAQUUC010000015.1 coordinate 43,774, forward strand.
GATTCTTGCGTTGGTTGATAAATCGACGGAGGAGATTCAGGAATTAAAATCAGGTCTGAATGGAACCCTGTTTTTAGGCTCTGTTGAAGGATATGGGCCGAAACTGATGTCCGAATGGATCCGGGGGTTTCAAAAGGATTATCCGAAGGTATATTACAATCTGTGGAATGGCAATTCCGATGATGTGACCGACCGCCTTTTGAAAGGATTATGTGATCTTGCTATTATTGCAGAACCGTACAACGCGGAAAATCTGGAAGCAATACATATCTGCCGGGAACCGTGGGTTGCCATGATTCCTGCGGATAATCCACTGGCGAAGGAAAAAGGAAAGAAAATAAAATTAGAGAAGTTAGCGTCAGAAGAGCTTATTTTCCCCTCACGTAATTCCAGAATTGAAGAAATCAAATCTTGGTTTGATGAATTTGACACCCAGCCGGTTGTCCGTTGTGTGATGTCCAATATTTCAAATGCATATGAACTTACGGAACAGGGAATCGGAATTGCAATATTTCCGGCTTCGGCCGTTGAATTCACAGATCCGAAGAAGGTGGTTATCAAAGAACTGACAGAGCCGGGGCGCATGGCCTCTTATGTGCTGGTGTGGGATAAGGGGCGGATGCTTAGCAATTTAGCAAAGACATTTGTAGAACACATTCAAAAAAATAAAAGAAAATAAGACAGAGGAACCATCCCCTTGTCTTTTTACTTGATTTCAAAGAGGTAATCTTCTATACTAAGTATATGAGAAGGATTTCACAACGGAATATAACAGAAAAATTTTTGAGGTGGGGACGAATATGACAATTAATGAAATTGCAGAACTTGCGGGAGTGTCGAGAGCGACTGTTTCCAGATATCTGAATCACGGATATATCAGTGAAGAAAAGGCAGAGAGGGTGAAGAAGGTCATCGCACAGACGGGATATGTTCCGTCGACACAGGCGCAGCAGCTTCGCACGAAGAAGACCTGCTTAATCGGTGTAATTCTGCCGAAAATCAATTCGGAAAGTATCAGCAGAATCGTGGCAGGAATCAGTCTTGTTTTATCGGAGAGAGGATATCACCTTCTGCTTGCAAATACAGATAATGATGAGAAGAAGGAATTGGAATATCTGCAGTTGTTTCAGGATAACCGTGTCGACGGAATCATTCTGGTAGGAACAATTTTTACAAAAGAACATGAGAAACTGATGAAAGAGCTTCCCATACCGATTGTTGTCGTGGGACAGCATGTCGAAGGGTATGTCTCTATTTATCATGATGATCTGGGCGCGGCAGAAGCCGTCACAGATCAGATGGTAGCCGCCGGTGGTAAGAACTTTGGAATGATCGGAGCCACAAGCCGGGATGTAGCCGTCGGACAGGAGCGCAGAGACGGTTTTTTAAAAAGCCTGAAAAAGGCAGGAATCAAGGTGGAAAAAGATGGAATCAGAGAAGCCGCATTTACATCAGAATCCGGTTACCTGATGGCAAAGGATCTTATGGAAAAGAATCCACAGATTGATTCCCTGTTCTGCGCAACGGATTCGATGGCGGTTGGCGCTATGGAATATTTAAAAGAGCGTGGAAAGAAGATTCCGCAGGATGTGCAGCTGATGGGATTTGGGGATTCAAAACTGGGAAAAGTGGCGGAGCCGAAGCTTACGACGGTTCATCTGTCCTATAAAACGAGTGGTGAAGATGCAGCTAAGATTATTCTGGAACTGCTGGATCACAAGAACGAAACCGTGCGGGAGCTGAAACTGGGATATCGCATTGTCGAGGGCGGAACACTGCGAACCTCCTTGGTATAAATAGACAAAAACAACCACATATTTTTGTGCATTATCCCAACTTTACAAAAAGTTTAAAAAGTTTTAATATGTACTTAAGACATGAGAACGATTTCACATTCAGAAATAGCTATAATGAATATACATTTTAGCTATTTTTAAAACCAAAATGTGAGAACGATTCCATGTTTGGACAGGAATTTACTTAGCAGAATGATACTTAATAAAAAGGGAAATGAGAAAGGAAGGGTAATTATGGATTACAGAAAAACAGCAGCCGGCATTCTTGAATGTATCGGTGGAAAAAGCAACATCGTATCTGCAGCACATTGTGCGACACGTCTGCGGCTTGTTATTGCAGACAACAGCAAGTGCAGTAAAGAGGAACTGGAGAATGTCGAGGGCGTCAAGGGGGTATTTGAAGCATCTGGTCAGTTACAGATCATCTTGGGAACCGGAGTAGTCAATAAGGTATACGATGAATTTATCACACTGTCCGGTGCATCCGCAGCATCCAAAGAAGATGTAAAAGCGGCAGCGGCTCAGAAGGGGAATCCTTTCCAGCGTTTCATTAAGACACTCGGAGATATCTTCGTGCCAATCATTCCGGCGATTGTAGCATCCGGATTTTTAATGGGAATTATGGAGTCTTTAAACTTCATGATTAACGCGGGATATCTGAATCTGAATCCAGATAACGCACTTTTCTTTTTAGCAAATTTATTTTCGAACACCGCATACGTATTTCTTCCAGTATTAATCGGTTTTTCAGCAGCAAAGGTGTTTGGCGGCAATCCATACCTTGGAGCGGTTATCGGTATGATTATGGTCCATCCAAACCTTCAGAATGCATGGGGCAAGACTGCCGGTATTGATAGTTATCTGGATGTATTCGGACTTTATAAAGTACCGCTTCTTGGATATCAGGGACATGTCATCTCAGTTATCGTTGCTGTATTTATCATGGCAGCAATCGAAAAGAGACTTCACAAACGTGTTCCGGCGATGTTTGATTTATTCGTCACACCGCTGGTATCTGTATTCGTAACCGGATTTTTAACCATGACGGTAGTAGGACCTGTATTTAACTTTGTGGAATCAAGTATCATCAATGGAGTACAGGCGCTGATTTCCATCCCGTTTGGCATTGGCTCACTTGTAATGGGAACCCTTTATGCACCGACGGTGGTAACCGGTATCCACCATATGTATTCCATCATTGACCTCGGACAGATTCAGGAATTCGGTGTGACATACTGGCTGCCGCTTGCATCAGCAGCGAATATCGCACAGGGTGCCGCAGCTTTGGCAGTTGCACTTAAGACAAAAGATAAGAAACTCAAAGCAATGGCACTTCCGTCTTCTTTATCTGCATTTATGGGTATTACAGAACCTGCAATCTTCGGTGTAAACCTCCGGTTCTTCCGTCCATTCGTATGCGCCTGTATCGGTGGTGGAGTCGGAGCAATGTTCGCATCAATCACAGGGCTGGGTGCAACCGGAACCGGCGTAACAGGTATCTTCGGAATCCTGCTCTGCCTGAATGCACCGTTGAAATATATTTTAATGTTCGTCATCGCGGCTGCAGTATCTTTCATTCTTACATGGATGTTTGGTTACAAAAAAGAAGAGACAGCTCCCGCAAAAGCAAAAGAAGTGGAAGCTTCAAATGAAGAAATTACCGTATGTGCACCAATGACTGGAAAAATCATTTCATTACAGGAAACGGGAGATGAGACATTTGCCGCGGAGATCCTTGGAAAAGGATTTGCAATTGAACCGTCGGAAGGGAAAGCAGTAGCACCATGTGCAGGTACTGTATCTACATTGATGGGCCATGCGGTGGGTCTGACCTGCGACAACGGCGCAGAGCTTTTAATCCACATTGGTGTTGACACGGTGAAGCTGGAAGGAAAGCATTATACGGCACACGTGGAAGAAGGACAGCATGTAAATGCAGGAGATTTATTGATGGAATTTGATATTTCTGCAATTAACAAAGAGGGATATCGCACTGTAACACCGGTGATTGTCGCAAATACAGAGGATTATTCTGAAATTACCGGTGCGTCAGGTGAGATTAAGTCAATGGAAACTTTGATGACAATTCGCAAATAAAGGGTGGATGAATATGAATTCATTGAACAGAGATTTATGTCAGATGGTTAGCCGCGCAGAAGCGGCTGATCTTCCGAAAGCAAATAAAGATCCACATCGACTGAGATTTCATTTAATGCCTCCGGTTGGCTGGATGAATGATCCGAATGGATTGTGCTGGTATCAGGGTAATTATCATGTATTTTTTCAATACCGGCCATTTAGCGCGGAAGGAAGCGGTGTAGTATTCTGGGGACATTACACCAGTCCGGATTTTATCCACTGGACACAGCAGCCGGTATTTTTGACTCCAAGTGAGACTTGGGATCTTCACGGTGTATATTCCGGTTCAGCACTTGTTACCGATGACGGATTGTATCTGTACTATACGGGAAATGTAAAGCATCCGGGAAATCATGACTATATTCATACCGGACGCGGACATAACACGGGCCTTGCGATTTCAAAGGATGGTATCAAAGTAGATTCGAATCAGCTGCTGCTTGAAAACTGCGATTATCCAGCTGATTTGACCTGCCATGTGCGTGACCCCAAAGTCTGGGAACAGTCTGGGAAATTCTATATGGTACTGGGGGCACGGACCAAGGAAGACCGCGGTGAGATTCTGGTATATGAATCCGTCGATAAGGTGAATTGGACACATATCAACACGATTACCACACCGCAGGTGTTCGGCTATATGTGGGAGTGCCCGGATCTGTTCGTACTTGATGGACAGTGCATTGTATCCCTGTCACCACAGGGGGTAAGCAAAAGTGGAAATCATTATCAGAACATTTACTCCTGCGGATATTTTCCGCTGTATGGTGATTTCAGAGGTGAGTACACACTTGGAGAATTCACAGAATCAGATATCGGGTTTGATTATTATGCACCGCAGAGCTTTGAGGCTCCGGACGGACGACGTATTGTCATTGGCTGGATGGGAATGCCGGATGCAGATTATACAAATCCGACGGTCGAGCGCGGCTGGCAGCATGGAATGAGCGTACCTCGTGAGTTGCATTGGAACGGAGAGCGGATCATTACTGCGCCGGTAAAAGAACTGGAAAACCTGCACGGCGAAAGAAAAGACATCACTTTTGATGGAGAAGCGACATGTGAGTGGAAGGAAGGCGCGGACATCTGTATTACAAATAATTCAGACTGTCTGGAAGTATTGTTGGGGGATAGTTTGAAGATCGATTATAATGCCGGAATTCTAACCTTAAAGCTTGCAGAAGCAAGTGGATATGGACGGACGCAGCGTGTGGCGGAGGTGAAAAAGCTTCGTACGCTTCGCATTCTTGTGGATACGTCTTCCATTGAATTATTTATCAATGAAGGTGAGCAGGTGATGACATCGCGCTGGTATCCGGAATGTGCAGAGACAATGGAGCTTCGTGGAAAAGGTTCCGCAATTATATATAATATGGATGCAATGGAAGTGAAGTTTATGGTATAATCTAGTTATAATAAGCAGAGGGAGGGATCACATTGAAAAATACAGATGTAACGGCATTGGGCGAATTACTGGTTGATTTTACAGAAAACGGACTTAGCGAGCAGGGGAATCAGCTGTTTGAAGCCAATCCGGGCGGAGCGCCCTGCAACGTACTCGCAATGCTGACAAAGCTAGGACATAAGACTGCATTTATAGGGAAGGTCGGAAAAGATCATCTCGGAAACACGTTAAAAAGCAAAGTAGCAGGACTTGGAATTGCTACCGCAGGTCTTTATCAGGATGAAACTGTGCATACAACTTTAGCATTTGTGCACACATTTCCGGATGGGGACCGTGACTTCTCCTTTTATAGAAATCCGGGAGCAGACATGATGCTGACGGAAAAGGAAGTAGACCTCGAACGGATTCAGGATTCGAAAATCTTTCATTTCGGTACACTTTCCATGACGCATGAAGCTGTCAGAAATGCAACGAAAAAGGCGGTAGAAGCTGCGAAGGCGGCAGGTACGATTGTATCCTTTGATCCGAATATCCGGGAGCCGCTGTGGGAAAGCATGGACATTTGCAGGAAGCAGGTGGAATACGGCATGTCAAAATGTGACATTCTGAAAATCTCAGACAACGAGATTCAGTGGTTTACCGGAGAGACGGACTTTACAGAAGGCGTGAAGAAGATCAAGAGTCAGTATGATATTCCACTGATTCTGGTGTCTATGGGAAAAGAAGGAAGCCGGGCCTATTACGGTGACCAGATGGTGGAAGCAGCTCCGGTTCTTCAGAAACATACCATCGAGACGACCGGAGCCGGGGATACATTTGGTGCGTGTGTGCTCCATTATGTATTAAACAATGGTCTGGAAAATCTGTCGGAGGATGGACTGAAGGAGATGCTCACATTTGCAAATGCGGCGGCATCCATTGTGACAACCAGAAAAGGTGCGCTTTGCGTGATGCCGTCTGAGGAAGAAGTCAACGCACTGGTGGCGGAGATATAAGAAATTTATTTTGAACTGGGAAAAGCCCTTTTGCATACACTACGGATAAGAGTGTATGTGAAGGGGTTTTTATGTACACAAAATCGATTACATCCAAGTGGAAGCTTCCAATCGGAGTATTTCTGATGATTACGATGCTGGCAGCCTTAGCCAAGTACTGCTCCGGGCAGATATCCGTGAGCAATTCGGTCAATGGAAGAGAGCTTCCCATCTACTGTGTGGAGACGAAGGAGAAGAAGGTTGCACTCAGTTTTGATGCCGCATGGGGAAATGAAGATACCCAAAGAATTCTGGATATTTTGGCAAAGCATAACGTGCATGTGACGTTCTTTATGACGGGGGGCTGGGTAGAGAGTTTTCCGGAGGATGTCAGGGCAATTCAGGCAGCGGGACACGATCTTGGAAATCACAGCGAGAACCATAAGAATATGAGTCAGTTATCTGCCGACGAACAGAAGTCAGAGCTTATGACGGTACATAACAAAGTGAAGGAGCTGACCGGAGTGGAAATGAATCTTTTCCGGCCGCCATACGGTGATTATTCGGATTCGGTGATCCAGACAGCGGAAAACTGTGGATATAAGACCGTGCAGTGGTCGGTGGATTCTCTGGACTGGAAAGATTATGGGACGGAGGAAATTATCAAGACGGTATTGGACCACAAGGCGTTGGACAATGGCGCGATCATACTCTGTCACAATGGAGCAAAATATACGGCGGAGGCATTGGAGGCTGTCCTGAATGGGCTGGAAGAAAAGGGATATCAGGCAGTGCCGGTGTCGGAATTGATATTGAGAGAAAACTATCATATGGATATAACCGGAAAACAGATTGCGGATTAAACCTATAACCTTACAAAAGCTGTCCCCCGCTCCGAAACAAAGTGGGGGACAGCTTTGTCTTGGCGGGAACTGCAAGAATGTTAAGATTGAATAATGGTCATTTATGAGTTAAAATGGAAATAGACTCATGGGAGGCTACAAATGAAGAAAAGAACAGTATTGGTAGTTGACGATCAATTTATCAATCGTCACATTTTGGGAAAGATTTTAAGCAATGAATATGATATTATTTATGCAGAGAACGGAGTGCAGGCATTAGACAAACTTCGTAAATATCCGGAGCTTATTTCAGCGGTTCTTCTTGATATTATGATGCCGGTGATGGATGGATATGAAGTGCTAAGGGAGTTATCGAAAGATCCGGTCCTGTCAAAGATTCCGGTATTGGTATCCTCACAAAAGGATGGAGAAGAGGCAGAAGTACAGGCTCTTTCTCTTGGGGCGCAGGATTTTATCGCAAAACCATACAAAGCAGACATCATTTGCCATAGATTAGAGAACACGATCCGTCTGAGAGAGACGGCAGCGATGATTAATAAAGTAGAGCGGGACGAGGTGACCGGTCTCTACAGCAAGCAGTTCTTTATTGACAAAGTAACAGAATATCTGCAGCAGAATCCGGATCAGTCGTTTGATTTGATTTGTGTCGGAATTGAGCGGTTCAAACTGATCAATGAAACATTCGGTATTCGAAAAGGTGATGAGGTTCTGAACTATGTGGCGAAGATCATCAGCGGGATAGAGCCTGACATTGGACTCTGTGGACGATTTTCCGCAGATGAGTTTTATCTGTTATTATCGCACAGAGAGAATTATTCGACGGATACATTTTCCTATTGGGATCAGAAATTAATAAAGGCACCGGTTGATATGGATGTAAGGATTCATTGGGGAATCTATGAAATCAGTACGAATGACCTTTCTGTGGAAGAGATGTGCGAGAGGGCCCGCCTTGCGACGAATCAGAATAAGGGAAAGTACGACGTGAAATTCTCCTATTATGACGAGTCTATTCGAAATGAGATTTTAGAAGAACAGTTTATTGTAACGAATATGGAACGTGCATTGGAGCAAAAACAGTTCCATGTATATTATCAGCCCAAATATGATCTGCGCTCTGAGATGATTGCCGGAGCCGAGGCTCTGGTTCGGTGGATTCATCCGGAAAAAGGTTTCATGTCACCGGGGGCGTTCATACCGATCTTTGAACGAAATGGTTTTGTTACCAAGCTGGACCGCTATGTGTGGGAAAAGGTTTGTGATGATCTGCATTGCTGGATGGAACTTGGCAATCCGCCGCTGGCTATTTCTATTAATGTTTCAAGGGCGGATCTGTACAATCCAAAACTGACCGATATTCTGCTCGAACTTGTTGCGAAATATAAGATTCCGCTCCATTATCTTCATCTGGAGATTACAGAATCTGCATATACCAATAATCCACAACAGATTATTGCCGTGGTGAATCATTTAAGAAAACTTGGATTTATTATCGAAATGGACGATTTTGGAAGTGGCTATTCCTCTTTAAATATGCTGGCTGAGATGCCGGTTGATGTGCTTAAGCTGGACATGAGATTTATCCAGAATGAGGCAAAAAAAACTGCGGGAAAAGGAATCCTGAGCTTTGTAATCAGTATGGCGAAATGGCTGAATCTGGCGGTGGTGGCAGAGGGCGTCGAGACCGGAGAACAGATTGCAACGCTTCGATCAATGGACTGTAATTATGTGCAGGGATTTTATTATGCGAGGCCGATGGCGCGGGATGACTTCTGGGAACTTTTACGGACATCCCCAATTACCGACATGGTCTGCACGAACAAATCGATTGAACAGTTCGTACAGCAGGAGGAACCTGAAAGGCAACGTTCTGTGTCCAACCGGGAGATGTTAATTGTGGATGACATTGATGTGAACCGGGCAGTACTTGCCGGTACCTTCATGGATGAGTATAAGCTGGTCGAGAAGGAAAACGGACAGGAAGCATGGGAGTATCTGCAGGCGCACTATCAAGATGTCGAGATTGTGATGCTGGACCTTTTGATGCCCGTGATGGATGGATTTCAGCTTCTGGATAAGATACGCAGTGAGGAGAACACGAGAGATATTCCGGTTATCATCACCTCGCAGGGCGATGCGGAGAGTGAGCAGCGTGCACTGCAGCTGAAGGCTGACGATTTTATCGCGAAACCATATAAGCCGGATATCATCAGACGCAGAGTGCATAATGCGCTTGCAAGCTATGAATTAAAACGGGTAAAAGATGACAAGGGGGTGACAGGTGACATAAATGGTGTGGTCTCCGGGGAGAAAGCGCAGGAGTATATGAATACGCTGAAGCCGCATTTTGATATTGTGAGATTAGTTGATCCGAGACAGACCATGGTGTGTGAGAGCGGCGGAGACTGTAATCTGCATTCCTGCTTCTCTGTGTGGGGACGACATTCCCGCTGCAACAACTGTATTTCCTTAAAATCATTGGAAAAACAGGACAGACAAAGTAAACTGGAGTATTCGGAACATGGACTTTATTTCGTTATCTCGGAATATGTTCCGTATTATGACCGTGGTGCAGTGATTGAAATGGTGACCAGGCTGGAGGATGAATACGTAGATAATGTATTTGACAAGGATATGTTATATATGAAACTGGATAAAATTCATCAGCAGCTGGAATATGATGAGCTGACCGGAGTTTACAACCGGCGTCATATTGATAAGTATTTCGGATCGTATATTGAAAATGCAGCGAGAAGAGGAGTGAATCTTGGCATTGCGATGGCAGACATTGATTCCTTCAAACAATTAAATGATAAATATGGTCACGTCGCAGGAGACGAAATAATCAGACAGGTCGCGCAGCTGCTGAAGAATAATATCGCAGTCAGCAAGGGCGATTTTGTGGCGAGATATGGCGGTGATGAATTTATGATTGTCTGCGGAAATATAGCATCCGATGTTTTTGTGAAGAGAATGCAGACGATTACAAAGCTGGTCGAACACATTTCCATTCATGAGGGTGAGAATGGGGATATTGGACTCAGTGCAGGATGCGTGACCTTGGAGGAATATCCGAATTTCACGGCAAATGATTTCATAAAATGTGCGGATAAGAGACTTTACGCTGCGAAAGAATCCGGTAAGGGACGGGTTGTTTATAAAGAGGAATAAAAAAGACGGAACTACGACCGCTGAACAGAACCATTGACGCTTGGCACTAATATTTAGCGCCAAAGCCTTTTGGGTTTTCATTGATTTTTAGAAAGGAGAGTGTATATACTGTAACTATCAGGAGCAGGAACGACTTAACTATTAACGAACTAAAAAATGAAAATCAAGGAGGAACAAAATGAAAGAAAAAGTTCAAGTATTCGGAAGAGCCCTCAGTAGTATGGTAATGCCAAATATCGGCGCATTTATCGCATGGGGACTGATTACAGCATTATTTATTGAAACAGGATGGTGGCCAAACGCAGCGCTGGCAAATCTGGTAGGTCCAATGAGTACATATCTTCTGCCACTGCTGATCGCTTACACAGGTGGTAAGATGATTGCAGATACACGAGGCGGTGTTATGGGCGCAATCGCAACGATGGGTGTCATTGTTGCAACAGATGTACCGATGTTTCTCGGTGCAATGATCCTTGGACCTTTAGCAGGCTGGATCATCAAGAAATTTGACAAAGCAATGGAAGGACATATTCCGGCAGGATTTGAGATGCTGATTAACAACTTCTCAATCGGTATCATTGGAGCAATCCTCACAGTAATCGCTTATTTTGGATTTGCACCACTGGTAACAGGTCTGACAAATGCGATGGCAGCAGGAGTACAGTTCTTCGTAGATCACGGCTTACTGCCACTTGCAAGTGTATTCATTGAACCTGCAAAGGTATTATTCTTAAACAATGCAATCAACCATGGAATCTTATCTCCAATGGGAATCGAGCAGGTAAAAGAAGTTGGAAAATCAATCTTCTTCCTGATGGAAGCAAACCCTGGTCCGGGACTTGGAATGCTGCTGGCATATTGTATCGTAGGAAAAGGAAGCGCAAAGAGTACAGCACCCGGAGCGATCATCATTCACTTCTTTGGTGGTATTCATGAAATCTTCTTCCCATATGTACTTATGAATCCATCTTTATTACTGGCAACAATCGCCGGTGGAGCAAGTGGTATCTTTACATTTAACTTATTCAACGTAGGACTTGTAGCTCCTGCATCACCGGGAAGTATCATTGCAATCCTGGGTATGACACCAAAAGGAAGCTATCTTGGAATTCTTGCAGGTGTGTTAGTGGCAACCGCTGTATCGTTTGCAGTTTCTATGCCTCTGATCAAATTGTTTGGTAAGGATGACGGTGATATCGAAGCGGCAAAAGCAAAGAAAGATGCAATGAAAGCAGAATCTAAGGGTCAGAAAGCTGAGACAGCTGCAGCACCAACAGCAGGAACAGCACAGACAGCAGGAACAATCGTTGAGCATATCGTGTTTGCATGTGATGCCGGAATGGGATCATCAGCAATGGGAGCAACGGTTCTCCGTAAAAAGATTCAGGCAGCCGGACTGACAGGCATTACAGTTGTACATGCGCCGGTATCTTCAATTCCTGCGGAAGCGCAGATTGTAGTGACGCATGAATCCTTAAAAGAACGTGCAATGCACAGTAATCCGTCAGCAAGAGTAATTCCAATTACAAACTTTATGTCTGCACCAGAGTATGATATACTTGTGGAAGAACTGAAGAAAAATCAGGGTTAATTATAGAATACTGGGGGAAGGACAGGTGGCGAGATGGAATTTACTCCGCGTGTCAAACAGATTCTCCGGGTGCTGCTGCAGGAAACAGAAGTGATGCCGGTAAAGATACTGGCAGAACGGGTTGGCGTTAGCAAGAGAACAGTACAGAGAGAATTGGATTATATCGGTTATGTTTTAAAGAAGTACCATCTACAACTTTGTTCTAAGACAGGAGCAGGAATTTGGCTGGAGGGAGAGAATGAACAGAGAGAAGTCCTGCTCGCAGATTTAGAGCAGCAGAAAAGCTCGGAATTTGCGGACAAGGACGAACGGCGAAAAGCCTTGATGCTGGAACTTTTAAAGGATCAGGTTCCGAAAAAATTATATTATTATGCCAATCTTTTTGCAGTCAGCGAGGCAACGGTCAGCAAAGACATTGAGCATGTAGAACCGTGGTTTGAGAAGTTTCAACTCCAGATTTTCCGGAAGCCGGGATATGGAGTGGCTCTCGTCGGTGCAGAAAAAGATTATCGGATTGCAGTCCGTGAATTCATTACCAAGTATATGGATACACCGGTTTTGAATGGACTGTATGAAGATGCTGAAGTATCCGTAACAAAAAAGGTGGGGACCAATTCAATCAGGAGCCGTTATAAGCTCCTGAATGAAGATGTCCTGCGGCGTGTAGGTATCTGTCTTGCGAGCTTTCCTGATGAGCGAATCAAATATCTGACAGAAGAATCCTACGTTGGTCTGATTATCCATATTACCATTGCAATGGAACGGGTACTTGCAGGTGAGATTATAGAATCAAATGAGGAATTAAAAAATAAGTTACAGCAAGATCGTGATTATGATCTTGCTGAACTTGTCGTTTCCTCACTGGAACGAGAGTTCGAGGTGGAGATACCGGATATAGAGATTGTCTATATCTGTCTTCATATCAAGGGCTCAAAGCTTCAGCGGGCTGACACGGAGAACAAGAATGATGACATGAGGAAGCTGGTAGAAGAACTGATTGTTGTCTATGATGAGAGGCTGTCCGTGGAACTCGGAGCAGACGAAGAGCTGGTGAACGGTCTTGCAGCACATCTGCAGCCGACACTGGTGAGGCTTCGCAACCATATGCTGATTGAAAACCCTCATTTACAGGAGATCAAGGAACGATATCCCGAGGTATATGAGAACAGCAGCCGTGTTGGACGCGCAATCGGTGAGAAGTATGGATATGAGGTGCCGGAGGAGGAGGTTGGCTTCCTTGCAATGCATTTTGGCGCGGCGCTGGTCCGGCTGGAAGAACAGCGGGAAAAGAAACGGGTCGTATATGTTGGGCTTGTATGCGCAAGCGGAATCGGTATTTCCAGACTGATGGCATCCAGACTGAAAAAATATCTGCGGTCACAGGTGAAGCTGTCAACTTACGGAAAGGACGATTTAAAGCCAATCGTATTGGAACGCAATGATTTCTTTGTATCCAGCATCAACCTTGGAGAAATCGATTCGGAAGTGGTACAGGTGAATCCGCTGCTGCCGGAAGAGGATCTGATTCGCGTGGAAAAGGTGGTTCGGAAATATTCTACGACAGAACGGCCGAGGCAGGAAGAAACCGATTTTGTAAAACAGGTAGAGCAGATCAACATGCTTGCAGGTGAGATGAAGGAGATACTTGAAAATTTTCAATGTATCGAAGTGCCCGAGGAGATTACCTTTCAGGAGCTTCTTGAGACAGCCGCAGAACATATCACACCGTATGAAGAAAACCGCAAACGTCTTGTGAAGGAAATAAAAGCACGGGAAGAGCTTGCAACGCAGGTACTGCCGGAGCTTGATATTGCACTTTTACACGCGAGAAGCCACAGCGTCTTTCAGGCCAGCTTTTGCGTGTGTGTACCAAAGGCGCGGGAAGGCTTTACAGACCCATATATGCAGTCAGTGAAGGCGGCGGTGATCATGCTTGTTCCGGACGACATACATAAAGAGGAAGCGGGCAAGATGCTGGGATATTTAAGTGAATCACTGATCGAGGATGATGTGTTTCTTATGGATGTCAAAAGCGGGAACCGCATTTGCATCAAGGAGAGTCTGTCGCGTCTGCTGAAACATTATTTTAGTAAATATCTTGATACAGTATAGATAAGATAAAAGGCCACAGGACCTTTACTTGAATGCGCAGTAAATTACGAAAGAGGAGCGAAATATACGCTTCTCTTTTTTGTCTTAAATTGCGGATGTCAGGTTTTTAATATGGCACCATCTGATAGTGCCAAAGTAACTTTTGTTTGGATTGAAAAATATGTGGAAATGAGTTTATACTGTAGTTACAGAAACAACAGAGAAACCAAGAAACATAAAATAAAAATGATAGTGTAAACTGAGCTATGAAAGATTAGAAAAAGAAAAAGAGCCTCAACTGACCCTTGAGAACTGCAGATATTTTAACCTTAGGCAGCTTCCGCCACCCTTGACAGCACACAAAAGAAATGCTCT
>JAQUUC010000062.1 GCA_028694105.1 Hespellia sp.
CTTCCATTGCCTCGATAACCTCGGGTCTATACTTAGGCAACTCCACTGAAAATGGTAATCCGCCTCGTAAAACACACTGTTTCAAAAATATATTCATAGCGCCGGACATATCCATTCCAAGTTGAGAAAAAAGATCAGTTGCCTGTTTCTTTAATGATTCGTCTATTCTTACCTGTGTTGGTACTGTTGCCATAATATCACACTCCTTTATAATCAATTATGCTTATCTGTTACTGATATTATATTCTTTTTTGGTTTACATTGTCAATCGTTTGTATTATTTTCATGCATTGTAAAGTCTTTCCACTCCTTATTATCTCCCTTATATGTGAAAACGATAAACTCTTTGTTATCTCCCCTGTAACAAGTAAAAGTATCTTAGCAAATTTATCTGATCATTCACATTCCACGATCTGAACGGATTGATTCTATAATATTCTGACTGCTCAATCTACGGAGTGCAAGATTCGTGATTCCACATGTAATCGCAAAAACTCCAATCATACAAAGAATTACCATGAGCCATGGCAGCTCATACTGGATTGGATACATCTTTCGTATCGGTTTATTCATCAGCCATGTCAGTACAACGCCGATTGGTACGCCGATTGCTAAGGATTTCGCGGAGCACAGCAGACTCTCAAAGTTCAGCATCTTTCGGAGTCCCTCCGGCGTCATTCCCACACTCTGTAATACTGCAAATTCCTGCGAGCGCATAAGCACATTGGTTGTCATCGTACTGACCACATTTGTAAAACCAATTAACATTAAGATTGCCACAAAACTGTACATGAAAACCAGTATTAAGACGATTGAAATATTCATAACTTTTACATAGTCGTCAATTCTATACACACGGGTACTAAATCCTGCCTCCATGTATGACGCGTTTTCTTCTTCTGGAAATTCCTGTTTTAGAACATCATCTGCATATGCTATAAAACCGTCTACATCTTCTGGGGCGCAGTACCATGAATACCCGCGCACGGTCGCTTCTGGAAGCACCAGTCGAATCGTACTCACATTAAAATGAATCAGTTCTTCCGGCACCTCTTCCGCTTCTATCATTCCTTCAATTACTATTTCCTCACGACTCCCATCTGCTTTGGTAAGAACCAGATGCTTTAGGGATGACCGATACGGTGTCACCTGTGTTTCCTCGCCATCTTTGTTGTAGCTGTATTGATTCAGTAAAATGATG
The DNA here is from genome assembly GCA_028694105.1 of Hespellia sp. Lineage (GTDB taxonomy): Bacteria > Bacillota > Clostridia > Lachnospirales > Lachnospiraceae > Hespellia. The sequence goes on from JAQUUC010000062.1 coordinate 1,202, forward strand.
GAACCGTAGTCAACGCCTGCCTTTTCGCAAAGCTTTTGATAATTCTCATGATCCAGTGTGGTGATTTCCACCGGAAGTTCCTCTGCTGAGAGATTCTCATATGTGAGTGCTTCCTTCATCTCACTCGTCAGATCCTCATTCGAAACGGCTGATTGATAAGTTTCAGAATCGATTCCCACTCCAAATACGCCGTTTCCGTCATAGGCTTTTAGCTTCTCTGTAATCACCTCTCCCCGCTCGCTTTCAATCGGACGCAGATAAATTGATTCCCGTTTTCCAGTCTTTTCATTGACACCCCTCTGACGCGCCGAAATATAATCAGCAAGCACCGTCTCCTTAACATTCGCCTTCATCAGATCCTCCAGTCTGGCTGCCTGACTGCTCAATGAGCCCAAACTGATAAATAGGATAATTCCTGCCGAAAGTGCAATGAATGTTGCGCGGAAATTCTGATGGTTTCTTTTGATATTTTTTGCTGCCAGCGCACCCTCTGACCCAAATATCCGCTGAATCCATTCTCCCGTATGTCGGTTCACATGTTTGACGGTTATATTTCCACTTCCTCTGGCACTCTCAGCCGCCACGATTCTTGATGCCTTTCGTGCCGGTCGTCTGGCTGAATACATGACCGCAAGGAAACTAATCACGCATGAAATCAGCAGTGCCTGCCATGACAGAACAAATGTCACATGTAGATGAATTTCTGTAATCATGATGTGGGCAAGTGCATTCAACTCATCCAAATAGTGATTTGCAATACCAATTCCTGCGGCGGTAAAGCCAAAGCCTAACACGAGCCCCGCGGGAATTCCTGCTGCCGACAGAAAAATGCCTTCATACAAAACCGATTCCATAATCTGTTTTTCCGTTGCTCCGACACACTTCAATATACCAAACTGCGAGATCCGTTCTCCTGCACTGATACGAAATACATTTGAAATCACGATCACAGACATGGTAACGATAATAATTCCAAATAGAATTGCCGGAACCAGCAGCATTCCCATATATGCACTTCCATATTCCCCGTAATCTGCACCTAAAAATCCGACAATCATTGCATTGCCACTTGCCACAAAACTGCAGACGGTGGTGGTGAGCGCCGTAGATAATGCGATTGCCGCAATTGCCCACAACGTGCGGGATCGATTGACTTTTAACTGGCTATACGCCATCTTTGCTGTTATTTTCATTACTTCATCACCTCATCCGATAAAATGCGACCATCGCTAATCGTAAGGATCCGGTCCGCCTGCAGAGCAATCTTCTCATCATGTGTAATTACAAGGAGCGTCTGATGCGAGCGCTTGTTCGCGAGTTTAAGCAAATCCATAATCTCAGCACTCGACTTACTGTCCAAATTTCCGGTCGGCTCATCCGCCAACACAAAAGACGGATCATTGATCAGTGCCCTTCCCACGGACACCCTCTGCTGCTGACCGCCGGATAGCTGACTTGGCAAATGTCCCGCACGATCTTCCAGTCCGGTCATCTGCAAAATCGATGACAGCTTTTGCGGATCACTCTTCCTCAAATCTAAAAGCCGCGGGAGCATGATGTTCTCCTCTGCCGTCAAGGTCGGTATCAGATTATAGAACTGATACACGATTCCTATATTCCTTCTGCGAAATATTGCCCGCTCACTTTCACTTAAGTCATAAATCTGCTTTCCTTCAATTGTGACACTTCCCTCCGTCGGTTTATCTATGCCGCCAATTAAGTTCATCAAGGTCGATTTTCCGGAGCCGGATGCTCCGATTATTGCAACAAACTCCCCTTTATTCACCTGAAAACTCACATGATCCAGCGCAGTTACCGCTGTTTCACCACTTCCATATACTTTTGTCAAATCATGGACTTCCAACACTGCCATTTTGATTTCCTCCCATCTTCGTTAAAACGCAATCATGCCGGAGCTATTATTTTCTGCTCCGACATGATTGTAACAAAACAAAGTGACTCTAAAGTGACTCTGTCCGCATTTTTTATTCTGACACTTGAAAAAACTTCATGGTAAATGTCGCTCCCTGACCCTTTCCGCCTCCATCTACATCAATATCGCCCTTCTGCCCACGCAGGATTGATAATGCCAAAGGCAGTCCAATCCCATATCCTTTTTCACTGCGTGACCCTTCAAACCGGCGAAAAATCTTTGCAAGCATTTCTCTCTGGATTCCATTTCCTGCATCCCTGACCGCAATCCACCTATAGATTGGATTCGCTCCACATTCCACACAGATGACGCTGTTTTCCGGGGAATACTCCAAAGCATTTTTAACAATATTGGTCAGTGCCTCTGTCGTCCATCGCTTATCACAATAGATTTCCTGATTCTGAAGCAGTTCCACCCGCTGGTTTTTCACATCCAGTAAGATTTCCAGTGGCTCCAGCGCATTTTTCAAAAGCTGCTCTGCCGTTACCCATTCATAGACAAACTCAATTGCTCCGGAATCGAGCTTTGCCATCTTAAGCAGCGAGGTAACCAGCCAGTCCATCCTTGTAAGACTCATTTTAAGATTCGAAATAAATTCTGCCTGCTTTTCCGGCGGTGCTGATTCCAATAGTTCTGCCATAATCATCATAGATGTAATTGGAGTCTTAAGCTGATGCGAAATATTCGATACATACTCTGTCATTCGGTCCTGATCCTGCTTCACAGCGTCCAACTGCTCATTTTTGATATTTACAAGAGTATGAATATCATTTTTCAGAATACTCATCGCACCCTCTTTGTTATCACGCAGATCCACCTGCTGTCCGTCAATGGCTTTTCGCACACAGTCTGAAAGTTCTGTAATCTCCGTTTTCTTAATGAACACGATATCCCATCCCCCTGACCGTCTCAATGTCGATAGCATCTCCAAGCTTTTCCCGCAGACGTTTCACATAAACCGTAAGCGTATTGTCCTCGACAAAATTGCCGCTGCAGTCCCAGATATGTTCCAAAATCTGAGTTCTGGTCAAAAGCTTTGACGGATTCTTCGCAAATATCAGGAGCAGACGATATTCGAGCGCCGTCAGTTCTATCACTGCCTTACCATTATAAACCTTTCCGGCATCCTGATCGATCTGAACCGCTCCAATTGACAGCCACTTCGTGGATTCTTCATTTTCCTCATTCTGCAAAGTACGTTTCACGCGCGCCAGCAGTTCTCTTAGCCGAAATGGCTTTGTAACATAATCGGCAGCTCCATTCTCAAAGGCATGCACAATCTGACTCTCATCATCCATCACGGTTAAGAATATCACCGCCGTATTGGTATTGCTTAATTTCCTGCTAATATCAAATCCGTTTCCATCCGGCAGCTGCATATCCAAGATTGCCAGATGGAACCTACTGCTCTGTAGTACGGCATCTGTTTCCTTTACACTTTTACAATGTACTGTCTCATATCCCTCCTGCTCTAACGCATAGACAAGTCCGGAGGCAATCATACTATCATCTTCCACCAGTAATATTCGTTTCATTCAGCTCCATCCCATCCTGTTCAGACATTTCCTTTCTCTCTTTGCGCCTGACACTCCTTTTTAGATTTTTAGTCCATTGTACTAGAAATCGCTGCCTGAATCAAGTCCTGCTGCCTTTGTAAATCGTTCTCCATATCACCGGCTGTGTTTGAAATGGAATTTGCATTTTGATATAATTTGTTTGATATTTTCATCACTATACACTTTCATATATTGATTGTAAATTAAGTGAGAATCCGTTTAGCACAGTAGAATAAATCGTGTCTTTCATTCCTCTGATCTGTGGCATTTCACCCTCTACCATGTTGTACAACATTACGCGTTCCAGTTCTAAATCAATAATCCAGTATTCCTTCACGCCATATTCCTCATACAAAGCTACCTTTTGATTCATCTTCTACCAGTAATACTCGTTTTATAGGTTTCCTTTCTCCACAAACCGTACTTGCAGCACCATCTCCAAGCCTTCTGCAAGTTTTTGTAATGTTGAAAGATTCGGGCTTGAATCGCCTCGTTCTATCCTGCTTATATTGGACTGCCTGATTCCTGTAATCTGCGCGAGTTCTTTTTGCGTCAGATTTCTTTTGCATCTGGCATCAACCAATGCTTTTGTAATAGAAAATGATTCTCTTATAGAACTCCACACATTCCTGAGAATCATCATTTCACGCAGAAAAAGGAGCATATCACGAACGTGACAGCTCCTTTACTTACTTTATGCCCATTTTTTGTATGATGCTCACAACAAGCACATCAGTAGATATTTTGGCAAATTTTGATTCTACTTTTTCTATCTATATTATTAAGGTTCTACTTTCATACATCCAATGGGTGAATTAGGAAGCTTAGAGCTTCAAAACTCCAAATACAAGACCTGCCAGCAGACAGATGATACTGACTCCCCATACCCAGAAGAACGATGCTTTGATATGGTCTTTGATTTCCACACCTGCAAGTCCGACTCCAAGGAATGTTGCCGGTACAACCGGACTGATAAATGTTGCACAGTTTCTACATACCACCATGGCAATTGCAGTCTGCATCGGGTCAACGCCGAATTTATCCCCAACCCCCATAAGTACCGGTAACAATCCATAGAAGTATGAATCCGTACAGAATGCAAGTGTAAGTGGTACAGAGATAACACCGATAATCAACGGAAGGAATGGTCCCATTGCCTGCGGAATACATCCGGCAAGGATATTCGCCATATGATCCATGATTCCTGAATCCTCCATCACGCCGAGGAACACACCTGCAGCAAATAATGTTGATGCCATCATAATAGCCGGACCGGAATGTGATTTGATAATCTTATTCTGTAATTTGGAACCATTATAATTTACAAATAAAGCAATTGCACAGCCGATCATGAAGATCAAATAGCTCGGAAGCGGTAAGAAGATCAAACATACGATTACAGCCAGAGTCAGAATGATATTGAAGACAAAGAGCTGCGGTCTTGCTAATTCTTTCTCTTCCTCTGCCTCTTTTGCTTCCTCCGCCGTAAGTGCATGCGTTTCTCCGTCCGGCATTCCTGCGCCACGCTTTTTCTCAACAAAGCCCCAGAAAACTGCAGTTGCAAGAGCAATCACAATACCGACTGCCTGCATTGGCATTAATTTTGCCCAAAGCACATTTGCTTCTACGCCTAATACCGATGCCGCACGCATGGTAGGTCCACCCCAAGGCATCAGGTTCATAACACCCATAGCCGTCACACAGATCAGAAGAAGTGTTGTCGGACGCATCTTCATCTTTTTGTAGATTGGAAGCATCGCCGGAATCGTAATTAGAAATGTAGAGGCTCCGCCGCCATCCAAATGTCCGATCATTGCGATAATGCAGGTCATGATTGTAACACCTACCACGCTGTTACCAACTCGTTTTACCAATGCGCTGATGATCCGGTCAAACATGCCAACATCTGTCATGATTCCGAAAAACAGAACGGAAAAAAGGAATAGGCATGCGGTCGGGGACGTTCCCGCCACACCGCTTTCAATAAATTCTCCGATTTCGGAGATGGAATAGGTCCCTGTCGCAACTAAGATGATTGCGCTCACGGTTGAAACTGAGATAAAGGCTAATGCCGGTACTGTTACATTTTTCAGTAACAGAATGATAATCATAATAATGGTTGCAAAACCCAGCACTGCAAGTAATGTCTCATTCATAATAAGTTCCTCCTTGTTATTTTATAAACTTATTATATTTCGACAATCTTACATACTCACATTCTAAAACTTACACTCTGTTAAGAAACAGCTTAAAATCCGTTAAGAAAAGAACGCCGTATTACATGGCGTCCTCTTCATTCAGCGATCTTATTTTTTCCAGAATGCTTGCAGCCGATACCGGTTTCTCTACATATGCATCAATGCTGTTCTGCTGTATTGCTTCAATTACTTCCTTTTTCACCTGATCCACCATAAGGATCCGGATCATATCCGGATATTGATTCTGAATGGACATTGCAAAATTGATTCCGGAATAATTTTCTCCAAGGGTCTGGTCAATCAGAATGAACTGATACGTGAAATTCTCCAGAGCCTCTTTTGCTTCCCCTGGTGTTTCCGTCGCAGTAATTTCAATTTTAATACGCTCGAACTCTTTTCTCAAAAGTTCCAGGATTTTTTCATTATCATCCACGACCAGTACCCGCTTTGCACGGACTGTCGGGTGTTCTGCCTCGATCTGCTCCATTGGTCTATCTTCCTGTCCGGGCAGATAGATGTAGAATGTGCTTCCCTCTGACAGTCGGCTCGTCACACAGATATACCCCTTGTGCGAATGAATGATCTGTTCTGCGACCGACAATCCCAGTCCGGTTCCCTTTCCGGTCTTTTTCGTCGTAAAGAATGGCGTGAAAATCTGTTCCATCGTCTCCTGGCTCATTCCGCTGCCATTATCGGATATGCGAATGCAGATATAAGAATTCCATTCATTTGCAAGTGTGATTTTGTGTCTGTCTTCAATTTGCTCCCGCTCTTCTACCGTACCGAAAATGGAGAGCTTTCCTTCCTGGTCTTTCCCGATTGCATGAAACGCATTGACACACAAGTTCAGAATCACCTGCTTCATCTGTGTCTCATTTCCTAAAAACCCTTCCCTGCTAAATTGTTCATCCAGATCAATATGAACATTTACAGGACAAACAGAATTTACCATCTTCATCGTTCGTTTCAGCAGCTTTTTCACAGAAATAAAGGAGAATACCGTCTCCATGTTCTTGCGGCTCAAAGAAGATATCTGTTGAATCACATCTTTTGCACGGTCGGATGCTTCAAAAATCTCATGTACATAATCATATTCTATGGACTCCTCCGGAAGCATGTCCAGCAGCATGTCCGCATAACCCATAATCGGGGTCAGCATATTGTTAAATTCATGCGCAATACCTCCCGTCATCGTCCCCATGATCTGCAGTCTCTGCTGGTGGGTGATGACCTCCTCGCTCTGTTTTGTCTCTTCCAGCACCTGATTCAGATCGCGCAGATATTCGATTTCTTCCTGATTCTTCTTTTTCTGAAATGCCAGATAGCTAAAAACTCCTAGAAAACATAAGATGACCAGAAAGAACCCGGAGAAAATCACTCCAATTTTCGTGAATCCCGCAAAAATCGGATTATAGACTTCATCATAATCAATCACGGCCGACACGACCAGATAATCGTCCCCCACGTACGCCGGCGTATATGCCGAAATCTTTCGCACCTTCGGAAGACTGGGGTTCCCCCACCAGTAAGAATCATATTCCGCGACTCCGGTCTCTCCCGCCATCTGTTTTTCCGTCATCAGCTCCAGACTTTCCAGTTCATCTACCTGATAGAACGCTTCTCTTCCTTCAATGACATTCATCCCCCATTGTTCTTCCTCTGGGTGCATCACAATGACACCATTGGATGTTTTCACAACGACATAGCCATTGGTTCCGATTTTTATATTGGAAATAATATCGTCATAATATTTTCGGACGGAAACGTCAAGTTCCACCTGCATTCCGCTTTCTGTCTTTTTTGTAAAGACGAAATACAATCGGTTTTCTTTATCCATCTGCTCGCTGAATGTGATCCCGTTTCCCAGAGAACACATTTTGTAAGTATCCGTAAAATGATGCTTCTCCTGACCATATATGATGTTTCCTTCTTTATCTCTCAGTGTGACTTCATCCACATATCCCTTTCTATTGACAAGATATTGACTGATCTCGAATTTCATATTGTCCGGATTCTGCTGTTCTTCGCTGTATGCCGCACCACTGCAGAGCTGCTCCACATCCGCCGCATAGGTAGTGATCTCGTGCTCCAGGCTCGCAGCGATCGAATCCACCGTGTTCGACATCTGCTCTTTTTGCATGTCCAGAATGGATTGGCTGTATTCACGCCACACCGACCAGACGGTAAAGCTGAGTCCCCCGAGCAGACAAATGGCAAGCAAAATCCCCACATAGGTCCATATTCTTTTTTTAATTGTTTTCTTTTTTTTCATACCGAAAATCCTTTTGCTTTCATTTGACTCACTATCCACTTTATTATATAATATTCTATAATGTTTGTGAACAACGAAAAGGCGTGCTACGGGTTCTCTTTTGTACGCTATACAAATAAGAGGAATGAAAAATGGCAGATAAAGTACTTATCGTAGATGATGATCCTGCAATCTGTAAGTTATTGCAGAAAGTATTAAATAGCAACGACCTCGAATCAGATATTGTAAATTGCGGAATGGATGCTCTGAACATTCTCAATTCCCATACCTACGATGTGATTCTGATGGATGTTATGATGGAGGATATGGAAGGTTTTGATGTCATCAAGAAGCTGCGCTCCCGCGGCATTCAAACCCCGGTTATTATTATCAGTGGACGCAGCGAGGATTATGATGCTCTATACGGGCTGTCCATCGGTGCCGACGATTACATTACCAAGCCTTTCCGCCCGCTTGTTGTCGGTGCAAAAGTAAAGGCATTGATTCGCCGCAACAGCAATCAGGTGCTTTCTTCCAACAGCATCATTGAATGTGGTCGTTTTAAATATGACACAGATACGCTGCGGTTTTATAAGGATGGAGAAGAGATCATCCTCTCCGCCAAAGAAAACAGCCTGATACTTCTTTTTCTGAATCATCCGGACCAGGTCTTTACCAAAGAGATGATCTATGAGCACGTGTGGGGGAATACCATTGCCATCGATGACAATACCATCATGGTTTATGTCAACCGTCTTCGCAATAAAATCGAGGACGACCCGAGAAAGCCTCAATATATTCTCACGGTCCGCGGAACGGGTTATCGTTTCCGGGCCTAGCCAATGCAAACACACAAAAACTGCAGCTGACAACCGTTTTGATTGTCAGACCTGCAGTTTTTTTAAATAGTTTAGCGTGGTATCCGGCACCATCTTGCCTACTTCCATCCACTTTCTCTTTCGCATATTTTCGCGAACCACAGATGCACTGATGATTCCGGCAGCATTTTTCACGCGTGGGATTTCCTTCAATGCGATTCCATATCCCGGTAAGATTTCCTTCATGGTCTGGTTATACACCCCTGTCACACCACAGTCCGGCTCTGTTCCGACAAAGCGCTCGGTAATCCCAAGCGCCGGGGCAATACATTTTGCAAACAGTTCCACATCCAGTCCGCAGTTCGCATGACTTGCCTCCACCTTATCCTTCATAAAATAAGTTGGGAATGTTGCCGCCGAAATGATGTAATCCGAGGATTTGTGAAAAATAAGGTTTGCAATATCCCTGCTCCCCTCATATGCCAGCATAAACCGGTCCTCCGACGGAATGAATGAACGCTTATCCGATAAAATAAAGACATGTACATAGTCACACTGCGCAGAGGCCTGTTCCAAAAGATAACGATGCCCCAATGTGAATGGATTGCAATTCATAACGACCGCGCCGATCTTTTTCCCTGTTTCAAGAGCTTCTGAAGGCGTCTCATCTTTCATCTTTTCAATATATTTACGAAAACCGTTGCTTCGATTTTCCATAAAAAGAACGTTTTCATTTTCGATAATCGTATAAAAACTCAGGTCTTCAAACATGTCCCTATTCTTCGGTTTGGTATAAATAAACTGATGGACCTTCCCTTTTTCAAACTCATATTGGATCAAGTTCGACAGGATGGTACCGGATAGACCCTGTCCCTGACAGGTGGCGTCTACCGCAATACATTTTAATACGTTTTCCTCCACCGAACCGGTCGCAATGATACGGTAATCATCATCCAGTATACAGATACTGTACTCAATGCCCTCATCATATTCCAGATCCATCTTCTCGAGGAACTGTTTTAATTTTTCAAGTTCTTTCCCTTTTAAGGGATTTCCTGCCAAGATCATACGATACCTCTTTCATTCGTAAAACAGATTCTCGTTTTCCGTTTCACTTCCTGCCGTCCTTCAAAATTTATACTGCAGCAGATCATATACAAAAATTGTAACTGCAAGCAAATCTGCACAACCGCCTGCACTGATATTTTCTACAATAAAAAATGCATCCATCTGTTTCAGCTGTTCCACGGCATCCCTCTGATATGCTCCTCCATTTTTCAGAAATGTATCTGCACATCTATGGACCATCTCCAGGGTCTGTTCTCCTCTTCTGGATCCAATATTACTATCCTGCACCCATTTCATGAGTGAAAACAGCGTCTGCAGCTTTACGCAGTTGTAGTCCCTGCCATCCTTCATTCCACGGTAAAACACCGGCAGCGCATGCTTTCGCACCGATTCGTAACCCGATACGGCCTCACCTCGTATCCCTTCGATCCCGGTTCTCCGATACAGATTTTCACCGTTCGTTGTCTGAAGCTCCTGCTCCGTTTCTCTCAGGACACGCATTTCCTTCAGGAGTGTGTCCCGAACCAGCTTCTGTTCGAGAAAAAACAGTGTGTTTTCTGTCATCTGATACCCATGGCTAATGCAGTATCCCGCAGATGCTGCCATGATTCCCATAGAAAAAATCATCCCCTTATGTGTGTTGACCCCGCCAGTAGCCTGATACATCGCCTTTTCCGCTTCCATTCCGATTTCCCGGATCTCTGCGAAGGTATCCGCGATCAGTTTTGGACTATAAGCCCCTGTCTCACACATTTGAATCAGATACGGCGTGATCACATCTGCACTTTTTTGAAAGGTGCGCAGATCCATGTCCGTATGTGCACCGTTTGAATAACAGTCTACCAATCCTGGCTTAGGGGTCGTAAACACTTCATCCAGCATCGCTTTTTTTGCCAGTGTACCAATCGCAAATGAGATTTCACTCACAGATATATTCAACTTGTTTCCGGTCTCATATACATTCATCCTTCTGCGCTCCTTTCATTTATTGCCCCGATTACTCAGCAAAAGAAAATGGTTTGATTTCTCTCACAACATCCATGATCGTCCCGTCACGACTCTCAATGATCCCGACCACACGGTCACCGAACTCCACCTTTTGTGGTTCACCGACAATTGCATAAGCCATGTCACGCAGTTCCTCTATCGTACAGAATGGAATGCCCTCGACATCCTTCATTGCCTCAATGAGATCCTGTCGGAGCGGATTGATTGCCACACCATAATCCGTAATGACGACATCCACTGATTCTCCCGGAGTTGTGACTGTTGTGACATCGGTACAGATTGCCGGGATTCTTCCCTGAAGAAGCGGTGAGATCACAATGGTACATTTTGCACCTGCCGCAGTATCCGGATGTCCGCCCTGAGCGCCTGTGATAATGCCGTCTGATCCAACTACAACGTTACAGTTAAAATTCACATCAACTTCCAGAGCTGCAAGAATCACATAGTCTAATTTGTTCACGAATGCGCCTTTGTTGAACGGATTCGCATACATTCCTGCACTGATGCGGAAATGCTTCTGGTTCTTGACTGATTCCACCGCATCCAGATCGAAATCCTGTGTGTCCAGCAGACAATTCACAAGGCCTTTGTCCAGCAGATCACACATTGGCTTTGTAAGACCCCCAACGCCGAATCCCATCTTAATCCCTTTCTCTTCCATAATCTTGGTCAGAGAGATGGTGGATGCAATGGACGCGCCACCAACACCGGTCTGATAAGAAAAACCATTTTTAAAATAGGGTGCGTTTGTCACAAATTTTGTACAATAGTCTGCCATCATCTGTTTTCTTACGTCTGTAGTAGGTTTGGCCGCACCGGTCGCAATTTTCTCCGGTTGTCCGATTGCATCTACCACACATACGTAATCCACTCTTGTCATCTCGATATGTGCCGGGAAGTTCGGGAACGGAACCAGACAATCAGTGATTGCCACTACCTTATCCGCATGATTGCTGTCTACTACAGAATACGAGAGTACGCCACAATCGCTCTTACCTCCGATACCACGGCAGTTGCCATAATCATCACAGGTCGGTGCCCCGATGAATGCAATGTCCACAACGGTCTCGCCTGTGAGCAGTGCCCGGACACGTCCGCCATGAGAACGCATGGTAGCAAGTCCTT
>JAQUUC010000016.1 GCA_028694105.1 Hespellia sp.
CCGTCCAGTGCGTGTATCTCATAGGTATCTGTGATATAGTATTTTTTTAGTCCTGCCGCTTTAATCACTTCCATTGTTTTCTCCTCGCCCGGTATATAAACCTTTTGGTTCTTCACAGTTTCATTTTACCTATTTTCATTGAATATATCAAGGCATTGTTTTCCTTTCAGTAAACACCATTCTATCAGGCGGATACTTGTGCGATTACGCCGCACCCTATTTTCTTTCCTGCATTTCCCGATGGCTGCGTCGTAAAATCATCCGCATTTTCATGGATGATAACGGAGCGTCCAATGATCTCAGACACCATGATTCTTCTATTGTAAAATGCAGCCCATGCATACCCCTGATTTCCAAGCAGTGGAACAAGATCACCACTGTGAAACGGATGTGGCATAGCCGTTTTTGAATAATGTGCTCCCGTGTTTTCAAACGCTCCGGAGCAGTCTCCATTTGCATGGATATGCATTGCGTAGAACTGACTGCTTCCGCGCTCTTGCCGGTTGGGCAGACCATAGATTTCAGCCTCCACCAGTATACCGTCATATGGTGTGTTGAAAAACTTTACCGTACCCGAAAGCTTTGGATTATCCGCATTTCCTTTGATTTCTGCTATTGCAGCAGGCTCTCCTTTGACTAAAATATTGCAAAAAATTGTTCCCGGTGTATACATATTCATAATAGACCTTTTTCTTTATTCTATTCTATAATCCGTCCGTTTTTCCAATATTTTCTTTTTCACTCAAATCTCCTCCTATATAAGAAACATCTGTCTCTGGAGTCTTTTGCGGGAAGCTGCCACAACCATATTTTGTCTCTATGACGAAAAAAAAGCGCAAACCCAATATCTGGATTTACGCTTTTGCCACTCGACTTGTTGTATTGTAGCATATTTTCAAATGAATTTCTAGTTCATTCTGTCATTCTATAATGACCAACTATATCATCTCTTGTTTCCAGAATATCCTGTTCATATGCCGTCTGGTACGGATCATTATGATGAATCACATAGGAAACTCCATTTTCATTTCTTCGATCAGAAACAATTCCAATATGGTTTTTAAATATCACAATATCACCACCCTGCCATTCTTCCACATCGAAAATATCTGTCGTGAGGCTTATTGCAGTATGTGAAAAATAGACTTTTAGATTGTTCACTCGTCTGAAATCAATATTGATATCCGGCTCGTCGATGTCATAATCTCCGGGATTCTTCTGAATGTCTTCCTGTATTAATTCCATCACATCATATCCCGCACTTTTCAACGCATTTGCTACTACATCTGTACACACTCCATATTGATCATCCGGATAACCTGACTGATAATACCGGCTCTTATATTTTGGTTTTGAAGCAATATAGTCTAACGCCCCTTCCAGAATGTCCACCTGATCATCCGTGCCGTCCTGATCCTTATCCACCGTGCTATGCACCTGCTCTATATTTGAATCGTATTTGTCCGGCAAGCGTTCTGTAGAAGTGTTATGATGACGGGACAATACGAAAAAAAGAACGCCACAAATTGCAAATAGACCTATTACACCACTGATCAGTAATTTCTTTTTCATGTTCTTCCTCCATCACAAAAGCTGTTATAGGTAGTTTACCACCCATAACAGCTTTTTACAATCCTCATTATCTCTTCTGGCACGATGACACCGTATCCAGACTATCTTTCTCTTCTCTTCTTCAGTAATACCATTACTACGCCTGCAGACAGCGCCATTATAATCAGCGTCCATACAATACTATTGTAGCTCTCATCTCCTGTTTTTGGAGTGCTAACTTGATTGACAGTTGGCTTATTTCCATTATTTCCGCTGTCTCCACCCGGATTACCTGCCACCGTATAATCACAGCTCATCCAGCTGATTGTCAGTGCCCCGGTTGCAACACCATCATTGAAATGATAGACCGGTCTGAGTCCATTTACTGTATATTCCGCATCGGCAATCGCAAATCCCTCATTATTTGCTGTGACATCCATGCCTGAAGGCGGGTTTACGTGTTTGATCACCGGATCGTTTGTTCCATTCAATGTTACTGCCGCTGATTTATTTCCATATCCGTTATCTGCCGCAATCCACAATACATGCTCATACGTATCATAATCAAGTCCCATTGCACCGCCGAGTTTTCCATCAATATCCGTAATCTGTACACAAGTTTCATCATTGTTTAAAACATACGCATACACATGTCCATTATCTTCCAGTGCCACAAAGAACACGCCATTTGAAACTGCGTTCGGATAATTCGCCATGTCAAATGCTGCATTGGTATTCTTATCCATGATTTTTCCTGCGATTTCTGAATTTGAAACCCATTCAACTGCTTCTATTCCCATATTGGCAGCAACCGCTGGAAGTGAATCCGTAAGATTCCACTCATTTAATGCAACCAGATCTGGTCCTGCTGCGCTTGGATCTACCATAAGTATCTCATTGAAATTAACACCTTTGGCACTATTGTCACGTTCTGACGCAGCATATACCATACCGGCTCCATCCACACAGATTCCTTCTGTGTCCGGTCCTGCTGCCTTCAAATTTTCCGCATCTTTTTGGAAACGAATCCGTTTTCCGTCTTCAAATCCATCTGCAAATTTCATTGTTCCGTCCGTTGCTACATCCATGATCCAGAACTTTCCGGTTCCATTATCGATTGCATAGAGCTGTCCGTGAAAGAAGTCAAGTCCAGACGAATCCTCAAGGAAGTTCATGTCAGATACAGTGACATCACTGCTTCCGTTCCATTCAATCACATCCGGAATCCCGGCAAACTTATTTGCAGTTCCTTTTGTCGCTTCGAGTGTATTTCGATATTCCTTGCCATTCACATCCGGATATAGTCCCCATGAAGGGCTCTTGTGCTCCGTCCATGATGTGCTCGCAATCATGGTATCTCCATCAAAAAGTCGCACCGCGTCAGCCTTTCCCAGACCAAAGCTAAACTCGTCCTGCGAAATCACGAGGAAACCATTTGCCGGAATGACTGTATTTGCCGGAATCGTATATGTATTGTTGTCATCGCTGTCTTTTACAATAATTCCGGATATATCGAGTGGCTCCGCCGTCGGATTCGCAAGCTCAATCCAATCCGGATCATTATTGGGATCACTCGACTGTATTTCATTTAATACCACTTTATTTACAACGATATTTACGGCTCCCTTTGTGGAAGTAGGAAAGTCCACAAACGCTCCTGTTCCATCCGGAATACGTGCATAAACGCCTGCTGCATGACTCTCCCATGAATACGTATCCACAGCAGCCTTATTCTTATTATATACCGTGACTGAATCGGCCTTTCCAAGTCCAAATGTGAAATGAACATTCTGATCCAAAACATAACATGCTCCCGGCTCCAGTGTTGTTCCTTCCGCTACTGGTGTAATATCAGCTGCATGACCAACCGGGTCATTATCATATAGGTACCAGCCGGAAATATCTACTGCTGTTGTTCCTTTATTGTAGATTTCCACCCAGTCTGTTGTATCTCCGTCAGATTCTATTTCATTGATGACAACCTGTGATGGATGCAGCGTATTTGCTGAACCAGGTGTCTCAGGCATCACCGCAAATTCTCCTGTTCCATCCGGGTATCTTCCATATGACGCTTCGGACTCCTGCCCATTATAGCTTGCATGTTCAGTCCATGAATATTCGTCCAGAAGTGCACCTTGTGTATCATAAATTCTGATGGAATCACCCGAGCCCATTCCGAATGCTGTTTGAAATTCACCTGACGAATATGTCTGGGTCGTATCGTTATATACTTCTCCAACCGTGGTGTCTTTGATCAGAAGTAATTCTCCTGCCTTTACGGTTGTTCCGGCTGCAATTTTAAAACGGTGATCATCTGAATTGTCTCTTATTTCATATCCGGATACATCCAGATCCGCTGTTCCGGCATTCATAAGTTCCACCCAGTCATCCGGTGCGGAATTAATTTCGTTAATCACCAGTTTCCCGGTTCCGGTATTTTCTCCGCCTTCACCGGGAACACCTGCCGTACTGTTGAGCTGACCTTTTGTTGCTTCCTGATCAACAAATTCCCCTATTCCATCCGGAACTCGTGCGTATGTCCCATTCGCATGGCCGGTCCATGCATAAGAATCCAAAAGCTGGCTGTTTCCATCATATAAGCCTGCTGTATCTGCTTTTCCTAATCCAAAACCAAAATCAGTATCCTGCTCAAGTACCATGACAGCACCTGCAGCGATTGTTGTACCATCCTCAATTTTCCATGTGGATCCGTCTGCTAAGTTCTCAATTCCTTTATCATCCGATACAAACCAGCCGCTGATATCCACAGCAGTATCTCCTATGTTGATGATTTCAATCCAATCATTCCCTTTATCTGACGCACTGGATTCTATTTCATTAATAACAACCGTGCTGGCTGAACTTAATGTCTCCGGAACATATTCTGACGCATATATGCCCTGTACCGGTGCAACCGCCAATGCTGCTGCCGCTATGAAACTGACTACCCCCGCACATCCTCTTTTCCATTTTTTCTTCATTATAAAGTGTCCTTTCCTTCCTCATAGTAAATGTTTTCTGTAACAATCTATCACATGATTGTAAAGTCCAAATCGGCTCTATGTTAAGTTTAGAAAAAATTGCAGAGTATCATTTTCATCCATAGATGTTATCTATTAAAATCTATGAAATTATCAATTTGTTAAATCATTCACTATCATATATAATAAAATCATCAAGTAGTCGTTAAAGAATTAACATAATAATCAAATTTCAATGATGGAGGTAATAAGTTATGAGCAGGTATCCAAACATTTTCAAACCATTGACCGTAAAGAACATGACAATGAAAAACCGTGTCTGTATGATGCCAATGGGAACGAATTTCGGTGAGCAGAGTGGTGAGATGAGCTTCTTACACATTCAGTATTATGAGCAGCGTGCAAAAGGTGGTACTGGCCTGATTATCGTAGAAAATGCGAGCGTTGATTCCCCACAGGGTTCCAACGGAACAACCCAGATTCGTATCGACCATGACAATTACATTCCGCGTCTTTTCAAATTATGTGAGTCTGTACACAAACACGGTTCATGCATCGCGATTCAGATCAACCACGCCGGTGCTTCTGCCATGACATCACGTATTGGAATGCAGCCGGTATCTGCTTCCAACATTCCGTCTAAAATTAACGGTGAAATTCCAAGACCTTTAACGAAAGAAGAAATCGAAGCCATCGCAGTAAAATACGGCGAAGCTGCAAAACGTGCACAGGTTGCCGGATTTGATGCTGTTGAAATCCACTGTGGACACAGCTACTTAATCAGTCAGTTCCTCTCGCCTACCACGAACAACCGTACAGACGAATTTGGCGGATGTCCGGAGAACCGCGCAAGATTCGCCAAGATGGTTATGGCAGAGGTTCGTAAACAGGTCGGACCAATGTTCCCAATCCTGATGCGTCTGTCTGCTGACGAGTTCGTCGAAGGTGGAAATACATTAGATGACACATTAGAGTTATTATCATATTTCCAGGAAGAAGCAGACATCTTTGATGTATCTGCAGGACTCAACGGTTCCATCCAGTTCCAGATTGATGCGAACTACTTAGCTGATGGATGGCGTTCTTATATGGCAAAGGCAGTCAAAGACAAATTTAACAAGCCATGTATCACGATGGGAAATATCCGCAACCCACAGATTGCCGAAGACATTTTGGAGCGCGGTGACGCGGACCTGATCGGTATGGGTCGTGGACTGATCGCTGATCCAGACTGGGTAAACAAAGTAGAATTAGGTCACGAAGACATCATTCGCAAATGTATCTCCTGTAACGTAGGCTGTGCCGGTAACCGTATCGGCGTTAACCGCCCAATCAGATGTACCATCAACCCTGCCGTTAACGAGGGTGGTGATTATAAGAAACACCGCATCAACAAACCATGCAACGTTGTTGTGATCGGTGGTGGTACCGCAGGTATGGAAGCAGCCTGTACAGCAGCTGAAGTTGGATGTACCACATTCTTAGTGGAAAAGGCAGATCATCTCGGAGGTCTTGCCGCTGAGATTTCCAAGATTCCGGACAAGAAACGATTATATGATTTTCCTGATTACCTGATTCACAGAGCGCAGAATTTAAAGAACTTATTTATCTTTACAAATACAGAGGCACACATTGAACTGGTAAAAGGATTCAAGCCGGATATTGTTGTTAATGCAACAGGTTCGAATCCGCTCCTTCCACCAATCAAGGGCTTACATGATGCAATGGCAAAAGAGAATTCAAAGGTCGCATCGATTCAGGATATGATTGACAATATTACAAATTATCCGGAAGATATGACCGGTAAGAAAATTGTTGTAATCGGTGGCGGTGCCGTAGGTCTTGACGTAGTCGAATTCTTCGCACCACGCGGAGCCGATGTCAGCATCGTGGAAATGATGCCGCAGATTGGTAAAGACTTAGACCCTGTATCGAAAGTATCCACTGCGACACTGATGAAGAAATATAATGTAGATCAGAGACCATCCACTGCACTCCTTGAAGTTCGTGATGACAACTTCCTCGTAAAGAATCCGGATGGCACGGAAGAGGAAATGCACTTCGACCTCGGTTTCGTATGTCTCGGTATGAGAGCCAACGCTCCAATTCTTGACGCATTAAAAGAAACCTTTGATCCAAAAGATGTGGAAATCTATAACATCGGTGACAGTGTCCGCGCAAGACGTATCATCGACGGTGTACAGGAAGGACGTAATATCCTGAACATTTTAGATAAGAGAGAATATCTGTAAGACATCATTACTTTATAATCCATAAAAGAAAAGAAAGCGCTTCCCACTTTTTGCTGTGGAAAGCGCTTTTTGCTTATAATATTATTGTTCCGAATTGGATTTGCGCTTTTTCTGCGTGATTCCGATAGTAGCAATCCCACCTGCGGAAAGCATCAATATCGCCAACCATAAAAACATATTACTGTTATCTCCTGTCTGAGCAGAGGTTACATTCTTAGCTTTGTTGCTAACATTATTATTGTTGCCTTTGGCTGTAACACCAGTTTTCTTTACAAGCCCGTCAATGGCTTTTTGAATAGCGGCAGCATAGCCGTCAACTGTTTTCTGCTCCGTAATATTCTTTCCTCTAACCACTGCATTTTTAGCATCGTTCAAGGCTTTTACACTTGCATCGGTATAATTGGAAAGGTCAGCGGGGATTTTCTTAATGGCTTCATCTACCTTGCTGTAATCCGCTGCTGTTGGTGCAGGCGGAGCTACATAGGCACTAATGGCTATGCTCTGTGCTTCGGAAGCAAGAACTGTACCGCTTGCTTTTGTGCGAACATCATAGCTTTGATTGGAAAGTCCTGTGATAGTCGTTCCCGTAACTGCCGTCCAAGCATCGGCAGAGCCAGATACTCTGTATTCCATTGTGCTATCCACACCACTGATTTTTCCGTCATTATTTGCAGCAGTGGTGCAGTCTGTTTTAGTAAATCCCGCTGGCTTTACTGCCTGTGTTACAGTTATCGTCTGTACATCGGAATCGGAGGTTGTCACTCCATCGCCTTTGGCATAAACCTGTACACCATTGGCTGCGGTAACACCTGTAATATTCATTGTAGTATCAGTTACATCAACCCAAGTATTGCCACCATCTACACTATATTGCATATTGATTGTAACGCCTGTCAGCGTACCGCCATTATCGCTTGTTGCGGTAAAGCCTGCATTTGGTGTATTAGCCTTTGGCAAAGTAACCTCAAGTGCAATATCTTGAAACGCACTTGCGTAATCGGTCTTGTTATCTCCGTTTAATTGCTCGGAGAACACTTTTAAGGTGTAACTTCCTGCTGCAAGTCCTGTTGGGATAGTTACAGCCTGTGTTCCACTTGCATTATTATTAGCAATATTTCCATAATAAAGCACATTACCACTTGCATCGCAAAGCATTGCAGAAACATATTCGTCTGCGCCGGTTAAAGCATTTGAATAATTAATGGATATACTTCCGCCTGCTTCGACAGTGGCGCTGCTTGCTGAATTTACACTTGCAGTAAAATTATTTCTTGCAGTATCTAACAGTGTGACCTTCCATTCTTTTGCTGTATCTGTATACTCTGAAACAGGATTTAATGCGTCAGTTCCTACGGTGTCCCTTGATTTGCCACCTTCGGCGGCAGATGTGAAGAATACAGATTCCAGATTTAAGTTAAAAGCAGGACGCACACCCGGGTAGGTGTACGCTACAGAGGCGAGATTGACACTGCCGTCCTCGAACACGAAGCCCGCAGCGATAGTAGGATTACTGTAGGGCGACCGCAGCCACCAACCGCCAGCGTCTCCGCCGCTTGTCGTTGTTGCAAGTCCCTCATCTCCATCATTTGCCCCTATGTACGTTGCCGCTTCCGCTGCTGATAGATAAAACACCTTCTCATCTGCAAGAGAACTCGTTCCCCAAGGAATACTATATTGGCGTGTTTCAGCATCTCTTTTGCCCACGCTTTTAAGTGCTCCCTTTTCGGCACTCGTAAATGCAGCGCTGTCTGCAAATGTTTTGCACCAAACCTGTGCATCACTTCCTTGCCATTCATTTGGATTTGTCTGTCCATCTCCATCATCGCTATTCCACGCTGTTTCAAATGGAACATTGCTTTGTTCCAGCCGATATTCAGACAGCAGGAACATACCATCTGCTGCCCCTGTATTATCTGCGTCTGCGTCAAGCACCTTCCACTTGATGTCTGTGCCATTGTAGTTTCCAAAGTACACGAAATCCTTGTCTGCTACGCCACTTGTTCCAAGTGCAATCTTTTTGGGTGTCTGGGTATCTTCAGCCTTTGCCACCACACTGTTAAATGACACGATACCAAGTACCATGACTACCGCTAAGAGTAGCGATAATACTTTCTTTTTTTGTTTCAAAACAAAAACCTCCTTCCGATTACTCGAAGGAGGTCAAAGATTGAATTATTCCTCCGAGGCAGAGTATCTCCTCAGAGGTGTTGTCCTCAGAGGTGTTGTCCTCAGAGGTGTTGTCCTCAGAGGTGTTGTCCTCAGAGGTGTTGTCCTCAGAGGTGTTGTCCTCAGAGGTGTTGTCCTCAGAGGTGTTGTCCTCAGAGGTGTATATAGATATTAAAATTATGCCACTTCTAGCCCTCAAAGTCAATGGTCTTGCCGCTGCTTTTCTATGACTTTTCTGCGATTTTTTTTGTAAAATAACAGCGGCAAAATAAGGGATAGTGTAAATCCAAAACAAATACTGTTGTGGAGGAGTTGATTCGTGATACATTCTGAGTAAAATTACCGAAATGTTTTGAACATTAGGATTGCTAGTGTAAAATTTTATTCGGATAATAGAAAAGAGATTCTTTGCGGAATCCACCAATTCTTTAAAATATCAATTGTAGAATGCTATTTAAAGAATATTCTTTGGAAATCATCTGAAAAATAGGCGCGAAAGAAGCTTTTCTTTAAATTCTGGGCATAGATAACATTATTATAGAGAAATGCTTGTAATACCTCTGTAAATAAGAACCTTACACTTAACTTTTACAGAATCGGCATCTAATTGATTGAATTTCTGCTGGTAGTAAGGATGTTTTCTGTAATAGTTGAAGGGAATGGATAAATTTAAAGAATCAGTCCTACTTTGCAACTCTTAGGTGAATTCGAAGCTAAATTTACACAACCACTATCATATCCGGCGGCAATTAAGATACAAACACTTGATAAATTTTGTAATATGAGTTAAATTATTTATTAAGGAAATGGGTTTTCACCGTATTTTAAACGGGCTGCTCGTTTCCTTTTTACTACTCATATGATAATATATTTTTAGGAGGTTTTCCTATGCTTGGCTTTATCATCTTTTTTCTAACAGATATCTTCATGACAGCTATTTTCATGGCTGTGTACGGCGGACGGCGTCGCTATCATGATGGAATGCTGCTGTGCGTGCACATTCCGGAGTATGCGCTGCACGATTCCGAATTAACCGAATTTATGGAACACTATAAAAAGCAGATTCGATTATTTTACATGAGCAACATCATCATTGGCGGTGCCATCAGTTTTCTTATCTTTTGGTATCTTTCAATCTTCATGATAATCTGGTCCCTATGGCTGCTTCAGCTCACGGCGGGCTCTTTGCTCCTAATCTATAAAGCGAATCGGATATTGTACGAAATGAAAATAAGACGCGGCTGGGGCCTTGGCTATGAAGATGATGATATCTATTGGAAAAACGGATTCTATTCCAATCCCAAAGATGACTGTTTTCTAGTCACGGATCGTGTCTGCTCATCAAATTTAACAGTCAACATGGGAAAGAAATCCGGACGTCTTACTGCTTTGGCTGGAATTGGAGTGACCGTCCTTTTACTCGTTGTCTTGTGCGTTATATTTTTCGTTACTGACTTCACACCACGGACACTTTCTGTATCCGGTCATGAAGTTCAGATTTCATCTCCGATGTACGACATCGCGTTTGATACAACAGAAATTGCATCTGTCGAATTGCTCGATTCGATGCCGGAAGATCATTTTCGTAAGACCAACGGACTTTCTGATAATCGTCAGCAGATTGGAAGTTTCCGGGGAAATGAGCTAGGCAATTGCAGATTGTATCTGTATCGGGGATATACGCCGGTACTGAAAATTCAATTAAAAGACTATACGGTTTATATCAATAGCCAAAACCCAGATGAAACACAAAAATGGTATCAGGAACTCACATCATCCTGATACCATTTTTCTTATAGTTCTTTGAAATTTAATGTCAATTTTCCCTCATAAATCCCCACTGGTATTTCATCTTCAAATGTATATTCCTTTAGATCATCATTTTCAAGATCATACACCTGAATACGTTTCTTTTTGTTCCACAATCCATCATTTTTTAATGACAGCATCTAACAGCAGACTTTCCACCCAGAACTTCCATCGCCTACAATGGGAGTTCAATATGAAATGCTTTCGTATATTTCCGCCCTGCCCCTATCCTCTCATAAGGCTGAATCAGCGTAAGCGAGCCGCCATGAAGCTCCACAATTTTAGACGAAATGCTAAGACCAAGACCACTGCCGCCCCGATGCGCTCTGGAATCGTCTCCCATAACAAACGGATCAAACAAGTTCTCACGAATGGACGCTTCAATCGCCACGCCCGAATCCGCAATATCAATATTTACATGATCATACAAGTTTTTGACAGAAATCAGGATACCGGTATCTTTCGGATTATGTCTGACTGCATTTTGGATTAAATTCGTAACAGCGCGCGTAATCTGTACCTGATCCACTGACGCTATAATCATTGTCTCCTGCACATCCATCTCAAGATCAAATCCAGCCGCTTCGACATCCGAATAATTCACCGCCACCGCCTCTATAATCAGTTCTGATAAATCCGTCTTCTCCCGCTTCAGCTTAAACCCTTCACTATCCAAGGTTACATATTGAAACAGTAAATTAATCAGCTGGCTCATCTGAATGGATTTCGCAGCGATCGCCGCCAGATACTCTTCCTTTTTCTCTTCCTCCGTAACCATATGATCTCTGAGTGCATTCGCATAACCGGAAATCGTTGTAATCGGTGTCTTTAAATCGTGTGCAATATCGGAAAGAAGCAGATTTCTCTGCTGTTCAAATTCCTCCCGTTCAAGCGCATCCTGCTTTCTTAAAGCATTCACTTCCTGAATAATCCACCTGCTGTACATGAATGTAGCCAGTACATAAGGCAGAAGATAGATCACAAGTCCGATCAGCAGAACCGCTGTCAAAATCCAAAAGGTTCTCATCTGATCCTGTGGCGGAAGTGTTGAAAGATATCCCTCCCAGTCATGCGGCGCAAGCCGGTCTGTAATCAGGCTCAGTGGAACTCGTATGGCATTCGGGACCATCTTCAAAACTGCCGTACACAGAAACCACAGCAGCGATCTGGCAATCGTAACCGGGGAAGAACTCGTCGCATTGACTATATTTAAAATATCAATGTGGAAATGTGTATTAATAAACGGATAAAAGCTCGTTGTAAAGAAAAGGCTGATCAGGCTCTGACTCACCGCAATAAATAGTAACACCACAACCAGTCTCCGAATCAGTAATCCGGATAATTGTTCCTTTTGTTTCATTATGATGCCTCCAGCCGGTATCCAAGACCACGGATTGTCTTAATATAATGATTCTTCTGGTCATTTAGCTTTGACCTTAATTTGCTGATACTGACCATAATACTGTTATCATCGATCATATACTCATCCTGCCAGCCTGCCGAAAAGACCTGCTGTTTCGTAAATACTTTTCCCGGATTTTCCATAAATAACACCATAATCCGGTATTCAACAGAAGTCAGTTCAATTTCTGTGCCGTTTTGAAACAAACAGCACCGTTCCGTATCCAGCTTAAGATCTCGCACAGAAAGCTCCAACACTTCCTTTTCCTTTGCTCCAAGGGAATAGAACCGCCGGATATTGGAATTGATTCTCGCCACCGCTTCCAATGGATTAAACGGCTTGGTCAGATAATCGTCCGCCCCAAGATCCAGCCCGAGAATCTTATCGGAATCCGCACTTTTTGACGATAGAATCATAACCGGAATATTACTGTTTTCCCTGATCTTCTTTAACACACTCAGTCCGCTCATTCCCGGCATCATAATATCAAGGACTGCCAGATCAACGGACTCCTTTTTCAAAACGTCCAAAGCCTCGGGGCCGCTTGCGGCCTCAAGGACTTTGTATCCATCTTTTTCAAGATATAATCTAAATAATTCTCTTATTTCTGTTTCATCATCTGCGATTAAGATTTGATAATTCATAGTTTCATTTCTCCATGCATTCTCGTTTTCCCATCAGATTTCCTGTACAGTACTTTCAATCTGGCCAGATTCCATCTGCGCCTGTCTGCTCTGATAATTTCCTTTTAATGCCTGATAAAGTGCCGCATTTGTCATATTGATATAAGGTGCAACATAGAACACTTCCAATATACCACATGTACAAACAGAAAGTAAATGCCAGAGAATAAATGACAGATCCAGAACAAATGCTTTCCACTTATTTCCCTGCATCATCTGTTTGCTAAGTGAAAATGCCATCTCCATGCTCATCTCCGGATTCTCTGCTAACAGGTATGGAATCATGCGGTATTCATATCCCTTTATAACACCCGGAATGATAAACAGCAGTGACCATAACAAGGTATATAAGTCACGGAAGAACATAATCTTCACACTGTTTTTATAATTTTTGTCAAAGGCTGAAAGTGCTTCCTTTACTTCTGTATCTCCATTTAAATTACGCACAAAATATCTGGAACAGCCAACCACAATCGGATTGACAATAAATGCTGCAATCAAAAATGCGACTGCCACAATGATCAATGCAACTGCAATTCCGATGATTGCCATAATTATTACCGCCGTAATATCAACAGCAGTTGTATGAACGCTGCTTCCTGCCGCGTATTCTGTTGTAGAATTCGCATTTCCGCCATTCGGAAAATAATTGGAGACGGAGGAACCCGCATACGCACCACCTGTAAAAAGCATGATGATAATCGAAACTAATACGGTTCTCCAGTATGTCGCTTTAAAACAAATCTTCGCTTCCTCTTTTAACTCTCTTCTTGTCCACATAATCTGGACCTCCTTTTTTGAATTTATTTCTTTTATTTGATAAATTCAGTATAGCAAAGGAACCTTAACCTCCAAGTGGAGAAAGCTTAAGTTAACCTTAATCGCACACAAGAGCTCCCATCGTCTCCGATGAGAGCTCCTGACCGAAACTATGTTATCTCGCTGCTACTCTTCCTTATTTCTTCTCTTTCCAACAAGAATCAGTATCAAGATCAGTGCCAATACTGCCAGCAGAATCATGATGTAGCTCCTCATCTGACCTTCTTCTGCAAATGCATCCTGCTGTGTTTCATCGGATTTCTGATCCGCATCCCCGCCATTATTTTTATCTGCCTGGCTGATCTTCGTCTCGTCTGCTTTGTTATCCGCTGCTGTTTCCTCCGCTGCCTTGCTGTCTGCTGCTGTTTCCATCAATCCGCCAGCTCGCTGTACTCTGAATCCCCAGCCGCGTGTTCGGTAACTTCCGATTCTATATCCGCCATATCCGCCTTGGATCGTATCTGTCTTTTGGATTTCCTCCGGCAGTTCTGGTTTCGGTTCCGGAATCGGCTCTGGTTCCGGTTCTGGCTTTGGTTCTTCATATTTGCTCTGATAAATGTGAATCTGATACTCATCACTGAGGGCTGATATCTGATCGGTTGAGAGCATAAGCTCCGCTCCCGGTCTTCCCACATATCCCATGGCATGTAATTTAATGTCCGGTGCATACATCGCTGTCTTCTGTGGATTCTTCGCCACCAGATCTCCCGTTGTAGTTACATCGATGGTATCCTTTGCAATGATGGTATCCACAACTGCCTCTGCTTCTATCAGATTTGCGTAGACACTCTTTCCGGCGTATAGTTTCAGGTTCTTCGCCTGTATGTTCAGCGGCTGCGTATCTTTTCCGATACTTCCGTTCACATGAATGTCTGCACTTCCGTTTGTGTCAACTGTTCCTGTCAGT
The DNA here is from genome assembly GCA_028694105.1 of Hespellia sp. Lineage (GTDB taxonomy): Bacteria > Bacillota > Clostridia > Lachnospirales > Lachnospiraceae > Hespellia. The sequence continues at coordinate 14,571 of JAQUUC010000016.1, forward strand.
ATGTCCACTCCATCGCCTGCTCCTGTCAGGTCACCCAGAATGGTAAGCGCCGCCTGACCTTCTGCATAGATAAGATCGGCTGTCAGGTTCTTGTTGTTGCTTAGATAAATATTATTTCCTATCAGTTGTGCACGGTTAAATGATGTCTGAAGCGGTGAGGATGCTGTGCCCAGATTACCATCCAAGGACATTAATGTTCCGCTGTTCGCTGTCAGTACCTCTGCCGGTGACAGATTTCGGATGTTGCCGCCTGCCACAATCACAAGCTCTCCGCCGCCCTGATCTGCCGTAACTGTTCCAAGAAGAATATCTTTCTTAGTTCCCAGATAAATGTTCTTTCCCTGTGCACTTAAGGAACCGCCAGCCTCAACAGGTAACGGATAATCCGCTGTTCCAATGCTGCCGCCACTGATTAGTTCCATATTACCTGCGGATTTCACCAGTGCCTCTGCCTGTTCCAGTTCTGCCGTCTTGCCCTCCAGCTGCTTCATAATGTCTTCATAGGCCTCTTTCTTTGCCTGCACCTGCGCCCGTTTTACTTCTGCCTCTACTTCCGCAACTGTCTTGGTATCTCCGCCTTCACCGTCTGCATCTTCCGCTTTACTTCTCAGTATCAGCAGCGCCGCATCGTATGCATCCAGCTCCTGCTTGAATGCCTCCAGCTCAGGTATCAGCTCATCAATCTCTGCTCTCAGCCGCTGCTCTTCCTCTAAGTCTCCAAGTGCTGTGACAAGTGCTTCCTCAAGTTCTGTGATTTTGCTCTGTATCTCGTTATATTTCACCTCTGCTGCTGCACGTTTTTCTTCCTGCTCTTTGATGTTGTCATTTAAGTGCTGTGCATAATTCTCTGCCGCTTTCGCCTCTGCCTCTGCCTGATTGTACGCTGCCAGTGCCTCGGCTGATGCTCTCAGAAGATCCTGAATCTCTCTATAAACTGCGGTTTCCACACCGGCTGCTGCCTGTATATTACCGTCTGTCTGGATCAGGATGTTTCGTCCTGCCTGCAGCTTTCTAACTAAAACATTGCCCTGCTGGTGCAGATACAGGTTTCCAGTTGTAACAAGTGACAGCTCTCCCGTCACCGCACTCTTCAGTGGGCTGGTCTTTGCAGTTCCAAGGTTTCCTGCCTGAATCGACAGGTCTTTTCCGGTAATCACTGCATCGCCGACCGTGCTGATTGTTCCGGCTGCTGCCAGAGTTACATTGCCGCTGGTCTCTAACTGTGCGATCTGCATATTTCCACTGGTTTCTTTCAGCATTACATCGCCGCCTGCCTTTAGCTTCACGGTTCCGTCTGCTCTTCCTGGAATAGAAATCAGGTCTGTTGCCAGATCAACTGCATCCGCTGCCTGTAATACAATGCTGTGGCCCGATACATTTGCTCCCGTGGTGCCGGCTGCTGCAAGAATACTTCCATTTACAGCGGTTAAGATTACATCGCCCTTTGTGGACCAAATCCGGTCAACATTCAGATTGCCCTGTGGCAGATCTAACTGAATATCTCCCGTATTCGTAATCTGAACGACTCCGCTCACACCACGATCCGGTAACTTCACATCTAAGATGCTCTCTGTGCTGTTGCCGCCTGCCAGATAAATATTGACTGCCTGCTTAATCTGAATCGGCTTGCCTCCGGCATATCCATATACCGCGAATGCCTGATCTGCTGCGCCGATATTTCCTGCTGCACTCAGAATCAGCTCTGCACCCTTCTCTACTACGATGTCATCGGTCCGCTGGCTTGTCTTCTTTGTTACGATATCTCCCGCGGAAATAAGTTCCAGTGTGGCACCGTCTTTCAGTGTCGTACCAGTGATTGTCAAATCGCCGGATACTGCCTGAATTACCGCAGTTCCTGCAAATGTTCCATCTGCATTTCCAATATAGAATCCGTCTGCTGCCGTCTGTCCTGTCAGCCTGATGCGAAGTGGTTTTTCCGCCGTTCCGATTGGTGTCTTCGTACTTGTAAATATCTGGATCGTGTCGGCTGTGATGGCTGCGGTTGTTCCCTGCATATATTCATCGGTAATCACTGCATGTTCATCACCAAATGTAAGGATAACCTGCTTTGCTTCGATATCGCCGATGCGGTAGCCGCTTCCGGTCACTTCCTGCGTATGTCTGAATCTCTCGATTACAATCTGTGAGATAAAGAAGACCGCTTCGAAATTCGCTTTCAGTACGCCGATGGTATAACCGTTCGGGAAGATGTAATATTTTCCGAGACCGGATGCGATTGCTATCATCACCGGATTGTACTCTGCATCCCGGATTGAAACTGCCTGCATCATGCCTTCCCCTACTAAATCGGATTTCTGGTAAGTTACGGTTCTCTGTTTTGAATCTGCCGTGTTATCTGCAATCACGACTGTAATTGTATCTAAAGTTTCACTAAGTACTTTCTTAATTTCTGTAAATATACCGTTTGCTTTTTCCTGTATCAGCCAGATCTGACGATCCGGATTATCTGATAAGTCGGCATAGATTACATTGCTTACATCATAGCTTACATTTCCACTCTCGTCCGTGTTTTTCACTGCCTTGATGTAGAAATATTCGCTTCCCTTCAGTATTGTAACTACATTGTCTGATACCCGGCTGCCCATCAGTGTATATCCCCTGGACAGTGTTACCTTGGAGGTATCAAAATGTCCGGTGTTAAATGTAAGATTACCGTTTTCGGTATACCAGATCATCTCCTCCTGACTCATATTTCTGCTTGCATAAACCACGTACACTGTATTGCCGTCTTCATCGGTCACTGGTCTTAAGTACTCATAAATGATATCTTTGTCTTTCACTTTGATCCGCTCTGTCTCGGAAATCTTTAAGTACTTCACACCATTTCCATCAACACTCATGCTTACCTTGAAATCATCGATTCCGTTTTGGAAATAGACGGTTCCGAAGGATGCATTTGTGCTGCTGTACGGGGTAATGATAATGCCCTGTCCCTTCGTTGTATCAAATACGATATTGCTTGTAATGTCATATATCGGAACAGATACGTTGTCTGCTGCGAACATCGTAACGTAATATGCGTATAACTTCATATACGTTTCATATGCTGCGTAATCTTTGTCGTATTGTTCCAGCTTCTCCTGATAATCCTCATCCTGCGGATTTTCCGGTTCCTGAGGTTCTTCCGGCTCATCCGGTTTCACAGGTTCTGAAATTGCTTCTGCATATGGATCAAATTCCACATAACTGTATGTGCCGTTTTCCCCTTTTACCCAGATATAATATTTCTCTGTTCCATCTGCCAAATAGTCAATATAGCCTACATAATAGTAACGAACGAGCTTTCCATCTACGGTTCCGGTAACAATCTTGGCATCCTCCGGTGTGCTCTCATCCACAGGTGCATAGATTTCGCTCTTATCCAGAGTCTCGTATACGTCAACCGTATCTTTTATTACTTCCCCGTTTTCATCCGTAAATCCCTTCAATGGATTCAGAACCTTTAACTGATTGATCAGGTAACTTACATATACGATACTGTTGGCTAACGTTCTTTCCTCATCGGCTACGTCATCGCTGGCCGGTGTCAGGGATACATATACATATTTCGTATCATTTGAATCTGTACCTTCAACCAGTTCTCCCGGATATTCTGCTACCACACGGTTAACAACCAGCTGGCTTCCTCCTGCATCCTTGAAGTAGATATCGCCGCCTATACTCTGATAAATATCCGCTTTGGCTTTTTCCTGATCCTTCAGGGTATAAATAGTAAGCTTATCATTCTGGATACACCAGATGTACTCTTTCAGGATTTCATAAAACTTCGCCTCCTGCTTGTTTTTAAATGTACCTGCCGCCAGTTTATATGTCGCTGTATTATAAGTTGCAAGCTCTGTTGTCTGCAGTCGTTCAATTGTATAAGAGTACTTTCCGTATTTCATAATATAATTAGAGGAATAACTGCTGTCTTCTACAATCAGAACGGAGTTCTTCAGCTCTTCAGATAATCCGGTCGGTTTATATCCGTTACCTGCCGAAATATCATTTTCCCATGTTCCATCGGCCTTCGGTGCATCTGTCTGGTTTTCGTCCCACTTTGCTTCTTCCTGCGTTGGTTCTACATATGGCTTCTCGCCCATCAGCCATTTCTGACCCATAAGTGCTTTTGCAATTGCTGTAAGGTTAGCGCCGTCTTTATCGTCGTAGCGGTATGTCAGACTCTTTGTAGTGCCTGCAATTGAGATATCTTCCAAGTCAATCGTCAAAATGTAGTTGTAGATATATCCGTTGACCTCTGCTGCGAATCCCGCCATTGCCGCACCATATTTAAATGCTGTCCGGTTTTCTACCTGTGTCAGTGTGACCTTTATCTTAATGTTACCGTCTACCTTTGCCGCAATCTTATTTGCAATATCCTGAGCAACTATAGGCTTAGCGTCTTTTGTTTCGGACAGATAATCCTTCAGATTTAAATCATTTAGGATACTTTCTATCGTTGTCTCTATGATCGTTTTGCTATTCTCCGGATCTGACGGTTCTGATGGTTCTGTAAGTGATGTGGTCAGTGCCGCTTTTTCCAGTTCTTTCATAACCGAATCCTTTTTACTGCTCGCCTCACCCACTGTAATCATCACGTAAATCAAATACTTAAACTTTCGTGTAACCTTATCATATCCTTTCTTCTCATAATAAACGGTAATGCTAACTCCACTGTCCACTTTTGCTGCAATGGCATCACGCAGTTCCGTCAGTGTATTGGAGGTCAGTGCAGTCACCTTATCGATTTCCGTTTTGGCAACGCCTTCTGCCTCTTCCAATGTCATCTGATGCTTCTTCGTTCCAGATGTGCCTTCTTTCTTTCCGGATTCCTGAGTTTCTCCTACGGTTCCTTCTGGATATGCATCTGTTGCAACCGTTGCACTTTCTGTCGTTCCCACTTCAAATTCTGCTGTAATTGGAACTGCAATTTCCTTGCCATCTACAGTCATCTTGATTGTAATTGTGTAGGTGAAGTAGTAGCTGGTCTGCTGCGCAGTTCCCGTGCCGGTTGTCTTTGATGTCTTTTTAGTTGAAATTGAAACCGTAGTCTTTACATTGGATCCCACATTAGATATCACAGTATTCAGAATCTGATTCAGCGTTTCGTTATTTGCACTGACATAAGCAAAATCTGTAGTCTTTACAACTTTAATTGCATCCTGTGCAACGTTCACTGCGTCTGTCTCCGACGTCACTTCGTCCACGATTCCTGTGCCTGTGCCACTCTCTGTTTTTCCAACATCTGTCGTATTACCTTCCGTATCCTGTTCTCTTGCCGGGATATCGGTATCTTCTCGCTCCAGCGTACCAGCTGCTGTTCCGGTATTCGTCAGATTCTCTGTATTGATGCCATCCATGGTATCTGTCAGATATGTTGCGTTGCCAAGATCAAAGGTCTTTTGGAAGATTTCTCCTCCTCGCTCCTCCTCAGAAATCAGATCTTTTAATACAACCTGAAGTTCCAGACGATACTGCGCTGCATATCTTATCGTACCATCGGCTGCTGTCTCTTCTACAATTCTTCGCAGCTGCTTCAACCGGATCGATACCTGAATATTCGTGGTTACTTTTTCTTTGATTGCCTGCATCAGTGCATCCACCGGATTTACAACCTCTGTGCTGCCGCGGTGTGCGTATGCCAGCAACGCTTCTGCTGTCATATTTTTTAACGCTTCTGTGACAAGCGTACTTACTTTCTCATATGCCTCATCCACGGTCTGTTCACGGAACAACTCTGTTTTATCGCTGTCACTCAGCTTCTCGCTCTTATACAGATATGCATCGACAAATACCGTATTTTCCTGATCATCTGTCTTAACATCAAAGACATAATACAAATTGTCAGATGCCGCGGTACTTAAGTTTCCAATCAGATATCTTCTGACGTCACCATAGGTTCCGATATAAGTTGTGGTAACCAGCTTCTTATCTGCTCCGATTAAGATGAACATGGTATGAATCTTAATTCCGTTTGGTAATTCCCAGCTTCCGTCTGCCGTCTGTTCCACTGCAATCGTCAGTCCGTTCTTACCGATATGGAGTGTACCTGTTCCATCACTGTTCAGTGTAATATAACTGTCATTATCATCCTCACTGTCATTGAATGTCAGCTGCATGCTTCCGTCTGCATTCTTGATTAAGTTCAGTTCTGTCATATTTAAAGCGATCTCATTATTTCCGTATTTCGAAGTAATCATCAGTACCGTTCCATCTGATGTCACATAAATGACGGTGTCATCCGGAAGTGTATAGCTATGTACTTCATGGACCGTAGTACCCAACCAAATGCTGGTAAGGTCTCCATCCAAGAAGATTTCGGAATCGACCGAAACTTCTCCGTTTAACATGAACAGTCCGTCTTTCGTTAATATATAATTAGTGTCATGTCCACCGGTATCTTTGATGATAAAATATTCCTTGCCGTTTAACATAGCTGCTGATGGAATGTACAGATACATGTCACTGTATTCTCCGGGGTATGCAATTTCCACACCCTCATAATTTGTTCCGTCTTTATATACATAAAGCCGTTTTGCTGCCGGCAGATAAATGTCTGCGATTCCACCGGCTTTGATATGCTTCAGATACAGGCTCTTAATCGGGTCCATATTATTCAGCACGTCATCGCTTAACGTATCATCCGATACGATGGTCTCAAGAAGTGCAAAGCTTGCGAAAAGATTTCCGAGTATTTCGATGTCTACGATCGCATCTTTTGCTGCCTCCGGTATCATACCGGCTTCATTAAATCCACTGTAGCGGATCAGTCCGATCATCAGTCTCTCTTCGGCTGAATTTCCAACATTGTCTGCGCCCCGGATGCTCAGTGTGTTGACCCATATATTGGTTCCAGCGAACATCTTGGTCAGGAACTCTGTATCACCCTTTAGCAGTTCATCCTGATCTTGGATACCGCCTTCTCCTACGTAGATATTTCCACCGTTCATGATGAAGTTCAGGGAGCCTTTGACATTGTTGATCTCACCGTTTAAGATGACGTCTGCGCCCTTTGCTGCATTGATTGTAATCACCGGTGTCTCATTTCCATAGGACAGCTTCAGATCATTATTGTAATTCCTTGCCGTCACTGCGATGTCAATCGGGTTCGCATCCGTGTTAAATACAGTGATGTCTGAAAGAATCAAGGTATAATCCGAATTGTTATTAAAGGTAATATACGTTAAGTAGTTGTTTAAATATACTGCCAGATTTCCGTATAACAGGCCATCTCCCGCATCCAGTGACAGACTTCCTTCTGCTCTGTTATAGATATAAGGAATCGTAATGGTCTTCTTCTCATGGTCAATCCTGATATTGTTCAGCCACTCTGCATCCTCCACACCGACTACCATAACACCTGCATTTTTGTCGATATCAACTACGATACCTGCAGCCGCGCCACCGATGGATATCTTGCCGTTTAGGTTCAGTACCGTATCCATGGCAAATGTATCGGTTTCCTTTGGATATGCGGTCGTAGATTTGATTTCCTTTACCCAGCCGTATACCTTTTCTTCAACCCTCTGTTTGGCTTTCTTACTAAATAATCCAACGAACCAGGAAACTGCTTTCATGACCCATTTTACGACGATTGCAATCACCTTAAATACCCACGCTAAGATGGTGTTCGCAACTGCATCCGCTGTTGCGACATGGTTCACGGAACTTAATTTCGGTGCGGAAGCTTCGATATCTACATCTGCAGATGCAATCTCTGTATTGCCGTCTGTATTGACCTTTGCCTGCATGCCTCCGGATACCACTGTTGTCGCATATACGACACCGACTGCTCCGACAATCTCTGAGTGTGTCGTAAAGTTGTGTTTGATATGTGCAACCTCAGCGTGAATATATACACTGTCATATCCACGGATATTTGCTCCATGAATGTCTACGACTGCGTCGCCGCCGACAGCTACAGTTACATTTGCCTTGGAAACCGCTCCTGCCGCGTACATCAGCGTGTCTGCCTCTGCCTGAAGTTTTTGGTACGCATTGACAGCTGCAATCTCCACGTTGCTGCCGATGATGTTGGCTTTCTTTTCTGCCGTTCCATTTATGACAACGCTTACCGGGTTCTTCAGTGTGATATTTGCGGCTGCAACGCTTGCGCTGATTGCAGCGGCTGCTTTCCGGTATGCGTAAGAGTAAATGCTGCTTCCAGTCTGTGCCATGATGGCGATATTGCCATAAGTTGCCTGAATCAGACCACCGTTTCCAATGATAATCTGGGTGTTCGAATTCAGTACGTTTTCTGCCTTTGCTCCGGATGCGTTGAACAGTCCGGCTGCAGTTCCTGTTGCGGTTGCCGTCATTGCATATCCGTCTGTCTCGATATTGCCTGCTGTACTTGGAACAGAATTTGCGAAAATGGTAATATTGCCCTTCTCTGATATGATTCTCACATCATTTCCAATCACTGTGATGCAGTTCCGTGTCAGTCCGTTGTAAACTTCAACTGCCACTGCACTCGCTGCTGTGATAGAACTGTCCCTGCAGCTTACGTTCATTCTGTAATCCGTAAATGCTCCAATTTCGATATTTCCTGCTGCCCGGATGGACGCGCCGTCTGCAATGTCTGCACGTGTGCTCTGGTTTGCATGATTGGTAATGACGGATGCGGTTCCTCCCGCAAGTCCTCCAAACTGAAGAATCGTTTCATTTGTGACATCAATTCTGTCTCTTGCAAAGATATTGATGTCACCGTCTGCCCACATGCCTGCATTCCTGCCGATGGCTGTCTGCACTTTGGAGGTCGTATTTGTTGTCACAACATAAGCTCCAAGCTTCACGCCGCTTACGGATCTGTCTAATGTTTTCACGGATACATCTATCGTGTTATATCCGTCTATGGTAATGGTTCCTGTGGCTGTAATCTGTGCCCCGTCTCCGACGGTAACGCTGACTGCTGAATTACTCACTGCCTGAACGATGACGCTCTGGCCATTTAACAGTCCACTCGTTGTTGATTCCGAGGTAAGTCTTTCTTTATCCCTGCCTTCTGCCGTTACATTGATATCGCCCTTCGCCTGTAAGACTGCGGCTTTTTGAATCGCGGCCAAAATGCTGTTGCTTACTCTCGTCTTTACGATCATAGCACCCAGTCCCAGAAGCTCTGTGCCACCCTTTTCATTTGTCATTGTCAGTACCGATGTGCCGTATGCACGGATCACTACATTTCCGCCAATGCTACTGCTGCTGTTTCCGAGCGATGCCTTCGTTACCATCGTACTCTCTGCAAAGCTTTCTGCTCCGCTGACTCCGATTAAGGTAATTCCCACGGAGTTGGTGGATTTCGGTGTAGAGGTTCCCCTCTGGTCTGCTTCCACGGTAAATGCTCCGCCTGTTACAATCTCAACATTTCCATCTGTGTATGCTTCTACTCTGCCGTTTAATTTTGTATGTGTATATGCATTTCCGACCTTCACTCCAGATGCTACTGTCATGCCGGATACAGCTGCATCCGCGACAGTGTTTGTGGCACTTGCCGTGATGGATGTATTCTTGTCTACGGTCAGTGTTCCCTTTCCGGTCTTATCTCCGGTCAGGTATGCGGATACGACCGCATTGTTAAATGCTTCTGCGCTCAGTATGCTCACATTGATCAGTCCGCCGCTTAAGTACTCTGTCTCTGCTTTTGCTGTATTCGTTCCTAAAACTGCTGCGATCTGTAAGCTTCCTGCGTGAACAGTATTGCCGCTATTTACACTCAGCTTCGCCTGATAGGTCCCATTCGCCCACGCTGTTGTGTTGATTGCTCCAATACCTCCGGCCAGACCAAAGTTGTTGGAACTAATCTGTGCGTATACCAGCTGGTTTGCATTGGTCAGAATTGCCAGTACTCCGGTGACATCCAGATTACTCTGCTCTACGGATGCCAGAACCTCTGCCTTCTGTTTTGCGTAGGCGTTGGATATTTCCGCTCCGATCAGGCTGACACTTGCTGAATTCGCGCCTGCGGTTGCATATGCTCCGTTGGTACGGTTCGTTTTTGCCGTCTCTGCATTGATATTATGATTCAGGTATGCGAGAACGTTTAAGTCTCCCTTCACACTCATCGCACTCTGTTTCTTTATATAAGCCTTCATAACAGTATTCATATTGGCATATGCATTGCTCGCTGCCAGTTTATAGACACTTGCATTGACTCCCTGGGCGGCCTCAGTTCCCTTGGTATCTGCGACTGCTCTTCCATTTCCGACTGCCTGTACCTGTGCATCTCCCTTGATATTCAGGTATCCGGCTGCGCCCGCGCCTTCCGTTTCTGTTATAAATGCGCTGATATTACTTGAGGTCTCTGCATAGGCACTGTTGATATTCACGGATGCGTAAGATGCGCTTACTCCGCCGGATGCTGCCTTGGTCACACTGTATGCATCGGTATCTGCCAGTGTCTGTACCAGAAGTTCCTTCGCTTCTATCTGGTCCGTCTTGTTTCTTTCAATAGAAGCAGCGTACCTTCCGCGGGCAATCGCCGTTGCGAATCTGAGACCAACCGTTACGTATCCTGCGGTGTAATCTTCCGCGGATGCCATTGCTCTTGCATTTCCGATCGCCTGAACCGTGAGTGTTCCACTTGCCTTGATATTTCCGGATGCTCTTGCCAGATTCTCTGCCTCGGAAATGGATAACGCTACTGCACCGTTGATTCCAATCAGTGCAACCCCTGCTGCAAATGCCGTTGATGTCACGGTGTAACCATCTGTGTTGTTTAAATTACTTGTAATGCTGATGTTTCTTCCGGTTACCGTACTTCCTGCGATTTCGGCTATGCTGACCGCCTTAAGATAAGAGTATGCTAACGCTGCTCCAACTGCTGTCACTGCCACGCTGACACCATGGATTTCTGTATTTGTGATTGCTTTTCCATGTGTCAGAACGGTGATATCTCCTGCTGCCTTTAAGGTGCCGCCTGCGCCTGTGATTCCCGCATAATTTTTATATGCATTGCTGGCCAGTGCGATATTGATTGTGACACTGACTCCTGCAACGCTTCCCGTTGTGATTGTAGTCTCTGCTTTGCTTACGGAATCTTCTATTCCTGCCTGCACTTTCACATTCTGTGCCGTTACGACTGCTTCTGTCAGGTCGATGAATGCCTGATTTACCGTCTTCAGTTCCGCATATCCTGCCATAGCGCCCACACCGACAACTGCTCCGGTGACTGCCGCTGCGTCCACATCGGAGTTCGCGTCCAGCAGTCCGGTAATTTCGATATCACCCGTGCTGCTTACATTGGCACCGGAGATTCCCACAACCGAATTGGTGCGGTTAATTGCTAATGCAACCAGACCGTTTGCCGCAACGCCTGCTGCGGATGCTGACAAACCGATTACCGTTGCTTTGCTGGTGATATCACTCTTCATGTTCAGTGAAGAGAGTTCGATGCTTCCTCTCTCTCCTGCTGCCCTGCTGCTGACACTGTCTGCGTTCAATGCATATCCGTTCGGTGTTCTTCCGATGTAATTTAAGAAGGTCGGTGTTAATTTTACCATAACCACGGATACACCAACACCAACTGCGCCTGCAGTAATGCTAAGTTCCTTCGCTGTTGCTTCAGCCCTTGCCGTGAGCAGCATGGTAATGGTTCCACAATCAACGCCCCTGACACCCTGACCGATAAAGAGTTCCATATCTGCCGTGTAGAATGCCAGAATGACCGTTGCATTGACACCGGCTACTCCGGCTGCAAGAGCAGCTCCCAATGTCTCCAGTGTTGTATCACTCTTGATTTCCATCTGGATGGTGCCAACCTTATATAGTGTCGTGTCCGCCCCAATGTATGCGGATACGACTGCGTTGTAATTTGCCCGCGTTACGGAAGCCGTCACACCTGCAACACCTGCTGCAAGTCCCAGATTCCATACCACGATTTTCCCGTAATTACTATCTGCTTCTACGGTGAGAAGCACTGCATTTCTTATGATGTTATCTGTTCCAACATATGCCTTTGTTACCGTGTATACATCGATGGATGCCACCGGTATGCTGACACCTGCGATGCCGCCGGTTCCTGAAATGGTAAGCGAGCGGATCGTGTAAGTATCGGCTGGTTTTTTATCCTTATCCAGCTTATTTGTTACGCTCTTGTTGTTATCACTGATGGTGCGCTCTACTGCACTTCCTTCTGCCTGAACGGTTATATTTCTCTTCGCGTCTAAGGTCACACTCTCTTCTGTATATGCCAGTACGTTGGAATAGAGGATTCCCACTGTGACACCGATTCCGACACTTCCGCCGCCGCTGACTGCTGCCGCGATGGTAAGAAGATCCATAGAAACCATATCCTTTGCGTGAATCTCAATGTCGTTTCCGGCAATCAGAACCGAACCGGCTCCGACAAAGGCAAGTGTTGCATCCTGTTTGCCTTCTCCCGGCTCCGGGCGGTACGTATCATTTGCTGCCGTATCTACCTGACTGTCACTTACCGTGTATTTGTCTTCTGCACTGTCTGAGTTTCCATTTGTGTTGCCATTTTCTTTTGCCAGTGTAAAGTCAGAACCATCTACTGCTCCGCTTGTACTATTTGCGTTTTTATCAATATTTGACTCATCGAAGAAGCTTCCGACCTCTGCCTTGTCCGAATATCCCTGCGCCTTTTTATTTCCGGTTGCTCCCAGTGCGTAAGACACCTGCGTCTGCAGATCCATTTCTACATTCTGGTTATTCTTCTTGATCGTCTCTGCGCTGTCTGCGGTAAGCTTCGCTCCTGCAAGTACCACAACCACGGTTCCTGCCACTGCGGCTGAACCACTGGCTCCTGCCGTCACTGCATAGACCGAAATGTCTCTTCCTGACTCTGCCCGGATTTGGATATCCCGCTTCGCTGTCAACTTATTCGTTCTTCCAACGGATGCCTGTACGGTATTGTAAGACAGACTTACCAGCACCGACAATCCAACTGCCGCTGCTCCGCTTGCTGCAACTGCTCCCGCCACACCTGTAAGTGTATAATGATCGGTCGCTTTCACATAGATGTTATCCGCATCTACGGTGACGCTATCGCCAAGATATGCTTTGGTCGTCAGCTGGGTAATCAGGACCTCAATGGTTCCCGCTACTGCTGCCGTACCGCTTCCCGCTGCTCCTGCACCGTAGGTATCAATATCTTCTTTGGAATCCGCCAGCACGCTTACATTTCCGCCTGCCCTGAGTGCAGCTCCGTTCCCTGCGCCTGCGACGGTTGTTCCCGTAAATTTTACGACCGGTGCCACTGCACCGACTGCTGCTGTTCCGCTTCCTGCGAGTGCCGCTGCGATACTGAATATCTTATTATCGCTGTCTGCGTGAATCGTAATATCTCGCAGTGCCTGTAATTTCACAGCCGCTCCGGCTGTGCTTCTGGTTTCATTATCAAATAATACAACGGATGCTGCTCCGGCTACTGCTGCCGTTCCACTTGCTCCGAAGGTTGCGATAATGATGACCAGCTCTGCAGTTGAATCTGCAACTGCCTTGATATCTCTTGCATAGATATGACATCCATCGCCAATCTGTGCATTTGTAATATTGTTAAAGATCGTAACTGCCACTGTGGCTCCGACTCCCGCCGTACTTCCCACAGAAACTGCTCCTGCAAAATGATATAAATGTGTCTGATTGTAAGCCTCTATGTGGACATCGCCGTCCGCGTCGGCATCTTCGTTTTTCGTTGAAGATGTGATGCTGCCTGTACTCTTATCGCGAACTTCTCTTGCGTTGGCTGATACATGATTTCCGATGGAAGAAGTGACCAGGTTGTTCATCACGATCGTATCAACCACTCCGCCTACGGATACATTTCCTGCCACCGCACCGCTGATGGAAGCCATCAGAAGGTCGGAGGTCAGATTTGAGTAGACTGCAAGTCCGTTTCGTCTCTCAGTACGATTCGGTATTTTAATGCCGCTTCCGGTCAGTGCCAGTGCTGTAATCCGGGTATAATCCATAATCCTTGCCACCACCTGATTCTCCATCACCAGTGTGGATACGGTTGCCCCGATACCTACCTTACTTCCGCCTGCAACGCTGCCTGCGATATTATAGATATCACTGATTAAATCTGCGATGACTCCGACAGAACCTTTTGCCGATACCTGATTAGACGTTCCGATTTCTGCTTTCACATCAGACGCTGCCGTTATGACCGGAATTGCTCCCGCGATACCTGCAGTCCCTGAAGTTAATCCACCTGCCACCGTCACGATCAGAATCTCATCTTTTCCAGTAGCCTGTACCAGTACATCTCCGTTTTGGGAAATGAGGATACATCCATCTCCTGTCACTGCATGTACCATATGTGAAAATACATCTACGGTCACGGTTGCTCCTACCGCTGCATCTCCGCCGCTTGCGGTTGCTGCTGCGAGAACCATGAGCTGTTTTACATTTCCTTCTGCTGTCAGGGAAATGTTGTCTGCCGCTGTAATCTTAACCCGGTCCTGCAGTCTGGCTTCTACCTGAGAATCTGCAATGATGACTCCGAGCGTACCTGCCACACCGACTTTTCCGGTAGATCCGGATATGGATGCAAGGATATTTAACAGTTCCTCCTTACTTGCAGCACGAACTAAGACTGCTCCGTTCGCCGTCCATGTGTTATCATTCAGAACTTCTGCAATCGTTGTATTATCTGTTAAGATGACTGCTACGGTTCCACCGACTGCAACGCCCTGCGTCACTGCCGCTGATGCGTTGATCAGTTTGACATCGTAAGTACTGTCTGCACTCACCTCTATATTCTTAGCCGTAATCCGGTTGTTTGCTCCGCTTCCTGCATATACGTATGTCTCGTGGTCCACTACATTTACTGCACCGCCGACGGTCGCTCCGCCGCTTGCCGTAGAGCCTGCTGCCGCAACGGTAATCACCAGAACATCCGCTTTATTCTCTGCGTGAAGCTTTACATTTCCGCTTGTTGTAATGACAACATCATCTGATAGTTTTGCACTGACGTTCTGCGTATCTACCAGTGTGGTGATGGATGCCCCCACACCAACCTTGGCACTGCTTGCAGATAATGCGCCGCTGATCATGCGTGTATTGGTATCCTCAGATACTGTGATATCAAGGTCTCCGCCTCTTAAGGTAATTGTAACCTTATCACCGATGACTGCCGTTGTGACGTTCTTTAAGTAAACCATTGCCATCGAACCGGCCACTGCTGCCTTGCTCTCGCCATTGCTTCCGCTGGTCAGAATACTTCCTGCAATTGCTTCTGCGTAATAATTGACAGATGCAAGATAATTCATCATATCGATGACTTTCAGGAAATCATCGGAACTCAGTGTAATATCAACCGAATATTTTCCTGCGGTTCCGTCTGTGGTCGTTAAATTAATCAGACCCTTTTCGCTGTCCTTTACCACATCCACGGTCAGAAGTGTGGATGTGTCAAACGGGAACTTATAATCACTGGAATCGACTTTCACTTTTTTCACGGTGATCTGTAAGCTGTCCGCCGTAATATTCGTTCCTTTTAATGCTGCTTTGTCTTCATCCGCTGCGTCCTCACCGATGAGTACCATGGTTTCATTTCCTGCATAGATCATTGCATAAGAAGCACCAACACCTGCGGTCGCTCCCTTGGAAATGGTTACGCTTCCTGCACGGACTGCATATTTACTCTTATCTTCTGCATTGATTGTAACTGCCTTGCCTTCCAGTGTGACACCATCTGCGATGATAACTTTCGTCTTCGTATCGCCAATCAGAATTGCAACTGCGCCGGAGATTCCTACGACTCCGCCATTGCCACTGATACTTCCCGCCAGTGCCTGTGCTCCGAGGAGGCCTCTGTATACACCATCCATGTTCTGTGTCAGGACTGCGTCCATCTTCACATCACCGGATGCGATAACATCGTTATCAATCAAAATCTGTGCTTCATTCTTATTGGTGGAAACTGCAACACCAAGACTGATATTGTTGGCATTGGTGTCCTTCGTTCCGGTCACTGCCGCGCCGGTTCCGAGTGTTCTGAAGTTTCCGTGGTTTTCTGCCTTTAATTCTGCATCGATTGTATGAAGTGTTCCTGTAATCTGAACAATTGCTTTGTGCATCGTAACATTGACTGCAACTGCTGCCGCGATGTTGATGCTCTGTCCCTGTTTCGCTGAGCTGTCAGTACCCGCGTCAACGCTCGCACCGGACTGTCCCGCTGCGCTGCCCGCCTGTGACATTGCATTTGAACCCGGCGCGCCGGAGGACGATGCAGAAGGTGTCTCCCCTGTCGATGCGCCCTGTGAAAACAGTGCCGCTACCGATGCCGGAAGATAATTTTTAATCGAAGATAACGCAGAACCAGCTCCGGTCTTTACGCCGCTGACGGTACCGTTTAATTTGTTCATCAGTTTAGCATTTAACCCGTTCGTCGGTGTTCCTGAATTAAGGCTTCCCAGCTGGAGCATATCACGGATCTTATCCAGATACCGCTCAAAGGATGCGCCTGTAACTGCTGCGTATGCATGACTTTCATCTTCATCGTAGGTATAAGACTTTAAGGTGGTCTTGCCGCCGGACGTTACATCGCCCGCCAGAAGTACCGTCACCAGTGATTCCGGAAGGTTGATTGATGCACACGCTCCGACTGCCGCATCCGAGCCGACTGCAAATGCGCTTGCGCCTGCCAGTGTCTCTCCGTGCTGCTCTGCCAGAAGCGTCAGGTCCTTAAGTGTCGTAACCTTCGTATTCCTGCCAATAAATACATTGACTTTATTATCGATGATTCCCACTGCCGCTGATGCGTCCACTGAGATATCCTTTGTTCCTGTCGTATTTGCGCCTGTAATTTTATCTTTGTCAATCTGTGGTACATCCGCTCCCAATGTCGAAACGTATTCCTCAGCCTTTTGTCTTCTTGCGATTGGATCGGAACCTGCTACTGCGATTGTCTCCACATCATCATAAATCAGACCTGTGATGGTGAGATTTCCATCGTTTCTCAGCGTACGTTTCTCTCCGATGCCTGCATTCACCGTTGTATCGATTACGGTGGTAGCTGCAGCTGCTCCGACACCTACGGATTTGGACGATGAATTGTCCCCGTTCGAATCAGAAGAAGCAACCGGGTTCTTATTCTTATCGGCCTGTCCCTTTTTATCTGCAGCACCAGTAGCAGTCGTGTAGACATCCTGTACGCTTCTTCCATAGATTGTCACATCACCGCTGATTTTTAAATCTTCTTCTATTCTATTGCCATCGTGATCTGCAATGACTGCTTCTGTCAGTGCATTGATGACTGTAACGGAAACCGCGCCTGCGATTCCGAGATTCGATGCACCGGCACCGGAAATAGCTGTAGTAGAAATTCGGCTTCCCACTCCGTCCATCTCGTCATTCGAACCAAACTTCATACGAAGATAGGTATTCATCAGACGTTCCATTTTGGCCACAGCAACTTCACCCATTACGGACAGCTTATCCTTCATATCCTGTAATGCGCCATTTTCTCCCGTGAAAATCATGTTCAAAAGATTCTCCGGCTTTAAGAATGTATCTAACGTTTCTTTTACTAAACTCTCCACAACCGCCTGTACCAGATCGCTTGTGGTCTCTTTTGTCTTTTCTCCCGTTAACCGATTTACGATTTCAGATACGAGATCTGCTTTTACTTCCTTCTCTGCAGCCTCAATCGCTTCCTGATTTTCTAACGTGCCATCTGCATTCAGCTCAGCTACCTTTGCTGCGATCAGACTGTCCAGTGTAACGTTTTCGCCCAGCTGGTCATCTAAAATATCCAGTAAAAGCTCATTTCCTTCCGTTGATGCTGCAAGGAAGGTAATCAGAGTGCTGAGAATCTCTTCCAATGACTCTGAATCTGCCGCTTCTAAGGTATCCGCTGTAATCGTGAGCTTGCCGGCATTCAATCTGGAATCGCCAAGAACTGCACGGTTTTTGTAATTTACGATATTTACCGCTGCCGCTACACCGATTCCGGTCTGGGATTTCGTTGCACTTGCATCGGCTTTGATGACTCCGTCGGTATCACTGACTGCTTCAATTGCAAGCGCTCCGCTCTCTTCCTCTCCGGTCACCTTGCGCGCCGTCAGTATAAGACCGTCTGCGATCAACGCTTCTACCGTATGCTGCATCACATTCACAGCAAATGCTGCCGCTACCTGTACATTACCTTCTGAGGTAGATGCCTGTTGGCGGTTCTTTGTCAGACTGTCAATCTTATCTGCATTGATATTCTTTGAATTTACATTATTTGATAAATCTTTGGCTGCGCCAATATTTTTATCCGCAACCTTATCTGCTTCCCCTTTTTCATTCTGCTGCGCGGCCGTACTTCCACCGGCAGAAGACTCACCGCCTGTAGAACCGGAAGATGAGCCAGAATTAATCAGATCTTTGATCTTGCTGATAATCTCTGCTGCTGTTCCAGGTGTCTGCGAGCCACTCTGTCCTGTTACAGTTGCCGGGTTTGCTCCCGTCGCACTTGCCTTCGAATCAATCGTCACGCGGTCGATGCCTTTGGCAACCACATGAATATTGACTGCATTGACATTTCTCTTCAGACTTGCATTGGAAGAATCATTGACAACTACAACTGCAAAGGAGCCGCCTGCACCTGCACTTACACCGATTGCTTTCGCATCGGCCTTGATTTTCCGAATCACCTGATTCTCTGCACTAACCGTTACATTTCCAGTATAGTAGTCCTGAATACTGCTTCCAAATCCAAACAGACTCTCTGCGCTATATCCCGATACTGCGGTTGCAATAACCGGTGCGACTGCCTTGCCGCTTCCCGCTCCTGCCTCTGCGATAACGGTCTCGATTGTCTTTCTGTCTGCACTGACTGTTACATCGTCAGCCTTTGCTCCGTTTGCTGCGCCCGGAACGCTAGTAAACTGCACCCCGTCACTAATCAGTGCTTCTACGTCACCGCCGCCAACATAGACTGCGATTCCGGCACCGATTCCGGTTCCCTCTTTATTATACATATCCTGTGTAATCGGAATTACAAATCCTGCCGGAAGACTGATCTTTACCGTATTTCGTTTTCCAGATGCATCTGCAACGGTCGTATAGATATGTTCTGCACTTGCAATCACATTGATATCGCCTGCAGTGCCGTTTGTTCCGATGGTATAAGTTCCGTTATAAATCGCTGCGGTTGTCTGGTCACTTGCTACCTGAACGGTGATTGCTCCGCCGATTCCAAGCTCTGCTTTCTTTGAAGGGACATGACCCGCTTTACTGATGGCGCTCGATATGCTTCTGCCCGTCAGTGCCTTGACATTCAATTCAGCGGCTTCGATTCTGTTTGCCGCATTTACTTCACTGCTCTCATCCGGATCCGCTCCGATAAACGCCCGGTTCTGATGCTCATAATACACCACTGCTGTTCCGATGCCGATTGCATTATCCGGTTCCTGTCCCACCGGAATCACACCAAACAGACTCGGATTCTTATAGAGCGAACCATCTGCCTTTGCATAGGAAATAGTGTCTGCATATGCGATCAGGTCCAGAGTTCCACCTGCATTTACTTTGCCATTCGTATTAATCTGAACGAAATTATCATTCAAAATTGCATTGACATCAAATGCTCCCACAAACTGTGTCGTTGCCTTCGGTTCTGTTTCTCCCTCTTTCGGTTCTGTACTGCCCTGTGTTCCACCATTTAAAAGATTGCCAAGGAAGTTCGAACCGGTCAGCTTTGTAATCAGATTCCCTTTGGAAAACATCGGAGTGTTATCTGCTTGTTTCACACCGAGAAGGCTCTCGATACACTGGATAATCGATTTTGCTCTGATTGCTTTTTTTGCATCACTCGGTGCTGATATAGCTGCCGAATTCGCACTCACATTGGAAATGGAATTCAACTTCATATCGTTTCCAGCATCTAATGAGGCATCATCGGTGACTTTTACATAGGTATCATTTTCAATGACGATGACTGCGATAAACGCTCCGCTTGACGGCTTCGTCGCAAGCTCGCTCACCGGTGCACCCGTCGCAAGTGCTGTCGTATGAATCACGGTGTCCGCGGAAAGGAAGATATCCGTCAGCGCCTTAAGCAGTGCATTTCCTGCTACCGTTACATAAGTATCTGCCACAACAACATCCACTGCGAGCGATAGCGGAGCAATTCCCGCTCTTGCAAGGGTATCCAGTTTGGTGTAGCTGTTTGCCTTCACCAGAATAGATGCCTGTTCACTCGTAATACTTGTTCCTTCTATATTATTTCCATCCGCATCTTTTCCACCGATTGCAATATGACTGTCCACCAGTGCCACATGTGCGGATACCGGAATGAATTTGCCTAATGTCTTCCACGTGGTCTCCGAGATAATCACCACTTCGCTGACCGCGGAAATCAGTCCCGCCGCCTTCAGCGTACCCAGTATATCGATTGTTGCACTTCCGGATTTGAAGCTTAACAGATTCAGTCCCAGCGTTTCGAATATGTCGGTTCCAAATACGTCCAGTGATAAATAAAATCCTTCCTGAACACTGCTCACATTAAGATCAATTGCCTCGGATGCTGTAACCGATGCATCCTTTCCGATCGTAATATTGATGTCCGTCACCGGAGCTTCTACGGTAAAGCTAAATCCCAGATCCGAATCCCCGCCTTCTTCTTCGGCGATAGAATCGTTCAGATCACTTGTCACAAGATCTGCTTTTACACTCCAGGCATCTTCGGTCTCGCCCCGAAGAAGAATATTTCTTCCAGTCAGTTCACCCTCTGCCCGAATCTTCTCTGCGCTTGCAAGGATGTTAAAGTATGCTGCGAGAAGTTTATCAATCACAAGTTCTTTCGTGCCATCTGCCAGCCGGATTACCAGATTCGTAAAATACAGAATCGGAAATGTCCCGCTTACGATTGCTTCATAATTCACATGACTGATATCTCCATCAGCGACTGCCTGCAAAATATAATCTGTATAGGAAGATACATTTGCGATTGTACTGCTCGCCATTTTATCTGCCGCCATTCCTTCTGCAGATAATTCAACACTGTTCTTGTTTGCAAGTGCATCCGTATAGCTTTCCATCCCAGATGCCTGAATCGCCATGTCTTTTTTCTTGGTCAGTGAAAATCCTGCAAATAAATCATCTTCACCAATACTCAGACTTGCAAATGTAAGTTCCGCAATCGTCTTTGCAAATATATCGGTCCGGTTCTCTGACCCTGCCGATGGGGTAACACTTAGATTCGTCTCTCCTGCCGGAAGCCCTTTGTTCGCTTCCAGTTTTCCGGTCAGATGAAGTCTGTCATATCCGCTTCCGCCATCTGCCTGATACGTTACATTTCTGTAAGAGGAATATCCGGTCGTTGTATCAATGGTAAGAACATCATCTCCGGTTCCGCCGTTTACAATGACGGAACTGTCACCATCAAGTAAACTCTCTGTATTCGTTCCGATGTAATCCATAATCTTTTCGCGGAGAATATCAAGGAACATATGCTTCAGGTCAAGACTCATACCGCCCGATACATTGAGCCGGTCATTACCTGCATCTCCGTTTAAGGAAAGAAGTACTTTGGATAAGTCCAATTTGAAATCGATCAGTGAAACTGCCGGTGTCTCTGTTGTATCAGGATCATTCTGTTTCTCAACTGCACTTGTCATAAATCCGCTGGTAAGATTTGTAGAATTGATCAGCTTTACATTGATCTGATCATTTCCTGCTCCGCCGTTCACAGAAACATTTGTCGTAATATCTTTCTCATAAGACATCTGAACTTTCAAAATATTGAGCAGACTTCCTGCCACTGATTCTGCAACCTGCCAAAGTGTCATTTCATTCTCACCTTCGCCGATGGTTGTTGTCTTCCAATCTGCATACGGTGTCGTTGCCAGAGTCGTGAGAACTTCGCTTATATTCTTTCCTGCCGCGGCAATCTGATCTGCCAGATCCTTTGTCAGGTTGATAGTAAAGTTCGGTGCCTGCCTGACGGTAACGGATAAGTTATCATCTCCGGCTCCTCCGTCTACCGTGATCTCCTTGCTTACATTGTCAAGATTGATACTTACGTTATCTTCTTTTGCTGTTCCGTAATATGTAAAGGCATCTGTATTCGCAATGCCTATGGTTCCATTTGTTGAGAGATAGATTCCTGCAAGTATCACATTCAGTCCGGAAATGTCGATTGCACCCTGTACTTCTACATTGCCTGCCGATGTGGTTAAAATCTCTCCGTTTTCTCCCAATGCATCCTCTGCGACGATTCGGATGGTAATACCGCCGATGGTACTCTCTGCATCTTTCTTCGCATCCTCTTCGCTCATTCCTTCGGTCACTTTGTCTGCGATCATCTGAAGGAGAATCTTGCCGAGTGTGCTCTCGCTGCTTCGGTCGATGGTGATGCCGCCCATATAGGTTCCATTCTTGACAACGATCGTGGCCGTCTTATCTTCTGCTATGGTTGTCGCATATTTGATTGCGGTTTCCAGGGAATTCTGAATTGCATTTGCAGAAGCGTCATTTTCATAGCTGAGATCATCGCCGCTCAATCCGTTTTCCGGATCATAAATGTATGCGCTGCCTTCTGGAACAGAATAGTCTTCCGTTGTCTCATTCAGTCCGGTGGAAAGTTCTGTGGAACCGCCGGCTGTGGTGCCACCTTCCTCTGCTAATGCCGATACTGCCTGACTTGTCGCTGCTGTGGTGCCTGGAGTCGTTGTCGGCTCCGTTGTTGTTGGTTCCGTTGTTGTCGGTGTTGTTGGTTCCGGCGTTGTCGGTGTTGTTGGTTCCGGCGTTGTCGGCGTTGTTGGTTCCGTCGTTGTCGGCGTTGTTGGTTCCGTCGTTGTCGGCATTGTCACAGAGTTACTTACGGTGGTCTGATTTACAGGCGCACTAACAGCAGCTGCCTCTGCCGGCATCTGCTGTATCTCTGTCTCTTCTGCCTGCACCGGCATCCACGCCGAGAGCAAAATAAACACAAAAAGCAGCGGACCAAATCTAGCCCTCTGCTTTCTTCTTTTCTCTCTATGACCATTCAGCATATTTCGCCTTGATTTATGATTCGTCTTCTTCATAATCCAGCACTCCTCTACATTGATGTTGACAGTTCAATCCGTTCCTCCATTAATGCCATTCGAGTCTAAGCACATGCTACCGTTTATAATTTCATTGTAAACGCATTTTATGAAAATCACAAGAAAAGTTATTAAATTAACATTCTTTATGCAGATACGAATTTTTCGCTGCATCTTGCTTTTGTGAATTTCAACTGATATAGTTATCATAACGGAAAACCAAAGATAAGAAATGCGAGGTGACTACCATGAAACAGCACACCGAATCCCCAGACAGACCGAACAAGTTTTTCAACTTTTTCCACAAGCATCCATGGCGCTCTGCCATTGCAGCTTTACTTGCACTGGTTGTTATCGCAACCACGATCGGAAGCCAGATTATTCAGACCCATCTCTCTGCCGATAGTTTTAAGAATGAACTGCAGCAGCATGCCGCCCAGTACCTCGCAGATGCCAACAGCTACATCAACAAAGGGGATTTCACCCGTGCGATGGATTCTGTACGTCTCTTCCTTGATCTCTATCCTGACAACGAGGAAGGCTACCTCGCCCGCGCTTCTATCTATGCGGGAAAAGGACAATATAAAAGGGCTATTTCCGATATGGATCACCTTATCGAAATCAGCCCTGATTCTGCAGAATATTACCTGCAGCGTGGTTGTCTCTATATTCTTTTAAATGACTATGACAGTGCTCAGGCCGATTTCGATCAGGCAATTACGCTTGACGATACCAATCAGGAGCTCCTGCTTTTAATCGCTCAGATCTACTGTGAAAAAGAGGATTACCCATCCGCCCTTACCATCTACGACCGCTATCTTCTTGCCTATCCGGATTCCGCGGAAATCTATGCCCAGGAAGCCTACCTGTATTCCCTCAGCGAGGATTATACAAATGCAGCAGATAAGCTTAGAAGTGCCTATGATATCGCGCCTTCTTATGAGTACAGCTCCGCGCTTGCCCAGACTTATGCTGCCGCCGGAAATTATGAAGAGACTATAAATTTCTGCCAGATTTCCCTTGAGGAAGATGACAGTGATGATTCGCTGTACCAGCTACTTGCAGACGCCTATTATCTTCAGGCCGACTACGCAAATGCTGCACAGGCTTATGAAACATTTCTGACCCGTTCCCCAAAGGAAGAAGAATCCGCCTTCCAGCTGTGTATCTGCTATCTGCAGCTGAATCAGTTAGATCAGGCACTCAGTGCTGCCAAAGAGCTCCTGACCTATGCCACAGACGAGAATATCCTCAAGAATGCGCAGGATATCGTCGATTATCTGCAGTCTACAAGCTCATAAGTTCTCGTTCCGAGACCAATTTTTTCACCATGCTCCATACATGATCTCCACTCTGATTCCGGTGTGGAGTTTCTGAAGTTATCCTTCAAATCTTTGAAGCCCGGCTTTCTCATATTGCGGTCTAACTGGCTGTCCGGCAGCGGTGTTGCCTTCAGACAGGCATCTGCACAGGCCTGATCGAGTGCGAGCGGATCGAAGGACGCAAACATTCCGATGTTTGGCAGAATCGGCGCATCATTTTCTCCGTGACAGTCACAGTTCGGTGACACATCCACGATTAAGGAAATGTGGAAGTTCGGTCTTCCGTCTACGACAGCCTTCGTGTACTCTGCCATACGGCAGTTCAGCTCACCGATCGCTGCGTCATTATTAAACTGGATCGCATCGAAGTTACATGCGCCGAGACAGCGTCCACAGCCGAGACAGTGCGTCTGATCCACGTGCATCTTTCTGGTTGCTTCATCGAATACAAGCCCTTCATTGGCACATTCCTTCTGACACTGCCTGCATCCGCGGCATTCCATCTCTTCGATATACGGTTTTCCGTTGCTGTGCTGATCTTTCTTTCCTGCTCGGGAACCACATCCCATCCCAATATTCTTCAGGGTTCCGCCGAATCCCGTCATCTCATGACCTTTGAAATGCGTCAGGCTGATAAATACATCGGCATCCATGATTGCCCGTCCGATCTTCGCCTCTTTGATGTATTCGCCGCCGACAACCGGAACATCCACATCATCGGTTCCCTTTAATCCGTCACCGATTAAGATTGGACATCCAACCGTCATCGGTGTAAATCCATTCTCCCAGGCGCAGTAAAGGTGCTCTAATGCGTTCTTTCTGCTGCCCGGATATAGGGTATTACAATCTGTTAAAAATGGCTTTCCACCAAATTCCTTCACAACATCCACAACCGCCTTTGCATAGTTTGGACGCAGGTAGCTGATGTTCCCCAGTTCTCCGAAATGCATCTTGACTGCAACAAATTTATTCTCCATATCCAGCTGCTCAATGCCTGCTTTCTTGATTAATTTCTGCAGTTTTGCCGGTAATCCCTCTCCAAATGCAATGGTATGAAAATCGGTAAAATATACTTTTGCTTTCTCCATCTTAAATCTCCTCCTTGAAAAATAACATCATTTCCGTTATGATAACTATATTAATACCTAAACCTTACTTTAGGTCAAGGAGGAATTGCTGATGAATCAAAAAACATTTTCCATCGGAGAGATCGCAGAAAAATATCGCATCCCGATTTCCACCATCCGTTATTACGACAAAAACGGTCTGCTGCCACTGATAAAGCGCACAAGTGGAAATGTACGTATCTTTTCGGACGAAGACATGCGCCTTTTAAATATGATCGAATGTCTCAAAAATACCGGTATGCAGATTAAAGATATCCGTACTTTCATCGAATGGTGCACCGAGGGCGACTCCACAATCGAGCAGCGTTATGAGATGTTTCTGGAGCGAAAAAAAGAAACAGAGCAGCAAATTGCCGCCCTGCAAAGATCTCTGGAATTAATTGACTTTAAATGTGAATACTACCGCAAGGCCAAAGAAGCCGGAACCACCGAGATTCCAGAACTGCAGAATGCATGTCCGCCGGAAATTCTGTGAAACCTTCGTTTTCAGATCCGCTCCAATTCGCTGAACATCTTCATGAATTGTTTTACACCATAATTCTCAAATTCTGCTTCCACCATATTCTCATCTTCGGAAATGATGATGCCGACTCCATATTTTTCATGGCGAACCTTCTGAACCTTTTCATCGGTATTCGTATGATCAGAATCAGGGGTTCCCGGTTGTCCAAATAATACAGCCAGAGTCTGCATCGCACTTGATTTTTCAACTTCTTTTCTCATCTTCTGCAGATCAACCTTTCCATTGGCCGTAAATGCACCTGTGGGTTCGGATCTGCTCTCATCCCGAATCAGATTCTGCGGAATCATCTGAATATATCGGCTGGGCCCCTCTGTCACGCGCGGCTGGTCAGGGTTGGTATAATACGATAGTTCCAGATAATCCTTCGCCCTCGTCATTCCCACAAAAAACAGACGGCGCTCTTCATCTTCTTCCTCAAACTCCTGCGTGCGAAGCGGAATCAGCCCATAATTCACCCCGATTATAAATACGTGAGAAAACTCCAGTCCCTTGGACGCATGAAGTGTCATCAGCTTCACCGAGTCCTCGGTCATGTCCACTTCCTTTTGCAGAATTCGAATTCCGTAGAGCGCTGATGAATTCAGAAACTGACGGAAACCATCGATCAGGGTGAGATGCTGTTCGTTTGTGTAGTCTCGCATACGGTCCAGCATTTCTAAAATCTGCTCTTTCTCTTCCTGATACCCTGCTGCATTTGGTTTTAAGTGCTCGTCAATGTTCAGGAAATCGTAGATATCCTGAGCGGACATATCCGGTGTTTCAATTGCCCCCGTATCACTGCATCGGTTTTCTGCGCCCCTCCATGGTGCCTCATCAAACAGACCTTTATTCTGACAATCCCGCTTCATCTTCTTCAAGAACCAGTTTAAAATGGGAATATCCTGCACCGTCTTTTTCACCGATACCTCGAATGGAATTCCTTCTGCCGCAAAGACCTTTTCCAAGATTTCTGACTGACTCTGCAGACGGTAAAAGACTGCAATTTCATGATAAGATACGCCGCGCTGGTTCAGGTTCTGAATCTCGGCAACCAGTTCATTGGCTTCCTGAAATGCATTGTAATGATTCTTCACGACAATCAGCTCACCGTTTTCTCTTGTCCCCGCCAGATTATCCGCATTCTGCTGAAAGCATTTCGCCGCAGCAAGAATCACATTACTTGACCGATAATTCAGCGGAAGTGATAGCTCCCGCGCATGAAACCGTTCCTTTAACTGATAAAAAATACGGCTGCTGCTTCCACGCCAGCTGTAGATGACCTGATTCGGATCACCCACTGCAAAAAATGCGGCACCATAATTTTTCATCTGTGTCAGAAATTCGATCTGAATTGCATCACAGTCCTGAACCTCATCCACAATTACCCATTTCGGATGAAAGTCAATGTCCTGCTTTAATTGCAGATTCTTCCGCAGAAGATAATTACTCACGCGGATCAAATCCCGGAAGGTAAACTGATTACGTTTTAGCTTTTCCTGCCCAAGCATGCGCATCAAAACAAACAGTGCATCGTGATACCGTGGCTCTTCCCTGCCATTTTCATAATCCTCACGTTCCTGCTCTAACCGCTTTTTCAGACGGTTTTTATATTTAATTTTGAGCTTCTGCTCTTTGATTAACTCAAGAGCCAGTTCGGTCTCTTCTTCCGGTGTAATCACTGCGAATTCCGGCTCATAACCTAATTCCTGAATCGGCAGTTTCTCCCGAAGGAGGCAGAGTGCGACACTATGGAAGGTTCCAAACCCCTTTAATTGTTCTGCAGCAATTCCGCTTTCTGTCTGATCTGCTGTGATTGCAAGCAGACGCTCCTTAATCTCCTGAGCCGCCTTATTCGTAAAGGTCAGGACGATCATCTCTTCATACGGCACATGCTTTACCTCGTGCAGATACTGTACCTTGGAAATCAATACCGTTGTCTTTCCGCTTCCCACCTTGGCATTTACAATACATGCATCGCTTTCATCTAATACTGCTGCTCTTTGATACTCATTTAATTTCATATAAGATCCCTTTTATAATTCCTTCGGATGCATCGGAACCGGCAATTCTTCCAGAAAGTTTTTCAGGCCCCACAGCACCATCTGCTTATCCAGCGTGTAATCGCCGACGCATGCGGGACACCCGTTTTCACAGCCACATCCCTCCACCAGTGCAATGGCATGCCCAATCACCACCGAAACCATATCATAGATTTTTTCCGAATACCCAAGACCGCCCACATATTTGTCGTAGAAGAACAGGCTGACGCTGCCATCAACCTCCCCGTGCGGAATCAGTGCATCATTGGACACCATTACCTCGATATCTTCCGAGGAAGCCATCGTGCTCATCATGGCTGCACTGCGCAGCGCATTGCACATTCCTTCAAGATGATTGTTCCGCGTCAGGTTCCCACTCTCGTCCGGCTCCAGCAGATTCCGGAATACCGCCGTTACATTTGCAGGAACCGTCACCCACGTACTTTCCGTGTCGTAATCCTTCTGAAGCGGGTGTGCAAGCTGCTCATATCCCAGATTCTGATGGTGGTGAAACTGCAGCTTCTTGAACATGCTCACC
The DNA here is from genome assembly GCA_028694105.1 of Hespellia sp. Taxonomy (GTDB): domain Bacteria; phylum Bacillota; class Clostridia; order Lachnospirales; family Lachnospiraceae; genus Hespellia. The sequence goes on from JAQUUC010000016.1 coordinate 43,081, forward strand.
CATTCATTCACATTGATATCACCAAACGCAAACTTCGTGCGAAGATAACGTTCTGATTTGAATTCACGGAGGATGCGTATCTCGCTCTTCCCGTTCGGCACCGTATAATAGTCTCCCTCAAATGGAAGTCCCTCCGCCGTATGGCTCGTCAGATTCAGATCCAGTACCTCGTACGCATTTCCCTCGTGCAGATACACTGCACCCGGATACAGCTCCCGAAAGGCCTGCGACTCATCCATCTCTGTAATCTCCTGCCCCGTCTCGCGATTCAGAAGCTTATAACGAACCTTGTCGATGTTGCGCAGACTGTAATCTCCCGCGGGAAATGCAGCTCCGGACCATGCGAATCTGTCATTCAGATGCTTTAATTCTTCGGCGGACAGCAGGACCGGAATGACTTCCCCCAGATCCGGAAACCGTTTCGTATCTTCTAAGGAAAGCGGGAGCTCTGCCGCGGCCGCACGGATATGTGACAGCTGAATCAGCAGATTATCCGGATCTACAATGGCATGTTCACTCGCACTCTCAAAGAGCCAGTCCGGATTGACCGCGATGTACTGGTCAAACGGCCGGTTATCCAGAATCAGATAATTCTCGCACGCATAACCACTTCGCCCCGCGCGGCCGCTCTGCTGCCAGAATGACGCCTTCGTCCCCGGATAACCCACCAGAACCGTTGTATCAAGAGACCCGATATCAATGCCAAGCTCCAGCGCATTTGTGGAAATGAGTCCACTTAGCTTCCCGGAAATCATCTTCTGCTCAATCTCTTTTCGCTCCATCGTCGTATAACCGCCGCGATAGCCGGCAATCCGGTCAGGACTCGCATTTCCCAAAAAATCTGCATCCTCCATTCGGTCACGTGATTCTTTCAGAATCACCTCCACGTTCCGTCTGCTTTTCGCAAATGCAATGAAACTGTGGTCTTCTTCCACCAGCTGCGGAATCATGCGTGCCGCAACGGTCGATATAGACACTCTGGCAAATTCCTTTCCATCTTTTCCCACCAGCGGTGGCGGCTGCAACAGGATGTACTCCTTCTGCGGCGATGGTGCTCCGTTATTGCTCACCAGCGCGAATTCCTTTCCGCAGATCTTCTCTGCCAGCTCCAGCGGATTCGCAATCGTTGCCGAACTGCATAGGAAATGCACCTCTGACTGATAGTAGCTGCAGATACGGTCGAGTCTGCGAAATACATTGGCAAGGTGGGAGCCGAACGCTCCGCGATACGAATGAAGTTCATCAATAACGACATATTTTAAATTGGAAAAGATAAAATCCAATCCGTTCATACTATGATTTGGCAGAAATGCCGTGTTCATCATCTCCGGATTCGTCAGGATAATGTTCGCCCTCTTCCGGATCTCCCGTCTCCGGTTCGGCGGCGTATCTCCGTCATAGACACCCGCAAAGATGCGGTTCTCACCAAAATAATCCAAAAAAGGCTTCAACGCGCGATACTGGTCGCTCGCCAATGCCTTGGTCGGATAGATAAAAAACGCCCTTGTCCTCGGATCTCTTAAGATCTGCTGAATGACCGGAAGAAAGAATCCCAGCGTCTTACCACTGGCGGTTGCCGTCGTAATGACAACATTCTTCCCTGATTCCGCCAGCTCATACATCTCCGCCTGATGCACATAGAGCTGCAAAATTCCGTCATTGGCAAGAAATGCCTTCATATCCGAATGCAGTGAAGCCGGATAAGGACTGTAGACTGCTTTCTGTTCTTCCATTGTCTTTTTATAAATCATCATCTCATCTGTTTTCATGTAATCATTTTAGCAAGTTCTGCCGGGAAGTTCAATAGGATGAGCTGTTTTTCTCGTACATTTGTTCGTTTTTATTTCGTTCGTATAATTGCAATCGTCGTGACAATCGCGGTAAGCAGCTCCGCAGCAGGAAATGCAAGCCAAACTCCGGTCATCCCAAACAAAAACGACAATGTAACTACACACAAAACAATTGCGACCACACCTCGCAGAATCGATGCCAGAAATGCCCAGCCTGCCGAGTCAATTGCACTCAAATATCCGGTTCCGACAATATTGTATCCTGCAAATAAAAATCCGATAAAGTAAATGCGGATGCCGGATGCCGCGTAGCCCGCCATCTGCGTATCCTGACTGCTGTTAAATACCGCCACAATTCTATCTGCCCCCAAATACACAACCGCAAGCAGTGAAAGTGCCAGAACCATTGCCGTAGCAACTCCCATTTTCAAAACTTTTCTGACTGCCACACGCTCATGTTTGCCATAGCAATCACTCAAAATCGGCTGAGAGCCTTGTGCCACACCGTTAAAGACAGAAATCGCGACCAATGCCGTATTAGCAATCACTCCGTATGCAGCAACCCCGACATTTCCGGACAGCGTCAAGATGATTCCGTTAAATACCATCGTCGTCACGCCCGAAGCGAATTCCCCGATAAATGCAGATACGCCCAGCTGGCAGGATTGTCCCAGTCTTTTGACTGACGGCAGTTTCCACAGAAATTTCACCGTATTCTTCCTCGAGAAGAAATGGATGCAGCAGATGCAGATTCCTATAATCGGCGAAACCGCGGTCGCAAGCGCAGCACCCGCCATTCCCATTCCAAGAGGAAACATCAGCACATAATCCATCACAATATTAAACAGACTGCTGAGCAGTGTTGCCGCCATCGCAATCGTCGGCGCGCCGTCATTTCTCACAAATGCATTGCAGATATAATTCCACATGAAAAAAGGTGCAAACAGCATAAAGATCCGTGTGTAGGAGGTCCCTATCCGGACAATAACATCATTTCCACCCAGAAGCGCGAGCAGCCGATCCGGAAATACACCGCCGATCACCATAAAAAACGCGCCAAAAATCAGGGCAAATATAAGTGCATTCGAAAAGTACAGTTCCGCACTCTCCTCCTGCTTTGCCCTTCCAATCTTGAACCTGATTGCGGAGCCGACGCCCATCATCGACCCGATTGCGAATATGAAGCTATATAGCGGAAGCACCAGATTCAGCGCTGTAATTCCGTTGGCACCTTCCGCTCTGGATATAAAAAAAGTATCGGCAAGAATATATAAGGAAATTCCAATCATCCCAAATATATTCTGCGATACATACTTTGTAAACATTCTGTTAATCGCCATAAGATATTTCCCTCCTGTGATGCCCTCATTCTAACTTGCGGGTAACGGAAAGTCAATCTACTTTGTGAATTCTTTTCTACTTCTTCGACCGTGAATTCTCCTCATACTTCTTGGCTAAATAATCGTCCGCAATCTCAAGCACGATTCCCTGCAATTTAGAGATCTCCTGACCATCGATTATCAGACTTGCTATCCCATTCTTACTCTGGAACACTCCCGTCTGCCCGTCGCAATCTCCTGAGCAGACAGAAACGCTGCTACCACTCTTAATCGTATAAGCGGTATCAGCGATAAAATTGCATTCATTTTCAAAGTAATTTAAATATCCGCGCATTTGCAATTCTCCTAACATGTTGATACCTCTATTATATCCACCCCCCCCCGAAAAATCAAGCATTTTCTCGATTTTTCTCTAATTATCAGACTTCTTTTGTAACTTTCTGAATATTTTTGTCATTTTAAAGACATAATGGAGTAAAACAAACGCTGTAAGTAGTATCATGCAAAACCCGGATACAAAAAACCAGACATTCACACCTACTTTTTCCGCTATCGGGCTGCTAAAAAGCAAACCAACAGGCATAGTCACCGAAGAAATCAGAGTCAGGACCGAAAAAGCCCGCCCCATTTTTTCAGGGACAACCGTTTCCTGCATATAAGCAGTCAGCGGAATTATGTGAACATTTCCTGATGCACCTAAACAGATACACATTGCTGCAAAGAAAAACCAGCCGGCATACACGGGCGGTATCACGCCGCATACTAACGATGTGACTCCCATTCCAAACAAACCAATAAAAGAAACTCTGATTTTCCGTTCCACTTTCAAAACGCTGGAAAACAGAAATGCTGATATCATCATACCGATTGCAAAGGATAATTCCACCGCACTTCCATGCATGGCCGACAAGTTGAAATACTCGCTTGTCATCAACGGATAAAAGGAAGATAACGGTGCATAAAAGAACATACAGAGCGCTTCCGCAACTACGATATAAAACAGTTTTTTGTCTTCTAAAAACACTTGTAACCCCTCTTTTATCTCGATGACAAAGTGTTTCTTTTCTTCTTCCGTTTTTATCAGCTCCGGAATTTTAACAACTGCCAAGGCAGTACTTGCTAAAACTGCGCCCACCACATCACTCATCAGAACGACTGACATGGGAAAGATGGCGTATAAAGATGCTCCGATAACCGGACCCAGCAAGAATGATCCCGAATTTAAAAGCTGCATCCACCCATTTGTTTTTATCAACTGGTCTTTCGGTACAAGCTGCGGAATAATCGATTGTATGGCGGGCTGCTGAAAAGTGCTGCCGATACCACGAACGCAGAGCATAACGAATACCGTCCATACCGGCAAGTCAAAAAAGAACAGCAGCACTGCATAAATCAGTGCAACCATCCCCATTGCCATATCTGAAAAAATCGAGATGAACTTCCGGTTATAACGGTCTGCCGCAATTCCCGCCAGCGGACTGAATAAAGACATTGGCAGATATGCAACAATTCCCGCTATTCCAAGCATTAAGGGGGAGGAGGTCTTTTCAGCCAGCCACCAGATCAGTGCAAATTGTACACCGTGACTGCCTAACATTGAGACCGCCTGTCCCAATGCTACAATAATAAATTGTGATTTCCATTTTTGTATTTTTTTCATATTAATTTGCCCCTTACTCGCAAATGGTCTTAACGTATTTTTTAAGTCCATCACGATATTTTTTCGTAAGAGTTAAATATTGCTGTCGTTCATTTGGCGTCCACTCATTCCAAATTCTGTTTTCTATTTCATATAAGGGATGGATTTTTTCTGATGCAAAATTTTCCCCTTTTTCTGATAAGCAAACAATTGTGTTCCTGCCGCTCCCCTGTTTCAGATACACAATTCCTTCTTTTTCTAATTTGCGAATTGCGGAATTAATGGTTTGGCGGCTAATCCCGGTCATCCTGCTTATTTCACTTTGCAGACACTGTCCTTTTTTCTCTGAAATGACATAGAGAATATTTTGGACACTGTCTGAAATCCCCATTTTCACAGCCGCTTCATGATATAAAGAGTTAATTTCTCCTGCTAAATGTGTGTATTGTTCCGCTTCTAAATAGTGCATGTTTTTCGTCTCCTTGTCCGATTTCGTACATCTTATTATATCCGATTTCGTACATATGTCAATCGTTAAAGTTGAAAAAACGCATTTTCTTAATATTCATTTATTATTTGTAGTTCATGGTAATCATTTCAATTGCCTGATCCATACGAAATCTTGATAAGTTCATGCACAGATCGTAAGTATCCGCTCTTCCCCAGGCTGCATCTGTATATTCATTGTAGTAAGCGGATCTGAGTTTATCCATTTTACGGATTTTCTTTTCTGCATCTTCTCTGGATAAACCGTCACGCCTGCATACGCGTTCTACTCGGGTTTCTTCATCAGAAAATACAAAGACACGGAAAGGCTTTTCTTCTCTTAAAATATAATCTGCCGCTCTTCCAATAATAACGCTGCTGCCCTTTTTTGCAATTTCAAGAAGAGCTTCTCTTTGCGCATCCATTTTGATTTCTTCTACGGTTTTCTGACCGGTTAAAGTTCTGGTTCCCATAACCAGCGAATATAGGAAACTATTCGTTACCACCTCATCATTTTCTGCAATATAATCTTTTGATAATCCACTAAGAGCCGCCACAGAGTCGATAATTTCTTTATCATAGTATGCAATATTCAGCTTGTCCGCTAATTTCCTGCCCAGTTCACGTCCCCCTGCTCCAAACTGTCTTCCAATGGTAATAATTGTTTTACTCATATGTTTCTACCTCATCTTTCTTCACGGAAACACGCAATTCCTTCATAACGGATTTCACCATAATAATCATAGCCAGAAATGTTATAACATCTGCAATCGGTGCAGAGAATAATGGACCCTCTACGCCAAAAGCTAATGGTAAGATTAGTACAAGAGGTACACTTAATATAAAATCTCGAAGCAGTGAAAGCCCCATTGCCATAACTGGTTTTCCTAACGACTGTAAGAATACACTTGTTGCTTTTACGATACAGCAGAGAATAATAGTACTTAAGAAGATACGGAATGACAGTACTCCGAACTCATTATATAAGCTGCTCTCGCTTCCGAACAGACTAAGAATCTGTAATGGAAATACTTCAAAGCATACGGTAGCAATCACTCCGATACACACTTCTGCTATCATCATCTTTTTATAGATTTCTTTGACACGGTCATGGTGACCTGCACCATAATTGTATCCTACAATTGGCTGTGAACCTGCTGCCACACCGATCACAAATGCGATCACAATCTGGAATACTTTCATTACAATTCCAACAACTGTCATTGGAATATCTGCACCATATTTTGACATAGCTCCATATTTTACTAACACATTGTTCATAACACCCATAATAATTACAATGGACAATTGTGTCAGAAAACTACTGATTCCAAGCGGTAATACGTTACGAAGAATTGCACCATTTAACACAAAGCTTCTCTTGGATAATCGGAATGACTTTGTATGGAATAAGTAATATACCGCAAGAGCCGCTGATACAATCTGACCAACTATGGTAGCAATCGCCGCACCTTTCACGCCCCAGTGTAATACAAAAATCGCAATAGGGTCCATGATTACGTTAATGATACATCCGGCTAATGTAGAAATCATAGCAAACTGCGGACTTCCATCTGCACGAATCACAGAGTTCATTCCATTGGCAAACATAAAAAATGGAATACCAATTACAATAACATCAAAGTAATCTCTGGCATACTCAATATTGTTTTCTGTTGCTCCGAACGCACCCAGAATGCCTTCTCTGCTCAATATGAAAATAATCATTAAAATGATACTTCCAGTGACTAACATCGTAATTCCATTTCCAACGCCTTTTTTCGTACCTTCTGTATCTCTTTTTCCCTGACAGATACTTAAAAAAGCTGCACACCCATCTCCGATCATTAAAGCAAGGGCAAGAGCAATCACCGTAATTGGAAATACAACGTTTGTAGCTCCATTTCCAAGGTAGCCGACACCTCTTCCGATGAAGATCTGGTCCACAATATTATAAAGTGACGATACGAGCAAAGACATGATACACGGAACGGAAAACTTCATCATAAGTTTCCCAACCGGTGCCTCCGCAAGATATGAATTTGAATTTTGATTCATTTTATTTTTCCTCCTATTTACACACAAAAAAAGGCAGCTAATGTGTTTGGCTTTCACACAATAGCTACCACCTGTTTCTACGACATTCTTATTATACACTGATAAAAAATTTTTCTGTAATATGTAATTAATACCAAACTTTTCTCAGATTTTGACCTTCTCATGCGCAAAATGCTTACTTGTCCGCTGTCACATTGTCTGGATCTGTACGTTTGCGAGAATATATCTACTGCCGATATTGTGTAACCGTGGGGGAAATACATTCTCGCTGTTTCCTATTATTCTTCGTGGACTTCCCAATATCCGTATCGCTTGCCGCCTTTACGTTCAATAACACCTGCTTCACGCAAGTTCTTAACAATACGCTCAATGGTACGCTTCGTAACATTCAGCGCCTCTGCTATATCAGCCATCGTAAGTTTAGGGTTTTCCGAAACCATTCTTATGATTTCTTTTTCCAAACTACCGCCCAAACCGACATCTAAACCGACATCATGTCGGTTTGGTGTTTTGGAATCTGGCACTTTGGCACTTTGGAGCGCAGAGAACTTCACCATAATATCTTCGCCGTGAACAATGTACTCTGGGGCTTCGCTGCCAAGATTCTTGCAGGCATCTCTAATCTTCTGAATGCCACGTCCCCAGCTTTCAATATATCCGGCACGATAGAACACTCGTGCAATATCCGGATTGTACGGCTTTGATGCGTGAGAGCCAAGAAGAGTCTCTGCAGTCCAGCCAAACGGCAGCATACTGCAGTTACTGACAAACATGGCATCATCCTCAATACGAATCTGCACAGGGACATTATCAGCCCAATTGCAATGAATCAATGCGTTAAAAACAGCTTCTCTCACAGCATCACGTGCAAACGGATAAGTTTCCACTCTTGTTTCTTTGTGATACGTAATGGCTGCTTTCAGATACTTCAAGTATATCAAATCAATCACTCGGTCAGCCATGATAAGTAAGGAACCATGTACTTCGTCCTGATACAGTAATTCACTTCCTTCAAATTTTCCGATTTTCACATAGCAGCCACCGATCACTTTTTCCGGTTCCCGGTAAAAGCACAAAGCACCAGCACGCTTTAAATTGCCGTCTACCACTAAGTCCAGCTTCTCTAACAATTCTGCATTTGGGATGTCCAAATCTTCCTTTGACATTCGACCGCTTCGCAGAGCTTCTCTTCTGAAAATGTCGAAGCTCTCCTTATCCAAATCATCGATTCTAATATTCGAAATCGTCGCTGAGTCCCATTTCAAGCCGGTCTTTGCCCTCAGAAAATTAGTCAGTGCATTTCCACGCAACTGCTGTTTTGTGCTACCACTTCTATAATGATACTCACCATCATAATTCACTGGAAAAGACCACGGATTAACCACAATTTCAATGTAATCCTGCCCGTCATCATTCAGCAAATTTACATCTGCTACAATGCCCAGCTTGTTTTGAATTTTGTTAGGGATGTCCTCCAACAGTTTCTTGGAATTTTTCACTCCAATAACCGTTCCGTCATCCCGTGTTCCAATATATATTTTTCCGCCCTGTGCGTTGGCAAAACCGCATATCCATTTCAGATATTCGTCACGCCAAGACTCTTTCCATTCTATATTTTGGCTTTCTGCCATATTGGAGCCTCCTTTCCCTTCTCATTGCGAAGTGCTTTATTTACTCAAAACGAATGCACTGCGCACCCTTTCTATATTATACTATTATCTGCCCTATGGCTGATTTTACTCATCATGGCAAATCGGTGGCAGCACCACCATTTCACACATCTTGAATCCCTCGTAAATCCTTATTTTATGCGGCTTAGCAAGCAAATTGTTCCGCAATGGTACGAGAGGATAGGAAGTACGTCATAGCCCCGCATCCGTTTGTTGGAACATATCTACTACATTATAGCTGAAAAGTTGCGGTTTCTCAATATGCGTGGACAATTCCGGTCTTGTACCTTCCGCCTGCTCTTCTAATGCCGTATCTTTCTTCATCCTCATTATCATGCTCTCTGGATACCCGGCTGTCATCATTCGTCCAGTCCAGATCATCATCCGTATAGGTCTCTACAGGCTCCAGTTCAAAGAGAGCTCCGCCTGTTGCTCCTGCAATGGCATTAGCAACCTCTTCTGTATTTCCTGAGGCGGAATAATACACTACCAGAGTTTTTCCACTGCTCCTTTTATCATGTTGAGTCCATATTTTCAGTTACATCTTAAGTGTAACTGAAACACGTTTGTTAGAGAAGTCTTTGTTAGTTACACAGTATAAACCTTCAGGTTATCGCTAATATTTTACTGTTCAAACAACCATCCCATAATTTCTCTATCATTGGAAAACAATGCGCCTCCTCCGCCAGAATATCCATTTGCGTATACCTTTTCCTTATCAATATTGTAATAGTCGATAAAATCCTCCAACTGATCTTCAACAATTGCAATTCGAATCATGAAGGTCCTCCTCTCATTTATTCATGAACTTTCATTGTATGAAGAAGCTTCACAAATTCAGGATTGCTATGATCTACAATCTCACTGTGTCCAATATCCATCTTTGCAATCGTTTCCATTTCCTCTGCTGTCAATTCAAAATCCCAAATGGCAATGTTCTGTTTCATACGATCTTTATGAACAGATTTTGGAATGATAACAACACCTCTCTGGACATTCCAGCGAAGTACCACCTGCGCTGCCGATTTACCATATTTTTCTCCAATTGCTGTAAGAGTTTTGTCAGTAAAAATCCCATGACTTCCTTCTGCAAGTGGTCCCCATGCCTGCGGCTGAACACCATATTCCTTCATTAACTTCAATGCATCTTCCTGCTGGAAGAATGGGTGAAGTTCTACCTGATTCACTGCGGGTTTCACCTCCACTGTCTCACAGAAATCAGCTAAGATATGAGGATAAAAGTTACATACACCAATTGCCTTTAAGGTTCCTTCTTTCTTCATCTCTTCCATAGCTCTGTATGCTCCATAATAATCGCCCATTGGCTGATGAATCAGATAAAGGTCAATGTAATCTAATCCGAGTTTTTCTAAAGAAGTGGCCACTGCTGCTTTTGCACCTTCATAGCTTGTGTCCTGAACCCATAGCTTAGTGGTGATGAATAGTTCTTCTCGGGGAACACCACATTTTTTGATGGCTGCTCCTACTGCTTCTTCGTTTCCATAAGCTGCGGCGGTATCAATTAAACGATACCCAGAAGCAATGGCATCTAATACCGCCTGCTCACATACTGCCAGATCAGCTACCTGAAATACTCCAAATCCTTCCATTGGCATTTTTAATCCATTGTTTAATGTTGTAAATTCCATTTAAAATCCTCCGTATTGTTTTTTAGTGACGTTATGTCGCTTATTTATATTTGCATTATAAGTGACGGATTGTTTCTTGTCAAGTGCGATTGTTTCTGTTATGATAATTTTATTAACACGTACTGGAGGATATACAATGGCTGAATATATCAGAGCCAGAAGTTCTGAGCAAAAACAGGAAAGAATGATGGAAATTATGCAGGTGACCGACCAGCTTTTTTCATCGCAGACTTATCATTCCATTACCCTTACCACCATTGCAGCCTCACTGGGATGGTCAAGAGGTAATCTATATAAATATGTCACAACAAAGGAAGAAATATTTTTGCAGTTATATCTTGAAAAACAACAAGAATATTTTGAAGATTTGAAATCAGCTTTTGAGAATAAACAGAATTTATCTGAGAAAGAATTTGCAAAGACTTGGGCAGACACCCTCGACAAGCATCATGACTATTTAAAATATTATGGGATTCTTGCTACGATTATTGAAACAAATGTCACCTTAGAGCGACTAGTCGAATTTAAAAAGAATGTGATGATTGGTATCACAGAAGTAATTTCTATAATAAAATGTCAATGTAACATAGAAGAAGTTCAGGCATCTGAGTTGTTTTGGACCTTTCTCTATCATGCAACCGGAATTAACAATGCCTGCTCCAGTAATCCTATGGTGGTGGAAGCTATGAGGATTGCTGGAATTCCACGCTTTTATGATTCCTTTACGAATAGTCTCAGTCAATTTATTGAAATGTGCTTACGAAACCGCTTGTAAGCACATTTCTATTATAAAAAGAACTGATATAATACAATGCTTTATGCCATTGCCGACTCGAAAGGGTTGACAATCATATCGAAATATGTTTTAATTACTAACGTCGTTAGCAATCGGGGTGAAAGGAGAAATTTATGGATAAAAAAACATACATAGAAGAATTTGCAGCATTACAGCATTCGCTTTCAAAATTAAAGAATGCATCAGTTCTGACAGAATCTGTAAAGGGAGAGAATTATGTCCTCAGTTATCTGGCAAATGCACCGGAGGATGTAAATCCAAAAGAAATAAGCAATATTTTAAGTGTCAGCTCTGCACGGACGGCAGTAATTCTAAAAAATATGGAAAAAAGAGAGCTTGTCCTGCGGTATCAGGACCCGGACAATCACAGACAGACTCTGGTAAAAATCTTACCCGCAGGAATAGAAAAGAATTTACTCATAAAAGAAACATTCGCAAACAGTGTGTCCGGATTGATTGACGCATTGGGAGAAGGGGATTTTAAGCAGTATATGGATTTAAAGAAACGGATCCTGTCTTATTATAAAGAGAAACAGTCAGATATAGAACCATCAGGAAAGAAGGAATTAGAATGAACAGTCATGTTGTAACCGATAAAAGAAGAACTTTGATATTTTTGAACATCTTGATTTCATGCATTGCATCATCTATGCTTGCGACAGCCCTGACAACGGCGCTGCCGGCAATTGCCACAGATCTGAGTATCGGTGTCGCAACCGGACAGTGGCTGACGAGCGGTTATTCACTGGCAATGGGAATCACAATGCCACTGACAGCATTTTTGATTACACGTTTCCCCACAAAGCGCCTTTACCTGACTGGAATGAGCGCCTTTATTGCAGGACTTGTAATCTGCACCATTGCACCGACATTTATCATTATGATGGGTGGTCGCGTTCTGCAGGCTATTGGAAATGGAATTATGACGTCCATGGCACAGGTCATTCTCCTGACCATCTACCCAATTGAGAAAAAAGGAACGATCATGGGCTGGTATGGACTTTCTGTCAGTGCAGCACCGGTCATCGCGCCAACACTTGCAGGGGTCTTGATTGATTGGACCGGATGGAGAAGCATTTTCTATGTTGCCATTGTGATTATGGTATGCTCCTTTGCATTTGGAGTGTTTGCCTTTGATGACGTGCTGGAGACATACAAGAAGAAATTCGATGTACTGTCATTCGTGCTGAGTGCATTTGCATTTGGCGGAATTACCCTTGGAATTGGAAATATCAGTTCCTATGGATTGTTCAGTACTCCAGTGATGGTATCCTTAGCTGCAGGAATTGTAGGTGGAATTCTGTTTACCTGCAGGCAGTTTCATATAGACCAGCCATTTTTAGAATTACGGATTCTGAAATATAAGGAGTTTACCCTGAGTGTTCTGGGCAGTATGCTGCTGTATCTTGTTATGATGGGTTCCTCCGTCATTATGCCGGTTTTTGTACAGAGCATCTTGCGATATTCAGCGACCATTTCTGGTCTGGTGACACTTCCGGGATCTCTTGCCATGGCAGTGTTTAGTCCCATGGCCGGAAAAATGTATGACAAGCTTGGTATGAAAAAACTGTTTGTGACAGGGGCCGCCTGCATGCTCTTCAGCAATCTTGGAATGGTGTTTGTGACTATGAATGTGTCGCTGGTGATACCGGCAGTGTTAAATGTAATCCGCTGCGTTTCCATCGGTTGCCTGATGATGCCGTTGGTAACATGGGGAACCAGTCATGTGCCAAGTCACCATACCGCAGATGCAACGGCATTGCTTGCATCTCTCAGAACCATTGCAGGAGCAATCGGAGCAGCTGTGTTCGTCGGAATTATGACGATGGTTGCGGCCAATTCAGTCTCTGCCTATGGCGAAAGAGCACTGATTCACGGGCTGAATGTCACGTTTGCAGCAATGTCTGCCGGAGCACTGTGCCTACTTATGATTGCGGTATTTCTGGTAAAAGGAAAAAGAAAAAACACCTGAAATCAGCATCGGAATGCCTGTCATGCCAATCATATAAAGAATAGCTGCTACAACTGGAAACTGATACTCCAAATATTTTGCTGAGTTTTTCATGAAAGAAATAAAGCCAAAACCTAACGCTGTACCGAGTGTCAGTGTTATAAGAATATTGGGCAGTGCAAGGAGAATGCTTTCTCCAAAGAGCAAAAACACTATAAATCACAATGCCACTGGCAATAAAAAGCAATATTGATACAAATAAAATGGTGTATGCACCACTATTTCCGTCTTGAAGAGATTGCTCAAATTTACCATTTATATTTACATTTTGCCGTTCAATACCGTAATCCATAGCCAGTTGATATACCGCTGTTGTAAATGTGGATATCGGCATATCCTCCGCTTCAATTATGCGTACAAGAGCCGTATATGGCAAATCCTTCATTGCCAGACTCTGTTCTGCAAAAGCTTTCGATACCCGAACCGGATGGCTCAGAGTAGAATATCCTCTTTTCCTAAAGCATTTATAAATGCTTTATCTACAACAATTTCATCATACTTTTCAGGTTCTTTCATCAGAAGCGATGCTTTGTATCTGCTCCTTTGTAACATCCATATACATTACATGCTGCATATTTTCTAAAACCTGTGTTTCGGCAGTCTGCATTCCAATGATAAAAAGTGAAAGTGTAGATACGAGGGTATTTGCCAGTAAAATTGATAACGTCGAAAAGAGAGTTGACATTTTTTTGCCATCAGATTATTTTTTGCCATGCGGTAAATAATTCTGCTGTTGTTCGTATTCAAGCTCAGTAACCACAGATAACACAGAAATCATCAATTTATCTGCATCCTTTGAACTGTCGATGCCACCTTCTACACAGATCAGATTCACACCGAAGTCCTGCATTCTCTGTCAGGAGCTAAGAACATCTGCTGCATTTCTACCGAAACGAGAGAGTTTGAATACCAGTACAAAATCAGCATCATCCTTACTGTCTTCAATATCACGAAGCATCTGCATGGATATGGATACGCGAGTATAGATATAGCATTTTAGTTGTTTTTTGGTTCTCACTTTTCATCAATGCCTTGTATGATAATTAGGAAGTTAATTATCACACATTCCTTTCTTTTTATTATCGTGGTTATAATACATTCAGATACTGTGGACTTTTGATTAATGCCCTGTAGCTTTGACTACTCAACTGGAGTG
>JAQUUC010000017.1 GCA_028694105.1 Hespellia sp.
AGTGTCGGACAGGCTTTAAATGATACATCAGTGGATGATTGGAATCGTGTTTTGCAGCAGGCATCAGAGATTGACGGAAACAGTTATTTTGTGATTGATGCAAGTGGAAATGATGTTTTAAACGGTGAAAACATAGATGTTTCGCAGGAAAGCCTAAAGGAGAGGCTGACCTCGAATGCAAGCGGACTGATTGGACCGGGATACGATCCAATTACCGGAAAGCAATCGACATTTGCTTATTCCACATTTCAAAGCGCACAGGGACAAACGCTTTATGTTTTAACGTCTCTGGATAGCGAGACACTGTATGATGCAATGAATCTTTCCGTATATGGTGGGAATGGATATTCTTATATTGTAGATTCTGATGGTTACACTGTGCTGTATTCCAAACAGCCGGACAGTAATAAAACTTTTTCCAGTATTCTGGAACTTCTAAGCGAGAGAAAAACGACATATATGCATAATGTAAGCGTGATTTCAGATTTGGAAAAGGCACTGAAAGAAAACATCGCAGGAGTAGGCTATTATCAGCACGACGGGAAGGACTGCGTGGTTTCAGTGGCGCCGATTCAGATTTCCGGTAATTGGAGTGTCATTACGGTTGTGAATGAAACCTATCTTTATTCGGAAATCCAGCAGATACTGGTGCATACCCTTCAGGTTCTGGTTATTATCATCGTATGTCTTATCCTGAGCGGAATTCTGATTTTAAAGAATAGCAGAAGGAGCCAGAAATATCAGCTTCTCAGTGAACAGCTTCAAACAGCGAAGATGGAAGCCGATCGTGCAAACCGTGCGAAAAGCGAATTTCTCTCTCGTATGAGCCACGATATTCGAACTCCGATGAATACAATTATCAATCTGACAAGTCTGGTAAAAGAAGAGATTGATGACAAGGAGGCAGCAATCTGTGATCTGGAAAAAGTAGAGACTTCAAATGTATTCCTGCTGGCTCTGATCAATGATATTCTGGATATGTCCCGTATTGAACAGGGGAAGATTGAACTGCATCCGGAAAACTATTCTTATCAGGAGTTTTCAAACTATCTTTTCAGCACGTTTGAGCCACTCTGCAAGTCAAAAAATATTAAGTTTATCATGAAGGATAATGCAGAAGATATTGACGTATATGTGGATAAAGTCAGATTGAATCAGGTCTGTTTCAATCTGCTTTCCAATGCGGTAAAATATACCCCTGCAGGGGGCACTGTCAGCTTTGTACTTGAACAGGATGGAATTCAAAATGGAAAAATGCCCTGTACATTTCTTGTTTCTGATACGGGGATAGGGATGAGTGAAAAATTTCAGACGCATATGTTTGAACCGTTTGAACGCGAAACAAATTCGATGGGCACAGTACAGGGCAGTGGTCTTGGTCTTTCTATCGTGAGACAGATCGTTGCACTGATGGGTGGAACGATGACGGTTGAATCAAAACAGGGGGAAGGAACTTCCGTTTGTGTCCGGCTGGAGTTGGAAATTGCAGCCGAAAAACAACAGACAGTAGAAACAAATCAGATTGACTTGGATATATTACGGAACTGCCACGTCCTGGTTGCAGAAGATCATCCGCTGAACCAGCAGATCGCACAGCGTCTGCTTCAAAAAGTGGGAGTTTCGGTCACGCTGGTAAACAATGGACAGGAGGCAGTAGAATGTTTTGAAGAATGCGGCAAAGATTATGATGCCATTTTGATGGACATGCGTATGCCGGTTATGGATGGGCTTTGTGCGGCCAGAATGATACGAAGGATTTCAAAAGCGTGGGCGAAGACGATACCGATTATTGCCATAACAGCAAATGCCTTCAAGGAAGATAAAGAAGAGGCAACAGCAGCAGGTATGAATGCTCATCTGGCAAAGCCGATTGATCCACTACTGTTATATCAGACACTGGCGATTCAGATTACAAATGCTGCAAAAAAAGAGTAGACAAAGGGATCGTTTTAGTTTATAATGATTGTCGAGTGTGGTGGGAGAAAACTCCCGCCATACATTTTACACAACGGTTAGTTATAACTAACACAAGGAAGGGGAATGTAACATGAAAAAAGAAAGTTCTTTGCAGAAACTATTTGATTATGCGGGAAACTACAAGTATTTGACGATATCCTCCTGGATATTGTCGGCGATCAGTGCATGGATCGCGCTGGTTCCATTTTATTACATATGGAAAATTGTGGATGAAGTATTGCAGGTGTCTCCGGATTTTGGCAAAGCAGTGCATCTGAGCCGGTATGGCTGGAGTGCGGTGGGATTTGCCCTGCTGTCGATGTTCATTTACATATGTGGTCTGATGTGCTCCCATATTGCAGCCTTCCGTGTGCAGGCAAATATGCGGTCGCAGACGATGCGGCATATCCTAACGCTTCCGATGGGATTTATGGATGGAATAGGCAGCGGTAAAATCCGTAAAATCGTCAATGAATCCAGTGAGGCCACGGAAACCTATCTGGCACATCAGCTTCCGGACCGTGCAGGCGCGATGGCAACACCGGTGGGACTGCTGATTCTGCTGCTGGTATTTGACTGGCGCCTTGGGCTTTTCAGTCTGATTCCTGTCGTGACAGCATTTTTGATTATGGGAAGCATGACGGGAAATAAGATGAAAGAAAAGATGGCACAGTATCAGAATTCTCTGGAAGAAATGTCGAACGAGGCGGTGGAATACGTGCGCGGTGTGCCTGTCGTAAAGACCTTCGGCCAGTCGGTATTTTCTTTTAAGCGATTCAAAGAATCCATTGATAATTATGAAAAATGGGTCATTTCCTATACGAAGGATCTGCGCCTGCCGATGATCCTGTATACGACAATGATCAATGCGGTTTTCGCTGTACTGACTGCAGCTGCGTTTTTATTCACAGCAAATGGTATTACCAATACGTTTTTACTGAATCTGATTTTTTATATTATTATCACACCGATTATCACGGTCACACTGAATAAGATTATGTTTTCCAGCGAAAATGTAATGGTGGTAGAAGATGCGCTGGCAAGGATTGACAGTGTGATGGCGATGAAGCCGTTGGAAGAAGCAGAAAAGCCACAGTCTCCGAAAGGTACTTCCATCACGCTGGAACAGGTATCATTCCGATATCCGGACACAGCAAAGGACGCAATTCACCGCGTGTCACTCAGCATAAAAGAGGGAGAACATGTAGCGTTTGTCGGTCCGTCCGGCGGGGGAAAAACAACACTGGCCAGCCTGATTGCGAGATTCTGGGATGCGTCAGAAGGAAAAATCTGTATCGGCGGAGCAGATGTGAGCCAGATTGCGAGCAGAGAGCTTATGAATACAGTGTCCTTTGTGTTTCAGGACAGCAAACTGCTGAAGATGTCCATCTTGGAAAATGTTCGAATGGGAAGACCGGAGGCATCCAAAGCTGAGGTGCTGCAGGCATTAACAGCTGCGGGCTGTGACGATATCCTTGCGAAAATGCCGGAAGGTGCCGATACGATAATCGGAAGCCGGGGAACGTATGTGTCCGGTGGCGAAGCGCAGCGAATCTCCATCGCAAGAGCAATGCTGAAAAATGCACCGATTCTGATTTTGGATGAAGCCACGGCATTTGCGGATCCGGATAACGAAGCGAAGGTGCAGGAGGCATTTGCAAGATTGTCGGAAGGAAAGACGGTCATTATGATTGCGCACCGGTTATCAACAATCACGGGCACCGACCGGATTTACGTATTAAAGGATGGGCAGATTGAAGAGCAGGGCAGTCACGATGTTCTGGAAAAACAGGCAGGTCTGTATGCACATATGTGGACAGAATACAACAAATCTGCAAACTGGAAAGTAGGAGGTGTATGATTATGAGTATCAATGAACGATTACAGCATAAGTATGCGCTGTCAAAACAAGGGGCATCGGATATGATGAAAGCCTTTGTCAGTGTCACATGCTCCAATATTGTACTAATGCTGCCGGTCGGACTGCTGTACGGTCTGATCAAAGATTTTTTGAACGGTTCTATGACGGGAAGCCGCATTCCATTTTATGCAGTCGGGTGTATCCTTTGCCTGACACTGATTAGCATTACAACGTATATCCAATACAATGCAACATTTTTTGCAACGTACGTGGAAAGCGGGATTCGAAGAACGACTCTGGCGGAAAAATTAAGAAAGCTGCCCTTATCATTCTTTGGAAAAAAGGATCTTGCGGATCTGACCAGCACGATTATGGCAGACTGCGCGACGCTGGAGACCGCATCGTCCCACTGGATACCGGAACTGATTGGGGCATTGATTTCCACCTGCCTGATTGCTGTTTCGCTGTTTTTCTTCGACTGGAGGATGGCAATTGCAGCACTCTGGGTGCTTCCGGTCGCATTCGTGATTGTGCTGTCTGCATCAAAGGTTATGAACCGCTCCGGCAAGAAGCATATGAAACTGAAGATGGACTGTGCAGACGGAATACAGGAATGCTTAGAAACAGTAAGAGATCTGAAGGCCAATAACGCACAGTCTGCTTATATGAATGGATTAGAAAGAAAAATCCGGGCGGTAGAAAAGCATGCAATTGTAAATGAACTGACAACGGCTGTCTTTGTCTCTGCGGCACAGATGATCCTGAAATTGGGAATTGCAACCGTTGCCCTTGTGGGTGGGATTCTGCTGGTAAATAAAAGTCTGGATGCAGTGACCTTCTTTCTGTTTCTTCTGCTGGTGTCGAGACTGTATGATCCGATGCAGATTTCGCTGCAGAATCTGGCTGCGATTATTGCAGCGGAGGTACCGTGTGAGCGTATGGACGAGATTTTATCACACGAGATGCAGACCGGGAAGCAGAACCTTACGAATCAGGGCTGCGATATGACATTTGACCGGGTTGGATTTACGTACCACGCAGACGAGACAGTTCTGAAAGAGGTATCATTTACTGCTAAACAAGGTGAGGTTACAGCGCTGATCGGACCATCCGGCGGTGGAAAAACTACGGTATCACGACTTGCAACACGTTTCTGGGATGCGAATCAGGGACAGATCACGGTTGGCGGTATGGAAGTGTCAGGAACAGATCCGGAGACGTTGATGTCGCTGTATGCGATTGTATTTCAGGATGTCACACTGTTTAACAACACCGTGATGGAAAACATTCGAATCGGAAGGAAAGACGCGACGGATGAAGAAGTGATTGCAGCGGCGAAGCTGGCGCATTGTGATGAATTTGCAGAGAAGCTGCCGAGAAAATGGAACACGATGATCGGAGAGAACGGATCGGAATTATCAGGAGGAGAGAGACAGCGGATATCAATCGCAAGAGCATTTTTAAAGGATGCACCGATTATTCTGCTGGACGAGGCAACGGCATCGCTGGATGTGGACAATGAGACACTGATTCAGGAGTCGCTGTCGAAACTGATCAGGAATAAGACCGTTCTCATCATCGCCCACCGGATGCGGACCGTTGCAAATGCAGACAAGATCGTCGTATTAAAAGACGGCGTTGTGGCAGAACAAGGCAGCCCGGAGGTGTTAGCCAAGAAAAACGGAATCTATCAGCATATGATTCAGATGCAGCTGAAAGCGGAAGCGTGGAAAATCTAGCAGGATACACGAGGAAAAGTGCTGAGAAATCGTTTAGAATGAAAGAAGGAAGAAAGAACCGGATTTCAAGGGGAAGATAAGATCAACTTCCCCTTGAGGCACGGTTCTTATTTTATCTTTTTTAAATAGATTTTATTAAAAGCTAATCCCATAACAACGCCTACTGCCATAAGTCCAAAACCAACGGGCGTAAACCATCCGGGAACGCTTACGTTGTCAGCAAATAAGCTTAAATCCGTAAGCTCACATCCGATTCCCATGACGATGGATGCGACTCCCATCGGGCGAATCCATGCTTTCATCGATTCCGGGGTGTACTTTCCGGTCATGGATGCTTTATAAGGAATCATGACTCCAAATAAATTCAGAATCCCCTCCACGATTAAGATAATTGCGATAATATCAAATGCCCCTATATCATTAAACATAT
The DNA here is from genome assembly GCA_028694105.1 of Hespellia sp. Lineage (GTDB taxonomy): Bacteria > Bacillota > Clostridia > Lachnospirales > Lachnospiraceae > Hespellia. The sequence continues at coordinate 5,987 of JAQUUC010000017.1, forward strand.
AGACCTCCTCCTTTGTTTTTTTTCATTATAGCATAATATACTATAAAGTGAACTTAAATTAAGCATTTGTGTAATCTGTATAAAATGAAAAAAAATATTGATGGATTTTCGTTATTATGTATGTTAAAATATAGACAACATTGACTTATGAAATACAAGGAGGTTTAAAAATGCCCGCAGCAAAGACGACAGTTCCGTTTTCCGGAACGAAAGAACAAGAAGAATCTTTATTAAAAGTAATTGCGGATTTGAAGGATGAGAAGGGTGCGCTGATGCCAATTTTGCAGAAGGCACAGGATATCTACGGATATCTGCCGATTGAAGTGCAGACCATGATTTCGAACGAGACGGGAATACCACTGGAGAAAATCTATGGTGTTGTTACATTTTATTCACAGTTCTCGCTGAATCCAAAAGGAAAATATCAGATTTCAGTCTGTCTCGGAACGGCTTGTTACGTAAAGGGTTCGGGAGAGATTTACAATGCACTGACACAGAAACTTGGCATCGAGGGCGGTGAGTGTACGTCGGATGGCAAGTTTTCTCTGGATGCGTGCCGCTGCATCGGAGCCTGCGGCCTTGCACCTGTTATGACGATTAACGGAGAGGTGCACGGTAGGCTGACAGTAGATATGCTGGATGATATTCTGGCTCAGTATGAATAGAATGGAGGGATATGATGAAATCGCTTGAGGAATTACAAGTTATTAGAGAAAAGATGCATGACCGGGTTGCGATTCGAAGAGAGAATCCGGAGTTATTACATCAGGGAGAGGACTCGGAATTTCCATACCGCCTTCATGTATTAGTATGTGGTGGTACCGGATGTACCTCATCCGGAAGTCAGGAGATCAGAGAAACACTGGAAAAAGAAATCAAAGCACAGGGACTGGAAACGCAGGTATGCGTCATTAAGACTGGATGCTTCGGACTCTGCGCACTGGGCCCGATTATGATTGTGTATCCGGAAGGTGCATTTTATTCCATGATCAAAGTGGAAGACATTCCTGAAATCGTGTCGGAGCATTTCGTAAAAGGAAATGTGGTTCGACGCCTTTTATATGATGAGACAACCAAGACAGAGAAGATTCTGCCGATGGATGAGACGAATTTCTATAAGAAGCAGCACAGAATTGCACTTCGCAACTGTGGTGTGATTAATCCGGAGAATATTGAGGAGTATATCGGAACCGGCGGATATCAGGCACTTGGCAAAGCGCTCACAGATATGAAGCCGGAGGACGTCATCCAGACACTTTTGGACAGCGGACTTCGGGGACGCGGCGGTGCCGGCTTCCCGACCGGATTAAAATGGAAATTTGCGGCAGGTAATGACGCGGACCAGAAATATGTCTGTTGTAATGCCGATGAAGGTGACCCGGGTGCATTTATGGACCGTTCCGTGCTCGAGGGTGATCCCCACGTGGTACTGGAAGCTATGGCGATCGCCGGATTTGCGATCGGTGCAACGCAGGGCTACATATATGTGCGTGCCGAATACCCGATCGCGGTAGAGCGTCTGGAGATTGCAATTAGTCAGGCGAGAGAATACGGGATGCTCGGCAAAGACATTTTCGGAACCGGATTTGATTTTGATATTGACCTGCGACTGGGCGCGGGCGCCTTTGTGTGCGGAGAAGAGACTGCGCTGATGACTTCTATTGAAGGCAATCGAGGCGAGCCGAGACCGAGACCGCCATTCCCGGCAGTGAAGGGATTATTCCAGAAACCGACGATTTTAAATAACGTAGAGACTTATGCCAATATTCCACAGATTATCGTAAACGGACCGGAGTGGTTCGCAGCGATGGGAACCGAGAAATCCAAGGGAACGAAGGTATTTGCGCTTGGTGGCAAGATTAACAATACAGGTTTGGTCGAGATTCCGATGGGCACAACGCTTCGCGAAATCGTCGAGGAAATCGGCGGAGGAATTCCAAACGGCAAGAAGTTCAAGGCAGCGCAGACCGGTGGACCTTCCGGCGGCTGTATTCCTGCATCGCAGATGGATGTCCCGATTGATTATGATAACCTGATTGCCATCGGCTCGATGATGGGCTCCGGCGGACTGATTGTTATGGACGAAGACAACTGTATGGTAGATATCGCTAAATTCTTCCTTGAATTTACGGTAGATGAATCCTGCGGCAAATGTTCTCCATGCCGCATCGGTACACGGCGTATGCTTGAGATATTAGAGAAGATTACACACGGTCAGGGTGAGATGGAAGACCTTGAGAAGCTCGAAGAGCTGGCAGAGCATTTGAAACACAATTCACTCTGTGCGCTCGGACAGACTGCCCCGAACCCGGTTATTTCCACGATGAAATATTTCCGCGACGAATACATTGCCCACATTGTGGACAAGAAATGTCCGGCCGGCGTATGTAAAGCACTCCTTCAGTATAAGATTGACGCGGACAAATGTAAGGGATGTACCTTATGTGCAAGAAATTGTCCGGCAGATGCGATCACAGGAACTGTCAAAGAACCGCACGTCATTGATTCTGCAAAATGTATCAAGTGTGGCGCTTGTATGGAAAAATGTCGTTTCGGCGCAATCTACAAGGAATGATGAAGGAGGAGAGAAAAGATGGAAAATATTAATTTAAAAATCAACGGATTGTCTGTATCTGCTCCGGCAGGTTCCACAATCTTAGAGGCGGCTCACATTGCGGGTATTAAGATTCCAACGCTCTGTTTCCTGAAGGATATCAACGAGATTGGTGCCTGCCGTATGTGTATCGTGGAGATAAAGGGCGCGAGAAATCTGACGGCTGCCTGCGTTCATCCAATCAGTGAGGGTATGGAGGTTCTGACGAATACACCCCAGCTGCTGAATGCGAGAAAGAGGACGCTGCAGCTTATTTTATCAAATCACAAGAGAGAATGTCTCTCCTGCGTGCGAAGCGGCCAGTGTGAACTGCAGCAGCTGTCGCAGGAGCTTGGCGTTGCGGATGAATCGTACTTTGACGGCCTGATGCCTGAGACGACGATGGATACTTCTGCAACGCATATGGTGCGCGATAACAGTAAATGTATTCTTTGCCGCCGCTGCTCTGCAGTCTGCGAAAAGGTGCAGGGAATTGGTGTTATTGGACCGAATAACCGCGGCTTTGATTCTTTTATCGGAACTGCGTTTGACATGGGACTTGCAGAGACCAGCTGCGTATCCTGTGGACAGTGTATTACCGCCTGTCCGACCGGAGCGCTGTATGAAAAAGATTTCATCGATGATGTTCTGACAGCGATTGCGGATCCTTCAAAACACGTGATTGTACAGCCGGCACCTTCGGTTCGTGCGGCACTTGGTGAAGAATTCGGCTATCCGATGGGAACGGATGTAGAGGGCAAGATGGCAGCAGCGCTCCGCCGTATCGGATTCGATAAAGTATTTGATACTGATTTTTCAGCGGACCTGACCATTATGGAGGAAGCAAATGAATTTCTCGGACGCGTGACAAACGGCGGTGTACTGCCGATGATTACGTCGTGCTCTCCCGGATGGGTGAAATACTGTGAACATTATTATCCGGATCTTCTGGCGCATTTATCAAGCTGTAAATCGCCGCAGCAGATGTTCGGTGCGATTGCAAAGACCTATTATGCAGAGAAGACTGGCATTGATCCGAAGGATATTGTATGTGTCAGTGTGATGCCGTGTACGGCGAAGAAGTTTGAAATTGGACGTGAGGACCAGAACGCGGCAGGTGTTCCGGATGTGGATATCTCCATCACGACAAGAGAGCTTGCAAGATTAATCAAACGTGTCGGTATTGACTTTACGATGCTTCCGGAGGAAGGCTTTGATGATCCGCTCGGCGAGTCGACCGGTGCCGGTGTTATTTTTGGTGCGACCGGTGGTGTTATGGAGGCCGCACTTCGTACGGCTGTGGAGAAGCTGACAGGTGAAGAGCTTGCGAAACTTGAGTTTGAGGATGTCCGTGGCGTGGAAGGCGTGAAAGAGGCCATGTATCAGGTTGCCGGTATGGATGTCAAAGTAGCGGTTGCATCCGGCCTTTCCAATGCGAAGATTCTGCTGGATAAGATACGCGCAGGCGAGGCAGATTATCACTTTATTGAAATTATGTGCTGCCCGGGTGGTTGTGTCAACGGCGGCGGTCAGCCTCAGGTTCATGCGGATATCCGTAATTTTGTGGATGTCAGGGCTGTGAGAGCGAAAGTGTTATATGACAATGACGCGGCGAAGGCAATTCGCAAGTCGCATGAGAATCCTTCCATTTTGAAACTGTATGAGGAGTATCTGGGTGAGCCGGGCAGTGAGAAGGCGCATCATATACTGCATACCAGTTATGTGGAGCGGAGTGTGAATTAAATTTCTGGCAGCTGAGAATCTATAAGTGCTGCTGATAAAATAAGAGTCCTGTCAAGGGACTCTTGTTTTGTCAGCAGCACTTTATTTTTCCTCTGTAAAATCAAATAAGTCTTCAATCGTAACGTCAAAAACCTTTGCGATACTATATGCAAGCAGCATTGACGGATTGTAGCGGTTTCGTTCAAGCTGCATAATCGTCTGGCGGGACACGCCAACTAAATTTGCAAGTTCCTGTTGTGTCATGCGTCTGGTTGCCCGGTACACATGAATTTTGCTGTCGAAGCTGTATGCATCCTTACCTGCCATATCAACCACCCTCTCGTTTGTTTTCCATTTTGGATTATAACACACTTCATGCATTTTATAAATACTTCTTGTCTAAACACATATTCCTAGCATTTCCGCCAAACACCATGTATAATATAAATGACGTAGTTTTGAGCGGAATAAATAGAATATTTGGAGGAAAATTCATGAGAGTCATTGATTTTACAGATGCGAAATGCAAGCACTGCTACAAATGTGTGCGACATTGTATGGTGAAGGCGATTTCGGTGCGCGATGAGCAGGCGCATGTGCTGAAGGATCACTGTATCAACTGCGGAAGATGTCTTGAGATATGCCCGCAGAATGCGAAGACCTTTGCCAGCGACATGGAGCGTGTGAAGGGATATCTGGGGCAGGGAAAGAAGACCATTATTTCCATTGCACCTTCGTATGTTGGGGTGCTGGATTTTGAAAAACCGGGACAGGTGGTTGCTGCGCTGAAGAAGCTGGGATTTTATGAGGTGCGTGAGACGGCGGAAGGAGCGGCACTCGTCACGGCAGAATATCAGAGACTGCTGGATGAGGGGACGGAGAAGAATATCATCACAACCTGCTGTCCGAGTTTTAATGATCTGGTGGAGAAATATTATCCGGACTGTACACCGTATCTGGCACCGGTGGTGTCACCTATGATTGCACACGGGCGTTATATCAAGAAGCTTCACGGGGCTGATACGAAGGTCGTTTTTCTTGGCCCGTGTATTGCCAAAAAGCAGGAGGCGATTGGCGATGAGCGTGTCGAAGGTGCGATTGATGCAATCCTCACCTTTGAAGAGCTGGCAATCTGGCTGGAGGAAGCCGGTATCAGGCTGACAGAGTGCGAGGATGCAAAGATGGCGAATCCGGATCCGAAGATCAACCGTCTGTATCCGGTCAGCGGCGGTGTGATTCAGTCTGTTCTGGCAAGAAAGGCACATGCCCTTCAACAGAATATACAGAACACGGAACAACATACGCAGGCGGCAGAATGCGGTGACAGTTACGACAAAGTTTTTGTGGACGGCCTCAGCAACTGCATGGAGATGCTGGAGAGCCTGCAGCGCGGCGAATTGAGCCATTGTTTTATTGAGGCAAACATCTGCGAGGGCGGCTGTATGAAGGGGCCGGCATCGGCCAGATGGAACACCTCATTTGTGGGAGCGAAGATTAAGATCGGCAAGGCGGTTTCCCATGAGGAGATGACGGAGCTTCCGGTGATGACCTCCAGGGAGCTGGCAAAGGAATTTTATGATTTCCATCTGGAAGACCAGATGCCGACCGAGGAGGAGATTCGTGAGATTTTAAAATCCACCAGCAAATATACACCGGCGGACGAGCTGAATTGTGGGGCGTGTGGTTATGCAACCTGCAGAGACAAAGCGATTGCAGTATTTCAGGGGAAAGCAGAGATCGGAATGTGTCTGCCATATGCGCTGACGCAGGCGGAGTCGATGTCAAATGTCGTGATGGACACCACACCGAACATGATTTTTATTGTGGACCGCGAGATGCATATCAAGGAATGCAACCACAAGGCACAGGAGCTGTTCGGTGTCGGCAGGGAAGAAGCTCTGAGCCGCTTTATTTTTGAGTTTATCGATTCTGCGGATATTGAAGAAGTACTGTCCGGGAAGGAATCCATTTTAAATAAAAAGCAGGTGATGTCACACGGAAGTATGACGGTCAACGAGTCTGTCGTTTACATAGAGGAACTCGAGGCGGTTCTGGTCATCTATGTGGATATCACGAAACAGGAACAGATCAAGGAACAGCATTACCAGCTGAAGGTGGGCACGGTTGAGATGGCACAGGCAGTCATTGACAAGCAGATGATGGTGGCACAGGAGATCGCAGGACTGCTGGGCGAGACGACGGCAGAGACGAAGGTGACACTGTCAAAACTGCGCGATGCAATTCTGAACGAGGAAGAGTAAAAAACATCAATAGAATGACATCCATAAACGAGGTAGAAGATATGAGCTTTAGTGTAGATGTAGCATGGAAAAGTCTGAACAAACATAATGAAGAACTCTGCGGTGACAAGGTGGAGGTTCTTCACACCGCCGACTCGGAGATTCTGATTCTGGCAGACGGCATGGGAAGTGGTGTGAAGGCGAACATCCTTGCAACACTGACCTCTAAGATTCTGGGGACGATGTTCCATGAAGGGGCGGCAATCGAGGACTGTGTGGAGACAATCGCCAAAACCCTTCCAATCTGCAAGGTGCGCGAAGTGGCATATGCAACCTTCAGCATTCTGCAGATTTTCCATGACGGAAGAGGATATCTGGTCAATTATGATAATCCGAACATCGTGTTCATCCGCGATAAGAAGATTATGGATTACCCATTTGAAGAGCGTGTCATCGAAGGCAAAAAGATTCAGGAATACCGGTTTGAGGTGCAGATTAACGACTGCTTTGTGGAAATGAGTGACGGGGTCATCTACGCCGGAGCGGGCGAGATTCTGAATATGAACGGCTGGACATGGGAAGCGATGGCAGACTATACGCTGGGGTGCACGAAAAAGACACTGTCGGCATCCCGGCTGGCAACGATGCTCAGCGAGGCCTGCAATGATCTTTACGAGGGACGGCCGGGCGATGATACGACTGTGGCAGTCAGCCGGGTGGTGGCGAGACATGTTGTCAGTATTTTCACTGGTCCGCCTTTGAATCCCGAAGATGATGAAATCCTGATGAAAGAGTTTATGCAGCAGGAAGGCCGGAAGATTGTTTCCGGTGGTACGAGCGCCAATATCGCGGCGCGCTACTTAAAAAAAGAGGTGAAAACGATTATCAGCAAAGCAGACAGAACGGTGCCTCCGACGGCATCCATCGAAGGGCTGGATCTGGTGACAGAAGGCGTGCTGACACTGGGAAAAGCCTTGAAGCTTCTGAAAAAATACGAGCAGGATGATTTTGACGCTGAATTTTTTGACGAGCTGGATGCCGAGAACGGAGCATCAAAGCTGGCAAAGATCATCATAGAGGAGTGTACAGAGCTCCATTTATTTGTGGGAAAGGCACTGAATGAAGCGCACGAAAATACAGACCTGCCGTTTGACTTAAGTGTCCGTATGAATCTGGTCGAACAGCTCACAGATGTGGCAGAAAAAATCGGACGTCATGTGACGGTAAAATACTATTAACAGCAAAATTCATCAAATTTTGGATAAAATTCATCAATCTATATATCATATTTAAAATTAGTGTTACAATGTACATAATTAACTGAAATGAAGAAACGGTAGTTATACATACACGAAAATGACCAAAGAGGTGATGACATGATAGAAATAAGTGATATGCATGAGAGTGAGATACTGGAAGAGAGACAATCGGTTCTGATTGTAGATGACATGCTGACGAACCGTGCAATCCTGAAGAAGATACTGGCGGACGAATACGATATCATAGAGGCGGAGGACGGAAAGGAAGCGTGGGATATTTTATCTGACGGTTCCCGCAATATCGGTGCGGTTCTGACGGATATTGTGATGCCGGTCATGGACGGGTATGGGCTGCTGAAAAAGATTCAACAGGCATCGATGTCGGAGCTTCCGATTATTGTTATGACAGGCGAACACAACGTGGAATATGAAAAAAAGGCATTGGATGCAGGTGCGTGGGATTTTGTTACCAAGCCTTATGATGCGACAATACTGCGCAGCCGTCTGAGAAATGCCATGGCGAGAAGACAGGTATCTGTGTATCAGAAGATGAGACAGATGGCAACACACGATGCACTGACCGGTCTGCATAATCGGGCGAGAACCTTCAAGGAGGCAATGGAGCTGCGAGAGAAATATCCGGAGCTTACTTTTGCTTTTTACCGGGTAGACATTGATAATTTCAAGCTGTACAATACCTCCTTCGGTGAAGAAGAGGGGGATAATCTGCTCTGCGTTCTGGCGGATATATTCAAAGAGATTTCCAAGATGTTTCCAATCTGTGCATTTGGACGAGTGGGAGCAGATATTTTCTGTGCCTGCGTGCCATACAGCGGTTCAGCGGACCGCCTGCAGGAGCTTGTGGGGCAGTCACAGAAAACCTTATCAGAATACCGGAAGAACTATCTGCTGGAGCTGTCGGTCGGTGTATATGTCATCAATGATAAGGATGCGACCATGGAGGACTGCTATGTGCGCGCGACGATGGCAGTACAGGGCTGTAAGAAGGTCTATGGCAAACACATTGCCTATTACGATGAGAAGGAAGGGAAGAAGGCCAGAGAAGAGCTGTTTATTACAAATGAAATGGAAGCTGCACTCCAGAATCAGGAGTACCGCGTCTATCTGCAGCCGAAGGTCAATCTCGAAACCAACCGTGTGGACGGTGCGGAGGCTCTTGTGCGATGGCAGCATCCGACGAAGGGTCTGATTTCCCCGGGGATTTTCATCCCGGTATTTGAACGCAACGGTTTTATCTCGAAGGTGGATTATTTTGTGTGGGAGAGGAGCTGCCAGTATCTGAGGAAATGGATAGATTCCGGACATGATCCGGTACCGATTTCGGTCAATATTTCCCGTATCAGTCTGTATAATCCGAAGCTTGGAGAAGAGCTGGTGGAGCTGGTGGAACGATATCAGCTGGAGAAGAGTCTCTTACAGCTTGAGATTACAGAGAGTGCATACATGACGAATCCGGAGCTGATGCTCAACACGATCAAAAAGCTGCGAAAGGCCGGATTCACCATTTTGATGGATGATTTTGGAAGCGGATATTCGTCGTTGAATACGCTGAAGGATATTGAAGTGGATATTTTGAAAATTGACATGAAGTTCCTTCCGGTAGGAGAGAATGTAAAGAAGGCCGAGATTATTCTTGCGTCTATGATTAAGATGGCAAACTGGCTGGGAATGTCGGTGGTCGTAGAGGGCGTGGAGACAAAGGAGCAGCGGGATTTTCTGGAAAGCACGAGCTGCAGATATATTCAGGGATACTATTTTGCAAGGCCGATGCCGATGGAAGAATATGAAAAAGAATATGTCTTCTGTGAGAAGATTTTTGCACTGGAATCACAGAACGAAGAGTATGAAATAGATGATGACCATGTGATTCTGGTGGTGGATGAGAATGAGATGGACCGGGGTGTATTAAAGAGTTTTCTGGACGATACCTACTGCGTGCATACCTGCAGCAGTGCGGAAGAAGCATTGCTTTATCTAAAAAGGAATCCGGACAAAGTGAAACTGATCTTAGTGGATCCTATTTTGCAGGGAATGAGTGGTATGGATTTCCTGCGTTATTGTCAGGATGATTCAGTGCTGAGTCACATTCCGCAGATTATGATCACGGCAAATGACAATGTCGAAGTACAGATCAACGCCTTCAAACAGGGCGTGTACGACTTTATCGCAAAGCCGCTGTTCAAAGAGGTTATTCTGGCGCGTGTGTCACATGGAATGAATGCTTACAATAGTAATTCAAATGTATCATAGAAGGCCGGATACGAGACATCGACACATTTGCTGTCCAGGATGTTCGTGATTCCGTCTGCGTTCAGGCCTGCGATAGTAAATGCCATTGCGATGCGGTGATCAAGCAGCGTATGGATGTTAGCACCGTGGAGTCTGTTCCCGCCGCGGATGATCATGCCATCGTCGGCAGCCGTGATATCACAGCCCATATTCTTCAGGTTGTCGACAACGGTTTCGATTCGGTTGGTCTCTTTTACCTTTAATTCTGCCGCGTCCTGAATGATGGTCTCACCTTCTGCGAGTGCGGCCATAACGGCGATGACCGGAATCTCATCGATGAGCGTCGGAATGATGGGACCGCCGATGGTAACGCCGTGCAGCTGGCTGGTGCGCACGAGAATATCTGCGACCGGTTCACCGCCTGAGGTGCGTTCGTTTAGCAGTGTGATATCTGCACCCATATCGGCACATACCTGCAGGATACCGGCACGCGTTGGATTGACGCCCACGTTCTGAATCAGAATCTCAGAATCCGGTGTGATCAGTCCGGCTGCGATAAAGTAGGCAGCGGACGAGATATCGCCCGGGATGGTGATGTCCTGCCCGAATAATTCTTTGCAGGGAGCTACGGAAACGGTAGCGCGGGTGCTGTCCAGTTTAAATTTTGAACGGATATCCGCTCCGAATTCCCACAGCATGAGTTCGGTATGGTTGCGGGATAATGCAGGTTCCGTGACACTTGTTGGTCCGTCGGCATATAAGCCGGCTAGGATAATTGCCGATTTGACCTGCGCCGATGCAACTTTGGAGGTGTAGGAGATTCCGTGGAGCTCGCCTTTGGAAATGTAGAGCGGAGCACAGTCATTTCGAAGGACACTGGAAATGTTGGCCCCCATCATCTGAAGTGGCTCCATAATGCGCCGCATGGGGCGTGAATTTAACGAATTATCGCCGGAAAGCTTGGAATCAAAATTCTGTCCGGCCAATATTCCGGAAATCAGCCGGGTTGTTGTACCGCTGTTTCCGACATTCAGGACATCATTCGGTTTACGAAGGCCATGAAGTCCTTTTCCATGAACCAGAATGTTGTCTTTATTTTCTTCAATCTCAATTCCCATCGCACGAAAACACTGGATGGTAGCCAGACAGTCTGCACCTGTCAGAAAATGATGGACGTTTGTTGTCCCTTTTGCAATCGCGCCAAGCATGATGCTGCGGTGCGAAATTGATTTGTCGCCGGGAATCGTAATCGTTCCCTTTAATCCTGTGATTTTTCCGATTTCCATATGATACCCCCTCTAACGTTCATATACAATATACCTGAATTTCTGTAGAATGTCAGCAGCTTTTTTAGAAGAAGCATCGTCATAGAACTCGATGCGCAGTACACCTTCCTCAAATTCACGGTTGTGAACGATACCGATATTCTTGATACTTAAGTTGTTGCTTGCAAGAATCGTCGCAATCGCAGCGATTCCACCTGCCTCATCAATGATATCGCAGTAGACGGCATGCGATTTCTTGATCGGTCCGGCAGAAGATTCCGGAAAGGAATTCCGGTAGTCTCTGGATTCCTCAAACAGACGGAATAATTCATCCTCGTTTGCGTCATCGATGAGTTCCTTCGTCTCTTTCAGGGAATTGATATACTGCTCGAGAATCGTGGAAATGTTCTCCTTGTTCTTCAGGCAGATCTGCTGCCACATGACCGGCGATGAGGATGCGATTCGCGTAATATCCTTAAATCCACCGGCGGCGAGTGATTTCATCAGCTCGTTTTTCGTGTCGGTGTCGTGCACGAAATTCACCAGATTCGCCGCGATAATGTGCGGGAGATGACTGATGGTTCCGGTAACGTAATCATGCTGCTGGTAATCTAAAACAACAGGCAGTGCCTTCAAATGTGACACGAAATTCCGATATCTCTCAACCTTTTCCTCCGAAACTTTAGGTGTTGGCGTAAGAATATAGTAAGCGTTCTCTAAAAGCAGTGGTTTTGAATTAGCAAATCCCGTTTTTTCAGAGCCTGCCATCGGATGTCCGCCGATGAAATGCTCCTCAAGCCCGAGACGAATGACTTCCTTGTGGATGGAGGTCTTGACGCTTCCAACATCCGTCAGAATGCAATTCCCGTTCAGGTAAGGAATCATCTGCTTTAAATAAGCTGTATTATAAGAAACCGGAGCACATAAGAAAATGTAGTCGCAGTTCATAAATGTATCGTCGATCGAAGAGCAGGCCGTATCGATAATTCCATCGGAAACGGCAAGCGCAAGAGACTCCTTGCTCTTGTCAAATGCAATCAGCGTATCGTCCGGATCATACTGGCGGATCGCCCTTGCGATGGATCCTCCGATTAATCCAAGCCCGACAAATCCGATTTTTTTAGTTCCCATGATATAACCTCCTAATGTTGTATTTCTCCATAAATTCTAACACTTTAAAGCGTGAAAGTCCACCGGCGAAACATATTTGTGAAAAATTCATAAAAGAGTTGTAATGGCTGATAGATTTTAGTACAATATAACCATAAGATTTTATGCGGGAAGAAGCATAGAAAACTACTTACAAGGAGGCAGCTATATGCAGGTTTACAGAACAGATGAGATTCGAAACGTAGTATTATTAGGCCACGGGGGAAGTGGTAAGACTAGTTTGGTAGAGGCTATGGCCTATGTATCAGGCGCGATTAATCGTATGGGTAAGATTACCGATGGCAATACGATTAGTGATTTTGATAAAGAAGAGCAGAAGAGAAAGTTTTCGCTGACGACATCACTCATCCCGATCGAGTGGGAGAAGGCGAAGATCAATATCTTAGATACACCGGGATATTTTGATTTTGTCGGTGAAGTAGAAGAGGCAGTCAGTGTGGCGGATGCGGCAGTCATCGTGGTGTCCGGCAAAGCAGGTGTGGAAGTAGGCACAGAGAAGGCGTGGGACCTGTGTGAAAAATATAATCTGCCACGTATGTTTTATGTGACAGAGATGGATGTGGATGATGCAAGTTTCCGTCAGGTAGTCGAGGACCTGACCGAAAAATACGGCAAATGTATTGCACCCCGCGCGATCCCGATTCGTGAAAATGAGAAGTTTGTAGGCTATGTCAACGTCATCAAGAATGCAGGACGGCGGTTTACGGGAATCGGCGAGCGAGAGGAATGCGAGATTCCGGATTACTGTATGCCGAACCTGGAGATGTGCCGTACCACATTGTTGGAGGCGGTTGCCGAGACGAGTGATGACATGATGGACCGCTATTTTGCAGGCGAGGAATTCTCCCTGGAAGAGATTCGGGCTGCACTTCGTACGAATGTAATGGATGGCAGCATCGTGCCGGTCGGTATGGGATCGAACATCACAGCACAGGGCGTATTCAACCTGATGTCGGATATCGTGAGATTCTTCCCGAGTCCGGACAAGAGAGCATGTGCAGGTATCAATAAAACAACGAATGAGATCTTTGAGGCGAACTATGATTTCTCGAAAGCAAAGAGCGCGTATGTATTTAAGACCATGGTGGATCCGTTCATCGGTAAATATTCCTTCGTAAAGGTTTGCTCCGGTGTCATCAAGGGTGACGATACCCTCTATAATGCAGAGGAAGAGACCGAGACGAAGCCGGGCAAGATCTACACCTTATCTGGCAATAAACCGGAGGAAGTCACAGAGCTGTTTGCCGGTGATATCGGTGCAATCGCGAAGCTTGGAAGCACCAGAACAGGCGAGACACTCTCAACGAAGAACACACAGGTACTGTATGGGAAGACAGAATATTCTGTGCCATATACATACATGAAATATACGACACCGACCAAGGGGGATGAGGATAAGGTGTCGCAGGCACTTGCGAAGCTGATGGCAGAGGATGTGACGCTCCGTACGGTGAATGACAGTGAGAACCGCCAGTCGCTCATCTATGGTATCGGGGACCAGCATCTGGAAGTTGTTGCAAGTAAGCTTGCAGACCGCTACAAAGTAGAGATTCATCTTGAGACACCGAAGGTTGCATTTAGAGAGACACTGCGCAAGAACTCCGATGTTGATATGAAATATAAAAAACAGTCCGGTGGACATGGACAGTATGGACACGTAAAGATGAGATTTGAATCTTCCGGTGACATGGAGACACCTTTTGTATTTGAAGAGTGCGTAGTCGGCGGAGCTGTTCCGAAGAATTACTTCCCGGCAGTCGAGAAGGGTCTGCAGGAATCTGTAGTCAAGGGTCCTCTGGCCGGATATCCGGTGGTGGGCGTAAAAGCGACTTTATACGATGGTTCTTACCATCCGGTAGATTCTTCCGAGCAGGCATTTAAGACCGCGACGGTTCAGGCATTTAAGAAGGGCTTCCTGGAAGCGGGCCCGATTCTCTTAGAGCCAATCGTATCAATGAAGGTTACGGTGCCGGATGATTACACTGGAGATGTGATGGGAGATCTGAACAAGAGACGCGGACGTGTACTCGGTATGACACCGGTTGCCGGAGGCAAGCAGATCATTGAGGCAGATATTCCGATGACAGGATTGTTCGGATACTGCACCGTGCTTCGCTCTATGACGGGCGGACGCGGCAATTATGAGTATACTTTTGCAAGATATGAGCAGGCACCTTCGGAGGTACAGGAGAAGGAGATTGCGGCAAGAGCGGCAGACGAATAAAAACAAAAAGTGATTAGAGACGCAGTGTTCTGACAAGATGCTGCGTCTCTAACTGCGTTTTCCCGTCAGAAAATGCGTGCGAGTATCCCCTTGTTCCACCTAGTCACCTATGTTATACTACAAGTACCATAAAGTAGGCGGTATGTTTACGGTGAATCAGAGATTTACAGGAATATTACCGAAAAAGAAAGAGGTAAAAACAGTATGAAAAAGGGTAAGATGAAACTGATAGGCGTGATTGCGATTCTTGTCATTGCGGCGGCCTATTATTATGTAGCACTGCCGGCACTGAATTTTCATTCATCCGATCTGTGGATGTTTGTAATCGTACTCATCGTTGTGGGACTGGTGATTGCTGCGCAGAGAGTGAGCAAAAAGAGAAAACTGGATTTTCGTGATCTGGGGGAACTGAAGAATTCGGGGCTGATCAAGAGCGTCCTGGTGCTTCTGGCAGCTGTGGTCGTGATTTATCTTGTGGGAAGCATTCTGTCTTCTCCAATTGTGAATGCGAAGAAGTACCAGTCCCTTCTGAATGTACAGAACGGGGAATTCACCGAGGATGTCGAAGAGCTGTCGCTGAATAAGATTCCGCTTCTGGACAGAGATTCCGCGACCATCCTGGGAAACCGTAAGATGGGAAGCATGGTTGATATGGTATCCCAGTTTGAGGTGGACGAACTGTACAGTCAGATCAACTATCAGGATTCACCGACCAGAGTGACACCGCTTCGCTATGCCAGCCTGATCAAATGGTTTACGAATATGCAGGAAGGAATTCCGGCATATATCACAATTGATATGGCAACACAGACCACCAATCTGGTGAAACTGGATCAGGGAATGAAATATACCACAAGCGATCACTTCAACCGTAATATTTACCGCCATCTGAGATTCTCGTATCCAACCTATATTTTTGATGATCTGAGCTTTGAAATCGACGATGAAGGTGTGCCTTACTGGATCTGCCCGGTTCGTAAATATAACATCGGACTGTTCGGCGGTGTGACGGTTGGACGCGTGGTCTTATGTAATGCGGTGACGGGAGAGACGACCGATTATGCAATTGAAGATGTACCGGAATGGATTGACCGGGCGTATTCCGCTGATCTGCTGGTACAGTTATATGATTATTATGGATCATTAAAACACGGATATTTCAACAGTATCTTAGGCCAGAAGGACTGCCTGACAACGACGAACGGATACAATTATCTGGCAATCAACGATGATGTATGGGTTTATACCGGGGTGACATCCGTGAGCGGTGACCAGTCGAACGTTGGATTTGTTCTGATGAATCAGAGAACCATGGAGACGAAATATTATAATGTAGAAGGTGCAATCGAAGATTCTGCGATGTCATCGGCAGAAGGACAGGTACAGAACTTAGGCTATCAGGCTACATTTCCACTGCTGCTGAATATTGAGAGTGAGCCGACATATTTCATTGCACTGAAGGATGATGCCGGTCTTGTGAAGAAGTATGCGATGGTAAATGTACAGAAATATCAGATTGTTGCAATCGGTGATACCGTGACGGAGTGTGAGGCGGAGTATACATCGCTGATGTATGAAAATGGCATCAAGACGGTTGCGGAAGACACCCGGACCGTTGAGACGCTGACGGGCAAAATCACCAAGATCGCACAGGGGGTCATTGGCGGTGATTCACATTACTATATTATGATAGAGGGATCCGATGAGATTTTTGATGTGTCTGTGGTTGACTTTATCGATATCATTAAGTATGACGAGGGCGATGAAGTGACGGTCGAGTACAAAAAGGGCGATGAATCGAACCTTGTACTTTCTCTTGACGGCAAAGAAAAAGCGGGGACACAGACCGCGGCAGAAGACGAGACAGAAAGTGAAGAGTAGCAGACCATGTTAAATCAATTTTCAAGAACGGAACTATTATTAGGAGCAGATGCCATGAAAAAGCTGGCATCTGCCCGTGTGGCGGTCTTCGGTATCGGCGGTGTCGGAGGACATGCGGTGGAAGCACTGGCGCGGAGTGGAATCGGCACCCTTGACCTGATTGATAATGATGACGTGTCGCTGACAAATGTTAACCGGCAGATCATCGCAACGATGGAGACCGTCGGGCAGGACAAGGTGGAGGTCATGAAAGCGCGCATTCTGGCAATCAACCCGGATGCTGTGGTTCATACACACAAATGCTTCTATCTGCCGGAAACACAGACGGAATTCGATTTCAAAGGCTACGACTATGTGGTCGATGCGATTGATACGGTGACCGGCAAGATTGCGCTTGTCATGCAGGCAAAAGAGGCGGGCACTCCGATCATCAGCTCGATGGGCATGGGAAATAAATTAAATCCGGCTGAGATTGAGGTGGCGGATATCTACCGGACCTCGATCTGTCCGCTGGCCCGCGTGATGCGAAGAGAGCTGAAAGCGCGCGGAATCACACAATTGAAGGTGGTCTATACCAGAGAAAAACCGATGGAGCCAAACCCTGCCGCCGCACAGGAGTGCAGGGAGCTGGAGGGTGTCTCAAAACGGGCGGTACCCGGAAGCACTTCCTTCGTGCCGTCGGTTGCTGGACTGATTATGGCGTCGGAGATTGTAAAGGACCTGACCGGAATATCAAATGAATAGGAGCTGATGTTATGATGGGATATGTGGACCTGCATTTACATCTGGACGGATCGATTTCCGCGGCAATGGCAAGAAAGCTTGCGGATATGCAGAATATCGCACTGCCGGAAACAGATGAAGCACTTGAGCGGATGCTGAAGTGTCCGAAGGACTGCAGAGATTTGAATGATTATTTAACCTGTTTTGAACTTCCGCTGTCCCTGCTGCAGACACGCAAAGGAATCTGCGAGGCTGTTTACCGCCTGCAGGAAGAACTGAAGGCGCAGGGGCTTATCTATGCGGAGATACGGTTCGCACCACAGCTTCACTGCGACAGAGATCTTTCGCAGGAGGAGGTGGTGGCTGCGGCCGTGGAAGGACTGAACTGGTCTGATTTTCCGGCAAATCTGATTCTGTGCTGTATGCGCGGGGAGGATAATCTGGAAGAGAATATCGAGACTGTCTGGACGGCAAAGCATTTCCGCAAAAAAGGTGTCGCAGGCATTGATCTTGCCGGGGCAGAGGGGCTGTACCCGACCAAGAATTTCCGCGAGATTTTCGAGCTTGCAAGTACCTTAAGTGTTCCGTATACAATTCATGCCGGGGAAGCTGACGGGCCGAGAAGCGTTAAAAAAGCAATGGAGTTCGGCGCGAAGCGAATCGGACATGGCGTGCGCGCCTGCGAAGACCCGGTACTGCTGCAGGACTTATCGGATGAGGGAATCGTTCTGGAGCTGTGTCCGAAAAGTAATCTGGATACCCGGATATTTCCTGACATCAGCGCCTATCCGCTCAGAAAGTTTTTGGAGTACGAGATTTTAGTTACGATTAACACGGATAACATGGAAGTCTCGGATACGACCATCGAAAAAGAAATGGAACGCCTAAAGCAGGAATTCTCCCTGACGGAAGAAGAGATTCTGCAGTTAGAGCTGAATGCGGTGAATGCATCGTTCGCCCCGGAAAAACAAAAAAAGGAACTGCGAAAACTACTGACAACAAAATGAAAAGTGCTAAAAACCAATGATTTCCAGAAAAAATTCCTTGCAATAAAGAAAAGACTTACAAATTGTCTGAAAGTTTGTTATAATAGAATAAGGAACACTAGCGGAATTCATTTGGAGGTAAGGTATGTTTGAGGTAGGAGATTATATTGTGTATGGTAATAATGGTGTGTGTCAGGTCGAAAAAGTGGGTCCGCTTGAATCCAAAATTGCTACAAGAGGCAAGGTGTATTATACATTATCGCCCTGCTATTTGAAGGGAAGCACAATTTTTACACCGGCAGATAATCAGAAGGTGCCGATGCGCCCGGTTATGACAAAGCAGGAGAGTTTACAGCTGATAGATGCGATGCAGGAGATGGATGCTTTGTGGATTACGGACGAAAAACGCAGAGAAGCGGAGTACAAGGAAGCAATACAGAAGTGTGACGCGGCAGAGCTTGTCAAAATCATCAAGACGATCTTTCAGCGAAAAGAGACACGGATTGCAGAGGGCAAAAAAGTAACGGCAACGGATGAAAAGTATTTTCATCTTGCAGAAGAACGTTTATATGGTGAATTTGCAATCGCTCTGAATATGCAAAAAGATGAGGTTGCCGCTTTCATAGAAGAACGAATCAAGGAATCATGAAGAGAAACAGAGAATTTTTAAAACAGCATAGATGGCAGCTGGGACTATTCACCGTATTATTGGTAATAGTCTTTTTTGCGTTTCACGACGCGTTTCTATACACGCAGACGATCGGAAAGGTGACGCATACCGAGACCGCGATAAGTGGAAATGCAACGAACTACAATACGGATAATGATGCACAAAAGGAGACTCTTTATGAGCAGAAGCTGACAATCCGAATTTTAAACGGTGTACATAAAGGGGAGCAAATCAAGGTGAAAAGCTCCTATGCGTATTCGCAGATCGATTCCGAGAAGTACAGCCGGGGTGACCGTGTATTTCTGGAAATCAAAGGGGAGAAGCAGATATCCTCGGCGATCGTCAACGGAGTAAAAAGGGACCAGTATGCGGTGCTTCTGACAGCGGCTCTGGTCTTTGCCATTCTCTGTATTGCCGGAAAAAAGGGAGCCCGGGCACTGGTTTCGCTTCTGCTCAATATCGGAATTTTTATTTGCAGCATCTTTCTTTATGAAAAAGGGGCGGATCTGCTGAAGATGAGCTATGCTCTGGTTGGGATTTTTACCGTGCTTACCGTCCTGATTGTAGATGGGCCGAATAAGAGAAGCTTCGCAGCGATTGTATCAACGCTGCTGACCACATTTCTTGCGGTGGAGGTCTTTTATCTTGCCCTGCATTTCGGCGGGGAGATCGATTATGCATCCTTGGATTATGTGACGGGCGGACAGGATCTGGAGACGATCTTTCTGGCGGGCATCTGTCTGACCAGTCTCGGTGCAGTGATGGACGTGTCGATTTCTATCGCGGCAGGTTTAAATGAAGTGGTGGAAAAGAATCCCGAAGTGAAGCTGAGAGAGCTGCTGTCCTCCGGCCGTGAGATCGGACATGATATCACGGGAACGATGATCAATGTGCTCTTCTTTACCTACATGTGCGGACTGCTCCCGGTGCTGATCATTAAACTCAAAAACAGTATACAGCTGCTGACGATCGTTCGTCTGCAGATTCCATTTGAAATCGCGCGGTTTCTGCTTGGCGGAATCTCCATCCTGCTTGCGATTCCGGTGTCGATTGTGATTACAACGGTCGCTTTGAAGCTGCGAAGAAAGGGGGCAGAAGCATGATTCTGATACTGGCTGTCTTATTTTTCCTGCTCATCCTTCTCATCGGCGGAGAACGCGGTGCTATGTCATTTATCGCTCTCTGCGGAAATGTGGTGGCACTCGCGTTCGCTGTGCTTCTGATAACGGCAGGATTTCCGCCGCTTCTCATTACGGCAGTACTGGCGGCTGCGATTCATGCGATAACACTGGTGTACCAGAACGGGCGCAACATCAAGACCTTTGCGGCGGTGATATCGTCCGGGATTATGACGCTGGTTCTCTTTCTGTTCGTACTGCTTTTGTCAAATCGCATGCATCTGTCCGGATTAAATGAGATTGACCAGCAGGGAGATTTTCCGGTGTATTACTCCTTCCACATTCACATCAACATGGCGCAGGTGGCGGTGTCTATGATTATCATCGGACTGCTCGGCGCGGTGATGGACACCTCGGTGGCTGTCGCTTCCGCTCTGTACGAAGTACACCGGCACAGCCCGTCGCTTAAGAAGAAGGAATTGTTTGCATCGGGAATTGTAATCGGAAAAGACATTCTTGCGACAACGCTGAATACCTTGTATTTTGCTTACATCGGGGAGAGCATGATGCTGCTGCTGTATTTGCAGAAATACCATTATTCCTTCGTCAGCATGATGAATTCGAAAGCATTTCTGCAGGAATTTACATGTATCATTGTCAGCGCGATCGGATGCATGCTGATCATTCCCATCAGTGCGGCAGTCTCGGCGGAAATGTTTGAGAAAAAGCGTGTGCCGGAGGAGCAGAAAAAAGCAGTCAGGCAGAAGATAAGGCAGCTTTCAGAAAATCTGACAGACGAGTACCGAAAACAGGCGGACGCGTCAATTGCAGAACAGCTTCTTGAGCTCCCGGAATATCAGGCGGCAAATGTGGTTTTCTGCTTTGCTTCTATGCCGGGCGAAATCGATACTTCCGCCATTTTCGCGGACGCATTTCGCAGGGGCAAAAAGGTCGGGGTGCCCAAATGCATTTCCAGGGGAATCATGGAAGTGTATGAAATTAAGTCGCTGGAGGACTTGGAAGAGTCAGGACCGTATCACATCCGCGAACCGAAAGGACAATCTGACGGAAAATCGCTGGAGGAGTCGGGACTGATTTTGCCGGAGGAAATCGATTTCGCGGTGGTGCCGTGTGTCTCCTGCTCCGGTGATGGAAAAAGGCTTGGCCACGGCGGCGGGTACTATGACCGGTATCTGGAAAAGACACGGGCGTACAAAGCGGCGGTGTGCAGATCGAAGGAGATGTGTGCGGACATTCCGGTGGATGAGCATGACCTGCTGATGGATGTCGTGATTTCAGAAAAAATATGATATAATGAGCAGGACTTATATGTTCTCGATGAGACCGGTTTAATAGTAAATGGGGCGGTTACCGTGGATGGAATCCATCATGACATGAGTGACATGCGCCTCAGCGCCTTCTAAATCCCGAGCCTGAATCAGCTGGCAGAGCCCGATGTTATTCTCATACATGACCTCGGCACCGTACAACGTAAAGTAACGCTGCCACAGTGTGGTAATCGGCACTTTGAAGGAGGAAATAATAAGCGGAATCAGGGTGTTGCCTGACAGAATCGCAAATTCGTGCTGGAAGTTGTAGACGAGCCCGGCGGCCTCTTCCGGCGTCTGTGCAGAACGCAGTTCTTCCGCATAGCGGGTTAAGATGCCAATCTCTTCCGGTGTGATGGTGTCAATCGACAGACGAAGCGCCATAATATCAACCGCGATGGCAAGCTCAAGAATGGATTTGATCTCTTCGGAGCGCAGCTTCCCGCCGTTATAATTCATGATGGAGGCGAGCGTCTCGAAATTCCCGTCTCTGCGGTAATCGGCGACAAAGGTTCCGACCCGTGGCTTGATTACAAGAAAACCACGTCTTGCGAGTTCTACAACGCCGGCATTGACAACGGCACGGCTGACATTCATAGAGTCTGCAAGCTCCCGCTCCGGCGGGAGTTTTTCACCAACCGCAAGCTTTCCGGACAGAATGGAAGATTCCAGTTCCCGAATGAATAAATCCTTCAAAGAAGGAGCACTGATTTTTTTGAATTCCATAATAAAACCCCTCTCGATTTCCTAATGTTGGTATTGGCTATACCACATTGACCTATATTTTATTATAAAGCCTGCGATGCAAAATGACAAGCAGAAAGCGCTGGAAATTGACAGAAAAAACAAATAATGGTAAGATAATTTCTGGTCATACCAGAAAAAATGACGGGAGAGACAAATGGCAGAAAAACATACACATGAACATATGCATGAGCACGGGACAGACCACGCGCATGGTCACCAGCATTCACATACGCACACGAAGGAAGTACTCGACCGTCTGGCGAGAGCCTCCGGTCATTTGAACAAAGTGCGTTCCATGGTAGAGAACGGAGAGGATTGTACGGAGGTGCTGATTCAGCTGGCAGCAGTGAAATCGGCGCTGAACAATACCGGGAAGGTCATATTAAAGGACCATGTAGAACATTGTCTGGTGGATGCCGTAGAGGAGAACAACATGCAGGCAATTGAAGAACTGAATAAAGCAATTGACCGGTTTATCAAGTAAAAATAAAACCAGAGACTGCCTGAGCGGCATGGCAGGGCATTGCAAAAACATCCCCCCCAAGGGCTTCCGAACCCAAAATCACTCTGTTATAATAAAGCGGAGATGAAAAGAAAGAACTTGAGGAGGATTTTATTATGCATATGGCAGACGCATTAATCAGCCCGGCAGTGGCCGGAACAATGTATGTATGTTCCGCGGTGGCGGCAGGCTATTCGATTAAAAAAGTCAGATTAGAGGCAGACCCGAAGAAGGTGCCGGTTATGGGCGTCATGGGAGCATTCGTATTTGCAGCCCAGATGATCAACTTCACAATTCCGGGAACCGGTTCTTCCGGTCATCTGTGTGGCGGTATGTTACTTACCGCATTGCTTGGACCCTATGCCGCATTTTTGACCATGATCGGTGTGCTGCTGATTCAGTGTCTGATGTTCGCGGACGGCGGTTTGCTCGCGCTGGGGGCAAATGTATGGAACATGGCATTTTACGGATGCTTTCTGGGCTATTTCCTATTGTGGAAACCAATGGCATCGAAAAATGCATCCAGAGGGCGTATCATTGCGGCTTCCATTCTGGGCAGCGTGATTTCCCTTCAGTTCGGCGCGTTCAGTGTATCGGCCGAGACATTATTATCAGGCATCACAGAGTTGCCGTTCATTGCATTTGTGGGAACGATGCAGCCGATCCATCTGGCAATTGGTCTGGTGGAAGGACTGATTACAGCGGCGGTTCTTGTGTTCGTGTATGAATCAAGACCGGAAATGCTCTATCAGGCCCAGACACAGAAAAAAGACCGCATGTCATTGAAGAAGACACTGGTGATTCTGTCGGCATGTTTCGTCGTGACTGCAGGCGTGGTATCTCTGTTTGCATCTTCGCATCCGGACGGATTAGAGTGGTCCATTGAACGGATCACCGGAAGCACGGAGCTTGACGCTGCGCAGCAGTCAGTCTATCACACATCTGAAAAGGTGCAGGAACACACGGCAATTTTACCGGATTATGCATTCAAAGGTGACGATTCGGTGCTTGGAACTTCCGTATCCGGTCTTGTCGGCTCGGTTGTGGTTCTGGCAGTGTGCGCAGGTGCGTGCTGGATTTTTACAAATAATAAGAGAAAGAAAGCAAAGGTATGAGCAAACTAAGCGGCGCATATTACGAAATACATCATATGGAGCAGTTGGCAGACAGAGACCAGTGGGTGAATCACATTCATCCACTGGTTAAACTTGTTGTTACTGTTTTTTATATTGCAACGGTTGTCTCGGTGAACAAATACGATCTGGCCAGAGTGCTGATTCTCGGCGTCTACCCGATTGCTGTCTTCATTCTCGGTGAGATTTCATTTACGGACAGTGTCAGACGAGTGCGTCTGATTCTGCCGCTGGTCTGTATTGTCGGTATCTTCAACCCGCTGTTTGACAGACAGGTGGTGGCCCATATAGGAAATATCTCCATTACGACGGGGATGATTTCTATGGTGACACTGATTTTAAAAGGCGTATACACGGTCTTTGCGACCTATCTGCTTATCGCTGCGACCACAATCGAAAAAATCTGTTATGCAATGCGGCTGGTACATCTTCCAGGTATTCTGGTCACACAGATTCTGCTGACCTATCGCTATATCAGTGTGCTGCTGAAAGAAGCGAACACGATTATGCAGGCGTACTCCCTGCGTGCTCCGCATCAAAAAGGGGTACATTTCAAGGTGTGGGGGTCGCTCATCGGGCAGCTCCTTCTGCGCAGCATTGATCGCGCTGACAATGTCTATGCGAGCATGTCGCTCCGCGGTTACAACGGAGAATTCCATGGGGCAGGGCAGGAAAAATGTAAGGGGAGCGATTATGGATATCTGTTGATTTGGGCAGCGGTATTGGTTATACTGAGATATGTAATTTAAACGGGGCAAGGCGGAAAGACACAGACAATAAGTAATGCAGCACTTCAAAAAGAACAAGGAGCAATCATGAGCCACATTCATATTCACATCGACCACGTAACCTTCGGTTACGAAAAAAATCATAATGTCCTAAATGACATCACCTTTACCGCACACGAGAACGAATCCATCGGACTCATCGGGGCAAACGGAATGGGAAAATCCACGCTGCTAAAGCTTCTGGTAGGGCTGGAGCTTCCGGCAGAGGGGCATATTCATGTCGAAGAGATTCCGGTCACGAAAGAAATGCTTCCGAAAGTGAGGGAGAAGATTGGCTATGTATTTCAGGACTCGGAGAGCCAGCTGTTCATGAATACCGTCAAAGAAGATATTGCATTTGCACCGCGTAATTACGGTCTTCCGGAAGAGGAAGTGCAGCTGCATGTGAAGCGGGCGATGGAACTGACACATACGGAATACCTGCAGGATAAGTCTGTTTACAAATTATCCGGCGGCGAGAAGAAGCTGGTTGCAATTGCAACGATTCTCGCAATGACTCCGGACATCATTCTGATGGATGAGCCGACGGTCGGACTGGACCCGAAAAACCGGCGCAATCTGATTCGGATTCTGAACCGGTTCACACATTTGAAAATCATTGCATCGCATGATCTTGATATGGTATACGATACCTGCAGCCGTGTCATACTGATTGCCAACGGCCAGATTGCCGCAGACGGCACACCGGAAGAAATCTTAAAGGACAGGGCATTGCTGGAGCGTAACAGTCTGGAACTGCCGCTAAAATTTCAGGCATAAAAATAAGCCGCGCGAAACGGAGCAGAATATGAAATTAAAAAAACACGACATCATTTTAATACTGGCGGTTCTTGTCATCGCAGCCGCAGCTCTTATGGTCAACTTCTACATTCACAAGACGGGCGATATCGTTAAGGTCACGCTGGATGGTGAGGTATACGGAACGTATGAACTGGGCAGAGACCAGACGATTCAGATTGATTCGAAAAATGGCAGTAATACGCTGACGATAAAGGACGGCAGGGCTGATATGACGGATGCCGACTGTCCGGACCAGATCTGCGTGAAGGAATCACCACTGGAAGATGACACGCCGAGAACGATTGTCTGTCTTCCGCACAAACTGATTGTGGAAATCAAACAGAAGTGAAAAACTGATTGAAAAATCATGTGCGAGAGAATATACTATCAAAGTAAAGCAATAAAGTAAAAGGAGATTGGGTACAATGACAAAGATTGGTATTTTAGGTTATGGAAACCTTGGAAGAGGCGTAGAGTGCGCAGTAAAAGCAGCAAATGACATGGAGCTTGCAGCAGTATTTACAAGAAGAGATCCATCTGCATTACAGATTCAGACGGAAGGTGTGCCGGTGGTAAGGGCAGCAGAAGCAGCAGAGTGGAAGGACAAGATTGACGTAATGATTCTCTGCGGAGGAAGCGCGACCGACCTTCCGGTTCAGACACCGGAATATGCGAAGTATTTCAACGTGGTCGACAGCTTTGATACACATGCAAAGATTCCACAGCATTTTGCGGCAGTAGATGCAGCTGCAAAGGCGAATGGAACTGCGGCAGTCATCTCTGTTGGCTGGGATCCGGGCATGTTTTCTCTGAACAGAGTTTATGCAAATGCAATTCTTCCGGACGGCAAAGACTATACGTTCTGGGGCAGAGGTGTCAGTCAGGGCCATTCGGATGCAATCCGCCGTATCAAGGGAGTAAAGAATGCAAAACAGTATACCATTCCTGTTGAGGCAGCATTGGAAGCAGTTCGCTCTGGGTCAAATCCGGAACTTATGACGAGAGACAAGCATGAGAGAGAATGCTTCGTAGTACTGGAAGAAGGCGCAGATGCAGCGTACGTTGAGAACGAGATCAAGACAATGCCAAATTACTTCGACGAATACAATACGACCGTTCATTTCATCAGCGAGGAAGAGTTAGAGAAGAACCACAGCGGCATGGCTCACGGCGGATTTGTAATCCGTTCCGGACGCACAGGCATGAAGAAAGAACACAGTCATATTATGGAATACAGCCTGAAGTTAGATTCCAACCCGGAATTTACAACGAGTGTTCTGGTGGCTTATGCAAGAGCTGTAAAGCGTCTCGCGGAGGAAGGCGTATGCGGCTGCAAGACGGTACTTGATATCGCGCCTGCATATATGTGCGAACAGAGTGGAGAAGAATTAAGAGCACATTTACTGTAGAGAAAAAATAGACAAAAATTGATTGGCTCCCCACAATTCCTAGACACAAAAATTTGATTGTGTTATACTAGAAGAAATATAATAAGTATATACACAGATAAAGACTTCGGGGAGAAATATGAAGATTAGAATAGCGGTATGTGAGAAGGATCCACAATCAAGAGAGTATCTGGCTGCGAATATCAAAGAACTTGGTCTGGAGCTGGAGATTGTCGAATTTGACAATGCTTATGAATTAGAAGAAGAGATTGAACTGAATACGAATGCATATGATGTTGTCTGTATGAGCGCCAGTCTGCAGAAGGAAGGCGACGGCATTGCGATAGCGAAGAAGATTCGGGGATTAAGTCTGAAAGTGACGATTTTTATCATTGCAGAGAACAAGGCGTATTATCAGGAGGCTTTCGAGATGTTTGCGATGGCATATCTGATTAAGCCGGTCCGGTACAGAATGCTGGAGAGCTGCTTTACGTTCTACACCAAGAATAACAGTACGGACCGACGGGCCTCATGGATGGTCAAGAGCAAGGGCGGCAACTGGAAGCGCGTCTTTTGCCGTGACATTCTATACATAGAGAGTAATAACCACGAGTATATTCTGCATATGTCCGATGGCGGTGAGATAGAGAGCTATGGCAAACTGGTTGATGTTGTGGATCAGATTTCCTCGGAAAGTCTGATACGGTGTCATCAGAGCTATATTGTGAATATGTTCTATGCAAATGAGATGAAGACCGATGGTTTTACGATCGGGGATGATGTGATACCAATTTCCAGAAGGTATCAGAAGGAAGTAAAAGAACAATATTATAAGTTTATGTTCGGCAGAATGTGAGGATAAAAAGGGCGAAGGAGAGGATTCTTTCGTCCATTTTTTTGTCTGAAGGTCCAAATCCTTCAAAAAAAAGGCCAAATTCAACAAGTGTGAAAAAAAGATGGATTTATCCGATATAATGCAGTTGTCATCAAGAAGAGCAAAGGAGTGAGGAAATGAATTGCGTAAAACAATTGAACGAACCGTATATTGCAGCTCCTGCTTTTCGAAGAGTATACACATCTTATACTTTGGTGGATGAGATACTCAATCGATACCACGACAAATTAAAAGGTGGTGGGATCATACTTCGTGTGAAAGGAGATGAGATCAGCAGATGTGTCCTGAACGATTCACAGATCAGGGAAATACTGACAGAATCGCTCGCGATGGCAGAAGAAGCAGTCACTGGATGCAGATGGAGCTATATGCGCTATGTACAGCTTGACAATATGGTCGCCCAGAAGAAACAATTTCTAAAAATCACATATCCGTGTGAAAATATTCAGAATATTCAGAATATTCATTACCAGAATTTGAGCGGTATATTGAAGAAAAAGAACGGATATATCAGAATGGAAAGCAAGGAAGACGAAAATGTGTTGATGATAGCTGTAGGCACGAAATGTTAAAAAGATGCTAATTTAAAATGATAAATTCGAATTAGCGCTAACGAATGAATATGTTGAACTTTCAACATAGATGGCCTGAATACTCAAACTGATACAGGTGCAAAACGAAAAGGAGAGTACAGGGCAAAAACAATATACTCAGGAGGAGAGAAAGACATGATTAAAAGAACATTCAAAAACATGAGAGAGAAAATGAAAAACAAACAGGGATTCACATTGGTAGAGTTAATCGTAGTAATCGTAATTATTCTGATTTTAGCGGCAGTATTGGTGCCAAGTGTACTGAAATATGTCCAAAAAGCAAGTCAGGCAAACTGCAAACAGGATGCTGCATCAACATTGACACAGTTACAGGCAGATGTTGCAGACTGGTATTCAGATGAAACTAAAACAGATGTGTTTGAACCGAAAAAAATTGGTCAAGCTGTACATGTGGCTAATAAGCAAACAGGAGACCCGGGAGCAAATAAGTATTCATGTGCATTTGAAACTAAAGGTGAGAATTTAGGACAAATTACAGCATTTTCATATGGAAATTCCAGATACTATATAACCTGGACGTCCGAGGGTGGATGGGGAACGCCAGCTCGGCGATAGACTGGCTTTGATCACACTAAAGGAGGGCCACATAAATGCGGCAGTCTTATGAATCCCTCACATACACCAACCAATACAAAAGGGCGAGAAACATCGCCCTTTTCACCCTTTTCATCTGCGTTGTGGTTCTTGCACCGACCCTGTGGATATGGGATCAGTCCATCCAGGAGCGTCAGATTTTGCGCGATGCAAAGAATGTCGTTTTGAACATGAATTATCTCGGCATCGAATATCTTGGCCTTGGAAAAGACATTTCCGATTATACGAGAAAAAGCGGTATGAGTAAGTCCATGGAAGATGAAGTGATGAGTTATTCCGGCGCGGAGGGACAGGCATATTTAATATCATGGAATACAAGCAGGAATTGTGTTGCTGCCATGAGTTATCAGAAGGGGAAGTTTCTGATTGAGTATCAGTATGATGCAGCGAGCGATACTGACAGCTGGACAATATATTGGAGACATCACATATATGATAATGAAGAATGAAGAAGGCTTCATTCGGCAGCCGCCGCATGAGCCTTCTTTATCTTGCTGCCAGGCATGCAGGTAAAGGGAATACAATAAAAAAGCACTGGGGAGAACAAATGACGGGATTATACATATGTGAGATATTGCTCGGCGTGCTGATATTTTTTGCCGGAAGCTGTATCTTTTCATTTCTAAATGTAATTGTATACCGGGTACCGCGGCATATGTCGTTCGTGAAGGGTTTTTCAATCTGCCCTGCCTGCGGACACCGGCTTGGCGCGCTGGATCTGATTCCGATTTGGAGTTATATACTTCTGAGGGGCAAATGCAGATACTGCAGGACCTCTATCGGCTCCCGGGATACGTGGATTGAAGTGCTGGGCGGATGTGCGGCACTGTTTTGTGCAGGATATTATGGGGTGTCTGTCTTACAGGGAATCACAGCATTTTTGTTTCTGTGCGTGATGACCGTTGTTACCTTTATGGACATGGATACAATGGAGATTGCAGATGGATGCTGGATGTTTGTGCTGGCCTTATCTGTGATGTCCTTTTTTGTGTTTCCGGATATTACACTGGGACAGAGACTGACTGGTATGCTCTGCGTGAGTGTGCCAATGCTCCTTCTTACCGTTCTGATTCCGGGCGCATTTGGCGGAGGCGATATCAAATTGATGTTTGCCTGCGGTGCGTTTCTGGGATGGAAGCTGACCGTTGTTTCAACGGTCCTGGGAATTCTCTTTGGAGGTGCCTACGGCGTCTATTTACTGGCGGCTAAGAAGAAGGACAAAAAAGGGCACTTTGCATTTGGTCCGTTTCTCTGTGCCGGTATGACGATTGGCTGGTTCTGCGGGATGTGGCTGTTTGACTGGTATACCGGTTATCTGATATAATGAATTATTAAAATGAAATTGTGGGAGGTAGGCTTACATGGCACAATTCAGGTACACTGCGCAGGATTATAACGGCAAGAAAATGACAGGTATAATGAATGCTGCTGACGAGGGAGAATTACAGCAGAAGCTTCATGAACAGGAACTGTTTTTAGTCAGCTCGAAAGAGACAAAATCAAATAAGGCAAAAAAACAGTTCAAAGCGAACGTACTTGGTGATTTTTGCCGACAATTGGGGACATTGACGGGAGCCGGTGTCACTTTGGTGCGCGCACTGACAATTATCGCTCAGGGAGAGTCGATTAAGCCGAAAGAACGCGTAGTCTACGAGGATATGATGCGCCAGATCAAGCAGGGAATCTCCCTGTCGGAAGCAATGGAAGCGCAGAACGGTGTCTTCCCCACTCTGATGATTTATATGTTCCGCTCGGCGGAGAACAGCGGTAATATGGAACAGGTTGCGATGCAGATGGCACTTCTCTATGAGAAGGAGCACAGACTGAACGGAAAGATTTCCAGCTCGATGACTTATCCGAAGATTTTATCTGTGATGATTATCGCAGTCATTCTGATTCTGACAAAGTTCGTTCTTCCGCAATTTGAGGAAATGTTCTCGGCAATGGAGTCTCTTCCGCTGTCTACGTCAATTCTGATGGGAATCAGTGATTTCATGCAGAACTACTGGTTTATTGCGGTCGCAGTACTGCTGGGACTGTGGGTCGGATGGAAGGCTCTCTTAAGGGCAGAGTCATTCCGGCGGGGATGGCACCGGGTGCTGATACATATGCCGCTGATTGGAAAGCTGCAGCGGACAATCTGTACCTCGCGATTTGCACGGACACTCAGCTCACTGTACGCGGCGGGAATCCCCCTGGCATCCTGCCTGCAGATTGCCAGAAAGACGGTTGGCAATGATTACATCGACGCACAGTTTGACCGCGTGATCGCATTTGTCCGCGCAGGGAACAACCTGAGCGATGGCCTCGATATGGTGGATGGATTTACGAGAAAGCTGACGGATTCCATTCGTGTCGGAGAAGAGACCGGCAGTCTGGATTCGATGCTGGCATCCTCGGCGGACTCCATGGAATATGATGCGGATATTGCAATCGGCAAGATGGTGTCCTACGTGGAACCGGTTATGCTGATTATTATGGGCATCGTAGTTGCTTTTGTACTGGTATCAGTATTTAGCGCAATGTATGGTTCTTACGACAGCATTGGCGGCATGGCATAAGGAGGAATAAGAGATGATTATAGTATATTTATCAAACCGGTATATCAGGGTGATCGACGGGGAAACCTCCAGTGGGAAGATTCATGTGAAACGAATGCTTTATACCGTGGATACGAGCGGATGTATTTTAAACGGAACCATTACAGATGACGAAGCATTTTCAGAGATCATCAGTCAGCTGTGGGAGACGAACCATCTGGAAACGAAGAATGTGAAGCTTGTAATTGACAGCAGCCAGTTTACGATGAAGGTGGTAGATGCACCGATTTTTAAGCCGAAGCAGCTGTTAGAATTTATTGGCAGAGAGTTTAATGATGTAGAGCGTATTTCCGATCCCGTATATGGCGGATTTGTGCTGGAGGAGACGATGCAGCAGCAAAATCCAAAGGCGAAAAAGACGAAAATGCAGAAGGTTTTCGCAACGATGGCGCCTCGGGCATTCCTTCAGAAATATATGGATATTTTTGAGGAGAATGGGATCGAGATCGATGGAATCGGAAGTGCACTGGGAGCTGCACTTCGGCTGACAGCCATCAGTCCGCACGAGTCGCAGGGGACCGGAAGCGTACAGATGGCAGATGATACCACTCTGACGAATTTTCTTTTTGTGGATGGGATGTACCGTTATTCGAGCAGAACCAGATTATTCTCAGATGCCGGAACGCCGGAGTATGCAGTGGAGATTGCAAGAAATGTAAGTAATCTGCTTCAATTTGCGAAGGCGCAGGAGCTGGCGCAGGAGATTCCGAGAGTCGTGATTGCGGGGCTGGATCAGGATACCTGCCAAATCTATAAGGACAGTGTAGAGCAGATTGACAATACGATGGAAGTAAATGAGCTTGAGCTGGAGAATTTCGTTCAGGTGGATCAGCCACCGGCAGGGAATCAGGAGGTCATGAATTTTATCATGGCGGTCGGCGGGCTGATTAAGACGGACAAAAAGCTGAATATGATTACGCAGCTGAACTGGAACCCGGAGAAAGCAGCTGCGGTAAAAAAAAGAAACCGGGTGCTCATTCCAGTCCTCAGTATGGCAGGCGTTCTGCTTCTGGCTGCGGTGATACTGCTTGGGCGGGTCATCTATTATTCGGTAGAGCTGAGGAGTCTGGATTCCTATAATAACAGGGCAGACATCGTTGAGCGCGTGGAAGAATATGACATAATCAGCCAGCAGATACAGGTGATGGGTACGCTGGCGGGCAGTATGTCATCGCTGCAGTCAGGACTGCTCGCATATCCGAAGGTGGACCGTGTGACAGAGAATGCAGTTGCGGCAAGTGCAAGCGGACTGGTGACAGCACAGATTGAAGAGTATGATGCGGTGACGGGAATTGTAAGTCTGGAGGTTACGGCGGATAATGTTGACCGTATTCACCAGTTTATTATGAAATTAAGTCAGCAGAGTATGTTCGCATATGTTGACTACACCGGATATTCGCAGGATTCGGACGGCAGGTGGAAGGTGCAGGTGAACTGTACGATGGCAGAAAGAGAGGTAGAACAAGATGACGCTGAAACTGACTGACAGAGACAAAAAATTATTGATTGTGTTAGCGGTGGTGGTTCTGGTCTTTGGCGTAGGTGCAGGCATTTGTTATCCACTGTTTCAGAAGGGGATGGAGCTGCAGGATTCGGTGAACCATGCCCGGGACCTGAAAATAGAAAATCAGCAGAAGGTGACGGCACTTCCTTCGTTTGAGAAGACGCAGCAGGATCTGAAGGTGAAGGTTTCAGATTTGCAGGGAAGCTTTTATCCGATGATGAAAAGTATGGAGATTGATCAGATGCTGACAGAGACTGTTCTCTCCCACGGTGTTACCATGAACACGCTGGACATTACCATGCCGGCAAACGGGACTTATACAACACTGGTAGCGTACGATAATGTGCTGAATGCAATGAAGGAAGATGCGGATACAAGTACCGGCCAGCAGGAAGCTACTTATGACGGTATTTACACTGCGACAGCGGAAGTGGCAATGACGGGGAGCAGAGATGCGGTGCAGGGAGCAATCGATGAGTTCGCTGCGCAGGAACCAAAACTCCGTATTACAGGCATTATCTGGAAGGCGGATTCGAATTCTTCGGAATATTCGGCACAGGTAACGGTGGAAGTGTATATGTATGAGAGCACAGAGGAATACATTGTGGAGAAGGCGGCCGCAGCTGCCGAAGAAGCCGCAGCTGAATAAAGACAATAAAGAGAGGCATACGTATGGAGAACAGCAATCGAAATCTTAGAATTGGAGATGTGTTAAAAGAATATGGATATGTATCGGACGCACAGATAGAAGATGCGATTGAATATCAGAAGGAGCATAAAGGAACCCGAATCGGCGGAGCCCTGATTGCACTCGGATATATTACCGAGATTCAGATGCTGCAGGCGCTTGGCAAACGGCTGGAGCTGCAGGTAGTGAATGTTTCGGATATGGAGATCAAACCGGAGACTGTTGAGAAAATTCCACGCCCATTAGCAGAAAAATACGAGATGCTCGCTGTCAGAGAATTAGACGGTGAGCTTATTGTGCTTTTAAATGACCCGCTTAATTTCTATGGAATTGAGGATGTCCGGCAGCTGTCCGGCATGCAGCTGAAATTGTGTCTGTGTGAGAGAAGTGACCTGCTGCAGGCAATTCAGTACTACTATTCAGAGGTGGGGGCGAAGAGAGCAGCAAAGGTTGCAAATGAAAGCTTTGCAAGTGAGACGGCGGATGATTTTGAAGAAATTGAGGAGGGGGATGATGATACTCCGATCATCAATTTACTCAACCGTCTGATTAATCGGGCTTATAATACAAATGCATCAGATATCCATATTGAACCGTTCGATGATAAGACGGTTGTTCGTATGAGAATTGATGGAGCTATTGTAGAATTTGTCACGCTGCAGAAGAGCCTGCATGCATCCCTGATTGCCCGCATCAAGATTCTCGGCGGCATGGATATTGCAGAGCGCAGAATTCCGCAGGACGGACATTTTAAAATCAATATTGAAAAGCAGCCGGTCAACATCCGTGTGTCCGTGATTCCAACGGTATATGGGGAAAAGGCGGTTATGAGACTGCTGACAAGCAATTCACATATTGATTATCCGAATACCTATGGCATGGAAGATCAGGATTACCAGAAGATGCAGCGAATGCTTCGCTCGCCAAATGGTATCATCTATTTCACCGGACCGACTGGTTCCGGTAAGACCACGACACTTTATATGATTCTGGAAGACATTTCCAAGAAGGCACTGAACATTTCCACGATCGAGGACCCGGTGGAGAAGAACCTTCCAAAGGTCGTTCAGACACAGGTGAACAATCAGGCAGGAATGACCTTCGAAGTGGGGCTGAGGGCACTGCTTCGGCAGGATCCGGATGTCATCATGGTCGGGGAGACACGAGATGCCGAGACGGCTTCGATCTCTGTGAGAGCAGCGATTACTGGACATCTTGTATTCTCAACGTTACATACAAATGATGCGTCATCGTCTGTTGTGCGGCTGGTCGATATGGGAATGCAGCCGTATATGGTAGCAAACTCGCTGGTTGGGATCATTGCACAGAGACTGATGCGTAAGGTATGCCCGGAATGTGGGGAAGAGACAGAAGTGACGGCAGAAGAAGCAGAGATGCTTGGCTGTGAGCCCGGAAGGCTTGTCAAGAAGGCGAAGGGATGTCCTGTCTGCAATTATACCGGATATCATGGGCGAATTGCGGTTCATGAGATTATTGTCATAGACAAGCTGCTTCGGAAGATGATTTCCGAGGGCGCTTCCGCGGAAGAGATTACACAGTATGCAGTCAGGAATCAGCATATGAGAACGCTAAAAGACTGTGCGGCTGAACTGGTGGAACAGGGTGTGACGACGATGGAAGAGTTGTTGAAGGTTGCATATTACGCATAGAAATCACAGAGCACGCTCTGTTTTATGGAGGCAGAAGATGAAATTAGACAAGATTATTTTGATGGCAAGAGAGTGGAACGCGTCCGATATCCATATGTCTGCAGGTATGCCGCTGCTGTTTCGCGTTCACGGAAGTCTTCGGCAGGCACCGGTACAGCCGGGGGAAGAGGAAATCAACGAAATATTGTACGGTCTGCTGAATGAAAAGCAGAAAGAAGAACTGAAGGAAGGCTATGATATTGATTTTGCAATGGAATCGTCGGATGGGTTTCGGCAGAGAGTGAATATCTTTATGCAGCAGAAGAAAATTGCCACAACGATTCGACTGTTAAACAGCTATATTCCAACCTTGGAGGAGCTTCATATGCCGGAAAAACTCTACGAATTGGCGGAGGAGCCGAGAGGACTGATTCTTGTTACGGGTCCTACCGGAAGTGGTAAATCGACAACGCTGGCAGCGATGATTGAACATATCAACCAGACGAAGCCGGTTCACATCATTACCATTGAAGATCCAGTTGAGTATAAGTACACCGGGAAAAAGGCGCTCATCCATCAGAGAGAGGCGGGGGAAGATGTCATCAGTTTTGCATCGGCACTTCGAAGTGCGCTGCGTGAAGAT
Organism: Hespellia sp.; assembly: GCA_028694105.1. Lineage (GTDB taxonomy): Bacteria > Bacillota > Clostridia > Lachnospirales > Lachnospiraceae > Hespellia. The sequence goes on from JAQUUC010000017.1 coordinate 41,941, forward strand.
CCGGATATCATTCTGGTAGGAGAGATGCGGGATTACGAGACTATTTCCGCTGCGATGACGGCGGCCGAGACCGGTCATCTGGTTTTGTCCACACTCCATACGACAGGTGCGGCACAGACGGTTGACCGTGTCATCGATGCCTGCCCGGCAGGGAGCCAGAATCAGATCAGGACGCAGCTGTCCGGAGTATTAAAAGGGGTAGTGACTCAGTGCCTGATGCCTGCGGCGGACGGACAGGGACGTATCGCCGGAACAGAAATTTTAATCGGGACGGATGCGGTGTGCAACCTGATTCGTGAGAGTAAGACCCACCAGATGGGAAGCATAATGCAGGCAGGAAGTGCAGCGGGGATGCATACCCTGAACATGGATATTGCAAAGCTGGTCTCACAGGGGAAGATCAGCCGGAAGACGGCATTTCAGTACACGAATGACAGAAGAGATCTGGAACAGTATCTATAAGAATATATTCATTTAAGAAGGCAGCAGTGACTACGATGAGAAGAAGAATTCAGAATACACGGACGAGAAAACTAAATAGTGGTTATACGCTGGTGGAATTAATCGTAGTGATTTCGATTATGATAATTCTCGTGGGCGGTATCGTGTTCGGCATATCAAAATGGGTGGAGTGGACTCAGTTCAAACAGCAGAATGAATATGCAAGAACCTTGTTTACTGCTGCACAAAATCAGCTGTCTGAATATTCTTCCAGCGGTCAGCTGGCTGATTTGCAGGCAAATCTGGAGAAGACGGATACCATTAATACGATATTGTCGAAGCTGAAAGATTCAGATGGAAACGCCTACAATCTGGCAAATGTATTTCCACAGAGCAGTTCAAAATCAGAAAAAGGGCGTTATCAGGATGAAATCTACAGCATCACAGGAACAGCGAAGGATTACAGAGAATATCTGAACGGTACGGCAAGTGCAGAGATTACCGCACTGTACGATCTGTTTGAACAGTATCTGTATGATACTTCTATTTTGAATGCTACGGTCTGTGTGGAATTCACAGCGGATGACGGACAGGTATTTGCTGTATTGTATAGTAATAAGGCCGCCGGTTTTGAATACAATTCTTCCAATACGAACCGGAGAGGGACTGTAGATATTTCGAATCGCCAGACGGATTACCGCAGAGCACGCATGACGGGATATTACGGGGTTGACCAACTATATAAGGCAACAAGCAACAAGACGGAAAAACCGGCGCTTGCAGAAGTGAAACTGAATAATGAAGATACGCTGAATCTTTCCTTTACATTAAGCAAAGTTAAAAGCGCGATTCAGGATATGACATATGAAATCACTGTATGTGATAAGACAACAAAAAACACGCTTCTGGTGATTACGCTGGATGGCACGAAGATTCAGAATGAAACCTTTCAAAAGGCAGTGAAGTGCGATGTGACCAGATATGATTACGATGCGGACGGCAAGAAGTCCGGAACAACGAAACTGGGTGATTATGACATCATGGCATGGCTGGATTCAGAAGGCGTGGTTCGCGTCATACTGGATGCTGCGGATTTGAATGCTACAAGCAGTCTGTATTATGATGATTATATCGATTTCATGAAGACCGGTGATGACAATCACATAGCAGCGCTGAAACTGCCGGATATTGCAACGTTGAAGAACAGTTATAGTTTCCGCAGATTCGGTGTCAATGTAGAAGATATCTATTGTACGATCCAGGGGTCTGGAAAAGATTATAAGACAACGGCAAAACGCCAGAGCAATTCTGAGAATGTTTATATGGGCTCCGTTCAGAATGAAACCGGGGAGGATAAGACGACCACCGCTGCCTATACCATTAAAAATGCGAGACATCTCTATAATATGAGATACCTCGAGGATTATACCGAAGCGCAGAGAAATGTGAAGGGGTACGAAGGATTACAGACGGCCGATCAGGTTACTTATCAGGTCGTGGGTAATATCGACTGGACATCTTATGCAGAGCACGCTCTGTATCGCGGCGGTGAACTGGCAGGAGAAGCGGATCGCGTGTTCCCTTCCGTGAAACAGCTGAGGACTGGAATGACACTGGAAAGCTCGTCAGTGAAGATTTGTACGATGACAGGTCTTACATTTACCGAGAAGGCAAATGCTGATGCAGGGATCTATGGCGTGACAGAAGGGGAGGACCAGACAAAGGCTGCCAATGGTGCAGTGGGACTGTTTGCCACAAATTATGGAACCATTCGAAACCTTGTGATGGACCAGGTATCTGTGACCGGTACCAGGAGTGTCGGAACTTTCTGTGGCGAGAACGCGGGAACTCTTTCTAAATTAGAGGTGAAAAACTCGAATAATGCCAGCGCGGTGAGCGGCATCTATGCAGTTGGCGGTATTACCGGTGCACAGAGTGATGACGCAAAAGGAGCATCCTACTCAAATCTGACCAACAGAGCGTCCGTAACCGGAATCAACCGTGTCGGAGGAATTGTGGGAACTGTTTCATCAAAAGACGTAAAACAGGACATTGTGATCGGGGATTGTAACAACTATGGACGGGTGAGCGCGACAGAGACTGCGGAGGAAAATGATGAGACAGTCAAACAAGCCGGAGGGATTGCCTGCTTTGGCGGAATCGCAGGTTATCTGGAGGCCGGGGAAGACTATAAGTTAACGGTCCAGAACTGTAAGAGTTCACCACAGTATACGGACAAAGAAATAGCGGATATACTGAAGTCGGAAGAGCGTCTTTCGTTAAAATTAAAAGGAGACTATGTCGGGGGTATCGCCGGTTATATTAATAAGGCAAACGTAACGAACTGCAATACGAAAAGAGAAAACAGTTCAACGAATGGCTATATCTTCGGGAACCGATATGTCGGTGGAATCGTCGGAGGCAGTTCGGATTCAGCCCTGACGCTGGAAGGCGGAGAAAATAATGTAAATGAGGCATTTGTACTCGCAAATAGTTATGCAGGCGGCATCATCGGAGAAGGCGATGCAAAGACAGCTGTTTCGAATTGGGACAACCGTGCAGTTGTGGCAGTCAGAGATAAATATGCCGGTGGAATTGTCGGCTTCAATCAGGGCAGCTTATATCATTGTTCCAGTGATGTTGACAATACCACACAGGCAAGAATGATCAGAAACTGTGCTTATTTGAGAGGTGATTATGTCGGAGGGATTGCCGGATATAATAGTGGTAACATGACGAATGCAGAAGCAAATGCAGTCGTAGCTTACGTGACCGGCCATGATTTTGTGGGTGGTATCGTCGGATATAATGATGCAAATGCTGAGGTAATCAATTATCAGGTTTCCGGCGGTTACGTGAGTGGCAGCGGGTCTTTTGTTGGCGGCTATGCCGGATGTAACCGTGCATTACAGCTGCTGGAGGGCAGAGCGCTTGTGTCAAATCCGAATGAAGTGAGTGGAACCTACTGCGTAGGTGGTATTGTAGGCGGAAATATTGTCAGTACCACAGAGGAATTCACGACGTACTTTACTGCGGATAACTTCCTTGGAAGATTAAACGGAACAGCCTTTGCCGGTGGATTTATCGGCTATAATCAGCTGATTACCGAGACGGATAATGAGACGGTTCAGTCCGTGATAACCGAACAGGCGCAAAAGCTGGACCTGACAACAGATTTAGGTGAGGCGGTGCGTCAGATTGCGAACGCTGCACTGCCGACCGGTGCTGGCCGTATGACAATCAATGGAATGGACCAGAGTGTATCGCAGAGCCGATTTGAGGGAATTAGCGGGAGCATCTATGTAGCAGGTGTGATTGGATATAATGATGACAATACATATCTTACAATAGAAAATGCAGTCAATCATACGCCGATTACTGCGACTTCTTCTATTGAAAATGAAAGTGAGCAGTCAAGAAATGATTACAACGGGCGTTCCTTCCGGTATTCTTATGCAGGTGGAATGATTGGCAAAGTAACAAAATATACAACCCTGGATCATTGCATGAACCAGGGAAAAGGTGATGTTACAACCGCCGGAACTTACCTGGGCAGCCTGAGTGAGATCAATGAAGGAACGATTAAAAACTGTAGCGTATCCAGTATTGGTACGAGCGGCAGGGATTATGTAGGCGGAATCGCCGGACTTAATAAGGCCGGTGCAGTGATAGAATCTACTTCGTTTTCAGGAAGGACTATTACCGGTCAGAATTATGTGGGCGGAATTGCCGCAGAGAATTTTGGAACGATTCGAAGTACGCTGACCTTTACCAATGCTGTTGTGAGTGGCAGCAGTCAGACAGGCGGCATGACCGGTTACAATGCCGGAACGGTTGTACTTGCCGGCACAAATACCATTCGTGTCTCTGCATCCGGCGATAATATCGGCGGAGTCATTGGCGTGAATACCGGAATCCTGAGCTACGGTGGAGCAGGAAAAGCCGGACTCACCGGAAATATTACCGGAAACCGGAATGTTGGCGGTTTCATTGGCCTGAATCAGGGTGGAAATGTTGCGAATCTTCAAAATGAAGCGGCTGTGACATCTGCAAACGGTACTGTGGGTGGAATCATCGGTGCCGATCACAGCAGTCCGGCGGCAACCATTTCAAGCTGTGATAATCGGGGAATCATTACGGCGACCCAGAGTGGAAATGCAGGCGGAATCATCGGTGAGAATAAAGGCAGAATTGAACAGTGTTCTGATTATGCGCAGGTGAATGCGCCGAACGGAATCGGCGGAGGAATTGCGGGAATCAATGACGCAGCCGGAACCATTTCCTCCTGCGATGTAAAGCCAACAGTAGCACTTTCCTTTACCGGAAAGGATTATGTGGGCGGAATTGCCGGAACAAACGCCGGAGTGATTGAAAGCAGCAGTGTACAGAATCTTTTGATTGTCAATCTGGCAAACAGCAGAGACAGCGCCCTCGGCGGAATTACAGGAACGAACAGTGGAACGATTACTGCGTGCAGTGTGGGAACAGCTGCGGGAAATCTGACGCTGAGATCAAATGCTGCAACTGCATCGGTCGGTGGAGTTACCGGAACGAATACCGGAATTATTCAGGGGACCAGGGAGCATGATACAAAAGTGTATGCAAGCATTTCCTTTGCGCTGACCGACATGGCATATTACGGAAATCTTGGAGGAATTGCCGGAACCAATGATAATGGAACGATTCAGTACTGTGAGTTTAATGGTGAAGTATCAGGAACTGCGAACAATCCGCAGAATGCACCGGAATATAATCCGAACACGAATTTTGAGACAAATGGTTCTGTCATCTATGGATATGGTGGAATTGCAGGCGTGAATGGTAATTCCGGAATAAACAGCAGCGGAACTATTTCCAGCTGTAAAGTAAATGCTGCTAAAATTACCGGACTCGGTGACGCAAACAATATTGCAAATATCGGTGGCGTGGCAGGGGTCAATGGACTTGGAGCCACAATTTCAAATGTGACCTTTGGTACATCAGAATTATATAAAGTCTCTAATCCAAATACGAATTCAAATGATACCGTAAAGAATGCCAGCGCGGCAGTCTATGTCGGAACGGGCAGCAATACATCTGCTTATGGACATACCGGTGGCGTGGCGGGACTGAACGCCGGAACGATTATTTCCATTGGAACGACAGGTACAATCGCTTCGGAAGAGACGGAATCCACGATGACATACTCAGCGGACGTTGATGCCACGAGTGTGATTATAGAAAATAACCGAGGCCATGTCGGAGGGATTGCAGGATATAATCGGCAGACCGGGAATATCTCGCAGGCTGCAACGGGAAATAAGTGGCTGGTATTTGCGCCGAATAATGCTCAGGATAATGGCTGCGGCGGTATCATAGGATATCAGGCATCGGAGCATGGGGTATCGTACTGCTTCAACAGAGCATCGGTTGTGAAACTTGCAGCTGGTTCTAACGCAGTGGGCGGTCTTATTGGACGTATGGAGGTTTCCGGCGATGGAAACTGGCAGATAGCGCAGTGCGAGAACTACGGTTCGGTTGATGCAAGGGCGCGTGCAGGCGGCATGGTTGGTGTCTGGAAATATTATGGCGGTACGATTACCGGATGTAGCAATTTTGGAACAATTACCGAGCGTGCGTCAGAAGGTGCCGGTGGAATTCTCGGAATGCTTTATGGTGTGCGTGCTACGGCTGCAAATATTGTGAACTGTGAGAACCATGGAACAATTAACTGTGGAATTGCCGGTGGAATCATGGGAACGGATGCCGGTGGTTCAGATGCAGTCTATCTGATGATACAGAAATGTGTAAATACGGGACTCATTAAGTCGGGGGACAATTCTGCAGGCATTCTTGGCAAATTGAATAAGACACCTGCTTCCGGCTCTAAAATTGTGGCGTGCAATAACTACGGATATGGAATTGGAAACACGGAGCTTTGGGGAATCGTGTCTTCCGCTGCGCAGAGTATTATGGTCGATAAGTGTTTTGGACTTGCGGATACGAAATATCCGATTACTGCAAGTACATATTCCAAAGACGGGACGAATTATTACCTGACCAATACGCAGTCGGGTGTGGTGACAAAGCGTTATGATGATACAGAGGCGATTACAGAAAATGAGCCGGACTCTTTCTATGTGAGAGAGATGACGATGAGTGGACCAGAAGCGAAGAGGAGCGAGAATCTGTATTTTACCTTAAGATCGTCCGATACGAATCCGGGAGCAGAAGCGACCAATGCATATGGAAACAACTCCGTAAGCCCCGGAACGTATACGTATACCTATATATTTAATCGGGACATTGACCTGAGTGAAATTGATCTGATGTGGCTTTGGAGTACTAACGGCCGCAAATTAACCTACTCGGTAGAATATTCCAGCTATACAGATCCGGAAAGTGTGAATGCAGACTGGACTACCATTATTTCCCAAGAGAGTTCGGAGCAGGACGCAGAAACTGTAAACGGGAAAAACGTAATAAGAATCAATTGCGGCACTAGTGTGAAGGCACATATGATTCGGATTGTGGTGACAAAATGTGTTGACAAAAACAATGCAAATGCAAATATCGCACTGCAGAGAATGTGGTTAAACGGAAATATCACAATTGGAGACAAGTCTTATGCGTATGACGGTAAAACGGGTCAGTACGCACAGTTTGGCGAAGATAGAAAAGATACCGGATATGAAGATACGGGAGGTGCATTAAAAAAGACGGCGGGCAAGTCTAAATATACAGGTCTCGCCTATGAAGAAGTTACATATGCGGCTGCATCAGCGGGAGCGGATAAGGGAAAAGGAACTGGTGTGAATGTCGATAATTATGATATAGTACCGGGAACCCTGAAGCTAAATATGGGATCAAAAGAAAAACCGGTTATAGTAGGATTACCGGGATTTCGTATTAATCCGTTGATGTTTATGGGCGCGTCAGATACGAATGCGAAAACGGATACATCACTGAAAGTGATGGGGGATTCACAGGATAATCTGAGATATCAGACGTTCCTTGCGGATAATGCATATTTTACGACGGATGCAGTCATTGATGTTGTTCATATGGACAAACCGATTGTCAGCGAGCCGGAAGATGCTGGAAATGCATCCTATAAATTCTCATGGAATGCAGTGCCAAATGCAGCCTATTACGATTATGAAGCGCAGTATCTGGATGCAGACGGAAGCGTGATTACAACTAGAAAAGACACCGTATATGGCACCGATGTGACTCTGTCTGTTTTGTCTGTGAATGGAACAGATATTTCACAGATTGTGTTTAAAGTACGTGCCGGAACGGATACAGATGGCAGTGATGGAAAGGTACATAAAGTCTGGTCAGACTATTCTGATGCAAAGAATCTGAATCTGAGTGTGAAACCGATTCTGCCGGCACCGTTATATCATGCGGAGTTGATTGAAGATGGCGATGTATTGAGATATCAGGTGATCTTGGATAATCAGGCAGAATATGAGACATTTATAGCGGAATATCATCTGGAGCAGTCAATGACCTTAAGTGATATCACAATCACAGTGCAGGTTGGTTCAACAACCATAAGCCTTGATGCGAAGACCGGTGTATCAGAGAAGTATTTTAACGGAAATGGCAAGAACAACATTATGTTCTATGCCGGTGCATCTGTTACGAATCAGCTGTGTACTTCATCAGCCAGACTGGCGCGTGAATCACAGGCACCGAGCAGCAGCGATTATAAAACAACGACCGAAATGGAAACCGTCGGAATGGTACCTGATAAGAAGAACACGGGATTCCAAGGTTCTACAGAAGATACACTGAGCTATCAAATGACAGTAAAATATGCAAAATTCATTCTGTATATGCGCTCAGAATTTGTGGCAACGGATGAGCAGCTTGGAGTTCCGGTTGTGCTGTCGATGTCTCAGGTGCGCGCTTCAGATACAACGACAGCTGCAATTCCGGTATCATTAAGCTCCCTTCCGGCAGATGTATTTTCGACTGCTTCCTACTCGAATCTAATGCTGAGGAGTTATCCGGTCATGATGTCCAACAATATTGTATATATGGGACATACGGTCGATGTCAGTGAATTCAGGCCAGCGGGAGCAATCGGCCTGACAAAAGATCAGTTACAGGACTTATATGTTACGGCTGATCATCGCGTGGCAGGAAGTGGAACGGATCAACTGATTGGTACGGGTTCGGACGGAACGGCAAAACTGGCAGACGGTTATGTAATCGAGCTTGCCGCAGATGGAACCTATACGTTGTATTACAATACATTGCTGAAATCCAACAGTGGATATGATTATTCGCCAGAGAAAAAAATGAACAACCAGGTCTTTTATTACTGGCTGAAAGAAGCAGATATTCCGGCAAGACAGGCTACCCCGATTATCCACTACAATGATACAGATTTAGATGGCACTGACGGTGATGCAAACGCAGATACCTTAGTAATTACCTGGGATCAGAACAATACGCACTATAAAGCGGAAGACGCCACCACGAATCAATATAAAGACGGGGCAGTTTACGATTATACTGTGACCGGAAAGACTGCAGACGGAACACCGGTACAGTTAGATGCCGGAACTTATACAACGAGCGCAGCTGATTCGAACAGACTGACTTATGATACGAGAGAATGGAATTACACTACGGTTACAGTGTCAGTTACTCGAAGAGGTACAGAAAATGAGAAGGGATTTACGACTCTGTTACCGGCTGGCAATATCAGGGACATTGCAATGAAGCTTCATTTCACACAGATTACCAGACCGGAGATCTCTCTGCATAAAGAGGAGGGGGTTGTTCAGAAAAATACACTGGTATATGATGCGGCATGGGAGAATATTCCAGTCGAAGAGAGAAGCGTTGGCGGTGTGACACAGTTATCCGGATATGAGGTGAGTGTAAGCCGGTCAGCAAATGATACCGGGGCAAAGCAGACCTTTGACCATGCAGAGGATTATAATGCAGCGAAAGAAAAGGCGGATAAATTATACAGCAGCAAGGAACAAGTGGTGAAGACGGAAAAGACAGATCAGACCTCTTATGTGTGGATGGAATCAGGCTCCGGCTACACCGTGACAAAGACGATGATTCTTTCTTATTCGGAGGATGCAGCAGATGGCAGTTATACTTTGGAAAAGAGTCTGACGGAGCGCTGGATATTTGCGGCAGCACCGGAAGATATTACGGCCAATACAACTATTTCCAGAATGCTTGATCTGAATGACTACGAACGTGGGGAAGACATTGATATTTCAGTAAAAGCACTTGCATGTAAGGGCGCGGATGAAGAAGCTGACAAGTCATACATTTACCGTGACAGTAATACCGGAGTTGTAAGTGAAATGACATTGCCGAGCCGTCTGGATGTGCCGAATGTAACTGAGATGAAATCAACACCTGCGTATAGTATGGATGAATCGATTACAACGACAGAGTATGAAAAAGGTCTGGATTTAAGCTTCGAACCGACAGCAGAAAGTGGTGTACTGCAAGGCAAATATGAAATAGCCGCTGCGGTTTATGACAATGCAGCTGAGGATACCGTAGAGAAAATAGCAAATGCGGGCGATGCTGCTGATGAGAGTGTACAAACAGGCTATTGGAACAGTGGAGCGGTGAAGACTCTTATTTTGAAGAGCACAGAGACAACAATGGATGGCAATCTGATTTTGGCGGCCTACAATCTTGCGCTGACGAATCAGGATTATGCCGGAAAATGGTTAAAGGTAGCCCTGCGAAGTATTTCCGAAAGCAAGGTAAGTTCTATGTGGTCAGATGAAGATGATGTAACAGAGGCTACGGTTGATTACAAATGGATTCAGATTCCAAGAATTCAGGTGGATACGCCGCAGATTGCGACGGAGAAAAAGACTCTTTACTATCTGGATGGAGTATGGAAAGGCAATCCGAATGCGGATGCGCCGGAAACTGTGAATGATCTGGGAGTGACCCAGACAAGCTTATCCTTTGATGCGATTGCACATGCCGACCAATACAGAATTCAGCTGATTCGTGCTGCAAAAGCAGATCAGGTTATTGATGCAGAGAAAAATTATGTAGTTCAGTATGCAGACTGGATTTATGTGGAAAAGACAGATGACGGAGGATATCATGTTTTCTATACATCGTCAGACCCGAACTTTGATCCAACATCATATTGGACAGCAAAAGCGGAACATCCGGAATACAATTATCCCGACTGCAGACAGAATGTAAATGCAATTTTTATCGGTGATATAGGAAATGACGGCGATTTTATTCAGCTGCCATATCAGGAGACTGCAAGAGAAGGCGTATTGGAAGTATCGGCAAAAGTGGATGTTGTATCTTACATTCAGAAACGTGACGGTGGATTTAACATTGTTCTGCCGGATGCGGAATCTGTCGGTGACTATGAGGACAGCAGCTTCTTATTCACATCACAGGCTGCGGTAAGAGCAAATGCTGCGGAAGAAAATGCCGGAAGATATGCAAATTCAAAGGTGAATGACTGGTACCGGAAGAGTGACGGTTCAGCAAGTACGATTATTTTAAATGATGAGGAAAGTGCGGAGATATTAAACGGGGTACCGTATGAACTGAGGTCATCGGAGCGGGAAGACATTTCCTATGAAATTACTGCGACAGCACCTTACCGACTGGTATATAATATTCAGGTACTGGATGAGTACGGACAGGTTCTGTCTGACCGATATATCAGCTCTTATGGAAATGGTGACACCAATATCGAAAATGATGCATTGCTGCCAGACAGCATTTACGCGCCGTATCAGGGCAAAACGATACAAGTGAGAGCAGCGGCGGTTGTCAAAGTGTTGACAGATACGGATGGAACCACACATGGCTCATTGAGCGCGTGGACAGGATGGGCGTCCTTTGGTACATTACCGGAGCTTGCTGTTGCGAGTCCTTCGGTTACGCAGACTTCCGCTTTGACGTTAACCGGAACTGTATCGGATGGTACGACTCAGGAGGTGGATGCGAGTGCTTATACTTGGACACAGCAGGCAAAAACAGCATCTTACAGGATTGTAATCGGTACAGACACTTATGATACGGCGAATTATTCCGAAGGTGTTACTGATTTAAATAAGATGATAAGAGCATCGGACCCGGAAACGGGACATACCGTCACGATAACACCTACATTGGAGATTACAAAAACAGGAGATGTATATACCTATACATTCATCGCACCGGATGATGCGGCGGCAGTGATACAGGCGATTCCGAAGAACGCAGATTATGCAGGCGGTTTATGGAGCAGGAACTAGAACTCAGTAAGATAAGCAGAGAGGATAACAGCATGAAAAGACAGGGCACAGACAACAAAAAAGGATCAGCGCTGCTGATAGCGATTGTCATTATGATGGTGACGATGATGTTAGGTCTTGCCCTGCTGCTGGTGTCCTATTCTTTATTTTCGACAGCAAATAAGCAGCGTACAATGGAACAGTGCAAAGAGATGTCACAAAGTGTCAGCAAGGAGCTGGAACAGGAAATTGCAATCAAAGAATTTGAGAATTATGATGCACAGAAGGCTTCGCTGGAGGCCGGTGACAATCTGCTTTATTTTTATATCCGTTATAACATATGGCAGGACAGCTGGCCGTATTATAATCCGGATGAAAGAGGTCATACGAGTGAGTATGCATACCGGTATTTTGATTTAAACGGAATAGACGAGATGAACAATACGGATGTAACGATTCTGATGTATTGGGAATGTGATTCTGACTGGTATGAAGGCGGAGCCAGCGATAAAGCGGAAATCGACAAGAATGGAACGAATCTGATTGTTAAAGTAATCTGCCAGAAGGGAAAACAAAAGAGCACCATTACGAATACATATACATTACAGTCAGGTACAGGTGCGGATGGCTGGGGTGCACCGGCGACAGACAGCACAAAGCAGGAGACCGCAAACCCAAACAGCAATATGATTTATCCTCAGGAAAAATGGACATTTGAGCAGCCTGAGAGAGAATAAGAGGACATGCATTATGAAAAAGAAAAGCAGATTCCATTTCATAAAAGAAAAAGATGGTACGACTATGATTGAAGTATTAGTTGCTTTTGTAGTAGTTGTATTAATGATGGCCACATTCTCTAAAATTGTTACTGTGTCGGTCAATCTATTGTCAAAATCGCGTCAGACGATTGAAAAGACAGAGGCCTTTGACAAAAATTATTACAAGACTGCAGAGCGTGCAAATCGTAAGACGGTATCAAAATCGTTAAGCCTGTCTGTATCTGATAAAACAAGTGCAAAAAACCATGCCGATAAAGTGACAATCGCCTTGGCGTACGGCGCGCTGAAGCTGTATTCGGATTCTGAATCGGGATATCAGCGTTATTCGGTTGCTGTTGTAGAGCAAACGGAGTCACCGGAGGGCGGAAGCGGCAGTGGAAGCGGCGATGGAAGTGGCGGAGGCGGCGAGACGGAAGGCGGCGGAAGTGGAAGCGGTGATGGAAGTGAAACAGATACCAAGCCAGTCGGTCCGGTTACAGATCAGGATGTGCCGGTGGTTCCGGAAGAGGTGCCGGAGGATGAGCTGGCGAAGGCTGTAGCGAAATATTTTGCGGGTGATGCAGAACATAGCTGGACCGCTGTATCAGTGAAAGATAAAGATGGTAAAGATGTGATCGTTTATACAAGAGCTGATGTGAAAGATGGTGTGAGTTATGTTACTGTTTATAATATAAAACCAAATGTAGATAATCAAATTATAAAGGATGTAGCTGAGACGGCTGCGGGTACATCATCTTATGAATTACTCGATTTGAATAAGCCGAAAATAACAAATGATCAGGTTGATAATTTACTGCATATTTTTGGAATGAGTGAGGCCTATTATAATTTGCAGTTATTTTTCAGTGAAGAAGGTCAGATTATGGCAATACGATATAGAGATATAAAAGAAAATAGAATAAAATGGTCATATTATGGAAATTACACAGAGGACAGCGTGAACGATTTGTAACAGGAATGAGAGGCACCGTGGTGTATGATATTTTATAGTGTAAGGAAAACCTTAAAGAAAATCATAAAGTCTAAAAAAGGTATGACATTAGTGGAGCTGGTAGTTACATTTGCACTGATGGCATTGTTTGCTATGTCCACCACCCAGCTGCTCAGTGTTGCGATTAAAACTTATCATCAGCTGCGTGGTTTGAACGATGCAAGGCAGGTGTCAGACACACTCCTGGAAAAAATCACGGGAGAAATCGAAGGTGCACAGACAAGTCTGGAACAGACGGAAACATCGACGGATTCATCGGCGTCCATACATATTTATGGCGGTGGTGAGGTTATTCAGCTGCGGGACCGTACCGGCAGTAAGATTGCAATTACTGCATCGGACAGTGCAGGTGAGATTACTGGCCGAACGGTGGAAACAACTTATGCGGATAACCAGCTTTTGATTTATTATTATCAGCTAAATAATGACAGTGGCAATGTCCGTTATGAAGCAGTTGACTGGACCTATGACTCCCCGGCAGATTTGGGATTTCAGATTGATAAACTGACATTCTCACAGGCAGATCCGACCGGTGTAGAATATCCACAAAATGTCATCAAGGTTGTATTGACGGTGAAGAGTGACCAGTATGGCAGTTTTACGGCGATAAGATATGTGGAATGCTATAATTATGTGACAGATCAGGACTTTGAAAAGATCAAAGATGACAGCAGTGGTTCTGGCGGTGGAGGTGAAACAGGTGGAGGAGATGATGGCAGCGGCAGTTCGAAACCAACAACTGCAGGCGCGGTCGTAATAACGTTACCAGATAGTTTGAAAAACGAACATTCTCTTAAAAATTCTCTTGACTGGGAAACTGTGAAAAGCAAAATAGGCGGCAGTGGATGGAATGTTGAGTCTGGCAGTATTTTGACGGATTCAACGGGCACCTATATTTGTTATAATTGGTCCCAGTGGGTATGGATTAAAGATGGATCGGATTTCACGTTAGCAGATCTTGTTTTAAAATATCCGGGATCTTTCAAAAAAATAGACAATACATCAGTTTTAATAGCTGAGGATCGGACCGTACTTGATAATAATCGGGGCACGATATGGGATCCGCTGCCTGAGAAGGGAACAATATGTTATTACGGGGGGTCTTATTATATAGCACCGACAGAGATTGGACAATATACAATGCCTCCGGACGGCTGGATTAAAATTGTGAATAATTGATCAGTGATAAAGCAGTACATCCTATAAGTCAGGGCAGAAATCGGGCTTTTGCTATAATAAGAACAGATAACAGAAGGACATAAGGAAATTGACAATAGATATGAATTTTAATAAAAGAAAACAAATTTTCATAATACTGATGGTTCTATGGATGGTTCTCATTTTTTGCTTTTCTGCCCGCGATGGGGGTACATCGGAGCAGGACAGCTATCACATTGGCATTGTGGCAGGCCGGATTCTGGTTCCGGGATTTTCAGAGTGGACAGAAGAAAAGCAGACACTCTTTGCAGAAAAGGTGGATCATCCAATTCGCAAAACGGCTCATGCTATGGAATATGCGATATTGGGAATGCTGATTCTGGGGGCGTACATGGATGGTGAAAAGAGCAGGATGCGATGTATGTGTGTTTCATGGTCAATAGCGACAGCGTATGCGGCTACGGATGAATTTCACCAGCTGTTTGTTTCGGGAAGAAGCGGACAGCTGACGGATGTAATGATAGACAGCAGTGGTGCACTGGCTGGAGTATTGGTGATATTTATGATATTTTTAACAAATACTAGCAAGAATTCTCCCATTCTCTACAGGTGGTTGAGATGAATTGCAAAATGTGAGTAAAACTCACAAAAGAACACTTGTTCTGCACGTGGAAATGTGCTATACTATAATCAGTCGATAATAAAAAGGAAGTGATTGTAGAAATGAACATGGACAATAATGCGCATTCAGTATTCTTGCTATATTACCATTTGATTATGGTAACAAAGTATCGGAAAAAGGTTCTTGATGATAGCATCTCTGAAAGAGCAAAAGAGATATTTCTCTACATTGCGCCTAAGTATGGAATTACTCTGGAAAGAAGCGTTCTGGAGTCAAAGCTTTTGCTTGATGAGTGCAGGTGGCGCACCAATAGAAACAATTCGTGTATATATAGAAAGTCAAGGTGAAAAGAAGCGTGAATAAAGCATATCGTTTTCGCTTATATCCAAACAAAGAACAAGCAGTTTTGTTAGCTAAAACTTTTGGATGCTGTCGATTTATTTATAATCAGAT